>NZ_JADBHG010000002.1:0-535483 GCF_017808095.1 Brevibacterium renqingii | reverse complement strand
TAATTTCCACCGACCCCATACCGGCATCGGTGGACTCACGCCATCAGCTCGTGTTCACAACCTCACGGGGAAGTACACCTAGCCCAGGATCCCGACCGGCAGGTACACGGCGAGTCCGTAGACGAACGCACCGTAGACGATGACGGCGAAGACGACGGAGAAGATGAGGTTGCGGATCCACTTCTCGGGCGCATAGATGCTGGTCAGCCCCATGAGGAATGCCGCAGTCGAGAGCAGGAAGCCGACCGGGATGAGGATGGCCAGATAGACGAAGAAGAGCGCGAACTGGAACACGACCTTCCGCGTCGCCGGCTCCGGCGGCACTTCGAGGGTGACCCCGCCGCGCGGCTCGTGCGGATCTGCCGCCTCCCCCGCCGAGGCGGCCGCGCCGTCCCCGATCCCCACGCCGGGGGCGTCGCCGACCCCGGGCCCCGCCTCGGCGAGGGCGGTCTTCCGGGCCCTGTACACGGCTTGGCCGGCGAGGAAGAGGCCGAGCACGATCAGCGCGATGCCCACGATCGCGGGGAAGGTGCGCGGGGTGACGATGTTCGCGGTCTCCTGGATGGAGAACGTCGCGATGTAGTAGACCGCACCGATGACGGCGATGACGCCGCCGGTGATGAGGTCGGTGCGCTGCGCGGTCATTCGCCGTTGCCCAGATCGGTTTCCTTGACGCCTTCCTCGACCGTCTTCGCGGCCTCGTCGACGTAGGCCTGTGCATCGTCGCCGGTGCGGAACTCCTCGGCCCACTGGTTGTTCTTCAGCGTCTCCTTCCAGGTGTCCGTCTCGCTCATGTCCTCCAGCGCCTCGGCCCAGAAATCCACGGCCTCATCGGGCATCTCGGCGGGGCCGAACACGCCGCGCCAATTGCCGAGAGTGACGTCGTAGCCGGAGTCCTTGGCGGTGGGCACCGAGTCGAAAGGCGCGGCCAGGGGCTTCTCGGCGAAGGTCACGAGCGGTTTGATGTCCCCGGATTCGAGCACCGAACGGAACTCGCTCATGCCGGCGATCGCGACCTTCGCGTCCCCGTTGAGCATGGCTGTCGTCTGTTCGCCGCCGCCGTCGTAGTTGACGAAGTTGATGTCGGCCGGGTCGATGCCGGCTTCCTCGGCGAACAGCGCGAACGGCAGCGTGTCATCGCCGGCGGCCGCGACGGTGACCTTCTGCGGGTCGTCCTTGAGCGCTTTGACCAGGGCGTCGAGGTCCTTGAAGTCTCCGTCCTCGGGGGTCACGACCATGAAGTCCTCGACGTAGAGGGTGGCGATGAGTGTGGTGTCCTCGGGACCGTATTCGCACAGGCCGCGGGCCTTCATCGTCTGGCTGGCCAGGGAGGTGACGGCGATCTGGTCGTCCTTGCCCTTCTCCTGCTGCATCATCGAGGTGATCCAGGAACAGCCGGTGCCGCCGGGCTTGTTCTGCACGGGCAGCGGGGTGCTCACAATGTCCTCCTGCTGGAGGGCTTCGACCATCGCGCGGGCCGTGGTGTCCCATCCGGAGCCGGGTTCGGCCGGCGCGGTGACCGTGACCGGTCCCTTCGGGTAGTCCCCGCCCTCGCCGGGCGGCTGCGCCTTGTTGCCGCAGGCGGTGGCCACGAGGGCGAGTCCCGCGAGGACCGCCCCGACTCCGACTGCGCGTGTGCGAACGTTCCTCTTCGTCTCCGCACCCGCCGAGGCGGCCCGCCGCGTGCGCGTGATCATCGTCGATCGCATGTGTCTTCCCCTTTGTTCAGTTGTCGCCGAGTGTTCTGGTGTCGCTGGGTGTTCCGGTGGCACTGGGTGTTCCGGTGGTGCTGGGTGTTGCGGTGTCGCTGAGTCTTCTGGCCTCGCCGGCTCGTTCAGCTGTCGTCGGGGCCCCGTTGTCCTGGCGACGGCGGGCCGTTCGGCACCGCGGAGCCATCCCGGTAGTGCCCGTTGTGCCGGCCGGGTTCGGGCACATCGCTGCGCAGGCCGAGCCGCCGGCCATCGAAGGTCAGCGGCAGCAGCGGCACGTCGACCTCGCCCCCGGTCGGCAGACCGGTCGACGCCAGTGCCCCGGAGGCCACGAGGTGCGGGTCGGAGGTGAGGTCGGCCGGGGTATTGACCGGCGCGACCGGCAGTCCGCGGCGGGTGCACTTCTCCTCGATCTCGGCCAGCGTCAGTTCCGACAGCGCCGTCTGGAGTTCGCGGTGGATGCGTTCGCGCTGGTCGACTCGGCCCTGATTGGTCAGGAAGTCCGGATCGGCGGCGAGCCCGCTCAGCCCGAATTCCTCGCACAGGTCGCGCCACTGCCCATCGGAGACGGCGGCGACGAAGACCTGGTTGTCATCGGCGTCGCGGAAGATGTCGTACACGGCCCACGTCGCCTGCCGGGTCGGCATCGGCCGCGGCGGCTCACCGCTGATCTGCGCCTGGGCCATGTGGGTGCCGACGAGGAAGGCGTTGTTCTCGAACAGGGCGGAGTTGATGAGCTTGCCGCGTCCGGTGGTCTCACGGACCCGCAGCGCCGATTGGATGCCGATGACGCCGAACATGCCGCCCATGATGTCGTTGACGCTCGCGCCGGCGCGCAGAGGCTGGCCGGGCGGACCGGTCATATAGGCGAGCCCGCCGAGCATCTGCACGACCTCGTCGAGGGCCGCCCGGTTCCCGTACGGGCCGGGCAGGAAGCCCTTGAGCGAACAGTAGATGAGCCGCGGATTGCGGGCCGAGAGCTCGGCGTACCCGTAGCCCATCGACTCCATCTTCCCGACACGGAAGTTCTCCAGCAGGACGTCGGCGGAATCGATGAGTTCGAGGACCGTGTCACGGTCGTCCGCCTCGGCGATGTCGAGCTGGACGCTGTGCTTGTTGCGGTTGAACGCGGGGAACAGTCCGGATCCCGAGCCGGGCAGGTAGCGGGTCTTGTCCCCGGCGCCGCGCGGTTCGACCTTGACCACCTCGGCGCCGAGGTCAGCGAGGATCATCCCGCAGCTGGGGCCCATGACCATGTGCGAGAACTCGATGACGCGGATGCCCTCGAGCGGCAGCGGTTCCGTGCTCATGCGCTGTCCCTCGCCGAGGCGGGGGCGAAGCGGTCGTCGAAGGCCGCGGGGGTGGCGGGGATGTCCGACAGGCTCGAGGTCAGTCCGTGTCCGACGGCGGCGATGAGGGGCTCACGCACCTCGGTCAGGGCCGCGACATCGACGCCGGTGGCCACTCCTTCGCGGTGGAGGAGGTGGACGAGGTCGTCGGTGCCGATGTTGCCTGCCGCGCCCGGGGCGAAGGGGCAGCCGCCGAGCCCGCCCATGGCCGCGTCGAAGTTCGCGATCCCGAGGTCGAGGGCGGTGATGACATTGGCCATCCCGAAGTTGTAGGTGTCGTGGAGGTGGAGGTTGACCGGTCTGTCGGGGAAAGCCTCGCGCACGGCCTGAGTGTTCCGACGCACCAGGGAGGGGCTGGCGTTGCCGATGGTGTCGGCCACGCCGATGCCGTGGGAGCCGGCCTCGACGAAGGGGCGGAGGACCTCGACGAGGTGGCCGGCGTCCGTGATGCCGTCGAAGGGGCAGATGAAGCTCACGGCGGTCGTGATGTCGAAGCGCAGCCCCTCGTCACGGGCATAGTCGGCGGCTGCCATGAGACGTTCGCTCGCCTCGGCGACGGAGGCGTCGGAGTTCGCCCGCGAGTGCCCCTCGGAGGCCGAGAGGACGAGTTTGATGTTCTTCGCTCCGGCGTCGACGGCCCGCTGGGCGCCCTTGAGGTTGAAGACGAGGGAGAAGAACTCGACCCCGTCGGCCTCGTGCGGCTGCAGACGGCGCAGGAGTTCGTCGGTGTCGGCCATCTGCGGGACCTTCTTCGGATTGACGAAGGACCCGACCTCGATCTGCTTCAGTCCCGCGGCGATGAGCTTCTCGGCAAGGACGACCTTGACGTCGGTGGGCACGAGCGTCTTCTCGATCTGCAGTCCGTCGCGCAGAGTGGTGTCGAGGATCTCGACTGTGTGGGGCCGGGCCAATGGGACTCCTTCTCACATGCTCCCGAATAACGGGAAACTATTCACCTCCGTGCGACTGTGCGCGGGGCTGATCTCGTTATACAACGCGCTCTGTTCCCGGGCCAGGCTGTGTTCGCCATGTGAGAATGCTGGGAGAATTGCCCAGCAAAAGTCCCGTTCACCGGGACTCAGTCCTCGGTATTCGCCCCGCTCTCGTCATCGGCTGCCGTGCCCTCGCGGTGGAGGCCCAGCCAGTCGAGCACTTCTTCGGTGTGCTCGCCGAGGTCGGGCCCGAGGTGGTCGATGGCGATCGATTCGCCGCCGATGACCGGGGTGACTCCGGGGAAAGCGACGTCTTCGAGCACCTCCTCGCCGGTGGAGACGTCATGGTTCTGGATCATCCCGCGGGCGGCCAGCTGCTCATCGGCGACGAGGTCCTCGGCGGTGTAGATCGGGCCCGCGGGGACGCCGGCGTCCTCGAGGATCTCGACGACCTCGTCGACTTCGCGCTCGGCGCACCAGGCGCCGATCGCCTCGTCGAGCTCCTCCCGACGGCCCCAGCGTCCGGCGTTCGTCTGCAGTTCGGCATCCTCGGCGAGGTCGGGACGGTCGATGGCATTCATCAGCCGCCCGAAGATCCCGTCTCCGTTGCCGGCGATGACCACGGATTTCCCACCGGCGCAGAGGTAGCCGTTCGACGGCGCGATGCCCTCCATCCGTCCGCCGGTGCGGGTGCGGATCTCGCCGAAGGCCGAATAGTCGGGCACGAGGGACTCCATGACGGAGAACATCGCCTCGTTCAGCGCCACGTCGACGGTCCGCTCGGACAGCGGCCCCTCCCCTTCGAAGCTGTGAGCGGAGCCGACGACCGCCTCGGCGGCTCCGGCGATCTTCTGGCGCTGACGGTCGAAGAGCATCATCACGGCTCCGAAGGCGGCCTGCATGCCGGCGATCGAGTCGCCGATGGAGATGCCCACGCGCACGGGCGGGCGATCGGGGTCGCCGACGAGCTCGCGGAAGCCCGAGTATCCCTCGGCCACGGCGGCGAAGCCGGGACGCGCGGCCATCGGCCCGGTCTGGCCGAATGCGGAGATGCGGACGAGGACGAGCTCCGGATTGGCCTGCTCGAGGACATCCGGGCCCAGTCCCCACTTCTCCAGGGTGCCGGGACGGAAGTTCTCCAGGACGATGTCGCTGCGGCGGACGAGCTCGATCACGGCCTCTCGCCCCTCCTCGGAGCGCAGGTCGAGCACGACGGACTTCTTGTTGCGATTGATCGTGCGGTAGAGCATCGAGGTGGTGCCGGCCTTGAGCCGCCAATTGCGGATCTCGTCTCCGGTTCCCGGGCGCTCGACTTTGATCACCTCGGCGCCGAAGTCGGCGAGCATCCGGCCGGCGGTGGGCGCGGCGATGTAGTTTCCGAGTTCGAGGACTCGCACACCGGTGAGGGGAAGTCGGTGCCTGCTCATAACGATGCTCCTAGTCGTGCGTGGTTCGGTTCTCCCATGGTGCCAGGTGTCGCCGGCTGCGGCGGGGATATCCGCCGTCGGGGCGTGAGCGGGGCGGCCGGCCTCTCCGGAGCGGCCGATGCCCGACTATTCGGCGCCGGTCGAATCCGCAGAAGCATTTTCCGCTGACTTCTCTGACTGCTCTGACTGCTCCGAGGAAGCCGAGTCGACCTCGGGAAGGAGGACGGTGGCGAGGCTGAAGCGCCTCTGCCCTTCTCGTCTCGGCTCCAGATAGGGCGCGAGGAGGTCCATGAGTCCGGACTGCAGCGCCGGAAGCTCCTCGGGATCGATGTAGAGCGGAGCGCGGGTGAAGCCGAGCAGCCCTCGGTCCTCCCGGCCGCTCTCATCGAGGAGACGCTCGAAGTCGGACGACAGACTGGTGAGGAAGCCGAGGAACGCCGAACGCAGCTGGACGTCATCCATCGCATCGAGGCCCTCGTGGTCGACATGCGCCAGCCGCTCCCCCAGGCCCAGGGTCCGTTCGACCGCTCCCCGCACCTTCCGTTCGTCGACGACGGTGAGGACCTGGGCCTCCAGAAGCGCCGAGATGTGCCGGTAGAGAGTCGCCTGCTTGACCTCGGGCAGAGCTTCGCGCAGCTGCGTCGTCGTCATCGTGCGACCACCGAGTTGCCCGACGATCTTCATCCGCACCGGATGCAGCACAGCGTCGACCGCCGATCCCTCGGCGTACTCAGCGGACGGATCCTCAGCGACCATGGGACTTCCTCCATTGTTATCATCGTGATAATATTCTCGAACAGACACTCACATTGAATCAGAGGAGACTGCGATGACGCAGGTCGAATACGATCAGCACGGCCTCACTGTCGGATTTCCCGGATGGGAATCGATGATGACGGGCCGCAGCACCTTTCACGTTCCCGCCCACGCGATCCGCGCAGCACGAGCGGAGCCCGGGTGGACATCAGAAGTGCTCGGCATGCGCTCGGGGCTGGCCATCTCCGGCCGCCGCAAGCTCGGTACGTTCACCCATTTCTCAGGCACCCGAAGGCTGGTCGCGATGAAGCGCGGGCTGCCGCTGCTGCGCCTGCAGACCGATCGGGAGATGACGGGGTTCGACGAGGTCCTGCTGAGCACCACCGACGCGAGAGGAATCGCAGACTCGGTCGCCGCCGGTCGGACATCCTGAAGGCAGCGGCGTCGAGCAGCGGCAGCGGCGCCGAGCGGCGGCCCCGCCGATATGCCGATGAGGGCCGCGCAGCCTCGGCGCTCATCCTTCACTGCGTGACGGTGACGACCTGTCGCTGGCGGCCGAGCCCCTCGACCTCGATCTCGACGACGTCACCGTCGGCCAGATAGGGGAACCGGCCGGACAGCGCCACTCCCTGCGGCGTGCCGGTGAGGATGACGTCGCCCGGCTCGAACGCCATCGCCTGGCTGAGCTGGTGGATGATCTCCCCGACGGAGAAGATGAGGTCGCTGGTCGACGAATCCTGTCGGACCTCACCGTTGACCCAGCTGCGCAGGCGCAGCGAACGGGAGTCCACCTCGGCGGCGGGCCTGATCGACGGGCCCAAGGGAGTGAAGCCGGGCAGGTTCTTGCCCTTCGACCACTGTCCGCCGGATTCCTCGATCTGCAGGCGGCGTTCGGACAGGTCGTTGGCCAGCACGAAGCCGGCGACATGATCGATCGCGTCCTCCGCCGAGGCGACCCGGTAGGCTCGTGTGCCGATGACCACTCCCAGCTCTACCTCCCAGTCGGCCTTCGCAGCCTCGGGCGGCAGCTCGATCGGATCCGTGGGCCCGGCGATGGTCGAGGGCATCTTGAAGAAGATGACGGGACGCTCGGGAGGTGCGGCCCTGGCCTCTGCCGCGTGCTCGGCATAGTTCATGCCCACGCACACGATCGACGAGGGACGAGTCAGCGGTGCGCCGATGCGCAGATCGTCGGCACCGTCGAGTGGCGTGAGTTCACCGGCCTCGAGGGCCGCAGTGACCTGTTCGACTCCGCCGGCTGCGAAGAACTTCGGATCGATGTCGGCAGTCAGCGGGCGCAGATCGAAGCAGACATCGTCGACGCGGACGGCGGGAATCTCCTGGCCGATCGGCCCCAGGCGCTGCAGTTCCATATGGTTCCTCTCGTTCGGTTCAGCCACTTCGTTGTGACCATCGACCACGGTAGCGTCGTCCCGAAACGCAGACTGGAACTGTTCAAGTATTGGACATGAGAGTGCGGCTGCCCGCCACGCAATGGCCTGGTTCTCGCGGCGAGCCGCCCCTCGCACATCTCACATGCCGCGCATATAGCTCTCCTTCGCGCGCCGGGGCACGACGACGACCGGCACAGGCGAGTTCTGGAGGATCCGCATCGCGTGGCTTCCCAGCGACACGCGCTTGAGCGCGCCCAGCCCCGACGAGCCGAGCATCATCACCTCGGGGTGCTTCCACTCCACGGCGTTGAGCGCCGCCGACCAGTCCGGCCCGGTGCCCACAGCGACATCCGTCTCACCTGGTCTGATGTCGAGCTGGTCGATCGAGCACAGGATCTTGTCCGTGTGCTCTCTCACGACCTCGGCCCACTCATCAACGACGTGCGATTCCGCATTCAGCCCGATGCTCGCCGCGGACAGCACGCGCGGCCTCGGGGCGAAGGACACGATCCGGAAGGGCACATCCGACTCCGCGGAGACCATGGCGGCTCCGACGATGAGTCCCGCCGAGGTGGAGGAGCCGCTGTAGGCCGCGCTGATCCGCTGCAGTTTCGCGCCCGCCTCGGCGCGGTAGCCGGCCGGGGCGAGCGCCACGGGCAGTTCCGCACTGTGGAGCAGCCCGTTCGACACCGAGCCCAGAGCGATCCGGCCGTGCCTCCCGTCGGCGGCCGGACCGACGACGAGGCGGTGTGCTCCGACGCTCTCGCTGACCTCCAGCAGTCCGCGCCTCGAGGAGCCGGCACCGCGGACGAGGTAGTCGGCCTCGATATCGGAAGGCACGAGATCGCGCGCCTGGTCGAGGGTCGCCTCGGCGATTCTGCGGATGTGCGCCTGGTATTCGGCGTCGATCTTGTCTCGGCTCGGCGGCCAGGCGGTCGAGCTGATCGCGGCCACTGTCAGGGTCTTCCGGTAGGTGCGGGCCATGACGATGCCGAGTTCCACGGCGGCGCTGTTGTCCTGGCCGGGCGCGGCTCCGACGACGATGGTCATGATCGACCTCCAGCGGGATCATTGGGTTCCTGAAGGGCGGGACCCGCCTCGGCGAGCTGCCTGCCGAGGACGGACGATTTGCGGCCGAAGACGAAGTAGAGCCCGAGGATGATGGCGGTCCAGATGACGAAGACGACGATCGTGATGACCTGCAGGCTGGAGATGATCCAGAAGCAGCCGATGATCGACAGCACCGGCAGCACCGGGTAGAAGGGAACCTTGAAGCCGCGTTCGAGGTTCGGTTCGCGCACGCGGAGGATGATCACGGCCAGGGAGACGACGACAAAGGCGACGAGGGTGCCGATCGAGGTCATCTCGGCGAGGAAGTTCAGGGGGATGAAACCGGCGAGGACTGCGATGACCACGGTGACGACGATCGTGCCCTTGACCGGGGTGAGCGTGCGGGGATTGACGTCGCGGAACAGCTTGGGCATCATGCCGTCTCCTGCCATGGTGAACAGGATGCGGGACTGGCCGTAGATCGACACGAGGGTGACGGAGAAGATCGAGATCACAGCACCGGCGGCAACGACGGTGCCCGGCCACTGGGAGCCGACGATGGCCTCGAGGATCGCCGAGAGACCGGCAGTCTGGCCTTCGAACTCTTCCCAGGGCTGGGCGGAGAGCGCGGCGACGGCGACGAGGACGTAGACGGAGGTGACGATGATGAGGGCGGCGATGAGGGCCCTGGGCATCGTCTTCTTCGGGTTCTTCGTCTCGTCTCCGGCTGTCGCGACCGCGTCCATGCCGACGTAGCTGAAGAAGATCAGTCCCGAGCCGGCGACGACGCCGGAGATGCCGAAGGGGGCGAAGTCGGAGAAGTTGTCGGTGTTCCAGCCGGTCACGCCGACGCAGATGAAGAAGACGAGGACGCCGATCTTCAGGCAGACCATGATGGCGTTGACGACGATGGATTCGCCGGTGCCGCGCACCAGCAGGAAGCAGCACATCGCGAGCAGGATGATCGCCGGGAGGTTGACGATGCCGCCCTCTTCGGGCGCATAGGCCAGGGCGTGCGGGATCTGGAAGCCGAAGAGGTTGTACAGCAGCTGGTTGACGTACTGCGACCAGCCGACCGCGACCGCCGCTCCGGCCACCCCGTATTCGAGGAGCAGGCAGGCGGCGACTCCCATAGCGGGAAGCTCGCCGAGGGTGGCATAGGCGTAGGAGTAGGACGATCCGGAGACGGGGACGGAGCCGGCGAGCTCGGCATAGCAGATGACAGCGAGGCCGGCGACGACTCCGGCGATGACGAACGACCAGATCACAGCAGGCCCGGCCACCGGCACGGATTCGGAGAGGATGAAGAAGATTCCGGTGCCGATGGTCGAGCCGACGCCGACCATCGTGAGTGAGAACAGGCCGATCGTGCGCTTGAGGTCGGTCTCGACGTCTTCCTTCTGCCGTGGGACCGGCTTGATTCGGAACAGCTGCTGTCGCAGGTTGGGCATCATCTTCTCCAGACATCGTTGTCGGTGCGGCGAAACTGGTCGTTTTGACTGTACGTCAGGTTCGCTTGCTCGGCGAATGGGCGCGAAGAAAAATCGGCGCGGCGGGGAACGTTCGAGAACTTTATTCAACCAAACGATTGACTATCTGCGGGTGCGAGACCTAGGCTACCTTTCAACCGGTTGGTTGAATAATAGTTCTCATCCCTCAGGAGGCTCAATGGCAGATCAGCTCTCCAAGGTCTTCGCAACCCTGTCCGACCCCACGCGCCGGGACATCGTCGCTCGGCTCAGCGTCGCCGATGCGACGGTCAACGAGCTTGCCGAACCCTATGACGTGAGCGTGCAGGCCGTGTCGAAGCACCTCAAGGTCCTCGAGGACTCCGGCCTCGTCACTCGCACCCGTGAGGCCCAGCGCAGACCGGTCCACCTCGAAGACAAAGTCTTCGATCTCATGACGAAATGGATCGACAGATACAGGCAGCAGGCGGAGCAGCGCTACCAGCGCCTCGACGCCGTCCTCGAACAGATGGACGAGGACGAACCCACATCACGCGAAGGAGCATGACATGACCACCACAGACACCGCCGACTACTCGACGCTCAAACTCGACGTCCCCGAGGGCGTGCAGACCGTAACGATCACCCGCGATTTCGCGGCCGGCCCGGACAAGGTCTTCCGTGCCCACATCGACCCGGAGCTCTTCGTCAAGTGGTGCGGTCCGGATACGATCACGAACACGATCCGCGAATGGAATCCGACGACCGGAGGCAACTGGAGCTACGTCGCGTCCGACGAAAACGGCGAATACGGATTCTTCGGTTCGTTCCACGAGGTGCGGGAGAAGGAGCGCATCGTCCAGACCTTCACCTTCGAAGGCTTCCCCGATGCCGTCAATCTCGAGATCCTCACTCTGACCGCCCTCGGCGACGGGCGGACCCGGCTGACCTCGACCTCGGTCTTCGATTCGCTCGAGTCCCGCGACGGCATGGTCGCCTCGGGGATGGAGCATGGAATCGTCGAGGGCTACAACAAGCTCGACCGGCTGCTGGCCGACGGCTGACGGTCGCTGAGCCCGCCCAGGGCTCGATCTCCCTACACTCCATCTGAGGGCGCCCTCCCCGATATCTGCTCGAGGTATCAGGGCGCCCTCAGGTGGTCTGAGACTGTTCGGCCATCATCGCGAAGTAGGAATCGCGGCTGCGGCGGACGTGCCGGGCCATCACCTCGGCGGCTTCGGCCTGCTGACCGGCGTCGATGGCCGCGATGATCTCCCGATGCTCGGGCCAGGCTTGGGGGCCGCGCCGAGTGACATTGAGTGAGTACAGCCATTCGATCTTGCCCGAGATCTGACGCAGCAGGCTGATGAACGACAGACTCCCGCTGAGTTCGGCGACGGCAAAGTGGAAGCGCATGTTGAGCACGGCGAGTTCCTCGTAGCGTTCCTGCCCTATGACGATGTCACCGGCGTCGAGGATGTCGCTGATCTCCTTGCGCTGGGCGCGCCACTTGGGATCGGGTACATCGCTGCCGTTGAGTTCGGCTGCACGCTTCGCCGCGCGTTTCGCCGTCGCCGATTCGAGAACGATGCGGATCTCGAAGAGGTCCTCGGCATCTTCGATCGGGGAGGGCGCGACCATGCTGCCGCTGTACGGCCGAGACTCGACGAGCCCTTCGGCTTCGAGCGAGCGAAGCGCCTCCCGAACCGGGATCCGCGAGACATCGTACTGTTTGGCAAGGGCGGCCTCCCGCAGCTTGGTGCCCGACGGGTGGACCCCCTTGATGATGTCATCACGGATCTGTGCCCCGACGCTGACGCTGCTCGAGGTGAGCGGGGTCGTGCGTTCAGGCTCAGACATTGAGCAGGCCGGAACCCGGAACAGCCGTCAGAAGCCTCTGCGTATAATCGGCTTTCGGATGCTCGATGACATCTCTCGTCGTTCCAGCTTCTACGATCTCTCCGCTTTTCATCACAACAACATCGTCTGCCAAGTTCGAGACGACTGCAAGGTCATGGGTGATGAACAGGCAGCTCACCCCCAGGCTCGACTGCAGGTCGCGAAGAAGGTCGAGAATCTGCTCCTGGACCAATACGTCGAGCGCGGATACTGCTTCGTCGCAGATCAGCAGTTCCGGTTCGCTGATGAGGGCCCGGGCTATCGCGATTCTCTGTCGTTGTCCGCCGGACAGCTCCGCAGGCCGACGCTCGAGCATCGACTCCGGCAGCGCCACCTGTTCGAGCACCTCTCGGACTTTCGCGCTGCGTTCAGCCGTCCCGCCGATCTTGAACACGTCGAGCGGTTCGCGGATGATCCGTCCGATGCTCCACATCGGATTCAGCGAGGAGTACGGATCCTGGAACACCGGCTGACTGAATCGACGCAGAGTGCTGCGCTCAGCCCGCGAAGTCGCGTCGACATTGCGACCTCCGGCGAGCACTTCGCCACTCGTCGCTTTTTCGAGACCGAGGACGATCTTCGCGATGGTCGACTTTCCGGATCCCGACTCGCCGATGACCGCGGTCGTCTGACCGCGCTGCGCGGAGAAGCTCACACCTTTGAGTGCATGGACCTCCTTGCCGCGCCCACGAAGCCTGTACACCTTGTGCAGATCGCTGATCTCGAGGACCTTCTCCGGCTGCGTCGCCTCATCGACACCGTCTGGATCCGCCAGCGGTCGGCCTTCACGCTCGACGACGATGCTCGGTGCCGCCTTGACCAACGACTTCGTATATTCGTCCTGAGGGTCACCGAGGACATCTTGGGGCGCACCACGTTCGACAACTCGTCCTTGGTGCATGACAAGGATGGTGTCGGTCCGCTCGCCGGCCACTCCCAGATCGTGAGTGACGAACAGCAGCGAAGTGCCTCTTTCCGTGACAAGCTTCTGCAGATGATCAAGGATCTGCTTCTGCACCGTCACATCGAGTGCCGACGTCGGCTCATCGGCGATGATGAGGTCGGGGTCTCCCGACAGCGCAATCGCAATCAGCACCCTCTGCCGCATTCCGCCAGAGAACTCATGGGGATAGGAGCGTCTCCGATTCTCCGCGTCCGGGATACCCGCATCAGTCATCAGCTGCACGACCTTACGAGTCAGCTCAGCCGAGTCCTTGACCCCGTAGGTCCACAGGGCGTCAGCGATCTGGTCGCCCACGCGCATGCTCGGGTTGAGACTGGCCATCGGGTCCTGAGGCACGAGCGCGATCGATCGGCCACGCAGCTCCTGCAGCCTCTGTCGGTCCGCCTCGACCAGTTCCTCGCCACGATACTTCACCGATCCGGCGCTGACTCTGCCCGCGCCGGGAAGCAGTCCCAAGATTGCTCCGATAGTCGTCGACTTTCCCGAACCCGACTGCCCCACAAGTGCCAGACGCTCCCCCGGCGCGAGAGTGAAACTCACATCGTGGAGCACCGGTGACTCGTAGGAGACTTCCAGCCCCGAGACCTCGAGCACAAATTCTCCGCTCACGTCATTCACCTGCCTGCCGCATAGCCTTGGGCCCCGCGCGGGTTCGCCCCTGCCGTCATCCGTCCGGTTTCTGGGTCCCGGGAGACACACGACAGCCGGCCCAACTCCCAGTCGCCGGCCTTGGTCACCGCGTGTCCCCGGCTGATGAGACCGTTGATGACTTCATCGCCGAGGCGATCCTCGACGACCGCTCCCCCGGGGACCCACGTGCGGGGCCAGAAGGACCCGGCCAACGCAGTCGTGTGCAGAGCCGGGGCGTCGATGGCTTCCTGAGCCGCGTAACCGCCGACGAGAAGCCGGAGTATCAGCAGCAGCTGCCACTGTTCCTGCTGGTCACCGCCGGGAGAGCCGAGTGCGATGACTGGCTGACCGTTTTTGGAGATCAGAGTCGGGGTGAGGGTCGTGCGGGGCCGCTTGCCTGGGGCGAGAGCCGACGGAGCGGTCTCATCGAGCCACATCATCTGCAGCCTGGTGCCGAGGCCGAAGCCGAGCTGCGGAATGGTCGGTGAGGACTGCAGCCACCCGCCCGAGGGCGTTGCCGAGATGATATTGCCCCAGCGATCGACGACATCGATGTGGCAGGTGTCGCCGTTGTTGACGCCGTTCTTCTGCACGGTGGGTTCGCCGATCCCCGCTTTGATGAGCTCCTCCCGGTCCGCACCTTCGAGGACGAGTGGCGGTGCGAATGCCGGAGCGAGACCTTTACGGCTGGTCCCCGGGCGGAACTCTGCAGAAGCCTCTTCCGTGATGAGCGCCCGCCGACTTGCAGCGTAGTCGTCGCTGAGCAGCCAGTCGAGATCGACTTCGCCGTCACCGTAGTACGTGTCGCGGTCGGCCATCGCCAGCTTGAGCGCCTCGAGAATGGTGTGGGCGCCGAGTTCACTGGAGGGGTCCAGACGCTCATCGTCGTATCCCTCAAGAATCTTCAGCGCCTGCAGAAGCACGGGCCCTTGCCCCCATGCGCCGATCTTCGCGATCTGATGGCCGCGGAAGTCAATGGTCACGGGTTCCTCGAAGTGCGCATCGAATCCGGCGATGTCTTCCAAGGTCATCACTCCGGCGTGGTCGCTTCCCGTCGAATGCCGGTGGGGGGCAGTGATGAATTCTGCGATCGCCTCGGCGACGAAGCCGGTCTTCCACTCGCGGCGAGCGGCCTGGACCCTGCCTTCCCGTGTGGGCTCTTCCCCGCCGGCCGCGATGAGTCTGCGCAGAACGTCGGCGTAGGCGTGGTTGAAGATCAGTTCTCCAGCCTCCGGGACCTTGCCTTCCGGCAGCCATTGAGCCGCTGAACTCGGCCAATGTTCTGTGAACAGGTCCTGAACCCGCTCGATCGTCCCGACAGTGCGAGCAAGAGCCGGATGTCCGTTGTCGGCATAGTCGATAGCGAAGTCGAGGACATCCGCGACCTCCCAGGTGCCGTGATGCTCGAGCAGGTTGAGCCACGAATCGACCGCTCCTGGAACCGCCGCAGCGAGCGCCCCCGCTCCGGGCACCATATCGAGGCCCTCGCTGCGGTAGTGCTCGATCGTCGCCGCAGCTGGGGCCGGCCCCTGTCCCATCATGACTTTCGGATTCGACGGATCCTCGGCTGTCGCGAAGATGCCCGTCATGTCACCAGCCGGGCCGTTGAGGTGCGGTTCGACGACGTGCAGGAGGAAGGCGCCGGCTACAGCGGCGTCGAAGGCATTGCCACCGCGTTCGAGCACGGCCTGCGAGGCGGCGGTAGCCAGCCAGTGGGTGGAGGCCGCCATACCGAAGTGGCCTTCGAGCGTGGGGCGGGTGGTGAAAGTCGCAGGTGGAGTGAATGACAAGTCAGTGTCCCTTCTTGGAGTTGGGGTCGAGGGCGTCGCGCAGGGCGTCGCCGAAGAGGTTGAAGGCCAGGCAGATGAAGAGGATTGCGAGACCGGGGAACAGCGCTGTGGACGGTGCACGGAAGATGTACTGCTGCGCATCGGAGAGCATGATCCCCAGGCTGGGCGATGGCGGCTGGATTCCCAAGCCGAGGAAGGAGAGCATCGATTCGCCGATGACGGCGGTGGGAAGGATGACCGTGGCCTGAACGATGATCGCCGAGGCAGCGTTGGGAAGGATGTGCATGCCGAGGATTCTGGCCTTCGACGCGTCGGTGGCGATGGCCGCCTTGACGAAGTCGGCGGACTTCAGCCGCATCGTCTCTCCTCTGACCACGCGGATCATCGTCGGCACCTGCGAGATACCGAGGGCGATCGCGGCGTTCGACAGGCTCGGGCCGGAGATCGCAGCCAGACCGACCGCGATGATGAGGAACGGGAAGGCCAGGGTGACATCGGTCAATCGGGAGATGACCGAGTCGAGACCGCGAAAGTAACCGGCCAAGAGCCCCAATGGTGTTCCGACGACGACAGCGAGCAGGACAGCCAGCAGACCCACCTGAAGTGAGGCCCGGACTCCGAATGCCAGTCTCGACAGGATGTCTCGCCCGAGGTCATCTGTGCCGAAGACATAGCCGATGGTCCCCGGAACTTGAAATGGCACATGGAAATTCGTCTGGGCGAACCCGTACGGCGCGATGAGCGGTGCGAAGACGCCGATGAGGACGACGAGAACGACCATGACCGAGCCGATGAGCCCCAGAGGAGTTCCCACGATCGATTTGATCAGCCACAGTGTTCTGTTCGTCGAGGCGTGGAACTCCGGGTCGAGACCCTGGGTGCTCTTGTTCGTGTTGGTGACGATCGGTGTGCTCATGAGGCATCCTCGCTGACGCGGATTTGTGGGTTGATGACCGAATAGAGGATGTCAACGGCCAGATTGATCAGAATGTACGACGCAGTGATCACCAGGACGACGGCCTGGATGACCGGATAGTCGCGGGAGAACACTGCATCCAGGGTGAGCTTGCCGATGCCGGGCAGCGCGAAGATGCGCTCAGTGACCACGGCACCCGAGATGAGGCCGCCCAGCTGCAGACCGACGATGGTGACGAGGACGATGAGTGAGTTGCGCAGCCCGTAGCGGAACAGCACGCGCGGCCGCGAGAGCCCTTTCGCTCGCGCCATCCGCACATAGTCGGTTCCCATGGTCTCGATCATCGAAGCTCGCGTCTGTCGCGTGATGACGGCAGCCAGGCTGGTGCCGAGAATGACCGAGGGCAGGGTGAGATAGTAGATGCCGCGGATCGGATCCGAGAGCACATCGACGTACCCGGAGGCAGGGAACCACCCCAGACTCACCGCGAGGCCGAGGATGGCCAGGAGCCCGAGCCAGAAATTCGGAACCGAGAGACCGAGAAGGGCGATGAAGTTGCTTCCGAATTCGGGCCACCTCCCGCGGAAGCGCTCCGCGATCATTCCCAGGGCGATCCCGGCGACGACTGCGACCACGATGGCGTAGAGAGCCAGCCACAGAGTCACCGGAAGCGTCGTCGCGATCATGTCGGTCACCGGGAGGCCCGTTCGTGTGGAATCCCCGAGGTCACCGGTGAGGATGGAACCGATGAACTTGAGGAACTGGACGAGCAGAGGCTGATCGAGACCGAGATCAGCGCGGATAGCGTCGAGCCGCTCGGGTGTCGCTTCCTCACCGGCCATGGCCAAGGCGGGATCACCCGGAAGGAGCCGCACTCCGAAGAAGATGACGATTCCGGAGAGCACGAAGGTGATGATCGCGTGCAGGATCTTCGTGAGGACGAACCGAGTCATCGCTGACCTCCGTTCTTGAGAAAGCCGGCCTCGGACAGGTGAACGACGCCGTCGGAATAGACGTCGATTCCAGCGACGTCCTCGGTGTATGCGGTGAGGTTCTTCTGTCTGTAGAGGTAGATGATCGAGTTGATCTCCCCGATCCGCTGAGATGCTTGGCCGTAGAGGTCGGCTCGCTCGCCCTCGTCCGTGGATTCGCTGGCGCTGGTGAGAAGATCATTGAGCTGCGGATCGTCCTCGCCGGTGACGTTATTGGCAGCACCGGGATAGTGGAAGGTGTAGAGGTTGCCGTGTGGATCCACTCGTCCTGACCATCCCAGCTGAAGCAGTTCGTAGTCACCGCGGTCCTGCGCATCGAGCAGAGCGGTATACTCCATCGGCTGCACTTTGATGTCGAAGCCCGCTTCTTTGGCGGCAGCTTGGACAGCCTGGGCGAACCGCAATGTGTCCTGCGTGTTCGATACCTTCATATTCACGGTCAGCGGAAGTTCGACTCCCTCATCCTTGAGGATCTGCTTGGCCTTCTCTGGGTCGTAGTCGACGCATTCGTCGCTGGCTTCCGTGGCGAACGGACTGTCGGGAGAGATGCCGGAACACGCAGGCGAGAACCACCCGTTGAAGACGGTGTTGACGAGGGCCTTGCGGTCGATCGCCATCGACAGTGCCCTGCGCACTTCGGGCTTCTGGCCCAAGGGCGTCTCGAAGTTCTCCGGAGCGTCGCCGAACCCCATATTCACAGTCAGTCCCTGATATCCGAGGGAGTTCGACTGCAGGAGACCGATCCCCGACTCTTCGTCCAAAGCATCGACGTCCTGGGGGGAGATCGTATCGGCGACCTGCACGTCTCCGGAGCGGATGTTCGCGGCTCGGATATTGGCGTCGGTCATGATCTGATAGGTGATTGAATCGAGGTGGACCTTGTCGGCGTCGTAATAGTTCGGGTCTTTGACGACCTTTATCGAAGTCTGCGCGATGCGCTTCTCGAACTTGAACGGACCCACGCAGACCGGATTGTCGCCGAAGTCCTCGCCCTCCTTCTCCAGCGCCGTGGGAGACATGATCATCCCGGCTCGATCGGCCAGCGCTGCGGTGAACGGGGCAAAGGGCTGGTCGAAGGTGACCTCCACTGTGTGGGCGTCGAGCGCGGACACCTCGTTGATGGGCCCGAGTTCTGCGGCTCTCGATGATTCCTCGAGATTGATTCCGCGCTCGATCGTCGTCTTGACCGCCTCGGCGTCGAATTCCGTCCCGTCGGCGAACTTCACGCCGTCTCTGACGGGGATCCGCACCGTCTTTCCGTCCTCAGAGATCAAAGGCATCGCAGTGGCCAGCATCGGGGTGATCTCACCGTTCTCGTCGATGTCGTAGAGCTTCTGGCACATCGTCTGCATGACATAGCGGGTATAGAGCGATGAGGAAGTGGTCGGGTCGAGCCGGTCGGGCTCCGAGGACAGCGCCATGACGAGGTCGCCACCATCGCGGAAGTCTGCGGGATCAGCGTCGATCGACTTCACGTCGGACCGTTCGGGCGGCTCACCCAATGGCTGCACCGGCACACATCCGGCCAGCAGAGCGGCACCCGCAAGCACCGCAACTATCCGCTTTTTCACTCGCACTCCCTCGTGATCTCAAACCTTAAGCAGTATTTGCATACAATTTATAGGGCGCTTAAAGTTTTGTATACAAACGCTGAGGATATTCCGAATAATGGGACGGCCGAAGTGCATTCCAATTCCCGACGCTCGGAATGCACCGCCGCGGCACTCCCACACTCTCCGACGAAAGGGAGCCGATGACACGTCGACTCGACCTGGCCATGCTGCTGTTGCTGACCTTCTCGACCGGCATGGTCGACGCCATCGGCTACCTCGGCTTCGACAAGGTCTTCACCGGGAACATGACCGGCAACGTCGTCATCCTCGGCATGGGTCTGGCCGGGGCCGACGGCGTTCCCGTCCTCAGGCCCGCGCTCGCTCTCGTCTTCTTCATGATCGGCGCCGCCCTGTCCGGCCGGATCCTCGGTGACATCGGCGAGGCCTGGCAGAGGCGGACGACGCTGATCTTCGCGATCGTAGCCGCAGGCTGTGCCGGGCTTTCCCTGTACGTTGGTCTGATGCCCGACCCCGAGGTCGGCCTCGCCGGCACGGTCTTCACCTCGGCGCTATCGGCGCTCATGGGGGCGCAGGCGGCCGCTGCTCGGAAGATGAAGATCGCCGATGTCACCACCGTGGTCGTGACCTCGACGATCGTCGGGCTGGCCTCCGACTCGCGGTTGGCCGGCGGCGACAGCATCCGGTGGATCCGACGCCTGCTCGCAGTCATCCTCATCCTCATCGGAGCGCTGGCCGGCGCAGCGACGCTCATGCTCAATCAATGGATCGGCATCGCCCTCGTCGCCGTCGCCATCGCGGTTGCCACCGTCATCGGTCACCGCGGCGCGAAGAGGCGAGCCCTCGCCGAGGCGGCCGAAACCGTCCCCTCGAACGCCTGAGAGGGCCCGGTTCGACGGAGGACGGCGCTCGAGCCGCCTCACCCCGCCTCGTCGGCCAGCCGCGCGAACGCCAGATGCGCCAGCGCCGCGGACTGATCGCCGAGCAGACCGTCGTCGAACTGCACGCGTGGCGAGTGGTTCGTCTCCGCCGCAGGATCAATGCCCTCCGGAGTCGCGCTGAGGAACACGAAGGTCCCCGGCACCTTCTCGAGCACATAGGAGAAGTCCTCGGAGCCCATCCGCGGATGCTCGGCCTCGACGACCCTCTCCTCACCGAACACCTCGCCGAGGCGGCCGAGGACCGTCGCCGTCTCGCCGGGGTTGTTCACGGTCACGGGGAAGCCCACCTGGAAGTCCACCTCGGCGGTGCAGCGATGCGCCCGGGCGATGTTCTCGGCGACCTCGTGCACTCTCTCCTGCAGCAGTGTCAGTGAGTCGGCGGAGAGGAAGCGGATGGAGGCGGCGAGCTTCGCCGAGTCCGGGATGACGTTGCTCGCCTGGGAGCCTTCGAGCTGGGTGACGGAGACGACGATGGGGTCGAAGATGCTGAAGGACCGAGTCGTCATCGTGTTCAGCGCCAGCGCGATCTCGGCGATCGCGGGCACCGGGTCGCGGGTCGACTGCGGCTGGGAGCTGTGCCCGCCGGCGCCGTGGATCGTGAGGTTGAGATCGGCGAATCCGGCCATGAGCGGCCCGCCCCTGGTCGTGAAGCGCCCGCGCTCATCGGCCTCCACGTGGATCCCGTACGCGGCGACGACCGGCACTCCGGCGGCGTCGAGGACGCCCTCGGCGATCATCGGCTCGGCACCGCCCTCGACCTCCTCGGCGGGCTGGAACATGAAGATGATCGATCCGGGCAGCTCGTCCCTGTGCGCGGCGAGCAGGCGGGCGGCTCCGACGAGACCCGCAGTGTGCATGTCGTGCCCGCAGGCGTGCATGTTCCCGTTCGTCGAGGCGAAGTCGAGGCCCGTCTCCTCCTTCACCGGCAGCGCGTCCATGTCACCGCGGAGCAGGACTGCGGGGCCAGGCTTCCCGCCCCGGAGCACCGCCACCACCGAGGTGAGGCTCTTGCCCGTCGTGATCTCGAGTCCGAGGCCGGCGAGTTCGTCGAGCACGGCCTTCTGCGTGCGCGGCAGGTCGAAGCCGAGCTCGGGATCAGCGTGCAGTCTCCGGCGCAGGGCGATGAGATCGCCGAGGTGGCTCTGCGCTTCGGTGCGGAAATCGGGAATGGGCGCAGATGCTGCTGCGGAACTGGACACAGGTGCTCCTTCGGGCCGGACGGTCTGTGACTCCGACTCTACTGAGAAACAGTCGCCCACGTGAGACCTGTGCGGAGCACCTCCTCATGCCGTGCCGAACATGACCTTCCGGCCGTCGGGGTCCTCGACGGTGACGACGACCTCGTCGACGTCGACGAGCGGGGTGCCCGCGTGACGGATCCGCTCGAGGAACTCCGCCTGGTCGGGGATCCGGAAGTACAGGTGCGTGAGGTTCGACTCGGCAACCGGCGGGAAGGTGTAGTCGGCGAACGCCTCAGCACCGTGGAGGGCGATCTGCACACCGTCGAGTTCGAACACGAAGTACGTGTAGTCCTCGTCGCCCGCGGCCTCGAGCGGAAGGCCCGCGATCTCGCGATAGAAGGCGGCGGTCGCCTCGACGTCGGTGCAGGTAAGGAACACCCCGCGAAACGTCGATTCCATGATCGGCTCCTTTCGCCCCAGGCTTCACGGATGTGTGTCCGCGGCCGCCCCCGTCCGGTAGCTGAAGTGTACCCGCCGAGGCGGCTCGTGGTCAGCCCCGATCGGTCCGAGTCGGGCCGCGACGAGGCGCGGCAGCGGCCGACCGCAGGAGCCCTTGCCAAGAGACACACATATTCCACACATTCTTCGGTGAATCGTCGCTGTTAATCTGGCAGGCTGAATCCGAGAGCAGGAGTGATTGTGCGAACCAACCGGTGGTTGCTGGGCCTGGCCATGTCCGTCTCCGTCGTGGCGCTGGCCGCGTGCGGAAGCCAGGGCGACGACGCGAAACCGCAGGAGTCCTCGGCCGCAGCCGAGCAGTCCCCCGGTGCTGACTCCGCTGGACAAGACCAGCAGGGCCAACAGGGCCAACAGGGGAAACCGAACACGAAGGACATCCCCGAGGTCGTCGCCGAAGTCAACGGCGAGAAGATCACGAAGGACGATTTCGTCCCTCTCTTCGAGACTCAGTACCAGCAGATGCAGATGCAGGCTCAGCAGTCGGGTCAGCCGGTCGACGAGAAGGGCCTGAAGAAGCAGACGGCCGAGAACCTCGTGAGCACCGAGGTGCTCACCCAGGAGGCCGATAAGCGCAAGATCTCGGTCTCGGACAAGGACATCGACAAGGCGCTCAAGGAATCCGCGAAGTCGGGGCAGATGAGCGAGAAGGACTTCCTGTCCGCCATGAAGGACCAGGGCATGGATGAGAAGAAGGTCCGCTCGGAGCTGAAGAACCAGCTGAAGATCGAAGGCCTCATCGATGACGAATACGGTGAGTTCGAAGTCAGCGGCGAAGAGATCGGCCAGGCCTATGAGAAGGCGAAAGCCCAGCAGGAGCAGATGGCCCAGCAGGGCGGACAGGGCCAGGCCCCCGAGGTGCCCTCGATCGATGAGATGCGCCCCCAGCTCAAAGAGCAGGTCAAGAGCGAGAAGTCGAACAAGGCGACCCAGAAGTACGCGAAGAAGCTGCGCAAGCAGGCCGACGTTACGATCAACCTCTGAGGCGGTCGCGGGCTTCACTTCCCGCTGAACGGGAATCTCGAGACACTTCTGCAGGAATTGCTGAGCATTCCTCGAAAAATCCTTGGGTGAGCCCTACCCTTGAGGGGAACAGGAGCGCGATACGTCCGCGCTCCGTCCACTCTCCGCTGTCGACGCCGACACGGATTCCATAGCGAAAAAGGACTTCCCGTGGCTTCCATTCTCACGCGCTCGGCAATCGTCGCGCCGAAGAACTTCAACCGGTGGCTGATCCCACCGGCGGCATTGGCCATCCACCTGTGCATCGGACAGGTCTATGCCTTCAGCGTGTTCAAGATCCCGTTCATGTCGCACTTCGACGCCGGTGAGGTCTCGATCGGCTGGATCTTCTCGATCGCGATCCTCATGCTCGGCATCTCCTCCGCCGTGTTCGGCCCCTGGGTGGAGAAGAACGGACCGCGCGCCTCGATGGTCGCGGCAGGCACCTGCTGGGTGATCGGCTTCTTCATCGCCGCCCTCGGCATCGTGGCCGGTCAGCTGTGGCTGGTCTACCTCGGCTACGGCGTCATCGGCGGGATCGGTCTGGGCATCGGCTACATCTCGCCGGTGTCGACGCTGATGAAATGGTTCCCGGACCGTCCCGGCCTGGCCACGGGCCTGGCGATCATGGGCTTCGGCGGCGGTGCTCTCATCGCCAGCCCGATGTCGAACCAGCTGATGAACCTCTACGGCGGCGGTGCCGAACCCGAGAACCTCGTCGCGGGCCTGACCCCGACCTTCATCACCCTCGGCATCGTCTACGCCGTGGTCATCGCCGCCGGTGCCTTCGTCATCCGCGTCCCGCACCCCGAATGGGCGCCGAAGGGCTTCGACCCTTCGCAGGCGACCTCGAAGCCGATGCAGACGACTGGCAATGTGTCCGTGCGCAACGCGATCAGGACCCCGCAGTTCTGGCTGCTGTGGGTCGCCCTCTTCCTCAACGTCACCGCCGGAATCGGCATCCTCGAGAACGCTGCCCCGATGATCCAGGCCTACTTCGGCATCACCGCCGCGGCGGCCGCCGGCTTCGTCGGTCTGCTCTCGATCGGCAATATGGGCGGCCGCTTCATCTGGTCGACGACCTCGGACTACCTGGGCCGGAAGAACAACTACATGCTCTACCTCGGCGGCGGCGCGGTCCTCTACCTCCTCGTCGCCTTCTTCGGCGGCGGTTCGCTCATCCTCTTCGTCCTGGCCACGCTCATCATCATCTCCTTCTACGGGGGCGGATTCTCCACCGTGCCCGCGTACCTCAAGGACCTCTTCGGCGTCTATCAGGTCGGGGCCATCCACGGTGCGCTGCTCACCGCGTGGTCGGCGGCCGGTGTGGCCGGGCCGCTCATCGTCAACTCCGTCGTCGAGGCCGGGGAAGCGGCCGGAAAGTCCGGTCCCGCGCTCTACACGCCCGGGATGTTCATCATGGTCGGCGCCCTGGTCATCGGGCTGATCGCCAATGCACTCATCCGCCCGGTCAGTGACAAGCACTTCGAGCGCGAAGAGGACGTCGCAGCCCGACAAGCCGCCGCCCTCGAAGAGAACTGAAGGAAGAGCTGAGCTCATGAATGACTCCACCCCCATCGCGCAAGTTCCCGATTCCGGTTCCCCGCAGTCTCCCGTCGGAGGTGCCTACAAGACCGTCGGCACGACTCTGACCGTCGTCGTGGTCGGCGGCCTCGTCTGGGGACTGGCTCTGACCGTGATCAAGGCCGTCGCGATCTTCACCGCCTGACCCTCGCCGAGGCTGCCCTGACCCGGTCGCCCATCGTCTTCGTAGCGGGAGATCTCCGATTTCCGGTAGAACCGACAGGGATCGGTCTTTTGCAATCGTTCCCGACGGGCTGAGATTCGACCGGCCGTAATCCGAGCGGACGTGGACCGACCGGCCGCGGTCTGACGTGCTGCCAATTGACAGGCCGCAGATAATCGTCGAATGACCCCTGCCCTCGATTATCTTAAATGCTCAATTTACTCCTATGGATCTCGCTCATGAGCTTCACGACCTGGTCCGCACACTCGACAGGCGGGCGGAGCAAATGCTCCGTCCCGAGGGAATGACCTACAACCAGTACGTCGCTCTCGTCACCCTCGGTCAGCTCCCCAGCATCACCGGGCGCACCCTGTCGAAGTCGCTCGGCGTCACCGAGGCGGCAGGGTCCGGAATTGTCAAGGCGCTGCTCGCCGACGACCTCATCACCAACGGTGCGACTCCGGGATCCGGCAATCGTCGGGAACTGCACCTCACCTCGGCGGGGGAGGACAAGAGCGCGCACTGCGCACGCCTGCTCGGACACTCCCTCGACGACAATGCCCGCGCGATCGGCATCGGCCCGAGCTCGCTGGCCTCCGCGATCCGCGACCTCCACGCCATCGGCCGCCTCCATTACCTCCTGGCCGTTGCGTGGTTCACGATCAGCTATGCCTGCATGGGCAATTTCACCAGGCTCTTCACTCCGCATTTACGTTGGCTCTGAGCCGACTACGAGGAGTGACAGAGAGGCGATGGAGGTATGCCACAAGTCAGCACGAAAAAGCTCTGAACTTGGGAAAGGTCGCGTTTGAGCTTCGGAGGAGTCAACGGGGCGGCAGGACGGAACTTCAGAGAGACAGCGATAAAGGACTCTTCCCAAACGACGATTCCTACATCCCTATCTGAGAGGCGTCACGTTACCGGCCGAGCAGCCAGGAGCATCGCGGTAGGCCATAGGCACAGCACTAACCCTTGTCGGCAGGCAGTGCCAACTCCGAGCTGTCTCCCCACTCGCTAGCATGCGGCGGGGTCGCTCCGACGCTGAAGGTGCAGAACTCAGCCCCCTCGAATTTGTACCCCGGGGTTGGTTATGTTTACCGCGTTTCGTAGCCGGGTGGAAGCCCCTCGGGGTAGTGTTCCGGGTCAATAACAGAGAAGTCTTCGATGTTCACCGAAACTGGGTCAACGTCACTGTCTTCGTTGTCATCGGTGGTGGAATCAACCGAGAAGTCCCAGTCAGGGTGGTCTTCCATAATCCCGTTGGCGATCAACGCTAGTGCGGCATGCTGCCCACCACGTTCGTTACCCATCGCGGCGACGGCATCAGATCGCACGTCCTCTACCGTGGCAGCGAGGCCACGAATATCGTAATCAAACGAGACGAGAGAGCCCTCGAGATCACGGATTGGAATAGTCATCATCGGGCCACGAATCTCAACATCGCCTGCGACCGCGACCATCGTTGCGAGTCGGCCGGCGAGGACCATCAAGATCTTTGATTTCTTTACTCATCTACTTGCATTTGCTCGAGGTGAAGGACGTGATGATGTTCTTACCCTTATGCGAGACCGGAACTTTGAACCTATCAAAGACTTTCCCGTTGTGCTTCAATTCGACCGGGGCACAGTAGGCGTAGGTGTCATTTGCTTGCCGTGGAGCCTTCTCTGGCTTCTTGAGCACTTGCTTGTTGGCGAACTCCATCAGTGCGTACCAGTCACCACCTGATGCTTTTCCTTGCCACTCTTTCTTGTGGTTTTCCCCGATGTGTCGAAGCCCCCCACCCGGCTTTCCCATAATTTCCACATCGCAGAGCTGCGGTTTGTTCCTCGGCCGCAGCTGCGCCGGGGGCGCCAGTTGCCCCACCGAAGGCTATCGCCAGCGTGATGACAGGGAACCGCGCATCGGATTCCACCCAAATAAGGTGAGATTCTCGGCTCGACATTCGATCTGAGATGACGCGTTGAGAGCCGTCACCCGATGTGTACTCGTACCCCGTCCTCAAAAGTCGAAGCTTGGCTCCAGCTGCGCCACAGCTGGGCCACAGCGTACGGATGCTCAATAGGAATCACAGAGAACTTCCGCAGAACGGAGAAAGGCACAGACCATGAACGAGTCGAGGCGCACGAGGTCAGCACACACGGCGACCGGCGCTGGGTACAACGGTGAGAACCCATTCGGCACCGAGACGACGGCGAGCGCCGTCACCCGATCCCGCCCACGCAGGCGTCGACTCGCCCTTGCCGTCACCGGAGCAGCGGCTGCCCTCGCACTGAGCGTCGGAACGCCCGCGGGCCTGCCGGCCGCCGCAGTGTCCCACGCCCACACGGTCGCGGCCGGGACCACCGAGGCAGCCGCCCCCTTCACCGGACAGCCGACCGACCCCAGCCAGGGCAGCAGCGGACAGGGTGGCACCGGACAGGGCGGCAGCGAGTCGCCGAACCTCGGCCAGGGCGGCACCGGACAGGGCAGCGGCACCCAGGGCGGTGACTCCGGCGGTACGACATCGGGCACGACACCCGGAAGCGGCAACGGCAGCCTCGGCGGAGGAACCACCCCCGGCGGCGGCGCACAGTCCCCCGACACCGGTCAGGGAGACAACGGCTCGACCCAGCAGGAGGCCACAGCGGCCAGTGCGAAGGAGTCCACCGGCGTCGTGCTCATCGACACCGAACTCGGCTATGAGAAGGCCGAGGCGGCCGGCACCGGAATCGTGCTGAGCAAGGACGGACTCGTTCTGACGAACAACCACGTCATCGCCGATTCCACGAAGATCGCCGTCACCGTGACCACGACCGGCAAGACCTACACTGCGAGCGTCGTCGGCTCGGATTCGACCGAGGATGTGGCTGTGCTCCAGCTCGAGGACGCTGAGGACCTGCAGCCGGCCACGATCGACGACGACACCGTCGACGTCGGTGACGACGTCACCGCCGTCGGCAACTCCGAGGGCAGCGGTCGGCTCATGGCCGCTGACGGAACGGTCACCGACCTCGGCGCCTCCGTGACCACGACGGCCAAGGGCACCGAGGACTCGGAGACCCTGGACGGGATGATCGAGGTCCAGGCCGATATCGTCTCCGGCGACTCGGGTGGGGCCCTGCTCGATGACGAGGGCGAGGTCGTGGGCATGGACACCGCCGCTTCCTCGGGCACCGCGGTGGTCACCGGCTTCGCCATCCCCATCGAGGCGGCGCTGACCACGGCCGATGCGATCATCGACGGAGAGCAGACGAGCACGAACACCCTCGGCTACCCGGCCTTCCTCGGCATCGGCGTCAGCCAGTCCGGTCAGGCGGACCAGTCCGGCCAATCGGGTCAGTCGCGCCAGTCCGGGCAGCCCGGTTCCGCAGCCACCGAGGGTGCGGTCGTCGCCGGAGTCTACGAAGACACTCCCGCCGCCGAGGTGGGGCTTGCCGCCGGGGACACGATCACCGCGATCGGGTCGACCCCGATCACCGACGGCAACTCACTGTCCGAAGCCATATCGAACCACGAACCCGGCGATACTGTGTCCCTGACCTGGACGGACGACTCCGGTCAGAGTCACACCGCGGAGGTCACGCTGACCGAGGGTCCCGCCGCCTGATCCGATCCGACGGTTTGCCGTCGTGCCCGGGACCGGACGTAGGATCGATCCATGCCCGGACACGATGACGCCTCGACGCCGGAGCGGTCGCCCCGCTCCGGCGATTCTCGTGCCCCCGCAGCCCGCTCCGGCCGCTCCCGTCTCGACTGGTCGACGATCCTGCGCAATATCGCCCTCGCCCTGCTCCTGCTGGCCGGCGTGTGGGCGGTCTTCAACGTCCGCCTGCCCTCCATCGACGTGCTCCAGAGCGACATCGCGGCCGCCGGCTTCTGGGGCTTCGGCGTCTTCATCATCATCTACGCGGTCGTCGCCGCCACTCCGATCCCGGTGACGATCATGGCCACTGCCGGCGGACTCGTCTTCGGTCTGCCCTTCGGCACCCTGCTGTCGATGATCGGCGTCGTCCTCGGCTGCTGGGGCGGATATTGGATCGCCCGGGCGCTGGGCCGGGACACGGTGCTGCGGCTGCTCGGCTCCCATGCCGAGTCCGTCGAGTCCAGGCTCACCGGCGGCGGCTTCTACGCGGTGTGCGCTCTGCGCCTCATGCCTGGTTTCCCGTACTGGCCGGTGAACTACGGCAGCGGGGCCCTGGGCGTGGACAATCGCACGTTCCTCAGCGCCACCCTCGTCTCCTCCCTGCCCGGGCAGCTGTCTCTGGTGGCAGTCGGGGCGTTCATCGGCGACCCGACGGTGCTCAACGCCATCGCCGTGGGCATCTCCTGGGCCCTGGTCATCGCGCTCACGATCGTCACGATGCGGCGCTGGAAGTCCGCGCGCACCAGCACCGAGGCGGACGGCGACCAGCCGCACGACAGCCAGGAGCCGAATGACGCTCAGGAGCCCTGATGACACGCCCGGAGATGCGACCGATCGCTGACTCCACCGGGCTCGGCTGAGGTCTATTCGAAGTTCGGTTTGCGGCGTTCCTGGAACGCTTTGAAACCTTCGGCGTAATCGGGGGTCTGCCGGGCCGACTCCTGCAGGGCGGCCTCCTCGGCGAGCACCTCGGACAGGCTCGGTCGATCGTCGGCGATCTTCTGCACGAAGCCCTTCTCCATGGCGAAGGCCTCGGCGGGTCCGGAGACGATCCTCTCGAGCTTCGACTCGACGAAGTCCGACAGGTCCGCAGCCGGAACCGCACGGGAGACGATCCCGGCGGCGGCTGCCTCGGCGCCGGTCATGAAGTCGCCGGTGACGATGAGGTCCATGGTCCGGTGGTAGCCGAGACGATCGAGGAACACATGGTGCGCGCCGGAGTCGAGCATCGCGCCGATCGCGGCGAAGGGAGAGCCGAACTTCGCGTCGTCTGCGGCGAAGATGATGTCGGCGGCAGCGGCGACGCCGAAGCCGAGGCCCAGCGCAGCGCCCTGGACCTGGGCGATGACGGGGATCGGCAGGGCGCGGATCGCCTGGAAGACGGGGGCGAAGACCTCGGCCAGGAACGCGCGGGCGTCATCGGTGTCGACGTCGACGCCGCTGATGTCGCGGCCGGAGCAGAACACCTTGCCCTCACCGCGGATGAGCAGCACACGCACGTTCGGGATCGCCTCGGCGACCTTGGCCACGGCCGCGGCGATATCGCGGAGGTCGTCCGCGTCGAGGGCGTTGCGGGTCTCGGGTCCGTCGAGGACGATCTCGGCGATCCGGTCGCGGTTCCTCAGCTGGATCTCGGTCATGGATGCTCCTTTGCGTCTGGTCATGGCCGTCGGTCACTCGCTGGCTCGGATGAGCGAACGAGGTGTCACCAAGTGTAGAAGCCCTGGCCGGTCTTCCGGCCGAGTTCGCCGGCTTCGACCTTGTCGCGCAGGATCTGCGGAGGCGCGAAACGGTCGCCGAGTTCGGCGGCGAGGTGGTCGGCGATGCCCAAACGCACGTCGAGGCCGACGATGTCCGTGGTCTGCAGCGGCCCCGCCGGGTGCCGATAGCCCAGAGTCATGGCCCGATCGATGTCGGCAGGCTCGGCCACACCCTCTTCGACCATCCGCATCGCTTCGAGGGCCAGGGCCACGCCGAGGCGGGAGGAGGCGAATCCGGGCGAGTCCCTGATCGTGATCGCCGTCTTGCCCAGTCCTGCGACCCACCCCTTGGCGACCTCGACGAGGCCCGGGTCGGTGTGGGTGCCGACGACGACCTCGACGAGTTCGGAGACGGGGACGGGATTGAAGAAGTGGAGGCCGATCAGCGCCTGCGGCCGCGGCAGTGCGGCGGCGAGTTCGTCGATGGACAGCGCCGAGGTGTTCGTGCCGATGCTCGCGGCCGGAGCGTACTTCGCGATGCCGGCGAGGATCTCCTGTTTGAATTCGACGTCCTCGGGCACGGCCTCGACGACGAGGAGGGCCTGATCCAGCAGGGTCGGGTCGCGGACGACCTCGACGGTTCCGGGGACCTCGATGCCCTTCGACGCCGATTTCTCGATCGAGGCATCGACGCGCTCGCGTGCGGCGGCCACGGTGTCCTCGGTGCTCTCGATGACGATGACGCGGGCGCCTGCGGTGGCGAAGGCATGGGCGATGCCCGCTCCCATCCGGCCGCCGCCGTAGACTCCGACGGTCTCGGGCACGCGCGGGGCCGCCGAGGTGCCGGCGGGTTCGGTCTCATTCATGCGATGTCGCCTTTCTCCGGGTCGGTCCCGGCCGTCCGGTCGGTGGTCCGACCCGTCTGTGCGGCCGACTCGGCGGCCTTCTTCGCCTTCTTGGCTTCGCGCTTGGAGAGGAAAGCGTCCATGCGGGCGAACTTCTCCTCGGTCTCGAACAGCACGGCCTGGGCCACATTATCAATCAGCGGGTGGACCTCGCGGGGAGCGTGGAAGCCGATTTGCTCAGCCGCACCGCCAGGGACGCGAAGCTCGCGATCCGCTCGGCCAGAGCCTGACCTGCGACTTCGAGGGCGACCTTCGGTTCGGTTTCGAACTCGGCGCAGACGGCGTGGTGGGCTCGGGGTCCGGGGTTGTCGGCGGATCAGGAGTCGAAGTCGACCGTGACCTCGTCGCTGACGGGGAACGTCTGGCAGGTGAGGACGAAGTTCGCCTCGACCTCGGCGTCCTCGAGGGCGTAGTTGCGGACCATGTCGACCTCGCCGCCGCAGATCTTCGCCCGGCAGGTCCCGCACACTCCGCCCTTGCAGGCGAACGGCAGATCCGAGCGGGTCTCCTGCGCGGAGTCGAGGATCGTCTTGCCCTGCGACATCGCCGAGGTGGAGCGCTTTCCGTCGAGCACGACGGTGACCTCGCTGGTGGCTCCCTCGACGACCTTGTCCGCGTGGACGACCTCCGGCGGGGGCTCGTCGACGTAGAAGAGCTCGAAGTGGATCTTCTCCGGGGGCACGTCGAATTCGGCGAGGACGGCGCGGGCGTCGTTCAGCATGCCGAAAGGTCCGCACAGCCAGACATGGTCGAGGCTCTCGGTCCGCACCAGGGAGGACAGCAGCTGCCGCAGCTTGTCCTCGTCGAGACGGCCGGAGAAGAGTTCGACGTCACGGGGCTCGCGGGAGAGCACGTGGATGAGGTCGAGCTGCTGGTTGCGGGCGTCCTTGAGGTCGGCGAGCTCCTCGGCGAACATCACGGTGTTCGTATGGCGGTTGCCGTAGAGCAGAGTGACCGAGGCCTCGGGGTTCGACAGCACAGTCGCAGCGATCGACAGCATCGGGGTGATGCCCGAACCGGCCGCGATGCACAGGTGCCTGCCGCCGATCGAGGGATCGGCCCGGAAGCTGCCCGAGGGCGGCTGCACTTCGACGACGTCGCCGGGGCGCACCTCGTGGACGAGCCATTGGGAGAAGAGACCTTCGGGGATCTCGCGCACGCCGATGCGCGGATCGCTGCCTGCCGGGGCGCAGATCGAGTAGGTGCGGCGGTGCTCTTGACCGTCGATGCTGCGGCGCAGGGTCAGGGACTGGCCGGCGGCGAAGTCGAAGAGTTCGGCGTATTTGTCCGGCACGTCGAAAGTCACTGCCGCCGAGTCCTCGGTGAGGTGGTCGACCGACTTCACGGTCAGCGGGTAGAAGCTCGAACGGGAAGCGGTTCCGGTCGAAGAGCTGATCGTCTCGGTCATCAGATCTCCTTCACGTGGTCGAACGGTTCGAGGCAGTCGAGGCACTGGTACATGGCCTTGCAGGCGGTCGGCCCGAATTCGGAGGACAGGTGCACGTTGTCCGAACCGCACAGCACGCAGGTGACCGCGCGGCGGGTGGGCATGAGGGTCAGCGCCACCGGCCCCTCACGGCGAGGCGCCTGCCCGGGCGGGGAGATGCCCGCGTCCTTGAGTGCCTTGCGCCCGGCCTCGGTGATCCAGTCGCTGGTCCAGGCCGGGGTCAGGGACACGCGGACCTCGGCATCGGGAAATCCCGCGTGCAGCAGTTCGCGCTGCAGATCATCGCGCATCGTCGCCATCGCCGGGCAGCCCGAATAGGTGGGGGTGATGGTGGTGACGACGCGGCCGTCCTCGATGCTCACATCGCGGAGCACGCCGAGGTCGACGAGCGTGAGCATCGGCATCTCCGGGTCCGTGACGCGACCGGCGGCGGCACGGGCACGGTCGATCGCCTCGGTGCCGGTGGCGGGCTGCTGGGTGTCGAGCACGGCGGTCACCAGCGTCCCTCCGGATGTTCGCGGGCGACGACCTGCATATCGGCGAGCATCCTGCTCAGCGCCTCGGTGTGCAGCCCGTCGCGGCCCTTCCGCCCGTGCACGCCGACTCCGGCGAGGCCGCCCTTCTCGGGACGGTCGATGCCGGCGGCGGCGAAGACTTGGTCGATGATGACTCCGGCCTCGTCGGCCACCTCGGCGGGATCGACGCCGATGCCGGCGGCTGCGACGGCGGCCTCGACCGGGTGAGTCTCGAAGAGCTCGGTCCACAGCGGCCACAGACCGTCGAGTGCCTTGAGCAGGCGGGCCCTCGACTCCTCGGTGCCGCGGGCGAGGATGAGCACCCAGCGGCCGGCGAAGTCGCGGTGGTAGGACATCTCCTTGACACCCTTGGCCGCGATCGCCGCGAGCACGGTGTCGCGGCTGGCCGCGAGCCGTTCGAAGATCGACAGGCGCCAGGTCGAGTAGATGAGGATCTTCGCGACCGCCTCGGCGAAGTCTCCGTTGGGAACCTCGGCCAGACGGACATTGCGGAACGCGAGGTCGTTGCGGAAGTAGGCGAGCCGGTCCTCATCGGGCACGGGCGAGCCTTCGGGCAGTTCGGGCACGAGGTTCGGGTCGGCGGCCGCCGCGCGGGCGAGCAGGAGCCGCGCCTGGCCGAGGAGGTCGAGGGCGATGTTCGCCAGGGCGATGTCCTCCTCGAGGTCCGGGGCGCCCGCACACCATTCGGAGATCCGCTGGGAGAAGACCAGGGCGTCGTCGCCGAGCATGAGGCAGTAGACGCCGAGGTCGGCCGCGTCGATGCCTTCGGGCACGGTGGTGTCGACGCCTGCCAGGGGATCCTCGAAGTCGGTGCCGAAGGCCCAGTTGGCGTCGTTGACGAGCAGACCCGAGTAGGCGTTGTCGTGCGTGTCGTGCTCGACGTTGGTTCCGGCCTCATCATGTGCGACGTTGACGGTGGGCTCGCTGCCCGCCGGTGTGTGTTCGGTAGTCATGTCTCGGCCCTCCTCACATGTGCGGGACATCGGCGGGGATGTCGTAGAAGGTGGGGTGGCGGTAGACCTTGTCGCCGCTGGGGGCGAACATCGGGTCCTTCTCGTCCGGGCTCGAGGCCGTGATGTCGGAGGCGCGGACGACCCAGATGCTCACGCCTTCGTTGCGTCGGGTGTAGACGTCGCGGGCGTGGTGGACGGCCATCTGGTCATCGGCGGCGTGCAGGGATCCGACATGGACGTGGTTGAGTCCACGCTTGCCGCGGACGAAGACCTCGTACAGCGGCCATTCGCCGCGGGTCGAGCCCGCAGCGGATTCGTCCTTCGCCGAGGTGGAGCCGGGATTGGTCTCGGTCATTTCGCTGTCTCCTCGGGTGTGGTGGTGTCGACTCCGGCGGCGGGGGTGGTATCGGCGGCGGGGGTCGTATCGGCGGCGGGGGCGGTTCTACGGTCGGCAGTCGCCTCGGCGGCCTGGTTCTCGGCGAAGGCGAGCGCGGCTTCGCGCACCCATGCACCCTCGTCCCAGGCGCGCCTGCGATGGGCCAGGCGCTGTTCGTTGCAGGGCCCGTTGCCCTTGACGACGGCCCAGAACTCGTCCCAGTTCGGGGTCGAGAAGTCGTAGTGTCCGCGCTCGGCGTTCCATTTCAGTCCCTCGTCGGGGAAGGTCACGCCCAGGGCCTCGGCCTGGGGGACGGACATGTCGACGAACTTCTGGCGCAGTTCGTCGTTCGTGTGGGTCTTGATGCCCCAGGCCATCGACTGCTCGGTGTTCGGGGAGTTGTCGTCCGGGGGCCCGAACATCATCAGGGACGGCCACCAGAAGCGGTTGACCGATTCCTGCACCATCTCGCGCTGGGCCTCGGTGCCGCGCATCATCGTCATCAGCAGCTCGTAGCCCTGCCGCTGGTGGAAGGACTCCTCCTTGCAGATGCGGATCATTGCGCGACCGTAGGGGCCGAAGGAGGTCCGGCACAGCGGCACCTGGTTGCATATCGCGGCACCGTCGACGAGCCAGCCGATCGTGCCGACGTCCGTGTAGGACAGGGTCGGATAGTTGAAGATCGAGGAGTACTTCTGCTTGCCGGCGACGAGCTTCTCGGTGAGTTCGTTGCGCGTGGCGCCGAGGGTCTCGGCGGCCGAGTAGAGATAGAGACCGTGCCCGGCTTCGTCCTGGACCTTGGCCAGCAGGATCGCCTTGCGGCGCAGCGAGGGCGCGCGGGAGATCCAGTTGCCTTCCGGCTGCATGCCGATGATCTCCGAGTGCGCGTGCTGCGCGACCTGCCGAATGAGCGTCTTGCGGTAGGCCTCGGGCATCCAGTCGCGTGGTTCGATCCGGTCCTTGGCCTCGATCGTCGCCTCGAACTGCGCTTCGAGCTCCTCGACGGAGACGTCGCCGGACGAGGCCGTCGAGCCTGTGATGTCTGTTGTCATGACCATTCCACCTCTGACAATTCCGCCATTGGACGTGTCCTCATCGGTCCTCACACTGTCTTCGCCGAACAGACACTCGATCCCGGGTCGGGTCTATTGCGAGATCCGCTGCCGAGACCAATTACTGACCGTTTGTTCTGTATTCCTTGCGTTCAGTGTGGCACACCCCACGCCGAGTCGCAACGCACCTGAACGCGTCCGGCCCGCACCTCACCGCAGCATCGACTGAGAGATGGTCGCTATCGGATACTTTGGGCGAAGATTTCCGTCCGATTGCGACCACCGTTTGACGCGAACCCATCCGATTGCGACCACTTGCTTCTCGCGACAGGAACTGGCGCACACCTTGCGGCACACCCCTCCTGCCGGGCCACGCGAGAAGACATCCCCGCGACTTGACAAGTGACGCCGAACACAACGATATTTATTGACCAGATGGTCGTTTATTCGCCGGCGGCTCTCCCCGGGAGCGCAGGGGATCTTCCGCCGTCGTTCACGCGCAGAGACCGCTGCCCACGAGGTCAGCGCACCGCGACTCGAAGAGGAGCCGACTATGGGCCGATCCGCCCACGACACCACGATGCGCCCGGAAGCGGGGCCCGCAGAGGCAAGGCCCTCGGAGGCGGTGCCCTCGGAAGCGGGGCCCGCAGAGGCGGCCACCGGCGCCGAGGCGATGTTCGCCAATGACCGAGCCTCCCAGCACCTGGGCATCACCGTCGACGATCACGGCCCCGGCTGGGCGCAGTGCTCGATGACGGTCACCGAGATCATGACCAACGGCCACGACATCACCCACGGCGGCTACGTCTTCCTCTTCGCCGACACGACCTTCGCGATGGCCTGCAACTATCCCGGCTCGGTCACGGTCGCCTCGGGCGGGGACATCGATTTCCTCAAGCCCTCCTTCATCGGCGACGAGCTCGTCGCCCGGGGCAGGGAGGTCGTCAAGCAGGGCCGCTCGGGCATCTACGACGTCACGGTCACTCGCGGTGAGGAGGTCATCGCCACCTACCGCGGCCGCTCCCGCACACTGCCTCCACGAAAGCAGTGACCTCGCCCGCCTGGACACAGTGACCCAACACTCACCACACCCAGCCACCCCGCTGACGACACGGCACCGCAGCCGGCGCGCCGCCGCGGCGGCTCACAGATCTGCAAAAGAGATTTCGCAAGGAGACGATGATGACTGATCCCGACCTCGACGCCGGCGAACGGATGAGCCTGGACGAGCTGCGCGCCGACCAGCTGAAGAACCTCAGGACCACGGTGACCTCCGTGTACGAGAAGGTGCCCTTCTACCGGAAGGCCTTCGACGAGCTCGGCGTGACTCCGGCGGACATCACGAGCCTCGAGGACATCGCGAAGCTGCCGTTCACGAACAAGCAGGACCTGCGCGACAACTACCCGTTCGGACTCTTCGCGGTCCCTCAGGAGCAGGTCGCGCGCATCCACGCCTCCTCGGGCACCACCGGGCTGCCGACCGTCGTCGGGTACACCATGGGTGACCTCGACAAGTGGGGCAGCCTCATCGCCCGCTCCGTCCTCGGAGCCGGAGGCAAGCGGGGACAGATGATGCACAACGCCTACGGCTATGGTCTGTTCACCGGCGGTCTCGGCGTCCACGGCGCCGAACGCCACGGCTTCACGGTCGTGCCGATCTCCGGCGGGCAGACCCCGCGTCAGGTGCAGCTGATCCAGGACTTCAAGCCCGATATCATCACCGCCACGCCCACCTACCTGCTCACGATCCTCGATGAGTTCCGCAAACAGGGCATCGACCCGACGACCACGAGCCTGAAGACCGCGATCTGCGGCGCCGAACCGTGGACCGACGAGATGCGCAAGGAGATCGAGCAGTCCTTCGACATCGATGCCGTCGACATCTACGGCCTCTCCGAGGTCATGGGCCCGGGCGTGGCCTGCGAATCGGCCGTGACGAAGGACGGGCCGACGATCTGGGAGGACCACTTCTACCCGGAGATCGTCGATCCCTTCACCGGTGAGGTGCTGCCCGACGGCGAGGAGGGCGAACTCGTCTTCACCTCGCTGACGAAGGAGGCCCTGCCGATCATCCGCTACCGCACCCACGATCTCGCGACGCTGCTGCCGGGCACCGCGCGGGAGAACTTCCGTCGGATCTCGCGCATCACGGGCCGCTCGGACGACCTCATGATCATCCGCGGCGTCAACGTCTACCCCGCCAATGTCGAGTCCGTGCTCTTCGAGTTCGCACCCCTGAGCCCGCACTTCCAGCTCGTGCTCACCCGCCCGGGCAGGATGGACGAGATGACGGTCGAGGTCGAGGCCCGCGAGGGCATCGGCGCCGTCGAGCTCGAAGGCCTCGACCGCCTTGTCGCGGCGCGGATCAAGGCGCGACTCGGCGTCTCCTGCGATGTCGCCCTCAAGATGCCCGGCGCCCTGCCGCGCTCGGTCGGCAAGCTCAAACGCATCATCGACCGCCGGGACGGCGTGCGCTGAGATGACGACGCGCCTTGCGAACCGGAACCCGACAGGTGACCTCACCGCCGTGGTTCCGCCAGCTGCGGGCCCGGCGGCTGTGGGTCGGGCGGCTGCGGGTCCGGCGGCTGCGGGTCCGGCGGCTGTGACGCACGTCGCGGCGGCCGCCGAAGGGGTGCTTTAGACTGATGCGCATGCCCGAATCGTCCTCACCTGCGCCGACGCCGCCGACCACGACGGACCCGTCGGCCGCCTCCACCGAGACGGTCGTGCGCTCGTCCCCTGCCTCCGAGCAGGCACCTGCCAAGGCGCAGTCACCCGCCGAGGCGCAGTCCCACGCCGAGGCGGACGGTTCCAAACGGTCCCGCCGCGGACGTCCCGGATACGACCGGGAGACACTGATCAACAAGGCCACCGAGGTCTTCGTCTCCCGCGGCTACGACGGCACCTCGATGGACACCGTCGCCCGCGAACTGGGGATCACGAAGTCTGCGATCTACCATCATGTGAAGTCGAAGGAAGAGCTGCTGCACCTGGCGATCAATCGCGGGATCGGCGCCCTCGACTCGGCGGTCGAGGCCGAGAGCCACCGGACGGGCATCACGGCGCTCGAGCGCCTGCGCCTGGCCGTGCGCGCCAGCGTGCTCATCCTCATCGAATACCACCATTCCGTGACCCTGCTGCTGCGAGTGCGCGGAAACTCACCGGTCGAGCTCGAAGCGCTCGAACAGCGGCGCCGCATCGATGAGAAGATCCGCGGCCTGGTCTCCGAAGCCATCGCCGAGGGCGGCCTCCGCTCCGATTTCACCCCCGGTCTCATCACCCGCCTGCTCTTCGGCATGGTCAACTCGATCACCGAGTGGTACCGCCCGAGCTACCCCGTCGACCCCGACACCATCGCCGAGGCCGTGACCACGATGGCCTTCCAGGGCCTGGAGGCCTGAGACAGCGGCTGCCGGGCCCGCGAGCACCTGAGATCACCCCGCGAAAGGACGGACCGGCTGACCGGTCACCCCCACCTCGGCGGCGAAGAGCGCACCGGCCAGCGGATCCGCGGAGGTGTCCACGTCCTCCTGGGAGGAGGTGATGAAGAGCCGATCGAGGTTCTCCCCGCCGAAGGTGCACGCTGTCGTCTTCCCGGCTGCGACCTCAACGACGCCGTCGAGGGTTCCGTCGGCTCGGTAGCGGTGGACGGCACCGCCGTTGGCCACTGCGGTCCAGACGCAACCCTCGGCGTCGACGGTGAGCCCGTCGGGCAGACCGCCGTCGGGGAGTTCGACGAGGACGCGGCGGCCGCTCAGCCCTTCGACGGGATCGAAGTCGAAGACGGCGATCTGCTGCGTGGCCGTGTCGTTGTAGTAGACGAGAGAACCGTCGGGGCTCCAGTCGATGCCGTTCGAGATGGTCACGTCCTCGAGCATGACCTCGGCCTTCCCATCTGGGCTGAGACGGTAGAGGGAGGCCGCTCCGGCACGCTGGTCGTAGGCCATCGATCCGCACCAGAAGTTGCCCTGCGGGTCGCAGCCGCCGTCATTCATGCGGATATCCGACTCAGACCACAGCTCGGACAGCGCAGTGATCTCACCCGCTTCGCTCTCGAGGGCGAATCCGCGCTCGACGCCGATGACGGCTCCGCCTCGGCTGCGCGGACGCACTGCCGCCGCGACGTCTCCGACATGCCGTCGCTCGACGCGGTCGCTTCGCAGCGTGAGGATGTCCCCGGCGAGCATGTCGACCCAGCGCAGCCCGCCCCAGGACGGCGACCATACGGGCCCTTCGCCGTGAAAGGCGATCGGATCAGTGATCTGTTCGGCTCTCATGGACCCAGGCAAGCACAGCCCGGCCGCTGCGACAAGGCCCCTCAGCCCGCTGGGGCATCGAGGGCAGAACGCTCACCCGAAGCCGAGTGCCGCCATCCCCGCGGCCATGGCCCAGTTCATCGTCTCGTCCGCCTCGGCCAGGAGATCGTCGCGGGGCGGGTCGTATCCGCTGATCACCCAGTCGACGACGAGCTGCAGTCCGGCGCCGACGAGCACATCGCCGAGGATGCGCTGCCTCGCCGGGGTCAGCGCAGGTCCGGAGGACGCCCTGACAAGTCGGTCGACGAGCTCGTCACCGATCGATCGCCCATGCGAGCGGTAGAGCTCGTCGACGCGGGCGCTGACCCCGAGGACCTCGAAGAGGTGGACCTTCGCCCGCACGGGGTTGGCCTGCGCCCAGCCTAGGAAGGCCGCGATGAAACCGCGCAGCACCTCCGGGGCGGTGTCCCCACCGCCGGCGAGCACTGCGGCGCGGAGGTCGGCGACCACGCGCTCGTAGACCTCGCAGAGGAGATCCTCCAGGCTCGCGAACGATTCGTAGAAGTAGCGCTTGTTGAGGCCGGCCGCCTCACAGACGGCCCCGACGGTGGCAGCCCGATACCCCTCGGTTCCGAACAGCTCGATCCCGGCCGCGATGATCCGTTCACGCCTGGCACTCTCCCGCGCCTCGCGGCTGGCCCCGGCGTAGGGGCGCCCTCGACTCGTCACACTGTGATCTTGACAACACTCGACGGCGATTGCAAACTGGTACGACTTCGTACCAGAAAGCATCGCAATGGCTTCCACCACTTCAGCAGACGGCACGCCGGGGCCCGCCGGGGATCCCGCGCTCAACGCCGCACAGCGGGCCCGCGACCTGCGCGCCGCGACCGCAGACACCGGCACCGGCACCGGCACTGGCACTGGCACTGGCACTGGCACCGACATCGTCGTCATCGGCGGCGGGTTCACCGGCGTCGGTGTCGCCCTGGACGCCGCAAGCCGCGGCCTGTCCGTCACTCTGGTCGAACGCGGTGACCTCGCCTCCGGCACCAGCAGCTGGAGCTCGAAGCTCGCCCACGGCGGACTGCGCTACCTCGCACGGCTGGACTTCCCGATCGCCTGGGAATCGGCCGTCGAACGCGGCCGCCTGATGCGCCGCATCGCACCCCACCTGATCCGTCCCGTGCCGATGCTCTACCCGCTGCACACCGGCGTCGGTCGCCTCGAAGCCGCCATGACGGGCGCGGGATTCCTCGCCGGCGACATCATGCGGATGCTTGCCCGCACCCCGAAGCGACTGCTCCCCCATCCCCGCCGGATCTCGGCCGCCGCCGTCCGACGACTCGCCCCCGCCACGACCTCGCGGGGTCTGCGCGGCGGCCTGCTCAGCTGGGACGGTCAGCTCGTCGACGACGCCCGGCTGGTGATCGACCTCGCCCGCACGGCGGCGGCTCATGGTGCGCGCATCATCACCTACGCCGAGGCGACCGGAATCGAACGCGGCCGCGTCCACCTCACCGACCGCCTCACCGATGAGACCCACACGATCAGCGCCCGACAGATCGTCAACGCCGCCGGAGTCTGGTCCGATACTCTCTCCGACGAGGTCGAACTCGCCCCCAGCAAGGGCTCGCACATCCTCGTCCGAGCGGCGCGTCTCGGACATCCGAGCGCAGCCGTCACCGCGCCCGTCCCCGGTCACTTCGGCCGGTACGTCTTCGCTGTGCCGTGGCACAACGGCCTGGTCATGATCGGCCTCACCGACGACCGGCACCATGGTCCGATCCCGGAACGCGCCCACCCCGACGGCGCCGAGGAGACGTTCCTCCTCGACACGATCAACGCCGTACTCGACGACGAGCTCACCCCTGAGGACATCGTCGGCAGCTACGCGGGCTTCCGCCCGCTGATCAGGAGCACGGGACCCTCGAACAGCACAGGAGCCTCCGGCAGCGCCGACCTCTCCCGCAAGCACGCCCTGCTGCGCGACCCGCGGACCGGGACGCTGACCATCGTCGGCGGCAAACTCACCGCCTACCGACGCATGGCCGAAGACGCCGTCGATGACGCCGTCAAGACATGCGGTCTGCCGGCCGAACCGTGCCGGACAAGCGGACTCGGGCTCGTCGGCAAGGGCACACCTGCGTCCGGACTGCCCGAACATCTGGTCTCCCGCTACGGCACCGATGCCGCGGAGGTGGCAGCCTACGGCGACGCCGATCCCTCACTCAACGAACCCGTGCGCAAGGGAATCCCACTGACCGGCGCGGAAGTGCGCTTCGCCGTCGAGCACGAGCTCGCCCTCACGGTCGAGGACGTCATCGACCGGCGGACCCGTTGGGGACTCGTCGACGCCGATCGCGCCGACCTCTATGACGCTGTGGCCCGGATCGCCCCGGAACTCATCACACAATCGCGACACGAAGGATGACGAACATGGACACTCAACCGCGGATGCGCTGGTGGGGCTGGGGCGAGGACGGGCACGACGGCCCGGTCAAGCCCGGGGCGAGGAAGCTGCTGAGCAAGGTGTGCGGCTGGCCCCGCGGCGTCGACCGCCGGCCCGTACGACTCGAGGACATCCGCCTGCCCGAGCCCGAGCTCCCGGACGAGGTGCACGCCCGCTTCGTCGAGGTCGTGGGCGAGGACTTCGTCCGCGACGACCATGCGATCCGCGTCAGGCATGCGGCAGGACGCAGCCTGCCCGACCTCATCCGGCTGCGCACAGGCGAGCTGCCGTTCGCTCCGGATGCCGTGATCTGGCCCGGTTCCGCCGCCGAGGTGGACGCACTCCTGGCCGTCTGCCAGCAGGAGCACATCGCGGTCGTTCCGTTCGGCGGCGGCACCAGCGTCGTCGGCGGCCTCGATGCGTTCCGACCGGGTCTGGCCGGCAGCGTCTGCCTCAGCTTGTCACGGCTCGATGAGATCCTCGACATCGACGAGGAGTCGCTGACGGCGACCGTCCAGGCCGGGGTGTTCGGACCGGACCTCGAAGAGCGTCTGCAGGCCGGAGGCCTCACGCTCGGCCATTACCCGCAGTCCTTCGAGTTCAGCACTGTCGGCGGGTGGGTCGCCACCCGGTCAGCCGGTCAGCAGTCGACCGGATACGGACGCACCGACGAGAACGTGCTCGGGCTGCGCTGCTCGACCCCGAACGGTCCGATCGGACTGAGTTCGACTCCTGCCACGGCGGCCGGGCCCGATCCGCGCCAGATGTTCGTCGGCTCCGAAGGGACTCTCGGCATCATCACCGAGGTGACTCTGCAGATCAGACGCCTGCCGGAGGCGAGCGTGCCCGATTCCTGGTTCTTCCCCGACTTCGCCTCGGGCGCCGCGGCTCTGCGGGAGATGGAGCAGTCAGGGCTGCGGCCGGATATCGCGCGCCTCTCCGATGTCAACGAGACCGCTTTCGGGCTCGCGCAGCTCGGCAGCGGACTCCAGCGCAGAAGTGTGCTCGCCTATCTGCGCGCCCGCGGCATCTCGACGCCCTGCCTGCTGGTGGTCCGCTTCGACGGCCGCACCGCCGAGGCCCGAGCCCGTCGGTCGGCCGCCCGGACGATCGCCCGTCAGCACAGGGGCGTGGGGCTGGGAGCCACCCCTGAGGCCATGTGGGAGAAGCACCGCTTCTCGACCCCGTACCTGCGCGATCAGCTGCTGACCGAGGGCATCCTGGTCGAGACCCTGGAGACGGCGGCGCCGTGGTCCCGGATCGAGGAACTCCACGATACGATCCGGGCGGAGATCGAGAAGACATCGGCTGAACGCGGCACACCGGCCCTGGTGCTCTGCCACATCTCCCACCTGTACGCCTCGGGCTGTTCGCTCTACTACACCGTCTTCGCCCGAGCTCAGGAAGGCGAGGAGCTCAAGCAGTGGAAGGCGATGAAGACCGCGGCCGGCGATGCCATCGTCGGCGGCGGAGGCACGATCACTCATCACCATTCGATCGGGGCGGACCATGCCCCCTGGCTCGGCGCAGAGACAGGCGATCTGTGGCTGCGGATGCTGCGTGCGGCCAAGGCCGAAGCCGACCCGGCGGGCATCATGAATCCCGGCAAGCTCATGAATGGGCCGACCACGTTATGAATGACGGCGCGCGGGGCAACGGGGCCCCGGACCCGACGGCAGTCGTCGTCATCCTCAATCCCGCGGCCCGCGACGGCGCCGTGCTCAGGCGGATCGAGCCGCTGCGTGCGGCCTTCGCCGCCCACGGACTCGAGGCCGCACTGATCACGAGCGACAGCGAAGATCACGCCGGTGAATTGGCCGCGGAGTTCGCGGCACAGGGGGCGCCCGTCGTCGTCGCGCTCGGCGGCGATGGGATGGCACGCTCGGTCGCGGCCGGACTCCTCGGCACTCGAACCGCCCTGGGCATCATCGCCGGCGGCCGCGGCAACGACCTCATCGGCAAGCTCGGCATCCCGAAGGGCATCGAGGCGGCCGTGTCCGTCATCGCCGAGGGGCGCGACCGCGTCATCGACGTCCTCGACCTCGACGGGAAGGTCAGCCTCGGCAACGTCTGCCTCGGCCTGGATTCGGCCGTGCAGCGGCATGCGAACGCAGCGAAGTGCGTCAAGGGCCGTTGGGTCTATCTGTACGGGATCGTGCGCGCGATCCTGCCGCCCGAATGCATCGATCTGGAACTGACCGTCGACGGCGAGCGCACCGCCTTCCGCGGCTACACGGCGGGCTTCGCCAACTCCGGCCGCTATGGAGGCGGGCTCAGGCTCTCCCCCACAGCCGCCCTCGACGACGGGCTCATCGACATCGTCCTCCTCAAGGACGTCGCCCTGCCGCGACTCGCCGCCGAACTCGTCGCGTTCAGCTCCGGTAAGCACGATCGGCACCCGCACATCCACTTCGGCCGCGCCCGCGAGGTCCACATCTCGACCCCCGAGGGCGCGGATCCCATCGAGATCGTCGCCGACGGCGATGCGGTCGCCCGGACCCCGGCCACCCTGAGGGTCCGACCGGCCTCTCTGACCGTCCGCGTCCCCCGGGCCCGCCGCCTCAGTGCTCCTTCGCCACGAGGGTGAGCACGTCGTAGTTCGCGACGGGTTCGTCGTTCTGGTTGACGACCTGTGCGTCCCACCGGACCTCGCCGTACTCATCGGTCTCGCGCGGGGTGATCCGCTTGGCCGTGAGCGTGACCTTGAGCCTGTCGCCCGGCGAGACGGGCGTGATGAAGGTCAGCCCCTCGAGGCCGTAGTTCGCAAGCACCGGGCCCGGGTCCGGCTGGACGAAGAGACCGGCCGCGAAGGACACGATGAGGTAGCCGTGGGCCACGCGGCCCGGGAAGAACGGGTTCGCGGCCGCCGCCTCCTCGTCCATATGCGCGTAGAAGGTGTCGCCGGTGAAGTTCGCGAAGTGCTCGATATCGTCGAGTGTGACCTCGCGCCACTCGGAGTCGAGGGTATCGCCGATACGCAGGTCGTTGAGCGACTTCGTGAAGGGATGCTCGCCGAGGCGGCGCTCCGATCCGTTCACCCATTCCCCGCCGATGGCGGTGAGCATGTCCGGTGAGGCCTGGATCGCGGTGCGCTGCATGAAGTGCTCGACGCCGCGCAGACCGCCCATCTCCTCTCCGCCGCCGGCACGACCCGGCCCGCCGTGGATGAGGTTGGGCAGCGGTGAGCCGTGCCCGGTCGATTCCTCGGCATCATCACGATCGAGGACGAGCACGCGCCCGTGCCAGGGGGCGATCCGGCGGACGAATTCGGTGGCGAACCGAGCATCGTGGGTGACGACGGAGCCGACCAGCGAACCGCGGCCACGGGCGGCCAAACGCACGGCCTCCTCGGTGTCGGAATAGGCGATGATCGAGGTCACCGGCCCGAAGGCCTCGATGTCGTGGACGGCATCGGCCCACGCATCATCGGCCTGCAGGACGGTGGCCGCGACATAGGCACCGCCGTGTTCGGCGGCCAGCCTGTCGGACTCCTCCCGTCCGCCGGCGAGCAGGTGGGCGCCGCCGGCGAGAATGGCGTCGATGGAATCGAGGACGTCGGCGCGCTGCTTCTCGGAGACGACCGGGCCCAAGCGCGTGGACTTCTCCCGCGGATCACCCACCCCTTGGGTGGAGAGCTTCGCGATGATGGCCTCACCGACCGCCTCGGCGTGGGCCTCGGGCACGAGGGTGCGACGGATCGCGGTGCATTTCTGTCCGGCCTTGACGGTCATCTCGGCGACGACGCCGGAGACGAAGAGGTCGAACTCCTCCGTGCCAGGGCCGGCGTCGGGGCCGAGCAGGGAGAAGTTGAGCGAGTCCGCCTCGGCGAAGAATCGGGTGCCGCGCTCGGTGACGCAGTCGAGTCCGGACAGGCGCCGAGCGGTCGCAGCGGAGCCGGTGAAGGCGATGGTGTCCTGCTCGGACAGGTGGTCGAAGAGCGGGGTGACGTCGCCGCTGACGAGCTGGATGGCACCGGCCGGGAGAAGGCCGGATCCGACCATGTCGTCGACGACCGCGCGAGTCAGGTGGGCGGTGTCCGTGGCGGGTTTGACGACGACGGGAACGCCGGCGACGAACATCGGGGCGAACTTCTCGAGCATGCCCCAGACCGGGAAGTTGAAGGCGTTGATCTGCAGCGCCAGACCCTGCCTGGAGGTCATTATGTGCCGGCCGACGAAGGTGCCGTTCTTCGACAGGCGCTCGATCCCGCCATCGAGGTGGACGGTCGAGTTCGGCATCTGACGGCGGGCGATGCCGGAGTAGGTGAAGAGCGTGCCGATGCCGCCCTCGATGTCGACGAACGCGTCGCGCTTCGTGGTGCCGGTGGTGAACGAGATCTCGTGATAGCCCTTGGTCCGCTCCATGAGGCAGCTTCCGAGCTTCTTGAGGATGACCCCGCGCTGGTGGAAGGTGAGCTTCTGGAGTTCCGGCAGACCGGTGTTCCGGGCGTAGGCGTCGACGGCAGCGAAGTCGATGCCCGCGGAGCTCACCTGGTGGAGGAGCTCACCGGTGCCTGCGTCGTGCACCGCACGGGCACTGTCGGTCGCACCAGGCGTGTGCCAGCCTCCGGCCACATAGGAACTGAGGGTCTCGGTCATGCTTGCTCTCCCTGGTGAAACGACGTCTCCCGGTTCACGGCGGCCGAGTTCGGCGCCGCTGCCGATTCCTGGAGAATATACTAACCAATCGGTCGGTAATTGTCATAGGAGTGCGATGAGACCGGTCAGAAGCGGTTGAGCAGCTCCTGTTCGGCGTCGGGGTGGATCTCCCCGGTGTCCTTGTCCACCACCGGCTCGAGGCGGCCCTGCTGCTCCCACTCGGTGGCGATGACGCCGAGCTCTGCCTCGATGGCCGCTCGGCTGGCCCCGAAGTGCTCGGTGTCCGAGATCTCAGCCATGGATGTCCTCCGTGGGGCCCTGAGCCGAGTCGCCGGAGATCTTCGACTTGACGTCACTGCCGACCTGCTTCGACTTCTCGCCGGCGCTCTTGAGCGCCTGCTCGGCCTTGTCCTGCACGACCGGAGCCTTCTCCTTCACCGTGTCTTCGATATCGGACACACGGTCCTGGACCTTGGGGTCGCTCCACAGGTCCTGCACGGCCTGTTTGAGCGATTCGTAGCTCTGTCGTCCGGCACGGGAGCCGAGGACATACCCCACTCCGATTCCTGCTGCCAGTAGAAGCTTGCCCTTCATGCTGCCTCCCTCTCTGAGGTTTCCGCGTGGTTTCCTGAACTTAGCTGTGTTGCCCGACGCATTCAAGGGGTGTCAGAAGAGCCCGATCGTGCGTTCTGGGCCAGAACGTCCCGCACTGCGGCGAGGACCTGCGTTCCCGATGCCTTGGCCGAATCGGTGCTCGTGTCGATGCGCACGACCGGTCCCAATTCGAGCGGTGCGCTGCGCCGCCACAGGTCGACGTCGTTCGGGTCGTCTTCGTGGATGCCGTGTCGGTCGCGGTGCTCGTATCGCTCGACGGCCTCTTCCAAGGGAGCGTCGCACCACACTTCGACGACCTCCTCGGCCCCGGCGGTCCGCAGCCCCTCCTTGACGCTGTCGAGATCACGCTCCAGAGCCCAGAACGACTCGACCACCACCGTGTCCTCGACCAGAGCGGCCAGCTTCCACGCCACCCTGTCCGCCAGCTCGTGAGCCGGATCCCTGGGGAAGCGGTAGTTCACTGAATCGACGAGGCGTTCGAGCACCTCGTCGACGGAGAGGAAGGGCACGTCCGCCGCTGCGGCGAGGTCAGAGGCGAGTGTGGACTTCCCCGAGGCGGGGAGCCCATTGACCAGGATCACGGTGGCTGCCATCGTCGGGTCCTCTCCTTCGGCTCTCGTGTCTCTTCGGCTCGCGGCGCGGTCCCGCTCGTCTCCGCTGCCCGCGCAGGCCGCGGCCCACAGGACGCGGCGCGCAGTCCGCAACCAACAGGACGTGGCGCGCGCAGCCCGAGACGCGGCGTTCACGGCCACGATAACCGCACCCAGCAGCAACATCCCATCGGAGCACTGACTCATCGATGACCACCGCCAAAGCGCAATGCGCGGTCGAGTGGGCTCCACGAGCACCGCTTCAGAACGCGATGACCTGGGAGATGTCCCTCAGATGCTCTTCCATGCTCTCTCGCGCCGCCGGTCCGTCGCCGCGTGCGATCGCGTCGGTGATCGCACGGTGCCCGTTGAGAGAGGTGCGGATGCGACTCTCCGACTGGAACTCGGCCCTTCGGGTGAATCCGAACACCTCGTGGGTCTCCGTGAGCAGGTCGACGAGCAGCGGGTTGAGAGTGAGAGCGGCGATAGCGACATGGAACTCCGTGTCGAGAGCTGCCAAGTCGGAGTGATTCGCCGGGTCCATCGCCTCAGCGCGAGCAAGGATCTCCTCGAGGGCGTCGGTCTCGGCGCTGCTGCGTTTGGCAGCCCGGAAGGCGATCGCCGGTTCGAGCGATTGCCTCAGGTCCATCACCTCGCGGAACTGACGCTCGGTCTCCGTCCCCGTGCCCAGCATCGAGCGTTTGTGCTCATTCTCGCGATCGAAGCTGACGAAAGTGCCGCTGCCATGCACGCGCCGGACGAACCCTCTGACTTCGAGCTCCTTGAGCGCCTCTCGCACCGTCGTCCGGCTGATCCGGTACCGAGCGGCCAACGCCCTCTCGGAATCGAGCTTCTCTCCCTGCTCGAGCTCACCCGAACCGATGGCGTCCATCACCGCACGCATCATCGTCGAGGTGCCGGTCAGGGCCGGACCGGCCCCAATCATCTCGCCTCCAGATTCCGACCGCAGTCCGGTCGCAGGCCTGTTACGGAGTGCGCGGAACTCTCTCTGCTCACCACGCCACCTGCCTTCCCGTCGAATCTCTACTGGTCCGACCACTTGTCGTGCAGCACAGCTGCCGGCACGACGCGCAGAACCATGGTCGCAACTGACCTGCGTTCGCCCACGACACCCCCGAATACCCGGAGAACCGCGCCGACACGGTGCTTTCTCGTATTCCAAGAATGTACACGATCGTGTTGCATACGTCACATTCGCACTGCTACTGTTCATCCCAGCTAACTGGTTGGACCACTAGAAAGGTGCAGACGATGAAGTCTCTCAACCGTTGGGGCTCGGTGGCGGCAGCCGCGCTCGCCGCACTCTCCCTGGCTGCCTGCGGCTCCTCCGATGGCGGCGACAGCGCACAGGCGGAGACGGCCAATGTCGATATCGGGAAGGACGTCGAAGCTGTCGTCGACACCCCGAAGACGATGAAGGAGGGAGTGCTCACCGTCTGCGCTTCCTTCGGAAATCCGCCCAACGCCTACTACACGACCGACCACGTCGAGACCGGCAGCGAAACCGACATCGCCCGCGTCCTCGGTCCGCTCATGGGCCTGAAGACGGAATTCCACGAGACCAAATTCGCTTCTCTCATTCCCACCCTGCAGGCGACGCAATGCGACGTCATCATGTCCTCGCTCTACATCAAACCCGAGCGAGAGGAGATCGTCGATTTCGTGCCGTACATGCAGTCCGGTCAGGCCGTCGTCGTCAGCCAGGACAACCCCAAGGAGATCGCCGGCTTCGATGACTCGCTGTGCGGAACGAAGATCGGCTATCAGGTCTCGACCACTGCCGAGGAGTACGTCAAGAAGCAGAAGGAGACCTGCTCCGAGGGCGGCAAGGGCGCGATCGACACCGTCAAGGTCGAGGACGGCACGATGGGTATGCAGCAGGTGCAGACAGGCCAGATCGACGCCTTCGTCGACACTCAGTCGGCCGCGGTCTACACCGTGGGCAAGACCAACGGTCAGATGCAGGTCGTCGGCAAGCCCTTCGGCCTCATCGACATCGGCGCTGCGGTGAAGAAGGACAACTCGCAGCTGCAGGATGCGCTCTCCGACGCCTTCGATGAACTCGTCAAGTCCGGTCAGTACGAGGAGATCCTCAAACAGTACGATTCCGCCGATATGGCACTTGAGGAGGAGGAATGAACTTCGACTGGGCATTCTTCTGGACCAATCTGCTGACACCGAACAAGGACTTCGTCGCCGGCCTGTGGGTGACTATTGCCATCTCGATCGTCGCGATGGTGCTGGCGCTGGTCCTCGGCGTACTCATCGCACTGCTCCTGCGCTCCGGCAACATCGTGCTCAAGACGATCGGCAACCTCTACATCTGGGTGATCAGGGGCACCCCGCTGCTCGTGCAGCTGGTCATCGTCTACTCCGGTCTGGCCGCCGCGGGAATCTTCCGATTCAGCGACATCCACGCCGGGCCTTTCACGATCCAAGCAGTGATCCAGGCCGCGATAGTCACCCTGACCATCCACGAGGCGGCCTATATCGCCGAGATCGTCCGCAGCGGCATCTCGAGCGTGGATTCCGGCCAGTTCGAGGCCTCGGAAGTCCTCGCGCTCAAACCTCACCAGACGATGCTCACCATCGTCCTCCCCCAAGCCGTGCGCACGATGGTGCCGCCGCTGGGGAACATCTTCAATCAGCTGATGAAGGAGACGAGCGTGCTCAGCATCATCGGCGTCAGTGAGATGTTCCTAGTGGCTCAGGGCTTCAGCGCCTCGACTTTCCGGACGTTCGAGATCTTCCTGGTTGCGGCCATCTACTATCTGGCGCTCACAACCATCTGGACTCTTATCCAGGGCCTCATCGAGAACCGCCTCGACCGCTACATGGGACTCGACTCCCAACAGGGGGTGCTCTCACGGACCTTGGAGCTGCTCATCCCCAGCAAGAGGGCGAGACGTCCCGGACTGGTGACCCCTCTGCCTGCCCCAGCCGACGCGAAGACGGGAGTGTGACATGTCAGAGACCCTGACACCATCCGCAAAGGAAGAGAACTCGGTCATGAACAGCACGTCCACTGCCCCGCTGGTGCAGATCGACGACGTCCATCTCGAGCTCGGCGGAGTCGACATCCTCGACTCCGTCAGCCTGCAGGTCGAACGCGGCGAGGTCGTCGTCCTGGTCGGCCCCTCCGGCGCCGGGAAGACGAGCCTCCTGCGCACCGTCAACGGCCTCAACCCCATCACCAGCGGTCAGGTCCATGTCGCAGGCATGGAGGTCCAGCACCGCGACGGCACCGGCGGCACGCCTCGCAAACTCAGGGGCCCTCGTCTCCGGGACGCGCGCAAGGAGATCGGCTTCGTCTTCCAGCACTTCAACCTCTTCCCTCATCTGACGGCCCTCGACAACGTCACCCACGCGCCCAGGAAGGTTCTCGGGCTGTCACGGTCGGAGGCGAGGGACCGCGGAATGCAGCTGTTGGAGAGGGTCGGACTGTCCAACCGCGCCGACACGAAGCCCTCACGTCTGTCCGGCGGCCAGAAGCAGCGCGTGGCGATCGCACGCGCGCTGGCGATGCGTCCCCGTCTGATGCTCTTCGACGAGCCCACCTCGGCCCTCGATCCCGAGATGGTCGGTGAGGTCCTCGACGTCGTTCGGGAGCTCGCGGCCGAAGAGATGACGATGATGCTCGTCACCCACGAAATGGGATTCGCGCGAGAGGTCGCCGACAGGCTTGTCGTCATGGCCGACGGCAACATCGTAGAAGAGGGCCCGCCGACGGACATCTTCTCGCGCCCGAAGAACGAGCGAACGAAGACGTTCTTCTCCCGCATCCTCTGATCCCGGCCTCGAGCCGTCCGGCAGCAGACCGCCGGGCGACCCGGCTTCCGACACCGATACCGCACCATCACTGGAGACTCCCATGCCTGCTCAGCGCGCCATCGCCACACCCCATCACCTCGCCACCGCCGCCGGCGAACTCATGTACACCGAAGGCGGCAACGCCGTCGATGCCGCGCTCGCTGCGGCGGCGGTGCTCACCGTCGTCTACCCCCACAACACCTCGATCGGCGGCGATCTGACCGCGCTGGTGGCTCAGGGAAGCGCGGAACCGGAGCTCATCGACGCCTTCGGCTATGCTCCCGCAGGTGTCGACAGCAAGGCCTGGGGAACTTCGGGGCGGGTGCCTTCGCGGGGGCCGGAATCGATCACGGTGCCGGGAGCGGTGAAGGGCTGGAAGCACCTCCATGACAACTATGGATCCCTTCCCCTGCCGACGATTCTCGCTCCTGCCGTCGAGCATGCCCGCGGCTATGAGATCGGCCGCTCCGTGCGCACCCTCATCGATGAGGTCTCGCAGGAGTCGGCAGCGGGTCGGGAGCTCATGGAGGCGATGTTCGGTCCTGAATTCGCTGACGCCACCCATGCGGCCAACCCCGCCTTGGGCGCCACTCTCGCCCGCCTTGCCGAAGCTGGTCTCGACGACTTCTACCACGGCCAGACAGCTTCGAGGGTCCACTCCTATCTCACGACGGTGCGTCCGGATTTCACACCGGAAGACTTCTCAGAATACGAGGTGCGGTCCACCCCCTCACTGTCGATGGATTTCGCCGGTCTGACCGTTCACACCGGCGGCGCCCCCTCCCAGGGATTCGGGCTGCTGCGGCTGCTCGACGACCTGGCGACTTCTCTCGGCACAAGCACCGACGTCTCCGCGATGACAGATGCCGCACTCGCCGAGGTGTGGATCGAATCATTCACCCAGTCCGATGCCATCCGGGACTCGGTCCTCGCCGAGGGCGTCACCGGCTCAGAGCTGCTCGCCGCTGTCAGGGACGATCTCGAACCCGTACCGGCGCCGGCGGCGGGCGGGGACACGATCGGCATCGCCGCCTCGGACGGTGAGCTGGCCGTCTCGCTCATCCAGAGCCTGTACTCGTCCTTCGGCTCCCTGTGCTTCGACCCGGAGACCGGGGTCCTGTTCCAATGCAGGGGCTCCATGTTCTCCTTGGACGCTGCCTCACCGCAGTTCGTCAGACCGCGGACGCGTCCCCCGCACACTCTGATGCCGGTGCTCATCACTGATGGAACGGGAGGTACCGTCATCGTCCAGGCGACGATGGGCGGCAAAGCTCAGGCGCAGATCCATTCCCGCCTGTTCATCCACCTGCTCCGCGGTGCCACTCCAGCTGAAGCCACCGCTTGGCCCCGCTGGGTGTCAGGAGCGAAAGCTGCGTCCGCACCTGTCCGCACCATCACAGTCGAAGACGATGTCGACGCCGAGGTGAAAAGCATCCTCGCCACGGGGGCCGAAGGGGAGCTGCGAACTGTGCCGCGGCATTCCGACTCCCTCGGCCACGCCAACGTCATCGATCTTCGCGGTGACAGCGTCCAAGCCGCTTCAGATCCCCGCTCGGACGGTTCATCCTGGGTCGGCTAACCTGATCCCGTCGGTGCGAGTGACGAGACTTCGACGGTGACGAACACAGACTTGAAGGAGAATGACATGAATGGTGCGGAGAGCCTGCTGGAATCGATGGGGCACAACGGCATCGACGTCTGCTTCGCCAATCCCGGAACCTCGGAGATGCACTTCGTGGCCGCCCTCGACCGCAATCCTCAGGTCAGGGGTGTACTCGCCCTGTTCGAGGGTGTGGCCACGGGGGCTGCCGACGGTTACTCGAGAATGCTCGACAGGCCCGCGGCCACTCTGCTCCACCTCGGGCCGGGAATGGCGAACGGCCTGTCGAACCTCCACAACGGTCTGCGCGCTCGCTCCTCGATCGTCAACGTCATCGGTGATCACGCCGGGTACCATCGCGAACTCGATGCTCCTCTGACCTCGGACATCGAGGGTGCGGCTCGTCCGTTCAGCGATTGGGTTCGAACCTCCCCCTCGGCGAACACGATCGCCGCAGACGCCGCCGACGCAATCGGCTTCAGCCGACCGGGCCGGGTCGCCTCACTCATCCTCCCGGCCGACACCGCTTGGAACCCCGCCGATCGGATCGACGGGACTCCCACAGCCGTGAATCCTCCGATCCAGGCTATCGATGCAGATCTCGTCGAAGCTGCTGCACGCCGTCTTGAGACCGCCGGCTCCCGGACGGCGATCCTCCTGGGAGGACGCTCGCTGCGCGCACCGCAGCTCGAAATCGCTGCACGCATCGCCGAGGCTACGGGAGCTTCCCTTCTCGCCGAGACATTCGCGCCACGCACGGAACGCGGCGAAGGACGACACACGGTCACCAAGATCCCTTACCCGGTCGAGCCCTCCATCGCGCTGTTGCGCAAGTTCGACGCGATCGTCCTGGTCGATGCGAAGCCGCCGGTGGCCTTCTTCGCCTACCCCGACAAACCGAGCGTCCTCACAGCTCCGGGAACGACCTTCTACACGGTCAGTCCCATCGGGTCCGACTCGCTGTCGAGTCTCGAGACGCTCGATGAAGCCGTCGGACGCGGCGTCAGCTCAGAGGACAGCTTGCTCCCGTCCTTCCGAGCGGAATTCTCACCGGCAGGTCTTCCGAGCGGATCGATCACCGCTGAGAAGCTCGCGGCGTGGCTGTCCGGGGCAGTCCCGGAGAATGCGATCGTCCTCGACGAATCGATCACGACCGGGCGCGACTTCTACGCACAGACCGCGCAGTCGCGGCGTCACGACTATCTCGGGGGAACGGGCGGATCGATCGGATGGGCCCTCCCTGTGGCCGTCGGAGCCGCTGTCTCCAGCCCCGATCGCAAGGTCATCGCACTGGAGTCGGACGGCTCTGGAATGTACATGCCGCAGTCGCTGTGGACTTACGCTCGGGAGCAGCTCGACATCGTCGTCCTCGTCTTCGCCAACCGCAGATATCAGACCCTTCGCAACGAGATGGCCAATGTCGGTGTTCCCGAGTTCGGCCCGAAGGCGAGCTCTCTGCTCGACATCGATCAGCCGAGCATCGACTGGAGCGCACTGTCACAGAGCATGGGCGTGCCCGCGTCACGCGTCGACACGATTGAGGACCTCGATCGCAGCTTCGCTTCGGCGCTGGCCGACGACGGCCCCCATCTCATCGAGATCGTACTCTGAGCACCGCGGCCAGGGGCACGGGGCCTCGGCTGACACGCAGGTGACATCGACCACTTCCTGCAATATAGTCGGAGGCAATTACTGACCGAACAGTCTGCCAGCCGGCTCCTGCCCAGCGGCTGCTCGAAGGCGAGCGCTGCGGACAGCACCGGCGGACTCCGGTGCATCACCGGCGCAGTCGGCGGTCAGACGGTGGGGGCGCAGCGCGCCCGACACCCATCAGCCCGAACGTCAATGGAGACCGCTCGCATGTCACAGACCTCCGCACAGAACATGACCCATGAGGAACGCAAAGTCCTCGCAGGCACGCTCGTCGGCACCACCATCGAGTGGTACGACTTCTTCATCTACGCCCAGGCCGCCGGCCTCGTCCTCTCGGCCCAGTACTTCGGCCCGCTGGCCTCGGACAACCCGGCACTCGGCCAGATCATGGCCTGGGCCTCACTGGGCATCTCGTTCCTCTTCCGGCCGCTCGGCGCGATCATCGCCGGCCACCTCGGCGATCGCATCGGACGGAAGAAGATGCTCGTCCTCACGCTCATCCTCATGGGAGCCGCGACCTCGCTCATCGGTCTGCTGCCGAACTACGCGATGATCGGCATTGGCGCGCCGATCCTGCTCACCCTGCTGCGGATCCTGCAGGGCTTCTCGGCGGGCGGCGAATGGGGCGGGGCCGCGCTGCTCTCGGTCGAGCACGCACCGATCTCCAAGCGCGGCATCTTCGGCGCGTACCCGCAGATCGGCGTACCCGTCGGAATGATCCTCGCCACCGGCGTGATCTGGGTGCTCACCACGGTGCTCAGCCCCGAGCAGTTCGCCGGCTTCGGCTGGAGGATCCCGTTCCTCCTCTCCGTCGTCCTCGTCATCGTCGGCTACTACATCCGCCGCCAGGTCGAGGAGAGTCCCGTCTTCGCCGAACTCGCCGAGCGCAAGGCCGAGTCCTCGGCGCCCCTGGGAACCCTGTTTCGGAAGAACACGAAGGAAGTCGTGCTCTCCGCCCTCATCTTCATCGGCAACAATGCGGTCGGCTACATGATCATCGCCTTCTTCGCCGCCTACGCCTCCCGACCGCTCGAAGACGGCGGCACGGTCGGTCTCGACCGGGCACCGGTGCTGTTGGCGACGACGCTCGCGAGCTTCGGCTGGCTGGTGTTCACGATGTGGGGCGGCGCTCTGTCCGATCGCCTCGGCCGGGTGCGCACATTCCAGATCGGCTACGTTCTGCTCATCGTCTGGCTCATCCCGACCTTCCTCATGATCGACACGGCCAACATCTGGCTCTACGGCGTCGGCATTTTCGTCCTCACCGTCGGGATGGGCCTGTCCTACGGTCCGATGTCGGCGATGTATGCGGAGATGTTCCCTGCCCAGGTCCGCTATTCGGGTGTGTCGATCGGCTATGCGCTCGGCGCGATCCTCGGCGGCGCCTTCGCACCGACCATCGCCGAGACCCTGCTCGCCGAGACCGGCACCTCGCTGTCGATCGCGATCTACATGATCATCGTCTGCATCATCTCGCTCATCGGCGTCAGCCTGGTCAAGGAGACCAAGGGCGTCGACCTCGGCCTGACCATCCATCACTGAGGCGGCGTCAGCAGCGCCCCGGTGCCCCGTGCCCAGTCCGCGTCCGCTGTGCGCATGTCTCCTGCGGGTGGATCCGTTTCGATCCGCACGGGAAAATCGAGGTGGATCCACCCGCAGGAGACGCAACCTCCGCAGCCGGTCTCGCATAGGCTGGTGGCATGCCTGAGCTGACCCATCCCGACATCGAATCCGCCGCCGCACGGATCGCCGGACGCGTGCGCCCGGTCACGGTCACCTCGACGCCGGAGGACGGGCTGCACTTCGCCCTCGAATTCATGCAGCATACGGGCACGTTCAAGGCCCGGGGCGCGCAGAACTTCATCCGAGCCCATCTCGAGGCCGGCTGCTTCCCCGAGGCGGGGATCACGATCGCCTCGGGCGGCAACGCGGGCCTGGCCTGCGCCTGGGCGGCCCGCGAGGCAGACGTTCCCGCCACTGTGTTCCTGCCGACCACGGCTCCGGGCGTCAAGGTCGAGCGGCTGCGCTCCTATGGGGCGACCGTCGAACTCGTCGGTGCGGAGTTCGCCGAGGCGGCCGAGGCCTGCCGGAATTTCGTCGCGTCATCGGGGGCGTTGGCCTCGCACGCCTATGACCATCCGCTCATCGCCGCCGGAGCGGGCACGCTCATGACCGAGATCCTCGAACAGGTGCCCGATCTCGACACGGTCGTCGTCTCGGTCGGCGGAGGCGGCCTGTTCGCCGGCGTCGCGACCGCTGCGACTCATGCCGGAGTGCGCACGGTGGCGGTGGAGCCGCGCAACTGTCGAGCGCTCAATGCCGCGCTCGAAGCCGGAGAACCGGTCGACGTGACCGTCGATTCCGTGGCCGCCGATTCACTCGGCGCACGACGGGCGACTCCCCTGGCGCTGGCTGCGGCACGATCGGATCTGGTCACCTCGGTGCTGGTCGATGATGCGGCGATCATCGCCGCGCGAGCGCATCTGTGGGACGACCACCGCCTGGCGGTCGAGCATGCTGCGGCGACGGCGCTGGCGGGAGTGCGGGGCCGGAGCGACGGCGCAACCAACGGCTATGTGCCGACGGACGGGGAGAAAGTCTGCGTCGTCCTCTGCGGGGCGAACACCAGCCTCGGCGATCTCTGAGACGCTCGGTCAGCGCGTTCGGTCGCGGTCCTTGGACTTCAGCGATGCCTTGATGAGGCCGAAGATGGCGAGCGCCACGACGACGGTGATGACCGCTTTGACGAGGAACCACGCAATGGAGAATGCGACGTTGACCACCCACCACGCGATGATGATGGCGATGATCGCGCCGATGACGCTCCAGACGGTACTCATCTTCATGCCTCAAGCCTAGGCCCGCGCGCGTGCCGGCGCAATGGCGGTCGCCGCCTCAGCCCACCGCCGCAGTCTGCCGGATGGCGCGGGCCGACCAGCGCCGGTCGGCGTATCCGACCTCGATCGGGTGGTCGAAGGCGGCGGAGACCTGCTCCGAGGTGAGCACTTCGTCGATGGCCCCTGCTGCGGTCAGTCGCCCCTGGCAGATGAGCGCGGCGTGCGTAGTGGTCTCCGGAATCTCCTCGAGGTGGTGGGTGACCAGCAGCGTCGCGAGCTGGGGCGAACGCACGGACAGGGAGTCGATGGTCTCGAGGAGCTGTTCGCGGGCGGCGACGTCGAGGCCGGTGGTCGGTTCGTCGAAGAGCAGCAGCTGCGGATCGGCGATGAGCGCGCGGGCCACGAGCGCCCGACCCCGCTCCCCCTGGGACAGCACTTTCCAGCCCGCTTCGGCACGGGAGTTCAGCCCCACCTCGGCGATGAGAGCGTCGGCCTGCGCGATCTCGGCGGGCTCGGGCTCCCACCGCAGCGGGCGTTCGATGGTGCCGGTCAGTCCGGTGAGGACGACCTCGCGCACACTCAGATCCGACCGCAGCGGATGACGCGGATTCACATGTCCGATGAGTCGTCGCAGCGCGGCGAGTTCGACCCGGCCCATCCGCTGTCCGAGGACATCAACGGTCCCCGAGGTCGGGAACACCTGCGCCGAGGCGAAGCTGAGCAGGGTCGACTTCCCCGCACCATTGGGCCCGATGAGCACCCAGTGCTCGCCGGCTCGCACATGCAGGTCGATGCCGTGGAGGATCTGCGTCTGCCCGCGCCGGAATGTCACGTCACTGATCTGCAGGACCGCTTCGCCCACCTTGCCCGTCTCCGTTCTCGAGTCGATCACGCTTCGAGTCTAGGATCCGGAGCCGTGCTGCTCCCTCTCGTCCGGACACTGTCGTTCCACATCATGGATCAGCACTGTGGATCAGCGGTCATTCGCCGCGGTCCATAATGGAGTCATGCACAACGGCGCCGACCCCGACGATGACCTCCGCGAAGAGCACCGCATCAGGATGCGCGGGAGGATCCTGCGCCGCTCCGCCTCGTTCAACGTCGCTCATGCCGTCGATGCGCTCGAACCGGGTACCGGTGCCCAGAGCATCCAACGCGCGCTGACCCTGCTCAACCTCGTCGGCCTCATCGCGGGCGAGAGTCGCGAGGGTGCGAGTCTGTCCGAGCTCGCCTCGATCAGCGGACGACCCAAGGCCAGCGTCCACCGGATGCTGCAGGCACTCATCGCCATGGGCTATGTCGAACGCCTCGAAGAGGGCGGCTACAGGCTGGGCGTGCAGTCGCAGATCCTCGGTCAGCTGGCCCAGAAATCGGTGGATCCGCTGGTCACGGAGTCCGAGTCGAGCCTGCTGCGTCTGGCCGAGCTCAGCCAGGACACCGTGTTCCTCACCCTGCGCACGGGCAGCTATTCGATCTGCGCCCGCCGTGAGGAGGGCTTCGGCGAGATCTTCAACAACGCCCTGTCCGTGGGTGACAGACACCCGTTGGGCATCGGTGCCGGATCTCTGGCGATCCTGTCCGAACTCTCCCCCGCCGAGGTGGACGCGCAGTTCGCGGCCAACGCTGAGATCCTGGCCGAACGGTACCCGAAGGTCTCGATCGAAGCGCTGCGCGACATCATCGAGCAGGCCCGCATCGACGGCTTCGTCCATAATCCCGGCCTGTTCGCCCAGGGCTCGTGGGCGGTGGCCGTGCCCCTGCGGATCCGCGGGTCCCGTCCTCGCGCGGCCCTGTCGATCGCCTCGATCGCCGACCGGGTCACCGGGTCCCGGGTCGAGCGCCTCGTCGCGCTGCTGCGGCGTGAGGCCAAGGCCATCGCCGAGGCGCTGAGCGAACACCCGAACCCCTGATGTCTCTAGGAGACCAGACCGGCGCGGATCCGGCGGAGCGCATCGTCGAATGAGTCCTCGGTGGCTTCGGCGGCCGCTGACGCGTCTTCAACGTCCACGGCTTCAATGAGTCGGCGCTGGTGCTTGAGCAGAGGAGCCTGGGCGTCGGCGGCGATCTCCTGCCTGGCGCCGACGAGTTTGTAAGCGCGGCAGCGCAGCCACAGGGTGCGGATCGTCTCGACGAGGACGGGATTTCCGGAGGCGGAGTAGATCGTCGCCAGCAGCTCCTCGTCGTGATCGAGGTAGCCTGCAGCATCTCCCGCCGCGAGGGCGGTCTCCATGGCCGCGAACTCTTCGTCCAGCCTGACCCGCCCTGCAGCGTCGAGCTTCTGCACGCCGTGCACGGTCGCTTCGACTTCGAGGATGCGGCGCACCGAATAGATCTGCAGCAGCTCCGCGGCGGTGAACGTCTTGACGACGGCGCCGCGGTGCGGACTGGTCTCGACGAGTCCGACCTCCTCGAGCCGGGCGAGCGATTCACGGACGGGCATGACACTCGTGCCCAGGGATGCGGCGAGCTGCCGGATCCGCAGCCGCTGTCCGCTGGGGTACTCACCATTGAGGATGCTCGCCTGCATCGCCTCGAACACCTGGTCGCCGATGCGCGGGCCGACCTCCGCCTGGGTCTCGCTCATGACCGTCAGTCTAGCCTCGCGCCTGTGCTGGCTCCGGTGTGCGCTCCGCCCCGTAACCGGGATCAGCCCACCGCGGGCCGGCCTCGCAATCGCGGCACTCAGCGCAGCACGACCGTCCTCTCGCGGAGCGGGGCCTGAATGTAACGCAGGGGCGGATCCACCTCGATATCGCGGACGATTTCGAGATGGATCCGCCCCTGGGAGACGCGGCTCGGGAGTTCACGGCCGCGCGGTCTCGCCTACCTGCTCGAGACGCGTCCGAACAGGTTCGCGATCGGTGCCAGCAGCAGCGGTCTGGCGGCGAACCAGCCGGCCACCACCACGACCATCGCCACGAGGAACCAGATGAGACCGGCCCATCCCAGCGCATTCGTCCCGGCGAACATATAGCCGAGGTTCTGCCGCATTCCGGTCGCGAATACGAGGAACACATGGACGAGGATGAACATGACGAAGAACAGCATCGTCGGGAAGTGGAGCGCCCGAGCCAAGGGAGCCGGGTAGAACTTGTTGAGCTTGGCGGCGTCCTTCGGCCACCACTCGCTCATCCGCAGTCCCGTGATCGCAGCCACAGGGGCGGCGATGAACACGATGATGAAGTACATCAGCTGCTGCAGCGAGTTGTAATTCACCCACGCATCTTCCATCGGCCATTCGAGCGTCATGTACTGCAGCATCGCCGAGACGGCGTTCGGGAAGACCTCCCAGCTGGTCGGCACGATGCGCGCCCAGTGCCCGGAGACGAAGAGCAGCACCACGAACACCACACCGTTGGCCAGCCACAGCAGGTCGAGCCCGGTATGCAGCCAGAGGTTGATGCTGACCTTCTTCCCGCCCTTCTTCGGGGTGTAGAACGCCGGCGGCTTCTGCTGGTGTCTCACCTGCAGACCCGAACGGATGATGAGCACCATGAAGAAGATGTTGAGGAAGTGCGTCCACCGCACCCAGCCCGGGAAGCCGGGATCGACGAAGTCGGGCTGGTGATACTCGCCCGGGTAGCGTTCGAGGAACTCCGGAACGCCCGGCAGCGTCGTCACCCCACGTGCGGCGAGCACGATGATCCCGGCTGCGACGATGAGGCCGCCCAGGGACAGACCGACGAGCTTGGACCACTGGCCCAGCGACTTCGAACCGATCATGACCGGTTCCTTCTTCGCTGCGGGCTTCGCCGAGGCGGCTCCGCCCGAGCTCGTCGGCGCGGCCTTCGCGGCCGGTGCCGATTTCGCAGCTTGCTTGTCCGCAGTTCGGGCCGCGGGCTTCTCCGCTTCCTTCGCGGCGGGCTTGGCCATCGGCTTGCGTTGAGCGGGCCTGTCGGTGGCCTTGGCTGCGGGCTTGCCCATGGGCTTGCGCTGCGCGGGCTTCTTCTGCGCCGCGTCGTCGGGCTTCTTCTCCGAGCTCGCGGCAGCGGCAGCGCCTGCACCGGCGGCGGCACCGGCACCTGCCGCTCCGGCCCCGACGCCGCCGATTCCGGTGCGCCGTCCCTGCGGCTTCTTCTCAGCTGCTGAGCTGCCGGAGGTCGTGGCTGCGGGCTTGGTGCCGTCAGTCGGTTCGGCGGTATCGGCTGGCGTGCCTGCATCGGATGATGCAGTTTCAGCCACCGGCTCGGAGGCCTGCGCACCGGCTGCCCCAACCGTGGAGGGCTTGACAGCCGATGCCGGGGCGAACCCTTCCGTCGGCCAGGGGTCACCGCCGGCCACACGCGGAAGACCACGGCGCAGCGGGACATCGGACAGCTCACCCGATCCGCTCGCGACGACTCCAGCGGCGGCACCGGTGCCCGCGGCAACGGCCGCGGCGGGAGCGGTGGGCTCCTCAGCGGCAGATGCAGCGGAGGCCTCCCCTCCGCTCGTCTCGACAGGAGCAGGCTCGGCGGAGACCGGAGCGGCAGCAGCGGAAGTGCCCGGCGCCTTGACTCCGGCGGGTGCGAAGCCCTCCGGCGGCCACGGCTCTCCGCCGGCCACGCGCGGAAGGCCACGACGCAGCGGAACCTCGCTCGCAGCCGCGGGCGCGGCCGCTGCGGCTGCGGCAGCCGGTGCAGCGGACGACGAGTCCTCGACCGCACCCTCCATTTCGGAAGAGTCTTCTGTCTCGACGGCAGGTGCCTCTGCCGATCCGCTCTCGGACGGTCCGGGAGCGCCTGCAGTCGCGCCGACGGCTTTCACTCCGGCGGGCGCAAGGCCCTCCGGCGGCCACGGCTCTCCGCCCTCGACACGCGGCAGACCACGGCGCAGAGGCACCTCGGCAGCGGCGGGCTCAGCGAATTCGACAGGCTCAGCGGAGTCCGCGATGTCCTCGGTCACATCAGGGGCGACGGTCTCCGTCGGCCCCTCGTCGACGATCTCGGCGGAGGAACCTGCATCCAGTTCCTCCGTGCCCGGCGAGGCACCCTCTTCCAAGGGTGCGCCGATGGTGCCCTCTGCCGGCCAGGGATCACCACCTGCGACCCGGGGCAGACCCGAGCGCAGTGAACTGGAATAGGTGGCCATATCAGGACTTGTTCTCTCTCAGGGATTCGATTGCCTGCGGAACGACCTTGAACAGGTCGCCCACGACACCGAAGTCGGCGATATCGAAGATCGGGGCCTCGCCGTCCTTGTTGACCGCGACGATGGTCTTCGAGGTCTGCATGCCGGCCTTGTGCTGGATGGCACCGGAGATGCCGAGTGCCACGTACAGCTGCGGGGACACGGACACACCGGTCTGTCCGACCTGATGCGACTGGGCGATGTAGCCGGCATCGACTGCCGCGCGCGAGGCACCGAGGGCGGCACCGAGGACATCGGCGAACTCGCCCACGAGCTCGAAGGATTCCTCCGAGCCGACGCCGCGGCCGCCGGAGACGACCTTCTGCGCGCCGCGCAGCTCGGGCCGCGAGGAGGTCTCGACGATGGCCTCGAATGAATCGACCGATGCCGCGCGCTTGCCGGAGTCAGCGACCTCGAGGGCCTGGACGTTCGCCGTCTGCGCCTGGGCGCGGGTCTCGATCGAACCGAGGCGCACCGTGACGACGGGGGCGCCGAAGGTCGGGGCCGAGGAGGCGGTGTAGCCACCGCCGTAGACGGAATGGTCGGCCACGATGCCTTCGGAGTCACGCTCGACGCCGACGGCGTCGACGCACACGGCCGAACCGGTGCGCACTGCGAAGCGGCCGGCGATGTCGCGGCCGTCGAGGGTGTTGGGCACGAGCACGGCGTCGGGAGCGGTGAGCTCGGCGGCGGCGGCCACGGCGTCGACGGCGGAGGTGCCGAGGTTGTCCCCGGCCGACTCGACGGTCAGCGACGCGACGGCGCCGAGTTCGGCGGCCTTCTGCCCCGCGGCGTCGGCCCCGCCGGAAGCGGCGAGCACGAGGGCGACGGGCGAGCCGATCTCAGAGGCACCGCCGAGCAGCTCGGCGGCCGGCTTCTCCAGCTGACCTTCGGCATCGGCGGTGAGGACGACGAGAATGGAGTCCTGTGGGAATTCTGACATGACGATTCTCCTTAGGCCAGACGGTTCTTGGTGAGGTATTCGGCGAGTTCGACTCCGCCATTGCCTTCGTCGACGACCTTCTCGCCGGCCTCGCGCGGCGGCTTCTCGGCGACGGTGACCATGATCGAGCGAGCCACGGACTGGTCCTCGGCATCGATGCCCAGATCGCTGAGAGAAATGACCTCGAAGGGCTTCTTCTTCGCGGCCATGATGCCCTTGAAGTTCGGGAAGCGAGCCTCGGGCAGGGCTTCGGTGATCGAGATGACCGCGGGCAGTTCGGCCGAGACCTGCTGCTGGCCGCCTTCGATCGGGCGCGTGCCGGCGACCTTGCCGTCGGACAGCTCCACTGTCGACAGTCCGGTCACATGCGGGTAGTCGAGGTGCTCGGCGAGCATCGCCGGCATCATGCCGCCGTTGCCGTCGGTGGAGACGTTGCCGGTGACGATGAGATCGAATCCGCTGCGGCGGAGGGCCGCGGCCAGCACCTCGGCGGTGAGTCCGAGGTCCGCGCCGGCCAGTGACTCATCGGCCACGTGCACGGCATCGTCGGCCCCCATTGCCAGACCCTTGCGGATCGTGGCTGTCGCGGTGTCGGGCGACATCGAGATGACGGTCACCTCGGTCCCGCTGTCGCTGTCCTTGTGGGCCAGCGCGACTTCGAGCGCGCGCTCACCGATCTCATCGAGGACGGCTTCCGAGGCGCCGCGATCGGCCAGCCCGGTTTCCAAGTTCAGTTTCCGGTCACCGTAGGTATCCGGGACCTCTTTGACCAACACCGCGATCTTCAAGGATGACTCCTTAGTTTCGTGAAGCAGCTGCACCTGCAATGAGACTTCCGTCTCATAATCTACAGGTGGCTGATTGTCGTCCGTTAACCGGGTCCGTCTGAATCCGGCCATGTATCCAGTCACCAATGGTACGTGGTATGCACCACAGACATCTTCGCTACTTTACGAACGATCGACAGAATTTGTCCAATGCTCCGGATCCTCTCCCCGCGCCGGGTCCCGGATGGCTCCCCGCGCCGAGGCGGGGCCCTAGAATGGAGGCCAACCGACCGACCCTCCCGGCACACTGCGTCCGGGCAGGCAGGACGCCGACATCAACGATGAAGGAGCGCCCCGTGGCATTCGACCTCGACGACATCGACCGCAGCATCATCGCTGCCCTCGTCGAGGATTCCCGGCTGAGCGTGCGCCAGCTGGCCGAGCGCGTCCACATCTCCCGGTCGGCCGCGCACAAGCGCTTCACCACACTCATAGAATCCGGGGCGATCAGGAAATTCACCGCCGAGGTCGACCGCGAGGCGCTCGGCATGAGCGTGACCGCGGTCGTCGTCGTCAAGATCGGCGAGCGCCCCTGGCCTCAGGTCCGCGATGATCTGGCCGCGCTGCCCTTCGTCGAGAAGGTGCAGGCCGTCAGCGGCGACATCGATGCGCTGGTGACCGTGAATGCGCCGGACAATACAGCCCTGTCGCAGGTGATCCTCCGGCGGATCCACGAGGTGCCGGGAGTCGTGTCCTCCCGTTCGCTGCTCATCCTCGACGAGGCCGAGGGCCACCGTCCCGGCGCCGGCTGAGGCCCGGCTCAGCCCTCCTGGTATTCGGTGATCGCCTTCTCGGCGAGGTCGAGCCCGTATTCCGCGTCCGCGTAGCCGGCGATCGTGGCCTTGCCGATGGGGTACACGTGCCCTTCCTTCACGGCAGGCAGCTCCTTGAATACGGCCGAGTCGAGGAGCGCCTTCGTCAGTTTGTCGTAGTCCCCCCGCAGATCCGAATTGACGAAGATGATGTCGGCATCGGACAGGCTCTTGTCGAGCACCTCGAGTGAGATCTGAGCTTCGGGTTCGACGGTGTCGGACTTGTTCCCGCCCTGATCGGCCTTGCCGTACTTCTTCACCATGGCGTCTTCGTCGGCCGACCAGTCGAAGCCGAGCGGCGACAGGACGGTGCCGAGCATGTTCTCGCTGCCCCACAGGTAGGCGGAGTTCTCCTCGAAGGAGGACACGACTCCGATCGTCGTCCCCTCGGTGACCTCCGCATACTTCTCGGCGAGCTTCTTCTGCCGGGCCTGGAAGCCGCTGTCGCGCTCATCGAGCTCATCGGTTCTGTTGACGGCGTCGGCGACCTCCTTCACGCGCTGCTGCCAGTTGGCGCGGTCGCCGCCGCGCAGGGTGAATTGGTAGACCGGGGCGATCTCCTCGAGCTGCTCGACCATCTCGGGCTCGAAGATGTTCGGGGACAGGATGAGATCCGGCTCCGCCTCGGCGAGCTTCTCCAGGTCCGGCTCCTGCTGGCTGACGACCGGGATGTCTTCGAGTTCGTCGAGCCATTCCTCGGGCACCGCCGGGTCCTGGTACTCTCCCTGGACGATGGGAGGCGCATCGAGATCCATGAGGGTCTCGGTGGCGGCGTAGTGAAGGGTCGCGACGGCCTTCGGGTCCTCGGGCACCTCGACCTTCGCACCGGTGGCATCGGCGACGGTGCGGGTCTCGGAGGCATTTCCCGAGGCCGCTTCCTCGGAGCCGCCTGCGCAGCCGGCGAGGAGGGCGAGGCCGACGGCTGCGGCGATGACGGCTGTGCTCAGGCGTGTCAATGGCATGGTCTTCCTTATTCTCATCCTGCGTATTCAGTTCTGGGCGGGTCTTCGGCCGGCTGCCGGGCGGGCTGGTGCCCGGTTCACGAACGTGCGGCGATCACGGCCGAGCGGAAACGTCCGAAGCCCCATCCGATGTCCCTGATCTCGACGCGAGCGGCACCGAGTCCGCGCAGAGCCGCGGCGAGGCCGCCGGTGGTCAGGGACGGGTTCCCGGTGGTGGCCAAGGTCGCGATGAGCTCCTCCGCCTGATGGTCGTCGCTCTCGGCGTCATCGGTGAACGCTTCGACAAGGACCAGCGTCCGGCTCGCCGCGAGCATCCGGCGAAGCAGTGAGTCCACCTCCGGTCGGGACCGTCCGGACAGACCGGCGATCACGAGGGTGCAGTCGACGCTCGGCCAGGCTCGTCGGCCGGCCAGGGCCTCCGAGCCGGGAGTGTGAACCGTCCGCCCGGCATCCGGGGCCTTCCGTGTCAGGGCGGCCGCCGCCTCGGCGTCGACGTCGCCGGCTACGGCGAGGTCCGCGGCCGTGGCCACGGGTTCGAGGTCGAGGATGAGGTCGAGGACGTACTGGAGGTGGTCGAGGCTGCGTCTGCGATGGGCGGCGTCGAGCTCCGGGTCGGCAGCACGCTGGGCATGCCAGGTGGAAGCCTCGATCGCCGAGGCCCGGGAGGTGCGGGCGGCGAAACCGCCGCGGAGCACGTCGACGAGATCGACGAGGGAGAAGAGGTCGAGCAGCGCCGGATCGCTCAGGTCGAGCCCGTCGGCGGCACCGTCGCCGGTGAGGACCGCTCCGGTCGGGGTGTTGCGATAGGTGTCGTCCTTGCGGGAGAGGAGCCCGAGGGAGCACATGGCCGTCAGCACCGCCTGTGCGCGTTCGGAGTCGATGCCGAGTTCGGCGGCGATCGCCTCGGTGGTGGACGCTCCCCCGGCGACGAGGTCGTTGATGCCGAGGGTGACGGCGGTCCGGGTGATGATCGCGGGGAGCAGTTCGGTCATCTCGTGGACCTGATGGACGACATCGCGGGTGCTGGTCGGCTCGGCGGAGTCCTCGGCATCGGAGGCGGTCGCCGCGATCGGACTCGTCTCGGCGGGGCGCGCTTCGGCGGGTGTCTCCTCGGCAGGAGCGACGGGGCGCGTCGGCATCTTCCGCCAGTAGCCGACGACCTCGACGTCCTCCTTCGGCAGGCCGAGGTCACGTCGCAGGAAGCGGCGGATGGGCGCGATGGTCAGGGTCTCGCCCGCGCACCAGGCGAAGGTGCGGCCTGCGGGCAGCCTGAGGCTCTTCACGGCTTCGCGCATGAGGCTCGACTCGCCCGGAGCCGCAGAGCCGCGGACGAGCCAGTCGATCTCGACGTCGGCCTTCGTGGGGATTTCCTGGATGTCATCGGCGGTGGGGACCTCGACGATGATGTGGCCCCGGGTGCCGGCGGGCGCCTCTTCGAGCCAGCGTCCGACCGCAGGCAGGGCCGTCTCGTCGGCGATGAGCAGATGGAAGTCGATTCCTTCGGCCAGGCCCGCGCAGGTCTTCGGTCCCGCGAAGCTGATGCGATCGCCGACCGCGACGTCGCAAGCCCAGTCGGAGGCGAGGCCGGAATCGTGGCGGACGACGTCGACGGCGAAGGAGTTCGTCGCAGGGTCGACGCTCCGGACGGTGTAATCACGGGCGCGGTCGAGCGCTTCGCGGTTCCACTTGAAGCGGAACTCCTCCTGCTCGCCGATGTCGAGGGAGGCGCCGTCGGACGGCGGGATCACGAGTTTCACATGATCGTCGAAACCCTCGGAGCGGAATGCAGGCCGTGGCATCCCGTCGACCTCACCGGCCGCCAGCTGATCGCCTGAGAGCGTCAGGCGTCGCATGTTCGGGGTGATGTCCGCGATGCCGGTGACTTCCGCCTCACGCAGGATGATCGGCAGCACCTGCATGGGCCTGGAAGTTCGCGGCATGGATTCAGCTCCGAGGATCTCTTGACGTATGAAACAGCGAGAAACAGAGAAGCCGGACCAGCCACTTCAAGCAGGTGTGTCAACTGCCTTAGGCAAGACCGATGTTCCCTATATCTCATAGGTGAGCCTAACCTGATATTCGAGACGGCGCAACAGATCCGCGCGATCTTCTCCGGATACCGCCTCGGGCCGTCAGCCGCCTCATCAGCCAGGCGCGCACGCGCCGTCAGTCGTCGGCCTCAGCGGCGAGCGTCCTCCGTACCGCACGGAGCGTCAGCTCGAGTCCGTGCCGCCGCGGATCAGAGTCGGAGCCCTCTCCGACGACGCCGAAGAGGTGGCCCGATCCGATGGTGAGGAAGACGTACATCGCCGCCCACGTCAATGGCACCTCATTCGTGATCGAACCATCGGACTGCCCTCGGGCGATGATCCTCTCGAGGACGTCGTCGCCTCCCCTCTCCGCGGGTCCGCCCTCTGCCGGTGCGCCCTCCGCAGACTCGGCCCCCGCGGGTTCGGCCCGGCTCTCGCGACCCACCTCGGCGAAGACGTCATCGGTGATGATCGGTTCGTCCGCGAACATCAGGGTGAGGACCTCGGGGACCGTGAACAACCGCTCGCACACCCGCTCGACGGCCTCGAGGCCCGAACCGACATCGGGGCGGGCGTCCATGACGGCCGCACCGAACATGCGCGCACCGAGGCGGGCCGCCTCGGCGACGAGGGCCTCCCGATCCCCGAAGTGACGATAGAGAGTCGTCCGCCCGACGCCGATCACCCGGGCGATCTCGAGCATCGAGGCCTGCGAGTTCTCGGCGAGGACCGACAGCGACTCCCTGAGCAGAGCCTCCCGACCGAGTCTCCGCATACCGGCGGCTTCGGACACGCGCGAATCATCTCCCTCATCAGCGAATACGCATCTAATGGAACAGTCATGTACCGGTTTGGTACGATTGTATCCCAGTCTCGGAAGTGAGGATCGACGTGAGCACGGACAATCATCACTCCGGCGCATCTGCCGGGCCCGCCGTCTTCAAACTCACCCGCACTGACGTCATCGTCATCGGCGTCGTCTGCGTGGGCCTGGGGATCGCCCTCGGCTTCCTCCTGCCCGCACTGGGCTCCTTGGCCGCGAAGTTCCCCATCCCCTTCGGCGATCCGATCGAGAAGCTCAGCAGCTTCGACCAGCCCTGGGTGGTGACCATCAGGCCGATCGTCGGGGCGGTCCTCGGAGTCATCGCCACCGCCGTCATCGCCGGCTCGAACACTCCCGTTCTCGTCGACGATGACGAGATCGTCATCGGCCGCGAGAACGACCACCCGCTGCGCATCTCCCGCACCTCCTTCTCCACCGCGTACTTCGCCGACGGCAAGCTGACCATCCTCACCGAGGGCGGCCATCAGGCCTTCAGAGGCGAGGTCGAGGGCAAGAAGGACTCGGTCGCCGCGGCCTTCACCTCGCGCGGGTATCGCTGGGGCGAGATCTGAAGGAGCCGGGAAACAACGCACCCGCGTCCGACAGCGCCCCTCACGCACCCGGGCCAAACGTCCATGCGACCTGCCCGAATCAGTCTCTTCGTCCCAAGTTGGCGGCACGAATGGCCGCCCGTCCTCGACTGGCGCGCAGCCATGGATCAGTGACGTGCCTCACGTCACCATGGGGTCATGACCATCGACGTTCCCACCACAGGCCGCTCACTGCCCCAGCTGCAGCCGATCAGCTTCATCGGCGCGGATGGCCGGCTCACCGGCACCCCCACGGCAGGGCTGCGGATTCCCGGCGACCGCACTCTGACCGGTCTCTATCGGCAGATGGTCCTCGTCCGACGGTTCGAAGCGCAGGTCACGCATCTGACCCGACAGGGACGGCTCGCGACCTACCCCTCGGCGGCCGGTCAGGAAGCCGCCGAGGTGGGGGCCACGACCGCGCTGGCCCCCGGCGATTGGCTCTTCCCCACCTACCGTGATTCGGCAGCGCTGCTGACCCGCGGTGTGCCGGTGGGCGAGATCCTCGCAGCCTTCCGCGGCGATTGGCACTGCGGCTTCGACCCGAACGAATACCACACCTCGCCGGCGGCGACACCGCTGGCGACGCAGACCCTGCACGCCACGGGCTTCGCCATGGCGGCGAAGCTGAAGGGAGCGGATGCGGCGACTCTGACCTTCCTCGGCGATGGCGCCAGCAGTGAGGGCGACGCCCACGAGGCCTTCAACTTCGCCTCCGTGTGGCAGACGCCGACCGTGTTCGTCCTCCAGAACAACCAGTACGCGATCTCGACCCCGCTGCGGGAGCAGACCAACGCGACCATGCTCGCCGACCGGGCCGCGGGCTACGGGATGCCGGGCCTGCGGGTCGACGGCAATGACGTCGCCGCCGTGTTCGCCGCCGTCACCGCCGCGCTCGAGCGCGGTCGCAACGGGGACGGGCCGACCCTCATCGAGTGCCTGACCTACCGGATGGAGTCGCATACGAACTCCGATGATCCGACGAAGTACCGCGAGGCCGAGGAGGTCGAGCACTGGAGGCAGTTCGATCCCATCGACCGTCTCGAGAAGTATCTGCGGTCGACCGGCGCCGTCGACGACGCCGGCATCGAGGAGATCGCCGCGGCCGCCGAGGCCCTGGCCGAGTCCGTCCGCGATGCGATGAACCGCGAGGCCGAGATCGACCCGCTCGAGCTCTTCGCCCACGTGTACGCGCAGCCGCGCACCGATCTCGCCGAACAGCAGCAGGTCCTCGAAGCCGAACTCGCAGCGGCAGGTCGGGCATGAGCGTCGAAGTCGACACGAGCACTCAGACCCCTTCGGCCCCCGCCGCGGAAGCGGTGACGATGGCGAAGGCGCTGAACCGGGCCCTGCGCGACAGCCTCGCCGAGGACGACACCGTGCTCATCTTCGGCGAGGACGTCGGCCGCCTCGGCGGGGTCTTCCGCGTCACCGAAGGTCTGCGGGCCGAATTCGGTTCGAACCGGGTGTGGGATTCGCCCCTGGCCGAGTCCGGGATCATCGGCACCGCTATCGGCATGGCCATGAACGGGATGCGCCCGGTCGTCGAGATGCAGTTCGACGCCTACGCCTACCCCGCGTTCGAGCAGATCGTGTCCCATGTGGCGAAGATGCGCAACCGGACGAAGGGCAGGGTCGCCCTGCCGATCACGATCCGGATCCCCTACGCCGGCGACATCGGCGGCGTCGAACACCACTCGGACTCCTCCGAGGCCTACTGGACCTCGACCCCGGGGCTGACCGTCGTCACCCCATCGAATCCGGCCGATGCCTATGCGCTGCTGCGCGAGTCGATCGCCTCCGATGATCCCGTGGTGTTCATGGAGCCGAAGTCGCGGTACTGGATGAAGGAGACCCTGTCGCTGCCGGTGACCACGGCACCGATGAACCGGGCACAGGTCATCCGCGAAGGCACCGACGTCACGCTGCTCGCCTACGGTCCGACCGTGCGCACCGCGCTGGACTCCGCGGAAGCAGGCGCCGAGCACGGCCTGTCCGTCGAGGTCATCGACCTGCGCACCCTGTCACCGTTCGACGACGAGACCGTGTCGGCCTCGGTGCGCAAAACCTCGCGGGCGGCGATCATCCACGAGGCCGCCCGGTTCGGCGGCTATGGCGCCGAGGTGGCCGCCCGCCTCACCGAACGCGACTTCACCCATCTGTCGGCCCCGATCCTGCGGATCACCGGGTTCGACGTGCCCTACCCGTCCCCGAAGCTCGAGGAGTACTTCTTGCCCACCGTCGAACGCGTGCTCGATGCGCTCGAGTCCTGGGATTGGGAGCTGTGATGAGTGCGGATCTGGGCACCGGCACGCGCGAGTTCATCCTCCCCGACCTCGGCGAGGGCCTGACCGAGGCCGAGCTGATCTCGTGGAAGGTCGCCGTCGGCGACGAGGTCCACGTCGATCAGATGGTCGTCGAGGTCGAATCCGCCAAGTCCGTCGTCGAACTCCCCTGCCCCTACGCCGGACGCATCATCAGCCTCCACGCCGCGGCCGGTGACACCGTCACCGCCGGTCAGGTCCTGTTCTCCGTCGCCGAGGCGGAGACCGAGTCCGGCGGTGCGAACCTCATCGGCTACGGCACTTCCGAACCGAAGACCAGGTCGACGAGGAACCGCTCGTTCGGCGCGAAGAGGGCCCCCGAGCTTGTCTCTCCCGTGTCATCGCCTCTCGTGCGCAGGCTCGCGAAGGACCACGGGATCAGCGCCAAGCACCTGCCCGGCAGCGGACCCGGCGGAGTCGTGACGAGGGCTGATGTCCTCACCGCCATCGAATCCGGGACCTCCCAACCGCAGATGCCCACCGGCTCGGGAACCGCCCCGGCGGGGGAGCCTGCAGCAGCAGCCGCCGGCGACCGCGACACCCGCACCCCGATCACGGGACTGCGGAAGGTCGTCTCCGAGCGCCTGTCGAAGTCGCGGCAGGAGATCCCCGAGGCGACGATCTGGCTCGACGTCGACGCCACCGAACTGCTGGCCACGAAGCGCGTCCTCGAAGAGCGCACGGGCGAGAAGTACTCGCTGCTGTCCCTCGTCGCCCGCTTCGTCATCGCCGGCCTCAGGAAGTTCCCGATCCTCAACTCCTCGATCGACACCGCAGCCGGTGAGATCGTCACCCACGGCGACATCAACCTAGGCCTGGCCGCGCAGACGCCGCGCGGTCTCATGGTCCCCGTCGTCCACGGAGCCGATGGGATGAGCCTGCGGCAGCTGCGGGACTCCGTGGCCGCGACCGTGGACAAGGCCGGCACCGGCAGGTTCGATCCGGCCGAGCTGACCGGCGGCACGTTCACGCTCAACAACTACGGCGTCTTCGGCGTCGACGGATCCGCGCCGATCATCAACCTGCCCGAGGTCGCCATGCTCGGCCTGGGGCGGATCAAGGAGCGCCCGTGGGTCGTCGACGGTGAGCTCACCGTCCGCAGGGTCATGTACTTGAGCTTCGTCTTCGATCACCGCGCCTGCGACGGCGCCGAGCCGAGCGAGTTCCTCACCTTCGTCGCCGACTGCATCGAGAACCCGATCTCTCTGCTGCCCGAGCTCTGATCCGCTTCCGCAGCCCTCGGAAGCGGAACGGGAACCGCGTTGCGCGAGGCGGCTCGGTGACGTCCACCTCGGCGTCGTGCTCGTCCATCAGGGTCACCGCCTGTCCGGATTCGACGCCGGCGAAGGTCATGAGGTCGATCGCGGCCATGCGCACGGCCAGATGAGTCTGTCTCCACATCGTCGCCTCGTCCTCCCCGGGGTCGAAATCGCGGAACGCGGCGAGCGCCCCCTCAGCCGCGTGCTGCCGGTTCTCCCGATCGCCGGGGTCGTGGGCAAGCTGCCTGATGACCTCGGCGATCCGGGTGACGACCGGGACGCAGTCGCTTCGCTTCTCAGCAGGCACGGCGAGCGCGGATCGAACGAGCAGGAGGACGCTGTTGTTGAGCAGGTCGAGCTGTCCGGCGTTCTCGCTCTCCTGCACGATCGGTTCCGAACGCCACCACCAGACCGGGGCGCGGCGCGCGGTGCGGCTGCTGTACTTGCGGGTGTCAGAGAGCTCGGTGAGTTTGTCCCGCAGGGAGCGCAGACCGCCGATCGCATCCTCGGCGGCACGGTCATCATCGTCCTCGAGTGCCTGGGACGCGCGTTCGACGGCTTCTGCCATCGCATCGAGCACATCGCGTTCGGCACGTCTGAGCAGGTCGAGGGGTTGGGCGGGGAACAGGAGCTGGCTGAAGACGAGGGCGATTCCTGCGCCGATGAGCGCATCGACGACGCGTTCGGGCCCGAACTCCGGTTTGCCTCCGGCGACCGTGAGGATCGCACCCACGGCTCCCTGCGCGATGACGAGTCGGCTTCCGTCGCCGGCCAGGGCGATCGTCGTCGCCACCAAGATGCCGATTCCCATGGCGGCGAAGCCGGTGCCGAGGACCTGCAGGGCGGTCTCACCGACGACGATGCCCAGCAGCACCCCGAAGACCAGATTCACTGCATTCGTGCCTCGCTTGCCCTGGTTGGCGTTGAGCGCGATGAAAGCTGCGATGGGGGCGAAGAAGGGATTGGGGTGACCCGCCAGATTCAAGGCGATCCACCACGCGATGGTCGCCGCCAGCGCCCCTTGGAACAGCGGCCAGAAGGCCCGGCGCACGCGCGAGAGGGCCCGAGCACCGGCCCTGCGCAGCTGCTGCCAGGTCGACACGGGCGAGACCCTTACTCCTGCCCGGACTTCTTCTGACCCGAAGCCTTCTGCCGCGACTTCGTCTTCTCGCCGGTCTCGGGGTCATGGCGGAAGCGTCTGAGCAGAGCGGCATCGACCTCTTCGAATTCGCGGTCCTTGGTCTCGGGCACATAGCGCCCGACGAACCACAGGCCGAAGGCGCAGATGACGCCGAAGATCCAGAACGTCTGCCCCTGCCCGATGGCATCGGCGACGCTGAGGAAGACCAGGCTGACGAAGAAGTTCGAACCCCAGTTGACGGCGGTCGAGACTCCCGAACCGTGGGCACGGGCGTCGGAGGGGAAGATCTCGCCCACCAGCGTCCAGAAGATCGGACCGAGGCCGATGGCGAAGGCGGCGATGTAGATGACCATGAACACGAGCGAGATCAGCGGGGACCAGCCGAGAACGAATGACAGGCCGAGCAGACCCAAGGTCACCGCCATCGCCGACAGCGACACGATGAGCAGCCTGCGCCGCCCGCTGCGGTCGATGAGCCGGTTGGCCACGATGGTCATGATCAAGTTGATCGCCCCGATGGCGATGGAGTAGAAGATCGCCTTCGAGGCGGTGAGCCCGGTGGACTCGATGATGGACGGGGCGTAGTAGATGATCGTGTTGATGCCCCCGAACTGCTGGATCGCGGCCAAGGTGAGTCCGACGATGAGGGCGGGTCTGACCCGTGAGAGCAGCAGGACCTTCCAGCCCTTGTCCACCTGTTCCTCGGACCGCTCACCGGAATCCTCACCGGATCCCTGCGCCTCGGCCGCGTCGCGCTTCTCGTTCTCCTCCTTCTCCTCTTCCTGCTGCTTCCGCTGCTCGGCGATCACGGCGTCGGCAGTCTCCTCATCGGAGATCGACACATAGAACCTGCGCGCTTCGTCCTCGCGTCCGTGGACGAGCTGCCATATCGGCGATTCGGGAAGGAACCACAGGGCCCCGGCGAGGAGGATCAGGGACGGAATCGTTCCGACGCCGATCATCGCCCGCCAGCCTTCGAATCCGGAGAAGGCGAGGTTGGTGAAGTAGGCGATGAGTATGCCGATGGTGATGAGCAGCTGATTGAGCGTGAGCATGCGACCGCGAATGGCCGTCGGTGCCACCTCTGAGAGGTAGATCGGCACGGTCGCCGAGGCGGCCCCGACCGCAAGTCCGAGGATCAGCCGCGCGATCAGCAGCATCCAGTATCCGGTCGCGAGGACGGCGATCACCGTGCCGATGAGGAAGACGACGCCTTGGATCCCGAGGGCCTTCCGCCGCCCGAGCGGATCGGAGATGCGCCCGGCGCTCAGGGCACCGACCAGCGCACCGAGCAGCAGGATGCTCACGACCGAACCCTGTTCGAAGGAGCTGAGGGAGAAGTCCTTCTTGATGAACAGCAGGGCTCCGGAGATGACTCCCGTGTCGAAGCCGAACAGGAAGCCTCCGACCGCGATGACCACGCACCAGCGTCGGACCCTGCGCAGCCCTGCGGCGGGAACCTCGTCCAATGGTCCTGACGATTCGGTCGAAGTGGAATTGTCCTCTGCCACTGTTCTCCTCCGATCCTGCAGAGATCCGGCCGGATGTCGGATGCTTCGTGCCGTCGAGACTAACGAAGGCCCACGCCGAGCGACAGCATGTGTGGTGAATCAAGGGTGAGGTCCGCGGGTTCCGTTCCCATTCCACGATCCGGACCGTCCTGTACGGGGGCTGAGGCCCGTCGCTAGCCTGGCCCGGTCCGCTGACCGACCGGCAGGTGCCGGTGTGAACCGACCGGCGCTCTGCCGGTGTGAAAGAGGTTGTGCATGTCGCGCGCTCATGATCCGGCACCGCCGTCGAGTCCGCCTCGGCGGCGGTTCTCGCTTCTCCTCCTCATCGTCCCCGTCGTTCTCTACGTCCTCACGCCGGTCGTGGCGAACTCGGTCGAACCGCGGATTCTGGGGCTGCCGTTCGTCATCACCTACACGATCATCGTCACGATCCTCACCTGGTTCTTCGTGTGGATGGCCGCTCGCGGCGATCGCTTCTACCGGCGGAATGCGCCCGAGCACATCCCCGCCGACATCGCTTTCGGCGAGGACCATGAGATCGACGGCGATGAGAGCCGAGGGGCCTCCTCAGCGTCTGGAGAGGAGGCCGACACGTGAGCACTTCCGCGGTCATCGCCTGCATCATCTTCGGCCTCGCCATGCTCGCGACCATCGCCATCGGCGTCTGGTCCGGTCGCGGTCGCGAGAAGTCCCTCGACGAGTGGTCGGTCTCCGGGCGCGGGCTCGGCTTCGTCTTCATCCTCCTGCTCATGGCCGGTGAGACGTACACGTCCTTCTCGTTCCTCGGCACCGCCGGCTGGTCCTACTCCTACGGCGTGCCGATCCTCTACCTCATCGGCTACCTGAGCATCGGCCTCGTCGTCGCCTACCTCGTCGGTCCCCTGTTCTGGACCTATGCCGCCCGGCACAAGCTCGTCAGCCTCTCCGACATCGTCGAGCACCGGTTCCGCTCCCGTGGGCTGGCGATCCTCGTCGCCGTGCTCGCGACGATCTTCATCGTCCCCTACATCCAGCTGCAGATCCAGGGCATGGGCGCCGTGGTCAACGCCATGAGCTACGGAGCGATCGATCTCAAGCTCGCCGCGATCATCTCCTTCATCGTCGCCGAGGCTTTCATCCTGGTCTCGGGCCTGCGCGGTTCGGCATGGGTGAGCGTGTTCAAGGACGGCCTCGTCATCCTCGCTGTCGCCTTCCTCGCGGTCTACGTGCCGCTGCACTACTTCGACGGGCTCGCGCCCCTGCTCGACCGGCTGGTGACCGAGAAGTCCGAGTGGCTGACGTTCCCCGGCGCCGGCGAGGGGATCTACGGCGGCGCCTGGTTCATTTCGACGATCGTCCTCAACGGCATCACGATCACGGTGTTCCCGACCTCGATCGCCGGTTACCTCTCGGGCACCTCGGCGAACGCCCTGCGTCGGAACTCGATCCTGCTGCCCTGGTACCAGCTGCTGCTGCTCGTGCCGATGATGGTCGGAGTGGCCGCGCTCTTCGTCGTCCCGGCTCTCAAGGACGCCGATCTCGCCCTGTTCTCCGTGGTCATCGACTCCCTGCCCGCTCCGATCGTCGCGCTCATCGGCGTCGCGGGAGCCCTGTCGGCGATTGTGCCGATGAGCGTGTACATGCTCTCGATCGGGTCGATGTGGGGGCGGACCGTCCTCGGCGGCGGGCTGGCCGGACCGAAGAACGCGGCATCGATGACCACCGAGCAGCTGACCGCGCGGGGGCTGCGTCAGAAGACGCTGTCCCAGTGGGTGTGCCTGGCCGTCGGGGTGATCGCGCTGGTGATGAGTCTGCTCATGCCCGATGCCCTCGTCGAGCTCTCCGTGCTCAGCTACGAAGGTCTCGCTCAGGTGGTACCCGCCGCCCTGCTCGCCCTCTACTGGCCGCGGATGTCCAAGCAGGCCGCGGCCGCCGGACTCATCACCGGCTCCGTGGTCATGGTCGGCCTCCACTACACGGGCCACGACCCGCTGCTGGGCGTCAATGGCGGCCTGTGGGCGATCGCGGCGAACCTCCTCGTCGTCGCCATCGTCACTCGGGCGAAACCGGATCCCCGCTGGGTCCCGGCTGCGAAGCGGCGAGGCCACGCCGAGGTCCAGCACGTCGGCTGAGCGCCGCGTATCACCCGTCGAGCAGGGCCGCTGCGTACATCGGGCGAGCGGCATCGGCGCTCGGCGGGTGGAACAGGCCGGCCGCGGCGTCACGGTAGAGGCGGGAGAGTTCGTGTCTGTTGCCGAATCCGCCGCCGCTGGTGCACATGAGCGCGGTCTCCGCGTTCCGGCGAGCCACCTCGGCGGCCTTGATCCTCGCTCCCACCAGCCGCAGCGGCCACCCGGCGCCGTGATCGACGAGCTCGTCGAAGTCGCGCGAATAGGCATCGATCATCGCGGTCACGGGCATGAGGTCGAGGTGGGCGTCGGCCAGACGCGTGCGGGCCTCGGGCACCTCGGCGAAGCTCGTGCCCGACTTCGCGGACTTCCGCCTGTGCAGTCCGGCGGCCCCGAGCTCGAGGGCACGGGCGGCGACTCCGGCGTAGACGGCGGCGATGAGCAGCTGGAAGTTCGATGTGATGGCGAAGGTGAGCAGATCGGGGTGCTTGCCGGCGGGGATGATGCGCGAGACCCGCTCGGGTCGCATCACCACTCCGTCGAGGACGGTGGCCCGTGACTGCGAGGCGCGCATGCCCAGCACATCCCACTCATCGGAGACGGCGATGCCCGCGGCGTCGCGGTCGATGAACCCGTAGACGAGTTCCCCTTCCGCCGGTTCGTCGGCGTCGGGCCCGGCGATCCCGTCGTCATCGGCAGTGATCGCGCCGTGGACGATGAGCCTGGTCCACACCGGGGACAGGGAAGTGAAGATCTTCACGCCGGTGAGTTCGAATCCCCCGTCGGCGATGGGCACGGCCTCGGTGTTCGATCCCTGCAGCACCCAGTCATTGGACGGTTCGGAGATCCCGAAGGCGAAGATCTCTCCGGCCATGACCTCGTCGAAGACCCAGTTGAGCGAGTCGTCACCGCGGTCGTTCATGGCTTTGACGACGCCGGTGCACATGAGGTGCATGTTGATCGCCAGAGCCGTGGCCGGGGCGGCGGAGGCCAAACGCTGCTGCAGCCGAGAGACCTCGAAGAGGCTCAGCCCCGGTCCGCCGTGGGATTCGGGAACGAACAGCTCGAGGTAGCCGAGCGCCTTGAGCTCAGCGAGGTCCTCATCGAAGAACCGATTCTCACGATCAAAGATGTCGGCGCGCTCACGGAAGCGCTCGAGCACCTCTGCGGGCAGGTACGTCTCCCCCAGTTCATGCAGCTGGGTCTCACGGTCGGTCATGATGTCTCCTTCGGTGCGGGGTTGGGGTCGCAGGGGTGCGAGGATACAGGGCCTCGGCCAGGCATCAGGGCTTCGGCCGGCGCAGGACGAGGGCGCCGTTGTGTCCGCCGAAGCCGAACGAAGTCGACAGCACGGTGTCGACCGTCAGCGAGGATCCCGGGCCGGAAGCGGTGCCGGTCAGTTCGCGGGCCTGGCCGGAGACGATGTCCCAGCCGTCGAATTCGCAGGTCTCGAGGTTGAGTGTCGGGGGCAGTGTCCGGTCCCTCATGCTCAGGCTCGCGATGATCGCCTCGACGACTCCCGAGGCGCCGAGGAGGTGCCCGGTGCTCGACTTCGTCGCACTGATCGGGATCGTCCGGGCAGCCGCACCCAGGGAGGCGTCGAAGGCCGCGAGTTCGGCGGCGTCACCGGCGGGGGTGCCTGTCGCGTGGGCGTTGATGTGATCGATGTCGGCCGGTCCGAGTCCCGCATCGGCGAGCGCTTCGCGTACGGCCGCTGCCGCTCCACGGCCGTCAGGATGCGGATTCGTCGGATGGTGGGCGTCGCTCGCGGCTCCGAAGCCGGCGAGCTCGACCAGCGGGGAGGCCCCGCGGGCGGCGGCTCCGGCCTCGGATTCGAGGAGGATCGCCGCCGCTCCCTGGCTCATGACGAACCCGGAGCGCGACCGGTCGAAGGGGCGGCTCGCCGCGCTCGGATGGTCTTCGAACCCGGCGGCGAGTGCGCGCATGTTCGCGTTCGAGGAGAGGTTGACAGGGTTGAGGCAGTCCTCCATCCCGACGACGAGCACGGCGTCGGCGTAGCCGTGGCGGATCCTCCGCAGACCCTCGCCGAGGCCGATGGCGCCGGAGGCGCAGGTCGCGGATACGCCTTGGGCGGGGCCGCGGAAGTCCCACCGCTGACTGAGCAGGGCGGCCGCGGAATCGGGGGCGCCGTGGATGGACAGCGTGAGCGGAACCGAGCGCGGTCCATCGGCGAGAAGGGAACGCGTCGCCGCCTGCATGGCGTCGACCGGTCCGGACCCGGTGGCGGCGATGACTCCGACGCGTTCGCGCTCCCACGGCAGGGCCTCGGCTCCATCTTCGCGTGCCCCGGACTCACGAGCGACGATTCCGGCCTGCGCGAGCGCCTGATCCGCAGCCGCGATGGCCCAGTGCTGGATCGGGCTGAGACGGCGGGCGAGCGCCCGAGGCAGCACGGCCTCGGCGTCGAAGCCTCTGACCTGACCGCCGATCCGCACGGCCAGATCGGCGAACTCCTCGCCTGAGAGCACATCGATGCCGCTGCGGCCGGAGCGCACCGCCTCCCACAGGGCCTCGGGGTCGTGGCCGTTCGGGGTGATCGCCCCCATCCCGGTGATGACCACGCGTCGTTCTTCTCTCACAGTCGCTCTCCTTGTCCGTCCATGATGAGCCGGGCGGTTTCGGCGCGGCGGATCTTCCCGCCCACCGTCCGTGGCAGCCGCTCGAGCACATAGATGCGTCGGGGCACGAACTGCGGCGCCAGCCGGGTCCTCGCGTGTTCGAGCAGCGCCGCCTTGTCCGCGAGTGGTCCGGACGTGCCGTCCGCAGCCGGCTCTGCCTCGGCGCCGCCTTCGATGACGAGGGCGATCAGGCTGCCGAGGTTCGCATCGTCGACCGCGACCGCGACCGCCTCGCCGAGGTGGGCAAACGTGTCGAAGGCCCGTTCGACCTCCGGCAGCGACACCTTGTGGCCGCCGGTGACCGCGATATCGCCGGCTCGACCGGCGAGCTGGAGGAGTCCGTCGACGATGCGCCCCTGGTCGTCGACCGTCGCCCAGCCGTCGGGGCCGCGGAGCACGGCGTCGGTGGTGCCGGCGACGTAGCCGTCCGAGCAGGCGGCGGCGTCGATCCACAGCGTCCCGAGCTCGCCTTCGGCCACCTCGGCGCCGGTTTCGTCGCGGATCTGCGCACCGATCGTCGGGTAGATGCGGATCCAGGTGCCGTCGCCGTCGCGGCTGTCACCGATGAAGCCGATCTCGGCGGCGCCGTAGTAGCTGATGAGGCGGGTGTCGGGGAGGACTGCGGCGAGCGCCGATCGGATGCTCGCGGGAAGGTTGGCCCCGCCGGTGACGACGAGCTGAAGTCCGCGGAACCTCTCCGGGCTGCGTCCGGCCGCCTCGGCGAGGGCTCTGACGACGGCGGGGACGGCGACGATGCGGGTGATGGCCTCGGCGGCGATCCGGGAGCCGATCGCGAAGGGGTCGAACTCATCGGCGACGTGGACGCTGCCGCCGGTGGCGAGGCTTTCGATGACCGCGTAGAGCGTGAGGCTGTAGGAGACCGGGCCGGGGGCCAGGGACGCGACGCCCGGGAGGGGTTCGAGGTGCGCGGACGAGACGGCGACGTTGTCCCGGTACTGCTGCCGGGTCTTGATGAAGGCCTTCGGATTGCTCGTCGTGCCCGAGGAGAAGAGCATGAGGAAGGGTTCGGACCCGTCGCGGACGGTGGGGGCCGGGGCCTGGGCGCCTGCGCCGCGGATCTGCGACTCCCGTGCGGCGAATTCCGCCGGGGTGATCACGGTCCCGGTCCATCCGGTGGCGGCGAGCGCCTCGGAGAGGGCAGGCGAATCGCTGATGACGAGGCCGATCCCCGTCGTGCGGATGACACCGATCTGATGGTCGAGCGGCCAGCGCGGATCGATCGTCGCGGAGACGGCACGATAGCCGGCGAGGCCGGCGATGAGGCGGGCGGTGAAGAACGCCGAGGTGGTGCTCACAGCCGTGATCGGGACCCCCTGGGCCTCGGCGGCCGGTGCCGGCGGCGCGGACTGCGCCCGGTGGAGGGCGTCGACGACGGCGAACGCGACGCGGGAGTCCTCGACGAGCTCCCCATAGCTCAGCCGGGCCCCGTCCCCGACGAGCGCGAGCTGATCGGGAAGTTCGAGTGCCACATCGAGGATCGTCGCAGTGATCGGCAATTCAGACCTCCAGGGTATCGACCGTTCCCACAGTACAACGTGGTCCACGCCGCCTCACTGCCGCCCTCGGATTGAAATACTTTGGAGTATTCGGATACTTCAATGTATCCTGGATTCATGAGCGAAACACCCATCCCCCGCTTGACGCGCCAGGAGAGCCAGGAGCTCACGCGTCAGCGCCTCATCGAATCGGCGGCGAAGCTCTTCGCCGAACACGGGGTGCGCGGCACCACCCTCATCGCGGTTGCGGAGAACGCCGGATTCAGCCGCGGCGCAGTACATGGGAACTTCTCCGACAAGGACGAACTCGCCGCGTCGGTCGTGCAGTTCGTCGTCGAGGATCTCGGACCGGAGCTCGACGGGGCGCTGAGCTCGGCCGGGTCCGCGAACGACCGGCTAGCGGCCTACATCTCCACACACATCGACTACTGTCGCCGCGAACCCGCTCGGGCCGCAGCCATCATCGCAGCGGTGGGCTACCTCAGCCGGCCCGCTGCAGCGGCGCAGTCCTACGGCCAGCGTTCCGCCGATTCCATCGCCGATCTCGTGGCGCTCTTCGAGGACGGCCAGCGCCGAGGCGAAATGCGCAGCTTCGATCCCGCCACGATGGCTCTGTCGCTGCGCTCCGTCCTCGACGCGGCGGTGCCGACCCACCCCAGCATCGAGGCGAGCGAGATCATCGCCCTGTTCGACCATGCCACCCGAGCCGAGGAGGCCCCACAATGACTTGGAATTTCCGCATCACCGTTCGCGGCCGCTTCACCGGACTCGACGCGGAACAGCGCCGCAGCCTCCGCGCGGCACAGGACGAGCACGACATGCTCTCCGCGCGCTTCTCCCCCGAGGGGACGTTCCTCTACACGCCCGAACTCGTGAACTATCAGCATCGATTCCTCATCACCAGCGACGAGGCGGACCGCGACGATGCCGAGACTCTGGCGAGCATCCGAGCCGAGGAGCTCTCCGCTGCCGACCTGGCCTCACGCGGTCTCGGCGGCAGGACCATGAACGTCTCGGCAGTCTGCGTCGAAGAGGTCAAGGTGCGTCCGAGGACACGCTCATGAACCGCGACACGACCGTCGGCTCCGGCCCTGACGCCGACTCCGGCGCCGCACCGAACCTCGAGGCCGCACTGGCTCTGGCCCGGGCGAAGAGTTCTCTTGACACCGCGATCGGCACTGCACTCTCGCGCGTGGGGCTCAGCCTGGACGACCTCCGCCGACTGCGCCTCATCGGTGTCCAGCCGCAGGGTTTGAACCGGGAGAACCTCGCCGAGGCGATGGGCGAGCCCCGGTCGCATGCCGTGCGCTCCAGCCTCCCGCTGGTCAAGCTCGGCTGGCTCTCGCGCGCGGAGTCCGGCGAGTTCGTCCTCACCGCCAGCGGCCGGGCCCTCATCGACCAGGCCGAAGGTCTTGCCGAGAAGGCGGCGCATCGCTGGTTCAGCGACTCCGGACTCAGTCCGACAGAGGTGCTCGCGACCCTGGGATCGGGCCGCTCCCCTCACTCCCGGCCGAGGTGAAGCGCATGGACGAGACCTGACTCCTCCCTCACAGACCGACCTCGTCGCCCGAGCTCAGACCGTCGCTGAGACCCTGTCGACGCCCCATGATTCGAAAGTCCGAGAGGCGATCCCGAAGCTCATCGTCATGCCGATGCCGGAAGTCACGGATACTGCCCGCGTGTGTTCGTCGATGTCTTCCATGAGCAGCGAGGTCTGCGGACTCGAGGCATACACTCCCTGCCACCTCTGCTGCAGGTGCAGGCGAGCACCGAGGATCCCTGAGATCTCCTCGATGATCCTGTCAGTGATCCATTCCTCCTGGAACGGCGGCATTGTGATGTCGTAGCTGTGGCTGTCGCCGAGGAGCACCGTGCCGTCCGGACGGAGAGTGAACATGATGTTCGCTCCGAGCTCGAGCAGCTCGGGACTCGTCCGGCTCAGCGCTTCGGTGAGCTGTTCGTGGCCCGGCATCGCCGTGAAACCGTCGTACCGGGTCAGGGAGGTTCCGGTCAGCACTGCTGCAGCGGTGGTGAATGTCTGCGGAGATGGCGCCATCGCCATCTGCAGCGAGCAGCGCGTCACCTCGTAACGACCGGCCACCTCGGGGTAGAGATAGTCGAGGTCGTGGCCGACGCAGACGACGATCTTCTCCGCGTCGAAGTCTCCCGCCGTCGTGTGCACACGACCGTCGCTGATGGCCCCGACCGTGACCCCGAAGCGGACATCGGCCCGGGGCTGGGCTGCGATCCACTCTGCGATCGATCCCACCGCTGTCCGGGGATCGACGCGCAGATCAGCAGGGAGGAACGCCCCGCCGAGGAATTCCGGTCCGCTGGCCCGGCCCAGGCGGGAGGCGACGGCCTCTCCGGTGAGCATCTCAACAGCCTCCGTGCCGCGTTCATCACGGAACTGTTCGACGACAGCCATCTCTTCGGGACTGCGCGCGACGACGACGGCCCCGGCCTCCGGTGCCCAGAACCCCACGTCCGCGGCGCAGTCGAGCCACCCGCTGCGCGAAGCGTAGGACATATCGATGATGTCGTTTCCCTGCCCGGTGATGCAGCAATGGCCGAAATTGCGGATCGACGCTCCGTTGGCTCGGTGATCACGTTCGATCACGCGCACGCTCAGGCCGCGACGGAGTGCCTCGTAAGCGTGGGCGAGACCGACGACGCCCGCACCGACCACGAGGAGGTCAGTGGCCGCGGCCTGGGCACGGGTGGAGTTCACGCTGGTGGTATCGGCGATGGTGGTCATGGCTTCCTTTCTCGCTCCGCATCCTCACTGATGCGGATCCGCGGCTTCCGTGCCCGGCAGTTCAGGACGGCCAGCCGTCGAGTACTTTCAGATGTCGGCGGAACTCGAGTTCCAGCCTGCTGTGGACGAATCCCCTGGCGCTGAGCAGATAGACCTCTCGGGGCTCTGGGCGGGGGAAGACATGGACCTCTGCGAGGCTGCCGTTGTGCAGCTCCCGTCCGACCACGTGCTCGGAGATCAGTGTGATTCCGAGGCCCGCCCACACCCCTTCCTTGGCGGCTTCCGCCGTCCAGATCGTGCAGCGGGGAGCGTCGGCGATTCCCCAGGCCGCGAGCGCGCGCTCCTGGCCTTCCCGAGTCGACGAACCATGCTCGCGGACGAGGAAACGGCTCTTCGCCAGTTCCTGTGGTTCGATCTGTCGTCCCGCCAGAGGGTGATCGGGACTGACGACGATCCGCAGCCGTTCCGACAGCAGAGGCGTCACGTCGATCTCTTCGACGTCGACATCTCCGAAAGTCAGTCCCAAACCCGTCTGCCCCTCGATGATCCACTCGAGAACCTGTTCCGAATTTCCCACGAGCAGCTCGGTCTGCGCTTCGCGTTCGCGGCCCAGGAAGTCTCCGATCACCCGAGGAAGCAGATGCGAGCCGAGAGTCGTCGTTCCGGCAACCGAGAGCCGTCGGTCCATCGACCCCTTGACCGCCGCCATCTCGTCGTTGATTCCCGACAGCGTCTGCATGAGCTCCCGAGCCCGATGAGCGAAGAGCCGCCCCGCCTCGGTGACATCCGCACCCTGCGGGCCCCGCTCCAGGAGTCGGACGTCGAGAGAGCGTTCGAGATTCCGGATGTGCGAGGACACCGAGGGCTGTGAGATGAAGAGGCTGCGCGCCGTCTTCGACAGCGATCCGGTCTCCACGACGGAGAGGAAGATCCGCAGACTGAGGACGTTGAGATCGATAGCCACGATCGCCATTGTGCCCGAGGACCGTCTTGGAGGGAGCCGCCGTCCTCAGAACGATATGCATGCCGATCTCAGCTCAGTGTAGAACTCCCAGGTGTCGGCCGAACACTCCGGCGCACCGTACTGCGAGAGCTTCGCACCCATATGCGGCAGATGGGGCCAGGCGCCGACCCCGGGGCGATTGACGTGCAGCATCCCCGCTTCGAAGCGTTCGAGCGCATCGAAGATGTGCGCGCGGTTCTCGGTGAAGATCGTTCCCGACATGCCGTAGCGAACCGAGTTCGAAATCGCCATCGCATCATCGAAGTCCTCGGCATCGATGACAGACAGAACCGGCCCGAAGACCTCTTCCGTCGCGATCTCCGAATCCGCCGGCACCTCGCTGAGCACGGTCGGTTCCATATAGTGACCGCCGTGGGGATTCGCCGAATCCGCAACGGCATGTCCGCCGACGCGCACCCTGGCCCCGACGGCAAGTGCCCCTTCGACTCCCCTGATACACGCGTCGAGGCGGCTCGAGTCGACGACCGGACCGAGATCGGTCTGCGCGTCGAACGGATCACCGAGCACCATATCGGACACTCGATCGACGATCCTGCTCACGAGATCCTCTCTCACGGCAGATTCGACGACGACTCTGCTCGTCGCGCTGCACCGCTGCCCCGCTTGGCCGAAGGCACCGTGCACGATCGCGTCGGCTGCCGCATCGAGATCGGCATCCGCGAGGACGATGACGGCGTTCTTTCCCCCGAGCTCGAGCTGAGTCCTCGCCAATCGGGGTGCCGCCGCCTGCTGGATGCTCCGGCCCACAGGGAGCGAACCCGTGAAGGAGATGCCCCTGACCTCGGGATTGGAGCTCAGCTCCTCGCCCGGTTCCCGATCGCCCTGCACGAGGTTGATCGCCCCGGGCGCGACCCCAGCCTCATTGAGGATGTCGACCATGATCGCCGTGCTCAGTGGTGCCAATGGAGATGGTTTGATCACCGCGGTGCAGCCCGAGAGCAGCGCCGGAGCCGCCTTCCACACGGGAATCGCCAGCGGGAAGTTCCATGGGGTGATCAATGCGACGACGCCGAGCGGGCGGTGCCAGGTCAGTGCCATCGAACGCGGCTCGTCAGCGGGCAGCGTCGATCCGGAGAGTCTGCGCCCCTCTCCGGCGATGAAGCGCAGGATCTCGATCGCCCGGCCGACCTCGGACCGGGCCTCGGTGAGCTTCTTGCCCTGTTCGGCAGTGATGACTCTCGCGAGCTCCTCCGTTCTGCGCTCCATCACCTCGGCGGCACGGAAGAGGATCTTTCCGCGTTCGATGCTGCCGAGCGCCTCCCACTCGGGAGCGGCCCGACCTGCCGCCGCGATGGCCGCTGCCGCGTCATCGGCTCCGGAATCGGCCACCTCGGCGATGATCTGGTCCGGATGGGCGGGATTGGCATCGGAGAAGGTCCGACCGCTTCGCGCCTCGACCCATTCGCCTGCGATGCAGTTCCTGCCCACGTGCGGCGGGAGCGAGAGGTCGGTGGGAACAGTGAGTCGACTGTCATCAGTCAGTGTTGTCATTGTGAGGCCTTTCTCAATCAAGTGGTTGCGGGACGCTTGTTCCAGGACGGGATGAGGATGATTGCGGCGATGAGTGCGGTGCCGGCGAAGATGTAGAAGACTGCCGCGCCGGGGATGAGACCGGGCAGAAGACCCCCGAGGATCGCGCCGATCGAGCCGCAGCCGTTGATGAAACCGGTGGCTCCGGCAGCGTACTTGCTCGTACCGAAGTCGACTGCGGCGATGCCGGACATCATCGCGTCGGCCGCATAGGCGGTGAGCCCGACCACGCCGAGGAGGATTGCGATCACCGTGATCGATCCCAGGGAGGTGGCCGGCTGCCACAGGGCCAGAGCGACTACGAGGCTGAGGAGGCTGATCACGCTCGGCGGGACGCGCCTGGCTTTGAAGATCGTGTCCGAGAGCCAGCCGATGGCGATAGGGGCGACGACCCCGGCGAGGCCGAATGTCACAGGCACCATGATCGCGGTGATCTTGTCGACACCGGGCATCGCATCGACGACCATGACCGGCCCCCAGAGGAGGATGGCGTAGCGAGCGGGTTTGATCATGAAGTAGACGATGCCCAGACGCAGCACCATCGAATCATGCCGTGCCGCCGCCAGCAGATCGCGGAAGCGGAATTTCTCCGCGGGAACCTTGACCACCGGCACCGGTGCCCTTGTGCCGGAGGGACGATGACGGTACTTCTCGTCGAAGCGGCACTGATCCTCGTCGATTCCGGGAAGCCCCACCTCTTCGGGTCTGTTCCTCTGGAAGATGAGGAAGAGAATGAGCGCGACGAACATCACGGCGGCCCCGGAGAAGAACGCCCACCGCCAGGATTCGAAGACCGTATAGGCGACCCATCCCATGAAGGGGACCGCGATGAGGCCGCCGAAGGCGTAGCTCGTGGAGAAGAAGCCCATTGCGCGACCGCGTTTGCCGACGGTGAAGAACGAGGCGATGTTCTTGCACAGCGACGACCAGCCTGTCGATTGGGCGAGACCCTGAACGATCATCAGAGGCATGAACAGCCAGAGCGCCGGGATGATGCCCATGACCAGCGCGGCGACGGCGGCGAAGAACATGCCGCCGGTGACGACCACGCGTTGGCCGTACCTCTCCGCCATGGCCCGTTACATTCATTGTCAAGCAGCAGCTGGGGTCTTCGCCTCGTAGAAGGCCCCGGTCTTGACCATCGCGAACAGGACGTTGAGCCGGCGACGAGCCAGACACATCACCGCAGCATTATGCCGCTTGCCCTCCGCCCGTTTCCGGTCGTAATACGCCTTCGATAATGGGTCATGACACGACGCCACCCACGCTGAGTGGAACAGGGCGTTCTTTAACCGTTTGTTGCCCGCCCGCGACGGGAACTCACCCCGAATCGATGTCCCCGACCGCCGCGTCACCGGAGCAATACCGGCATACGCGGCCAAATGGCCAGCAGTCTTGAACGCAGAGAAATCACCGGCTGCCAGGAGGATCTGGGATGCGGTCTTAACGCCGACTCCCGGCATGGACGTTAAGACCTGAAGAAGAGGGAGCGAATCCGCCAACTCCTCAGCTTCTACTTCGATCTCTTTACGCTCAGCTTTCAACGCCTTGATCCTGGCAGCATGACGCGGCACCACCGACTCCGACGCCTCACTCCCGGGCACGGTCACCGTTTGTTCGGCCAGAGCGTCGAAGATCGCATCAATCAAGGCCGATGGATCCTTGCGGGTATGGTTCTTCGCCCACCGCTTCACCCCCGACTTACCAGCAGTACGCAGACCGGCCGGCCCGCGGTACCTGATCAGTAAATCCAACACAATCGACCTGGTCAGGACAGTACCCTTGAAGACGCGTTCCAGCGCGGGATGGGTCTGGAGCAACAACGACCTCAACCGGTTGATCGCCCTGGTGATGTCATGCGCGAGGTCTTCATCCGTGCCGGCCAGGACCTTGAGATTAGCCAGGACATCGGACTCCCGATCCACGGACCTCAGAGTATGCGGCATCGTACGCGCGGTGTCGGCAATGATGAACGCATCCCTGGCATCGGTCTTCGCCTGACCCGGATACAAGTCAGCAGCTTTGCGCATCGCCAACCCCGGCAGATAAGCGATATCGGCTCCACAATCCCGGGCAACCGCGACAGGAAGCGCCCCAATCGTGTTGGGCTGATCAACGATGACGAGCACTCGACCGTGATCGTCTTGCAGAGTCGTGATTACGTGACGAAGCGCAGCTTCATCCTGCGGGAGTTCGTGATCATAGACTCGCTCGCCTGAGGACCCCAGCCCGCATCCGTGATGAGATGTTTTGCCAACGTCGAGTCCTAACCAGACGTCGTATTCGGTGTTCATGACAGTCCTCCTCGACCATCAGTTCTGTGGTCGCAGGTATGTCATGACACCCGATGCTGGCACCCACGTTACGACGAGACCTCAACACTGTTGGGCCGAGCCCCTATCAGCAGTCAACGCGCGTCCTGGATTCCTGGCGGCAACACCCCCCGGATCATCAATGACAGGGCAAATCAGCCATACCAGGACCAGCGACCAGACCCCGTTCAGGGCCTATGAATAAATATAGGGGCACCCCCCCCAGATGAACTGGCCGACGGCATAGGCCGTCAAATAGGCGGAATCGAGGTAGCCGAGGCCCGCCCGGCTGATCACTCCGTCGTCGAGGATGCCCACCTTGGCAGCGGAGATCGCATTGCGAGGGAAGTAGTAGGCCGCATAGGCGAGCCAGCTGAGGGCGAATATGCGGATCTGCCATTTCAGCAGCACCTGCCGGTTCGTGGTCGCTCCTGCCGGGGCCGGCGATTCCGGCGGTAGCACGTCGGTGGTCTCTTGGGTCAGATTCTGTGGATCATTGGTCATTCGCGCCATTGCGATCTCCTGATGCCTGTCGTTTCCTGAGTGCGTATGGGGATGCGCGGAGATTGCTCGAGGGTGTGTCCGATCAGGCTCCGGTGGCGGCCGCGCTGGCCACGGGCGCGTGTGCGCTCACGTGTGTGGTCGCGATCCAGAAGGCGTCGTAGTTGTGCAGTGCGGCCTCCTCACCGTTCGGACCTCGGCTCTTCGTCTCCTCGGGGGTGGGGACTGCGCGGTTGATGAGGAACGGAATGTCGAGCTCCCCGAGGCCGCCGTGGGACCGCAGCGGCACGTCGAGGTTCTTCAGATCGTGCCATTCCGGGTATCTGCCGATTGCCGAGAACTTATCGGACAGAACCGTGATGTCCCCCATCCGGTCCAGTGGCATCGAGTAGAGCTCGGCTGCATCCTCCGAACGCAGGATCGCTGTCAGCCCTTCCTTGTCGGCCAGCCCCGCGATGACCTTCTCCCGGTCAGCTCCTTCGGGAAGATAGACATTGGCGAAGGAGCCCAGCGCACCGTGATGGACGGTGTAGGGATCCGTGATGGGAAGGATGACACGGCTTCCGGTCTCCCCCGCGCCGATTCCCAGAATGGAGTCGACTTCGCTCTCGAGGTAGACGACCCGTGGCGTTCCGTCGTCCTTGTGCTTGGGACTCATGCCATGGTCGGCGGTGATGGCGACGACGGCACCGAGTTCGTCCAGCTGTGCGGCGTAGGAGTCGAGCATCGCATAGAAGTCGTCGGCGACATCGGTGCCAGGAGCGTTCTTGTGCTGGATGTAGTCGGTCAGCGTGAGGTACATGATGTCCGGACGGCGATCGGCAAGGAGCCGGACACCGGCGGCGAGGACGAATTCGCTCAGTTCGGCCGAATAGACATCCGGCAGCGGCATGCCGACGTAATCGAGGACGCCGTCGATTCCATTGGCCTCCTTCGTCGCGGTGTCGGCCTTCTGCGCGGAGAAGCAGATGCCCGTCCGCCGTGGGCTGACCATCTCTCCGGATCCTGCAGGGTCGAGTCCGGGCTCGGTGACCCCACTGGCCAGCAGGGCCCGCAGCTTGTCCTTGGCGGTGACGACGGCGACATCGAGCCCGGCATCGACGGCGGCGGCGAATACTGTCGGGGCACGCAGGTACTTGGGGTCGTTCATCAGCACCTCCTCGCCCGTCGCAGGGTCGAGGATGTAGTTGCCGCAGATCCCGTGCACGGCCGGGGGCCAGCCTGTTGCGATCGACATATTGTTCGGATTCGTCAGCGTCGGGATCGCGCAGTGGGCATCCCATGACCGTCCGGTGGTCTCGAGCATCTTCTTCAGCCAGGGCATCCTGCCGTGCTCGATGGCCAACTCGTGATATGCCGGTTCGCTGCCGTCGATGCAGATCACGACCACGGGGTCGGGCCCCGGTGTGTACTCGCGATCGTTGACGGAAAACGACGTCTGGCTCATAACTGCTCCTTCACGTTGCGGCTCCGGCCGGTGGCGTGGCCAGCGCACCGGAGCCCGAGATCGAACTCGAAGTTCCTGCAGTTCTCAGTCTTGGCTCGATCGTCGCCGGGAAGAAGCCCCGAAAGGCTGATATGCCTATCGAGTATTCCTATAATGCGAGGTCAGAAGGCGATTGAGCGGCAACCGCCCGGGGTCTGTGTCTGCCAAGGAGTGGCATCTGTCAAGAGCGTCCAAACGACGGTGGAGCGCCGAAACAACGGTGCGCACACCGTTGCCTCGACGCTCCACAGTTGTCTCGGCGAAAGCCGGGCAAAAGCTAAGCGAAAGCCGAGCGAAAGCCAGGCGGCCGAATCAGTCAGCCACGTAGTACATGCGCTTGTTGACGAACTCGTCCATGCCGTAGGGGCCGAGTTCGCGGCCGAAGCCCGAACGCTTGGTGCCGCCGAACGGAATCTCCGCACCCTCACCCGCAGGGGTGTTGACGTTGGACATACCGACGTCGAGGCGCTGCGCGAGCTTCGCGGCCCGGTCCTGATCCTTGGCGAACACGGCGCCGCCGAGGCCGAAGCGCGTGTCATTGGCGAGCTTGAGCGCTTCGTCGTCGCTGGTCACCTTGTACACGGTGGCGACGGGACCGAAGAGCTCCTCGCGGTAGGCGTCCATCTCCGAGGTGACTCCGGTCAGCACCGCCGGCGAGACGTAGGCCGAGCCGTCGGAGGCCAGTTCGCCGCCGACGAGGGTCGCACCCTGCTCGACCGCGCGGTCGAGCTGCTTGCGCAGGTTCTCGGCCGCCCCGCGAGAGGACAGCGGCGAGTACTTGCCGTCGCCCGCCTCGGCGGGGGTGCCCTTCTCCCATTCCTGGGCGCGCTTGGTCAGTCCGGACACGAAGTCGTCGTAGATGTCGTCCATGACGATCATGCGCTTGTTGGCATTGCAGACCTGGCCGGTGTTGTACAGGCGGGTGCCCCATGCGGTGTCGACGGCCTCGTCCATGTTCTCCGTGTCGAGGACGATGTAGGGATCGGAGCCGCCGAGCTCGAGCACGGCCTTCTTGAGGTTCTTGCCGGCGGTGGCGGCCACGGCCGAGCCCGCACGCTCGGAGCCGGTGAGCGAGACGCCCTCGATCCGGTCATCGGCGATGATGGTCTCGATCTGCTCATGCGTGGCGTAGACGTTGTTGTACACGCCCTCGGGAATTCCGGCTTCCTTCATGAGTTCGGCGATCTTCGCCGAGGAGCGGGGGCAGATCTCGGCGTGCTTGAGGATGATCGTGTTGCCGAGGACGAGGTTCGGTGCGGCGAAGCGTGCGACCTGGTAGTAGGGGAAGTTCCACGGCATGATGCCCAGCAGCGCACCGACGGGACGGCGCTGGATGAATGCCTTGCCGCCCGACATCGACTTGATGGGCTCGTCGGCGGCGAACTCCGGTCCGTTGTCGGCGTAGTAGTTGAAGATCTCCTCGCAGAATTCCGCTTCCTCGATGCCCTCGGCGACGGGCTTGCCCATCTCCTCGGCGATGATCTTCGCGAGCTCTTCCTTGTGCTCGCCGAAGAGGGAGGCGACCTTGTTGACGACGGCCGCGCGCTCTTCGATGGTCTTCTCGCGCCAGCTCAGGAAGCCCTGGTGAGCGGCCTCGAGGACCTCCTCGATCTGCGCGTCGGTGGCGTTGTCGAACTTCTCGACGATTTCGCCCGTGGCCGGGTTCTCGACGCGGTAACCGCCTGCAGCACTGCCTACGTTGCTCATTCCAGACTCCTTCGACTCGGGCACCTGTTGGCGCCGGTTAAGCAATTGCACACCTGATCACCGCCTCAATCGACGGATTGCGTATGCCTGCATCACACGCTATCAACACGTGACGTGTGCAACAAGTGCCGGAACCCGGGGGAATCATCAGTACGGAGCGGCGATCGCCGGCCACACCGAAGCTGTGCGGATTCCGAAGCACATCCGACGGAATCCGCACAGGTGACTCTGCCGGAGCGCTCAGTCGAAGCGGCGCGAAGAGCCTATCTCGTCGCCTGCCTTCCATTCTGCCCAGCCGGGCTGGTCGACCATGAACGACTCGATCGTGTCCTTTTCCGCCCGCAGCTGCGGATCGTGCTTGAGATAGTGCTTCGTCTCCCGGGCGATCAGCCCCGAGAGGATGAGGATGCCGAGCAGGTTCGGCAGGGCCATGAGGCCGTTCATCACGTCCGAGAAGTTCCAGATCGGTTCGAGCTCGGTGGTGCAGCCGACGAACACGACGAGGGAGAAGAAGATCCGGAACGGCAGCACGCCGCGACGGCCGACGAGGCGTTCGACGTTGCGGTCGCCGTAGTACGACCAGCCGAGCAGGGTGGAGAAGGCGAAGAGGACGATGCCGAGGGTCACGACCCAGTGGCCCCAGTGCCCCGGCAGGCCGTGGGAGAAGGCCTCACCGGTCATCAGGGCCGCACTGATCTGCTCTCCGGTCTCCGGGTCGATCTCGTCCCAGGTGCCGGTGGCGATGATCGTCAGACCCGTGAAGCTGACGACGATGATCGTGTCGATGAAGGTCTGCGTCATCGACACGAGCCCCTGGCGGACCGGATGCGAGGTCTTCGCGGCGGCCGCCGCGATCGGAGCCGAGCCGAGACCCGATTCGTTCGAGAACAGGCCGCGGGCGACGCCCATCTGGACGACGACGATGATCGCCGAGCCCGCGAACCCGCCCACCGCCGAGGTGCCGGTGAAGGCTTCGGTGAAGATCTGCGCGAAGGCCGCCGGCAGGGCGCCGATGTTCGCGATGAGGATGTAGATCGCGCCGAGGACGTAGAAGACGATCATGATCGGCACCAGGCCGGCCGTGACCCGACCGATGGATTTGATGCCGCCGACGAGCACGATGAGGGTGAGCACCGTGAGCACCGCGCCGGTGACCCAGGCGGGGATCGACCAGCTCGACTCCACATTCGCCGCGATCGAGTTGCCCTGCGTCATATTGCCGATGCCGAAGCAGGCGAGGACCGCGAAGATCGCGAACATCAGGCCCAGGACCTTGCCGAAGGGTCCCTTGATCCCCCGCTCGAGGTAGTACTGCGGGCCGCCGGACTTCTCACCGGCGTCGTCGGTGCCGCGGAAGCGCACGGCGAGGAATCCCTCGGCGTACTTCGTGACCATGCCGAGCAGACCGGTCATCCACATCCAGAACAGCGCACCGGGCCCGCCGATGCCGATCGCGGTGGCCACACCGACGATGTTGCCGGTGCCGACCGTCGCCGCCAACGCCGTCGTCAGAGCCTGGAACTGCGAGATGTCACCCTCGGAACCGGCGTCCTTGCGTTTGAGGATGCCGAGGTTCAGCGCCGGCAGCAGCTTGGTGAACTGCAGACCGCCGAGGCGGATCGTCAGATAGAGGCCCGTGCCCAGCAGCAGGGGGATGAGCAGGAACGGACCCCAGACGAATCCGCTGATCGTATCGAAGAACTCGGCGACCGCATCCATGTCGTCACTTCACTTTCCAACGCCGGCGCACGACGTGACTCAGATCATTGTTCGGAACGTTTTCTGACTGTACCCCATGAATATGCTGAGAGGACCCGGTACATACTGCGTCTGTCGTCCGAAATCCCCCAGCACCACCGGGGGAGCATGCTCAGCGGCCCACGAGGTCGAGCGCATTGCCGACGATCGAGGCCGCATCGATCCCGTGAATCGCATAGGCCTCACTCACCGAGGAGGCCTGACCGAAATCGCTGACCCCGAGGTTGCGGGTGCGGTCCCCACGGACCCCGGCGAGGAACGCCAGGGTGTGCGGGTGCCCGTCGAGCACGGTCACCAGCGGGGCCGGATGCGCGGCCGGCAGCAGCTCCTCGGCGATCGCCGAGCGGCTGCTCGCACTCACCTTCGACCGCTCCTGGACGGCCCGGAAGATCTTCGACGGCGAGCTCAGGCACACGATCCCCGCGCGCACCCCGAAGGCCTCGAGCCGCGCCGCGGCCTCGATGACCTCGGTCATGATCGCCCCCGCGCCGACGAGCGTGACCTCGTCTTCGGCGGCCGGATGCCCGCTGAGCCGGTAGCCGCCGGCGATGACCTGCTCCCGGCGCCGGGATCGCAGCAGCGCATCCTCGGGCACCGCCGCGAGCTCCTGCCTCACCGGTCGCGTCGTCAGCCGGAAGTATGCGGAATCGCCGTCCGGATCGGCGAGTTCGCGCAGCGCTTCGAGCAGGGTCCATTCGAGGTCCTGCGCGAAGGCCGGCTCCCAGCTCGTCAGTCCCGGGATCTCGAGGGTCACCGAGGGCGTGTTGAAGGACTGGTGCGCCCCTCCCTCGGGAGCCAGCGTCACTCCGGAGGGCGTGCCGACCATGATCGAGCGCCCGCCCGCATAGAGGCCGAAGGTCCAGGGCTCGAGCGCGCGGTTGATGAACGGATCGTAGATCGTCGCGATCGGCAGCAGCGGCTGTCCCCAGCGCGACCCCGTCGTACCGAGCTCCCCAGCCAGGGAGACGAGGTTGACCTCGGCGATGCCGAGTTCGATGTGCTGTCCGCCCGCGCCCTCCTGCCAGCGCAGCACCCGCTCCCGATCGTCGGAGAACCAGTCCTCGCGCCCGGCCGGAGACCAGATCCCGGTCTTGTTGATCCACCCGCCGAGGTTGGTCGACGTCGCGACGTCCGGGGAGACGGTGACGACCCGGTGGGCCACCTCGGGGGCGACGTGTTTGAGGTCGGAGAGGAACCGGCCCAGCGCCGCCTGGGTGGAGATCACTGACTTCGGGGTGAAGCCGAGCTCGGCGGGCACCTCGGCGACGGCGTGGGTCTCGAAGTCCTCGCGCCGCAGGCGCTGCGCGGTCTCGGCGCACAGCGTCCCGGCGGCGCTGTCGGGGTCGAAGCCGACCCAGGGGTTCTCGAGTTCCATCCCCGAGGCGGCCGCCAGGTCGCGCATCTGCGCTTCGGTCAGCTGCGCGGCATGGTTGCCCGGATGCCCCTCGGTGGCCAGTCCCTTGCCCTTGATCGTATAGGCGAAGACGACGCTCGGCCGCGAGTCGTCGATGGCCTCGAAGGTCGAGATGAGCTGGCCGAGGTCGTGGCCGCCGAGGTCGCGGATGAGGGTGGCGAGACCATCGGCGTCGAAGTCGTCGATGACGGTCCGCAGGGCAGAGGCCTCTCCCTCGGACAGGCCGGCGAGCAGGCGGTCGTGGACCTCGCTCGGATGAGCGCGCAGCAGCCGCTGGTACTCGGGGTTGGGCATCGAGACGAGCCGGTCCTCGAGCGCCTGTCCGCCCGGGGCGGCGAACACGGCCTCGAGTCGGCGGCCCCACGGGCAGGTGAGCACCTGCCACCCGGCGGCGTCGAACATGCCCTGGAGCCGCTTGATCTGCACATCGGGGATGACCCGGTCGAGCGACTGCCGGTTGAGGTCGACGATCCACACGATCTCTCCGAGCGTGCGCACCTCGGGATCGATGATCGCCTCCCACACGGCCCCCTCGTCCATCTCCGCATCCCCGAGCAGGGAGTAGAAGCGCCCGGCCTCGGGTGTCTCGGGGAAGCGATCGGAGACGTAGCGGTGGGACAGCGCGGCCCAGATCGGTGCGGTCGCGCCGATGCCCACGGATCCGGTGGAGAAGTCCACGGTGTCCGGGTCCTTCGTCCGCGACGGGTAGGGCTGGAGCCCGCCGCGCGAGCGCAGCGTATCGAGGTGGCCGACCTCGAGGTCGCCGAGGAGGTAGTTGATCGCGTGGAGCACCGGCGAGGCGTGCGGCTTGACCGAGACGCGATCGTGCGAGCGCAGAGCCGTGAACCACAGCGCGGTCATGATGCCGGTCATCGACGCCGACGAGGACTGGTGCCCGCCGACCTTGACCCCGTCGGGGTTCGTCCGGCCGCGGTTGGCCCGATCGATGATCGACGTCGCCAGCCACAGCACCCGCTGCGCGATCTCGTCGAGGACCTCGTCCGTCCCCGAGGCCGATGCCCGCAGCGGACGATCGTTCCGTCCGGGCGGGCTGACCTGGGTCGACGTCTCGAACTGATGGAGCTCCTCATCCTCGGTGGGCTCGGTGTTGATCGTCATCGGTCCCTGCTCTCAGAAGATCGAGGAGTAGGCGTTGAGCGCGAGCTGTCCGCCGAGGTGGGCGTAGAGGACCGTGGAGTCCTTGTCGATCGTGCCGTCGCCGACGAGGTCGAGCAGACCGGCCATCGATTTGCCCTCGTAGACGGGGTCGAGGATGACGCCCTCGATCTGTGCGGTGGTGCGGATGGCGTTCACCGTCGACTCATCCGGGAGGCCGTAGGCCGGGCCCTCCCAGCCCGAGCGGATGTCGACGTCGGCGTCGGTGATCTCGCGGCCGAGTCCGATGAGTTCGGCCGTGGTGTTCGCGATCCGCTTGACCTGGTCGCGGGTCTTGTCGATCGTCGCGGAGGCGTCGATGCCGATGACCTTGCGCTTGGGGCCCCCGGCCGCCTCGAGTGCGGCGAAGCCGGCGATCATGCCCGCATGGGTCGAACCCGTCACCGTGCACACGACGATGGTGTCGAAGAAGACGCCGAGCTCCTTCTCCTGGTCGGCGACCTCATAGGCCCAGTTCGCGAAGCCGAGGCCGCCGAACCTGTGCTCCGAGGCTCCGGCCGGGATCGGGTACGGCTTGCCTCCGGCTTCCTCGACCTCGGCCAAGGCGTTCTCCCAGCTCGAGCGGATGCCGATGTCGAATCCCGCCGAGTCGAGGCGGACATCGGCGCCCATGATGCGCGAGAGCTCGATGTTGCCGACCTTGTCGTTGCCCGGGTCCTCCCAATCGACCCAGCGCTCCTGCACGAGGCGGGCCTTGAGCCCGAGGTGAGCCGCCACGGCCGCGACCTGCCGGGTGTGGTTGGACTGGTAGCCGCCGATCGAGACGAGCGTGTCCGCCCCCGAGGCGAGGATGTCCGGAACGATGTACTCGAGTTTGCGCGTCTTGTTTCCGCCGAAGGCGAGACCGGAGTTGACGTCCTCGCGCTTGGCCCAGACCCGGGCCCCGCCGAGGTGGTCGCCCAGTCGCTTGAGTTCGTGCACGGGGCTGGGTCCGAAGGTGAGTGGGTAGCGCTCGAAGTCCGTGATGGCCATGGGGTCCTCTGTTCTCTTGACGATGTGGGTGGTTCTCAACGATGTGGGTGCCGGGGCAGGAGCGAAATCATGCTCTGGATCACTCCCTGCGATATGCAATATATTACATACCGGTGAGGACTACAATGGGTTCGACGCCGCGTCCCGGGCTTCGGGACCATTCGAGAAGAGAGGGGCCGAGTGTGCCGATTCCGACTGATGCCCCGGTCCCGCACCGCACCCTGCTGCGCGATGACGTGTACCGGGCGATCCGCGATGCCATCGTCCGCGGTCAGCTGGCTCCCGGGGAGCAGCTGCGGGACCAGGAGCTCGGGGCGTGGCTGCAGGTCTCGCGCACTCCTGTGCGCGAAGCGCTGCAGCGCCTGTCCCAGGCCGGACTCGTCGTCGCCCAGCCGGGGAAGATGACCCGGGTCGCTCCCGAGAACCCCGAGCTCATCCGCAGCGCGCGCCAGATCGCCGCCGAACTCCATGCGCTGGCGATGGATCTCGCCTTCGACCGGCTCGACGAGGAGGCCGCCGCCGAGATGGGAGCCGCGAATGCCCGCCTGCGGCGCGCCCTGGAGTCCGGCGACGCCGAGGCGGCCATCGCCGCCGATGACGATTTCCACGAGACCGCCCTGGCCCGCAGCGGCAATCCGCTCATCCCCGATCACCTCGAGGTCGTCACCGCCACGCTGCGGCGCACCGAATATCTGCACTTCGATTCGGTCCGGGGCTCCGCCTCCCCCGACCAGCACGTCGACATCATCGCCGCCGTCCGCTCCGCGGATCGGGCTCGGGCCGTGGCGCTGACGAGGGAGAACTGGGCCGCCCTCGCCGGCTGAGCAGCGCTCAGGCGCTGAGCTCCCGCACGGCCGAGGCGAGGACCTCGATGCCTGCCCGGCAGTCCTCGGGGGTGGAGTACTCGCGGGGGTTGTGGCTGATCCCCTGATGCTGCCCGCGGACGAAGACCATGGCGGCCGGGGCGATCGCGGCGATCTCCTGTGCATCGTGTCCGGCTCCGGACATGATCCGCATCGAGTCATGGCCGCGCTCCTTGGCCGCGGTCTCGAGGGTGTCCTGCACGGCCTCACTGAAGGGCACGGCCTTCGTCCTGGCCATCCGTGCGGTCTCGATCCGCAGTCCGGGCTGGGTCTCGGGCAGGGTCTCGATGAAGGCGGCGAGGTCCGCTTCGGCGCGGGCCATGTCCTCATCATCGGGATTGCGCAGGTCGACGGTGATCTCGGCCCGGTCCGGGACGACGCTCGGCAGGCCCGGGGAGGTCTCGATGCGTCCGACGGTCGCACGCAGGCGTCCGTAGGCTCCGGAGCCGACCATGCGACGGGCCTCGACGACGATCTGTGTGGCGGCGAGACCGGCGTCGACGCGCAGCTCGGTGGGCGTGGTGCCGGCATGGGCGGCGCGGCCGTGGAGAGTGACCTTCTGCCAGGAGATCGACTGGACGCCGGTGACGATGCCGATCGGCCGATCCTCCTGAGCCAGCACGGGTCCCTGTTCGATATGGCATTCGACATAGGCGTGCGGCGGGTCGAGGCGCACGGGGCGCTCACCCTTGAATCCGATGCGGGCGAGCTCGTCGCCGAGACTGCGCCCCTCGGCATCGGTGAGTCCGTAGGCGTGGTCGAGGCTCAGCCGTCCGGCGGCGACGGCCGATCCGAGCATGTCAGTGCCGAACCGCACCCCTTCCTCCTCCGTCCAGGCCGCCACGACGATCGGACGGCGGGTGCGCAGCCCGATCGCGTCGAAGGCCCGCAGAACGGCGAGGCCGCCGAGCACGCCGAGGCAGCCGTCGAAGGCTCCTGCGGTGGCGACCGTGTCGATGTGCGAACCGATGAGCACCGGGGCGAGGCCGGGATCGGAGCCTTCCCGCCTGCCGAAGATGCTGCCCATCTCATCGATGGTGACCTCGAGTGCGAGCTCGGCCATCCACGAGATGAGCAGCTGCCGGCCCGCCCTGTCCGCATCGGTCAGGGACTGCCGGTCGACGCCTCTGAGCCCCGTGGCTTCGTCGTCATAGGCTCCGATCGTCGCGAGCTCCATGAGATCGGCCCACAGGCGGTCTCCGTCGATGCTCAGCTCTGCTGTCGGGGCGGTGGTCTCCGCGTCCATGAGTTCCTCTCCTCCGTACTGATCCTTCCGTGCCGCTGCGGCACCGGCCGTATGGCCTCGGATCGAGACTAGGGCGAGAAACACATGTGATCGATAGTATGAGAGTCATCATCACTCATGAATTTCCACCATGAGTCGGTTCGCCTGAACGATCGGAGTACGATGCTCAGCCTCACTCGGCTCCGCCTGCTGCGCGAGGTCAGTGTGCGCGGCAGCCTCGCGGCGGCCGCGGCTGCACTCGGCAATGACCCGTCCTCGGTCTCCCACCAGCTCAAAGCCCTCGAGTCGGAGGTCGGCGCACCTCTGCTCGAGCGGGTGGGCCGCGGTGTGCGGCTGACCGAGCAGGCGAAGATCCTCGTCGCCCACACCGAGAGGGTGCTCGGCGAGCTCGAGGCCGCAGAGGCCGAGATCGCCGCGGCCGGGCGGAAGGTCGTGGGCACGGTGCGCATCGCGGCCTTCCAGACGGCGCTGCATACGATCGTTCCCGGCGCCCTGGCGGCTCTGGCCCGCGACTGTCCCGAGCTGCGGGTGGAGACCTCCCACATCCCGGTCGAGGACGGCGTTCCCGCTCTGCTGGCACGCGACTTCGACCTCGTCCTCCTCGAGGACTATCCCGCTCGCCCGGGCGTCCGGACCGAAGGCGTCCAGGTCGAGCACCTCGGCGACGACGAGCTGTGCCTGATCACCTCGCAGGAAACGAGCGCAGGCATCGACCTCGGCCGGTGCGCCGACCACGTCTGGGCGATGGAGGCTCCCGGCGCTCCGGCCCGGCAGTGGTCGCTGGCGGAGTGCCGGCGGGCCGGCTTCGAACCCGCCGTCGAGTTCGAATCCTCCGATGTCCTCCTCCTCGTCCGCCTCGTCTCACTCGGACTCGCCTCGGCGCTGGTCCCGGACCTGGCCTTGCGTGCGGCGCGGGGCAGCACAGGCGCCCCGGCACCGCGGAGGACCCCGCTGCCGGGTTCCCCGAGCCGCCGGATCTCGACAGCGATCCGCACCGGCAGCGCCCGAACACCGAGCATCATCGCCGTCCGACACGCCCTGCGCGCGGAGTTCGAGCGTCTGCGCGGCTGAGGGCCGCTCAGTCCTCGACCTTCTCGCGATCCAGCTTCTTCCTCCGCAGCGCATCCCGCACCTCACGGAGCTTGTCGCGCTTGCGCTTCCGGCCCGCCTCGGCGGCCTTGATCTGCTCCAGGGTCGGCTCGTGGTCGCCCATGCCGACCTGGAGCTCGGCGGGGGTGATCTCCTTCATCACGCCGACATCGATCCTCTTGCGCAGGCGCAGGATCTCGAGGCGGAGGATGCGGGAGAGGAAATAGATGCCGAGCAGATTCGGGAAGGCCATGAGGAAGAAGATCGCATCGGAGAAGGCGATGACCGAGTCCAGCGACATCGAAGCGCCGATGACCACTGCGACGATCCAGAAGATCTGATACGCCTTGTCCGCCTTCTTCGAATTCCCCGTCAGATACCCCAGGGCCTGCTGACCGTAGTAGCCGTAGGCGAGGATCGTCGAGAACGCGAAGAGGACGACGGCGATGGTGAGCAGGATCGGGAACCAGCCCGCGACGGTGGCGAAGGCCTCGGAGGTCAGGCCGATGCCGTCCTCGGTGCTCTCGCCGTAGAGGCCTGTGGTGATGATCGCCAGCGAGGTGAGGGTGCAGATGATGACGGAGTCGATGAGCGGCTCCCACATCGCGACGAACCCCTCGGTCGCGGGCTTCGTCGTCTTCGAAGCCGCATGCGCCATGCCTGCGGAGCCGACGCCGGCGGCATTGGAGAACAGGGCGCGCTGGATGCCGACGATGGCCACGCCCACGGCTCCGCCGGCGACGCCGCTGGGACTGAAGGCGCCTGCGAACATGAGTGCGAAGGCGTGCGGGATCTGATCGACGTTCATCACGAGGATGACGATGACGGAGAGGAAGTAGAGGACCGCCATCATCGGAGTCAGCTTCGACGTCCACTGGCCGATCTTCTTGATCCCGCCGAGGATGACCAGCGCGGTCAGCGCCGCGATAACCACACCGATGAGCCAGAGCTTGTCGGCGAAGAAGCTCGAGTCACCGCCCGTGGCACTGACGAGGATCGCGGCGGCCTGGTTGGCCTGGAACAGATTGCCGGCGCCGATGACGCCGAGCACGGTGGTCAGAGCGTAGAAGACCGCGAGGAACCTGCCGAGCTTCGGGCGGCCGATCTCGGCGAGGCCGTCGCGCAGGTAGTACATCGGGCCGCCGGCGACGCTGCCGTCGGCGTTGATCTGCCGATACTTCACGCCCAGCGTCGCCTCGGCCATCTTCACGGTCATCGCGAAGAAGCCGAAGATGATGATCCACAGGGCCGCGCCCGGGCCGCCGATCGTGATCGCCACGGCGACGCCGGCGATGTTGCCGAGTCCGACCGTGCCCGAGAGCTCGGTGGCGAGCGCCTGGAAGCTCGAGACCTCGCCGGGGTCGGTCTTGCGGGTGAAGCGCCCGCGGATGATTCCGACCGAGTACTTCAGGCCGGTGAGCGGCTGGAAGCGCAGATAGAAGGTGAGGAAGACCGCTGCGGCCATGAGCCACACGACGATGAGAGGGATTCCGAGCTCGCCGATCTGGAGCTCGAAGAAGACGATGTTGCTGAAGGCCTGGGCCGCGGGCCCGAGGAACGACTCGATGGCCGCATCGACGCCGGCGGCTCTGAGGCCCGCCTCGGCGGTGGTCTGGGCGAGATGTTCGGTTATGGGATTCATATCAGCAGGCGCAAGATAGCCATTCGTCCGGAGGGTTGGTCCGGGACCGGCACCTGTGATCAACCTAACAATTACCCAGGGGCTTGTCAGCTCCCGCTCAGTCGCCGTGGGAGTCGGTGAAGGTCCTGGTCACAAGGTGCCTTATGCCCCATTCGCAGGCGATCACAGCACTTGCGGAGGGTCGGAACACTACAGCTTCAGTTGTGCGAAACTGTTGACGCGAAAACGCCGAAGCAGGTACTGTCCAGTAACACCCGTGAGTAACATAAGTCACAGCAGTTACGTCGACGCAGCAGTCGGCACCACAGGAGGATCAATGAAGTTCCCGAAGCTCAGCGGCATCCGCAAGCTCACCTCGTCCCATGCCGGGCGCATCGCCCTGGTGGCCATTCCCACCGGCATCGTCTCCGCCGGGCTCATGGGCGGAGTTGCTCAGGGTGCGGTGCCGGTCTCGTTCGCCGTGTCCGGCACTCAGTTCCAGATCACCTCCTCGCAGCTCGAGGGGACCGGCTTCTCCCAGTACAGCGGCATCGCCAAGGACGCCGAGGGCGGCAAGCACTCCGTCGTCACCGCCAACATCAAGGACGCCACACTCGAGAACCTCTGCCAGTCGGCCGTCACAGACACCCCCTTGGGCAAGGTCGGCGTTCTCATCAAGGCGGGCGGCAAGGGCACTCCCGCCTCCGCCAAGGACCTGCAGATCGGCATGACGGGGCTCAAGGGCGACGCGGAGTTCAAGAACATCCGAATCGGCGTCGACGCCTCCGACGTCAACACCAAGGCCAAGGGCTCCAAGGGCGACTTCGCTCAGGACTCCGACACGATTTCGATCAAGGACCTGGAACAGGACTCGTGGACGACCACGGCTTCGGTCTTCACCCTCAAGGACATGTCGCTGAAGCTCACTGACGGATCCGAGTCGTGCTTCTGATGAAGGACGCAGCAGCCAACGCGCAAGCGACGGGCGAAGCGGGAACCGCCGAACAGGGGGCCACGGTGGAGCAGACGAGCCTGCTCGCGCTGTCGCGGCGAAGCCGTCGGGCCAGCGAGCAGAAGAAGCACCGCGAATCGGACGCTGAGATGACAGGAGCCGATGCTGAGCCGACAGGAACCGACGCTGAGATGACCGAATCCGACGCCGAACCGACCGGCAGCGTCGAGCCCGGGAAGCGCCGCGCCTTCCGGCACTGGCGTCGGCAGCGCCCCTTCATCGGCGGAGTGCTGGTCGTGCTCGGAGGAATCGAACTCTTCTTCTCCGGACAGCTCGACACCGGGAACATGCAGATCCAGTTCGGCATCGAGGGGCTGCAGGCGACGGTCGTTCCGATCGCGCTCGCGGTACTCGGCCTCTCCGTGATCTTCCGCCCCACGCACCATATCTTCTATGGGATCATCGCCCTCGTTCTTGCGGTCTATTCGCTCATCGGGGTCAACCTCGGCGGGTTCGTCCTCGGGATGCTGCTGTCGACCATCGGGGCGATCCTCGTGGTCGCGTGGATGGGGCCGCGGGGACCGAAGACCGGTGCTTCGGACGCTCAGGCACCGCCTGCCGAGCGGAGGGGAGACTCGACAGGCGACGAGGAGACTGCATGAGGGCGCCCAGCCGCCGCACGGCGTCCCTCCTGGCGGCAGCTGTCCTCATCGTTCCCTCGACTCTCGGCGCAGCCACGACGACGGCCGCTCATTCGTCTCCGCTGTGCTCGACGACGGCCGGATGCGGCGAGGCCGACGAGCCCGAGGCTCTCAGCACCCCCGGACCCGCGGCGACGGTCTCACCCGACGTTCCCACGAAGCCGACGGAGCCTCCTTCGCCCGGGCCCACGGATGAGCCGTCCGAGGAGCCTTCGGAGGAACCGACGGAGCCGGAATCGCCGGAGCCGACCGAACCCGGAGGACTGGGGACCGAAGAGCCGAGCGACGAACCGACCGAGAAGCCCAACGGCAAGTTCCCGAAGGACGCTCAGCGTGATGAGAACGCGCCGATCTTCACGGAGAATCCGGCGGCCATGGGCTCCGACTCGCTGTCGTTCAAGGGCCTCAGCGGAATCTCTTTCGTCTCCGTACCCACTGCGGACGGCGGTTCGATCGTCACGCTGAAGATCCAGGCCGAGGAGATCAAGATCACCGGGTTCTCGCTCACCGTGCGTCCGCCCGAGGAGGACCACGGACTGGTGACCAAGGCCGACACGATGACGCTCAAGGGCGATGTCACGGTCTACATCGGTTCGATCACGGCGACGACGAAGGACGGGAAGTCGCTGACCCTCGGTCCGGAGACGCCGCCGCCCATGGACGACGTCGAGCCGGGACTGCTGAGGGTCACGATGGGATTGGTCGGCACCACGGCCGATTCGATCAACTACACGAACACGGATCAGAAGCTCAAGGAGGCCTGATCGCCCGGCGACGCCCGCGTCGCGCAGGCACCGATATGGCCCGCCTTCTCCCAGCACGAACCGCTGGGAGAAGGCGGGCCATCGCGTTGTCAGGAAATGCTGTGTTCCATCAGGAAGCGCTGTGTTCCATCAGGAAGCGCTGCGCCCGGTTCCGCGCCGCGTCCGCAGGAAGTCCACGAAGCTGTGCGCGAGCCGCCGGTTGGTCTCCACCAGCTCTGCATCCGCCGCGGCGACCTCCGCCCGGATCGAGTCCTCGGTCTTTCCCTCCGGCAGCCGCAGCGGATCGGAGGCCAGCCACCGCTCGATCTGAGCGGCGTCGGTCTCGGGGTGGAACTGAGTGCCCCAAGCGAATTCGCCGAGGCGGAACGCTTGGACCGGGGCGTCCGAACCCGTGACCAGGAGCGCGGCATCGGTCGGAAGCGCCATCTCCTCCTGGTGGAAGAGCACCGCCGGGATCTCTGCGCCCGCGAGTGCGGAGAAGACCGGATCGCGCTCCCCCGCCGAGGTGGCCCGCAGCCCGTAGACCCCGATCTGCGGGCGCGTCCGGCGTGAGATCGCGGCACCGGCGGCCGCAGCGAGCAGCTCCCCGCCGAGGCAGATGTTGAGGCTCGGGAATTCTCCGTCCGCTGAACGTCTGAGCAGGTCCCTGACCTCGGGGAACCACGGGTTGTCGATGTCGTCGAGGGGGCCGGCTGAGCCGCCGAGGACGATGAGGGCATCGAACACTCCGTCACCCTCGAGTCCGGCGAAGCTCTCGGCCAGGTCCTCGCCCCGATAGGGCCTGACGACCTCCACCTCGGCGCCGGCCTCGGCCAGCCAGGTGCCGAAGCGCTCCGGGCCGGTTCCGTGTTCGTGCTCGACGGCGAGGATCCTCACACTGCTCATGACACCATTCTCGCCGATTCATCGCCATGTGCTCGGCCGGTCACGACCTTCCGGCGCAGGGCGAGGAAGAACAGGACGAGACTGATGCTCAGAGCGATGTGGCCGAGACCCGCGATGCCGGCGATCATGGCATTCGACTCCTGGCCGAGGACGGTGAGCGAGCCGTGCCAGACCATCATGCCCGCGGTGAGGACGACGCCGATGTTGTAGGTGATGAAGAACCACGAGAAGAGTCCGGTCCCGGACAGTCCGAACACCTTGTCCAGCGCCAGGACGACGAGGAGGACGATGAAGCCGAGGGTGAGCAGGTGCGTGTGGACGACCGCGAGCTGGGTGAACTCCCCCTCCGGGAAGTCGTTGGCCTTGGTGAACTCCCGGTAGAACAGTCCGGCGAGGACGCCGATGATCATATATGCGAATGCCGCGTTGAATATCTTCTTCATAGTTCCACCTCATCAGGATCGACGTCTGAGTTCCTGACCCACAGGATTGAAGTCCGAACCCGACTTTCGATTGATGTCTGCCCTCGCATCCGGGGCTAGCCTGAAGTCATGGCAATGGAGAAGCTGTTCTCAAGGATCGACCGTCTCGCGGGAGGCGGCAAGGCCGGCATCCTCGTGCCGTCCGCCGGCCTCGAGCTGCCGAAGACGAAGCGGGCCTTCACGTGGATCGCCTGGCTGCTCGTGTTCGAACTCGCGCTCGGATTCGGTGCCGTGGTCTACGCCTTCGTCATCGCTCGAGCGGGCGAGCCCGTGCCCTTCGCCGTGTGGATGCGCACGGTCGTCGTCCTCTGCATGACCGCGACCCTGTTCTACTTCTTCTGGCGCGCGACGAAGGGCTTCTACTGGGGCTATCAGCGCCTGCGGCTCTTCACCCAGATCTTCCCCGTCATCACCCTCGTCATGGCGGCGATCCCCGGCCTCTACCCGGTATGGATGATCACCGAGCAGATCGTCTTCAGCCTCGTGATGATCGGCGTCGGCGACTTCCTCACCGGCGACCATATGCGCGAGGTCTTCCGGAAGCCGGAGAGCTGAGACCCCGGCACGCGACCGGCCTCCCTCACCCGGCGACGAGGCGGCGCGCCTCCTCCTGATGGGCCGCGATGAGGGCCTCCTTGTCGAGTTCGACTCCGTCCGCGCCGATGGCGTGGCCGTCGACGACCCGCCACCGGCCGCCGACCATCACCCTGTCGGCCTTCTCCGCTCCGCAGAGGACGAGGGCGGGAATCGGATCGTGCGAGCCGGAGAAGGACAGCCCGTCGAGGCGGAACATCGCCAGGTCCGCCTGCCGCCCGACCTCGATGGTGCCGATGTCGTCGCGGCCGAGTGCGGCCGCCGAACCCTTGGTCGCCCAGTCGAGGACGCGAGCACAGGTGACCGCCTCGGCGCCGTAGCGCAGGCGTTGGATGTAGAGGGCCTGCCTGACCTCCCGAATGATGTTCGAGGCGTCGTTCGAGGCCGAACCGTCGACGCCGAGGCCCACGTTCACGCCGGCGTCCTCGAGCTCGACGGCACGGGCGATGCCCGAGGCCAGGCGCATGTTCGAGGTCGGGCAGTGGGCCACCGAGACGCCGGCCTCGCCGAGGCGGCGGACCTCGTCATCGTCGAAATGGACCCCGTGGGCCAGCCAGGCACGATCGCCCAGCCAGCCGACGGATTCGAGGTAGTCCACGGTGCGCAGGCCGAAGCGCTCGCGGCAGAAATCCTCCTCATCGATGGTCTCGGCCAGGTGGGTGTGGAGTCGGACGTCGAGTTCCTCGGCCAGGACAGCGCTCTCCCGCATGAGCTCGGTGGTCACGGAGAACGGGGAGCACGGGGCGAAGGCGATCTGCACCTGCGCTCCCTCATCGCGCTCGTGGTAGGCCTCGACGAGGCGGCGGGAGTCGGCGAGGATCACCTCGGCGTCCTGCACGGTCCGCTGCGGCGGCAGACCTCCGTCCTTCTCCCCCAGCGACATCGACCCGCGGGTGAGCATCGCCCGCATGCCGAGCCGGCGGACAACCTCGACCTGGACGTCGATGGCCTCGTCCATCCCTGTCGGGAACAGGTAGTGGTGGTCGGCGGCCGTCGTGCACCCGGATTCGAGCAGCTCGGCCATGGCGACGGTCGTGGCGAGTTCGAGCGCCTTCGGGGTCAGACGCACCCAGACCGGGTACAGGTTGATCAGCCATCCGAAAAGCGGCATATCCGCCACGGGCGCCCACGCGCGGGTGAGAGTCTGGTAGAAGTGATGGTGCGTGTTGACCAGGCCAGGAGTGATCACGTGCGCCGAAGCATCGACGACGGTTATCGCCTGCGCGGCCCGCGCGGTCTGCGCGCCGCCGGCCGAATCGCCGCCGGTCGCATCGCTGCCGCTCGGTTCTCCTCCTGCGGGGACGAGTTCGACGATGATGCCCGAGTCCCGGTCGATGACGATCCCCCGCGCCGCCGCAGCCGGATCGACCCCGGCACCGAGGTGGACTGCCAGAGGATCTTTGAGCCAGAGCCTGTTCGAGGCCGGGGTGGATGTGGATGCCTGGGACATGTCGTCGCCTTTCTGATCGCGAACCTGTGACCGGTTCGATCTTCGGTGAGTGACGACAGCGCTGGGGCCGACGCCACCAGCTCAGGTTTTTCGGCGTCTGCTGCTCCGCCGCCCGGTGACCTGCGACACAGACTCGAGTCGTCGGCACGGAAGGTCCAAATGTACGATGGATCCGAACCACTCAACTGAGCGAACGATCAGTAGATATGCATTGCGTCTGACGAGCACACCGGCAGGACTGAACTCTAACATGTGGGGTGAGTCACGAAACCGGCTTGCAAGCCAAATGTGATTCACCTACTATTTTGCGATAAGGAAATTGCATTTCGCATGTCGGAAAAACAGAAACCGATTCCTCGGTCGAAGTGGAGCCTGCTCACTACCCATCTGGGGCGTCTGTGAGGGGCCGTCGCTCGGGGACGAGCTCAACGGAGAGATAGATGTCGGTATCCAAGCAATCACCACAGAACGATGCGCTGCGCGAAACGAAGAAGACGCAGCGTCCGGAGGACGAGCGACTGCCGATCGGCAGCTCGTTCGCCTATGGTCTGCAGCATGTGCTGACCATGTACGGCGGCATCATCGCCGTACCGCTCATCATCGGCAAGGCCGCCGGACTCGATGACGGCGGGATCAGCGTGCTCATCGCCTCCTGTCTGTTCATGGGCGGTCTGGCGACCATCCTGCAGACGGTGGGCGTTCCCTTCTTCGGTTCGCAGCTCCCGCTGGTCCAGGGCGTGTCCTTCGCCGGCGTGGCGACGATGACGTCGATCCTCGCCGGCGGTGACGGCCTGCCCGAAGTCTTCGGCGCGGTGCTCGTGGCCTCGGCCATCGGCCTCCTCGTCGCTCCCGCCTTCGCGCTCATCGTGAAGTTCTTCCCACCGGTGGTCACCGGCACGGTGATCACGACGATCGGCCTCTCGCTCATGCCGGTCGCGGCCGGCTGGGCCATGGGCGGAGACGCCGAGGCCGCCGATTACGGCAGCATCCGCAACATCCTCATCACCGTTGCCACCCTCGCCATCGTCCTCATCCTCAGCCGCATCCCAGTCGCCATGGTCTCGCGTCTGTCGATCCTGCTGGCCATTGTGATCGGCACCGTCGGCTGCCTCATCTTCGGCTGGGCCGATTTCTCCCATGTCCTCGACCGCGGGATCTTCGCCATCCCCGAGCCTTTCGCGTTCGGCATGCCGACGTTCTCGGCCGCAGCGATCATCTCGATGTTCATCGTCGTCATCGTCACCTTCGCCGAGACCACCGCGGACATCATCGCCGTCGGCGAGATCGCTCGCACGAAGGTCGACTCCAAGCGGATCGCAGCCGGTCTGCGCGCGGACATGCTGTCCTCGGCGGTGTCTCCGATCTTCAACTCCTTCACGCAGTCGGCCTTCGCCCAGAACGTCGGTCTGGTCGCGATCACCGGTGTGAAGTCGCGCTTCGTCGTCACTGCCGGCGGTGCGATCCTCGTTGTCCTCGGTCTGCTGCCGGTCATGGGCGGAGTCGTAGCCGCCATTCCCATGCCGGTGCTCGGCGGTGCGGGCATCGTGCTCTTCGGCACGGTCGCCGCGTCCGGCATCCGCACCCTTTCGAAGGTCGAGTACGAGGGCAACCTCAACATGATTATCGTCGCGGTCTCGCTGGCCTTCGGCATCATCCCCGTCATCGAGCCCGACTTCTACAACGCCTTCCCCTCGTGGGTCGGCATCATCCTCCACTCGGGGATCTCCTCGGCCACGCTCATGGCCGTGCTGCTCAACCTCGTCTTCAACCACATCGGGGCCAACACCAAGGACCGCACGGATCGCTCGGTCTTCGTCGCCGGCACAGGACGGGTCATCCGCAAGGAGGAGCTGCAGCGCCTCATCGACCACGAGGCCATCCTCACCGAGGGCGATACCGTCAAGGACGGCAAGATCGTCGACTCCAACGGCGACGAGATTCCGGTCGTCACCGAGGAACAGCACGTCAAGGTCGTCGAGGCGGCCAAGAAGGGCGAGGTCAAGTGCCAGGAGGACATTCGCCGGATGATCCAGGAGGACGAGGTCTAGCCACAGGCCCACCGCGGGCCGGTCTCGGTCCTGCGGACGAGGGCGATCAGAGCAGCTGATCAGAAAGGCGGAGGGTCTTCGGGGTCCCAGCGGACATCCCAGATCGATTCCTGTGCCTGCCTCGACCGTCGGGCCTTCCGGTCTTCATTCCCGGTCCTTCGCTTCTCTTCGGATTCCGAGGTGAAGCGGAGGACCGATCCGTCTGTGCCGGATGATTCCGGAGCCGTGTCCGATTGGGCACAGCTCTCCACCTGCCGTGCGTGTTCGGCGCTGATCGGGTTGTCCGGGGGGTGCATCGTCGCCACCACACCATGGGCGAAGGCATACTCGACCGCCCCGTCATCCGTCATGCGGACGGAGAATCTCCGGTCGGTCTTCGCCTGGTGATGGGGTCGGCAGACGGGGTGGAGGTTGTCGAAGGTCGTCTGTCCGCCTCGTGCGGGGTCATCATGATCGAAGGGGATGATGTGGTCGACCTCCGAGGTCTCCGCCCGTCGTGTGCATCCGGGCGCAGAGCATGACTGCCATTTTCCGATCAGCGGCGCGCGCACATCTGCAGGGATGCAGTAGCTCCTCGAGCGTGCATCGATCGGGGTCCCCGTCGCCGGGTCGGTGAGTATTCGGTGCCAGGTCGGACAGTCACCGGCGATCACCTTCGCCGCATCGAGCGGAAGCGGCGAGCCATCGGAGAACGTTCCCGGCAGCACCGAGCCGCCGACTGCGGTGAGGAAAGGCACCGTGACCATCATCTTCGCCTGCTCTCGCACCCACTGGCCGTGGGTGGGCATGGTGAGCTTGATGATCGTCTCGGCTCCGGCGCCGGCACCGGCGGCAGCTTCGGCTTCGCGCTGTGCCGTCCGTGCCGCACGGTCGACGTCTTCCGCGGTCACCGGTGCCGTGGGGTCGCACTGTTCCTTCACCTCGAGCGGGATCTCCTCGGTGGAGGTCTCCCCGGTCGTCGTATCGTGTGTTGTCACGGCGATGGTCATCTGCGGTGTCGCACGCGTGGCGATATCGAACATGAGTGCGGCGATGCCGTCCTGCTCGCCCACCTCGATGCCGGCGATGTTCTCGTCGGTGAGCGCGGAGATGTTCCCGTTGCGAATCGCGCGGGCGAATGCTTCGATGCGCAGGTAGAAGGCCTTGAGCTCGACCGCAGGGCCCGAGAGCGTCACCGAGGCGGTCCCGTCGGGATAGGTCGTGATGTCGACACGGCGACGTTTTGCGGCGACCTCGAGTCGATCGTCGACGGGCAAGAGCGCCGCGATCCTCAGGTTCAGGGACTTCCGGAAGGTCTCCATGGTGATATCGGCCCGACGAGTGCCCAGGTAGTCGTCCAAGCGCGGAACGTATTCGAAGGCCACGTCCTTGACCGCCTGAGTCGCCGTCAGCACATGCTCGATCGTGAATTCGCCGTTGAGGCAGCGTTCCAGGAATTTCGGCAGCCCGAAGACGAGCGTGACGGCGTTCGCGATCTCGTTGTAGGCGCGGTCGGTGGTGGACCCGAGCACCGCGGTCAGCTCGGCGACGTCCTCCCGCGCGGCGAGGTCGTGCACCCAGGCGTTGAAGGTCCGGTTGAGCCGGAATTTCGGAAAGTTCGGAAGCGATTCCGATGGGGACGGCAACGAGTGGCAGACTTCCGACGACCGATCGCCCTCGGACGACTGGCCTTCAGCACTCGTGTCCACGTCGTCGGGGGCATCGATCGCTCGATCGTCGAGAGCGGTTCCGAGCGCCGCCCAGGGATCCGCCGGCTCGACCTCATCGGTCTGCGACTTCGCTCGCGCAGCGAGGAATCGATCGACGGTCTGCGTGAATGTCGTGTGATGGTAAGTGTCCTCACCTGTGCCATAGCGGAGGCGATCGACCGCCTCTGCCAGGAAGAGGCCGGCAACAGCTTGGAACTCTGCAATGCGGGCACCCGTGCTCAACCGTGCGATGCTGACGACCGCAGCCATGGGTGAGTCGGGATCGACGTCGAGGCGCCGGGGCGAATCGGGGCCGACCAGAGGCTGCTGAGAGGAAGAGGAGGCGCCGTTCGAGGCAGGGTCGAGACCGTCTTCACCGGGATTCTGCGGTTCCCTCATCGTTCTCACCGCCCTTCACGTCGATGTGAATGCCTCAACACAATTGTACATCTGAAGAGACTCAAAGAATGTAACAATTCGATTACAAACAGAATGTGTTTGCATTGCGCTGCCATTTGATTATGTTTACTGGTCAGAGGTGTTCTCCGAAAATTGAAACGGTCCCCCGAGACCTACTCCACGAGCAGATCCGGCAGCCGGTCCATTGCCGTGAAGGTCTCGGCGGCCCCGGCGGCCAGCAGCGTTTCGGCGCTCTGGTGCACCGGAGAGTCCGGGCAGAAACCGAGCACATGGGATCGTGCGGCGGCGCCGGCGATCACTCCGGTCGGCGAATCCTCGATCACGGCCGCCTCGGCGGGGTCGGCCCCCAGGAAATCGGCTGCGGCCAGGTAGACGTCTGGGGCGGGCTTCGAGCTCGGCTGTTCCATTCCGGAGAAGATGCGGTCGGCGAAGACGTCGAAGAGCCCGATCTTCTTCAGCTGGAGTTCGATCTTCGGCCGATCCGCGCCCGAGGCGCAGGCGATCCTGCCCGGATAGAGCTCAGCGATGCGGCGGACGGCGTCGACGACACCGGGGATCGCCTGCAGGGAGGACTCGAGCTCGGCGTTGCGGCGGCGCCGGAATTCGTTCATCCACTCCTCGTCGATGCGGAATCCGGTGTGCTCCTCGATGACATCGGACTCGTCACGGAGCATCTTGCCGACGAATCGTGCGATGGACTCCTCGGGCGTCAGCTGCCAGCCCAGCTCCCGCAGCATCAGATGCAGGACGCCGTTCGTGATGCTCTCGGAGTCAACGAGGACTCCATCGCAGTCGAAGAGAACAGCGGAGAACTTCGGATGCGCAGCCATGGTTCGATTCTGCCATCCGCCACTGACACGAGAGCACAGCAGTACGGCCGACGAACCAGCAGGACGGCGGGAACCGTCCTGGTCCCAGCCGCCCGGTCCCAGCCGCCCGGTCCCAGCCGCCTGGTCCCAGCCGCCTGGTCCCAGCCTCCCGGTCAGACCGCTCCGAGCGACACCGCCGTGTACAGGACGCGCGCCGAGGCGAGCGCGCAGGAGATGATCACCAGCGCGAACAGCGTCAGCCAGGCTCCGGAGGGCAGACTCGAGCCCTGAGCGAGGATATAGGCGTCGGACTGCTGCACGTGACGTCGGCGCGTGTGGACGCGGATGACCTTGACGAGGTCCTTGAGGGAGCCGATCGCCAGCCCCGTGCCGAGTGCGGCGACGAAGACCGAGATCCACTCGAGCGGGAGGAACACGACGATGAGCTGGGCCGCGACCGCTGTGACCACGGCGATGACCGCACCCGCAAGGTTCCGGATGAAGAGGAGAGCGACCAGCAGGACGAGTGCTCCCACCGACAGCGCCAAAGGCGCCCAGCCGAAGACCGCCGAGGTGATGAGCACGAGTCCGAGCAGGCCCGGTGCCGGGTACCCCCAGAATCCCGCCCAGGTGGCAGAGAAGCCGACCCTGCCGAAGGAGTTCATCTGCCCCGAATGGTCGAAGTTCAGTGAGATGCCCTTGACCACCCGTCCCGTCGTGAGGGCGGCGAAAGCGTGGGCGAGCTCGTGGACGAAGGTCACGAAGAGACCGAAGAAGCGCCAGATTCCCGGGGTCAGCGTCACGCCCAGGGGCACCCCGATGACGAGCACGAGCCGGAGGGCATCGAGCTCCAGGCCGTCCTGCCGTCCGAATCCCGAGGTGATCGCGTCCCACCACGTCGCCGTTGCCTGCTTGAAGTCCATAGCCGCTCAGTCTACGAACCGAGCCTGAGCCACGTCCTCAGACGATCGTCAGCCTCCGTCACGATCGATCACAGCGCTTCGACCTCGACCCAGGTTCTCTGCTCCGCCGAGCGGAGGACGGCTTCCGTGACGAGTGCCGCGCGGAGACCGTCGGCGAGCATCGGCACACCTTCGCGTCTCTGCCCGGCGAAGACCGCATAGGAGTCGGCGATGAAGGCGTTGAAGGCGTCCTGGTAGCCCTGCGGATGCCCGGCCGGGACCTCGCAGAGGCGGGCCGCATCGGGTACGAGGACGTCAGGGTCGCGGACGAGGAGCTGACTGCCGCTGCGGCGGCCGACCCACAGCTCCTCCGGCTGCTCCTGGGCGAATCGCAGACTCTCCTCGGACCCCGCCACCTCGACGACGAGGTTGTTCTTGCGCCCCGGCGCCAGCTGGGAGACGAGGATCGACCCGATCCCGCCGCCGCTCATCTCGACCGTCATCACAACGGTGTCCTCCGTCGTCACCGCGGCACCGCCTCGGCGGGGGTGGACCGTCCGCGTCGCTGCCGACAGGGCGACGATGCGTTCGTCGGTGATGAACTCGATGAGATCGACGAGGTGGGAGCCGATGTCGGCGAACGCACGAGAGGGGCCGCCGGATGCGGAGTCCACGCGCCAGTTGTCGTCCTCGGCGTCCAGCAGCCAGTCCTGGAGATAGCGGGCGTCGACGGTGAGCACGGCCCCGGCGTCCCCGCGTCGGATCCGTGCCCGGGCCTCACGCACCATCGGGTGGTACCGGTACACGAAGGGAACGGTCCCGCCCAGGCCTCTGGCCTCCGCCCTGTCGAGGATGGCCCGTGCGGCGGATGAATCGGTGGCCAGCGGCTTCTCGCAGATGATGTGGGAGCCGGAGTCCAGCGCATTGAGACAGTGGTCGAGGTGCGTGCTGTTCGGCGAGCAGACATGGACGACGTCGAGCCGTTCTTCGAAGAAGTCCGCCCCGACCGCGGAGCTCTCGTAACCGAGTTCGGCCGCGGCCGTCCGGCTGCTCGCGGGCCCCGATGTCCCGACCACGCCGAGCACGGCTCCGGCGAGACGAGCGGCCCGCGTGTGGGTGCGAGCCATGAATCCACCGCCCAACATGCCGATGCGCGGCGGTGGGCTGATGACCTGGGCGACTGTGTCCATGACCCATTCTGATGCCGACCTGCTCACTTCAGTCAATATTCCTTCGACTGCCCGCAGCCCTCGCCCGCCGGCAGCACTCCTGAACTCTGCGACGCGGCGCGCCCTCGTCCCGGCATCGGCGCCGCATCCCTTTACCATAGGAAGAGCGCACCCCTCAAAGAACGGCGCCCTTTCAACGAAGGAGTCCCCTCTTGCCCCGTGATCGAGCATTCGCCCAAGTCGACGTCTTCTCCAGCGAGCCCTACCGCGGCAATCCCGTCGCCGTGGTCCTCGACGCCGAGGGGCTCAGCGACACAGAGATGGCCGCAATCGCGAACTGGACGAATCTGTCGGAGACGACGTTCGTCCTCCCTCCCACCGACCCGGGCGCCGATTACCGCCTGCGCATCTTCACCCCGTCCCGGGAACTCCCCTTCGCCGGCCACCCCACGCTCGGCTCGGCGGCGGCCTGGCTCGATGCCGGCGGAGTGCCGCTGAGCGACGGCGAGGTCGTCCAGGAGTGCGGGGCCGGACTCGTCCGCCTGCGCCGAGGCGGGGCCACCCTCTCCTTCGCCGCTCCCGAACGGCTGCGCACAGGTGACCTCGACGAGGCCTACGTGAGTGAGATCGCCGACGCACTCGGGGTCGAGCGCACGGACATCCTCGGCCACCAATGGGTCGACAACGGCCCCGGATGGGCCGCTGTGCGGCTGGCCAGCGCAGCCCAGGTCCTGGCTCTCGAACCGGATTTCTCCGCCATCGCCGACACGAAGCTCGGCGTCCTCGGCGCCCACCCCGACGGCTCCGAACACGAATACGAGATCCGCGCCTTCGTGCCCGGAGTCGGCGTCGCCGAGGACCCGGTCACCGGCAGCCTCAACGCCTCCGTGGCCCAGTGGCTCATCGGAGCCGGCCTCGCCCCGACCTCCTACACTGCCACCCAGGGCACCGCGCTGGGCCGGTGCGGAGTCGTCTCGATCTCGGCCGAGGACGATGGGATCTGGGTCGGCGGCGCCACGACCGTGTGCTTCCGCGGGACGGCGTTCGCATGAGCCGGCATGTGACGAGCGTGAACAAGCCGAAGAAGCGGCTGCGGATCTTCCACGGCCGCATGTACTTCGCCCTCCAGGCCCTCGCGGGAGCCGCCTGGTGGCTCGGCATCAGCACGATTCCCGCGCTGCAGACGGCCACGCTGGGCGGCATCGACCCGCTGCTCATCGCGTTCGTCGACATCCCGCTCTTCGTCATCGCCTCGGCGCTGGCCGCCCTCGACCTCCGCTGGGCCGTGTGGATCGCCACGGGCTGGACAGTGCTCGTCGCGTTCGGCATGGTCATCTACGCCACCGCCACCACGGAGGCGGGTCTCGGCGCCGTGCTCATGGTGCTCGCCGCCGTCGGCAGCGTCCTCTTCGGCGCTCTCGTGCTGCTCGGGCGCATCCCCTCCGAGTGGATCCTCATCGGCCCCTTCGCCTTCCACAGCTCGAACACGCGTGTGCGCTCCCACCTCCTGCTGCGCACGACGATCCAGGTCGTCATCTTCTGGGGCGTGTTCCTCATCATCGTGCCCGTGATCATCAATGCCTTCGAGGACCGGTGGAACCTCTCCTACAAGTTCCCGATCCTGCTGGCCGTCGCGGGCTTCGCCCTGCTCGCCTTCTCCAGCGTGATCGGCGTGTGGTCGGCCCGGACGATCGCGAACTTCGGCTCCGGCACCCCGCTGCCCGCGCAGATGGCCCACCATCTGGTCTCCCGCGGCCCCTACGCCTTCGTCCGCAATCCCATGGCCGTCGCCGGCCTCGCCCAGGGCGTCTCGATGGGTCTGCTCATCGGCTCCTGGCTGGTCGTCGTCTATGCGCTCATCGGTTCGCTGCTGTGGAACTGGCTCATCCGCCCCCACGAGGAGGCCGATCTGCTCGAGCGCTTCGGCGAGGAATACCGCGAGTACGCCGGACGCGTGGGCTGCTGGTGGCCGCGACTGGCCCGTTCCTGACGGCCCACCTGACGACTCACCTGACGGCTCACCTGACGACGCGGTCGGCCGAGCCCGCATCCTCGCGCGGCGGGAAGGCCGCCATGACGAGCAGGGCGAGAACCGCGCCCAGGCCCGCACCGATCGTGTTCGTCACGAAATCGCTGAGAGTGGCGAAGCGCGTCTGCGTGAACACGGTGCCCTGGACGCCTTCGATGACGCCGGAGAAGGCGGACCCGATGACCCAGCCCCACCACCAGCGCTTTCTGCCCAGGTGCAGGGCGAGCAGCAGCCCGAAGGGAACGAACATGCCCACATTGGCCAGCATCTCGACCCGCTCATAGCTCAGCCACTGGGTGAGCCGGTGGGAGGCGAGGAAGGCCAGCAGCCGACCGATGAAGCTCTCGGGGCTCGTGTCGAGCTGCCGCGGCGTCAGCGTCACCAGGCCGATGAAGATCGTGTAGAAGATCAGCAGCACGAGCGGAGCGTCGCCGAAGCGGTGATCATGCTCCCTCATAGGATCTCCTTGTGCTCGAACTCGGAAGGCCGGGCCGCATCGTCCAGCAGGCCAGTCTATTCCATGCGCGCTGCCGCCTGCGTGTGCGAGTTCAGCCCTTGATCGCCCTCTCACCGATGCTCAGATCGAGCGGGAAGTCGACAGGGGCGTTCCCGAAGAGGAGCCTGCCCGCCGAGGCGGCCGCCTCCCTGATCGCGGCGGCCGCCTCCTCGGCCTGTTCGGCCGGAGCATGGACGATGACCTCGTCGTGGAGGAAGAAGACGAGATGCGCCCGCGAAGAGAACACCGGCCCCGAGGCGGTCGCCGGCCGGGCATCGACGGCGGGCAGTCGGGCCAGGCGCAGCCGCAGATCGGCCAACCAGGCCAGCGCCCATTCGGCCGCGGTGCCCTGGACGACGAAATTGCGGGTGAATCGTCCCTGGTCTCCGGCGGCACGTCGGGCCCTCTGCTCATCGGCGCCGCTCGCATCGAAGCGGTTCGCCGCCCTCTGCAGGCGCTGCCAGCCCTCGCTCGGCACCGGGGAGGTCCGCCCCAGCCAGGTGGACACGACTCCCCCGCGCAGGCCCACCTCGGCGGCGGAGTCGACCAGCTGCATGGCAGCGGGGAAGTTCGTGCGCAGGCGGGGCACGAGCGCTCCGGCCTCACCGGTCGTCGACCCGTACATCGCTGCGAGCACGGCGATCTTCGCCTCGGCCCGTGTGGCCACGATCCCGGCCTCGACGAGCCCCGAGTAGAGGTCTCGGCCGCGCCCGGCCGCCGCCATCGCCGAATCGCCGGACATGGCGGCGAGCGCCCGGGGTTCGAGCTGGGCGACATCGGCGGCCACGAGCCGCCAGCCTTCGTCGGCGCGCAGCGCCGGGCGCAGCTGCCGCGGGATCTGCAGGGCCCCGCCCCCGCTGGCCGCCCACCGTCCGGTGACGACCCCGCCGGGCACGTAGACGGGACGGTAGCGGCCGTCTGCAACCCATTCGTCGAGCCAGCGCCAGCCGTTGGCGAACAGCAGCCTCGCCATCTTCTTGTACTTAAGCAGCGGTGCGATCGCCGGATGATCGCTGCCGGCCAGCTCCCATTTCGAGGTCGAGGCGACGTTGATGCCGGCATTGCGCAGGGCCGCCAGCAGACGGTTCGGGGAATCGAGATCGGCCCGCGGGTCCTCGAGTGCGGCACGCACCTGTTCGGCCACGGCGAGCATCTTCGCCGGCTTCCCATCGCGCAGCGGTCGGGGACCGAGGGCGTCCGTGAGGATCCGGTCGTGTGCGGCCTCGTCCCAGGGGACTCCGGCTGCGCGCATCTCAGCGGCCACGAGTCCGCCCGCCGATTCCGCGGCCAGCAGCAGCCGCAGCCGCCCGGGATCGCTCGCGGTGTCCACGGCGGCCCGCTGTCGAGCGGATTCGGCCAGCGCCGCCGCGATGTCATGCGGCACCTGCCGGACATGGCCGCGACCGGAATCGACCTCGAAGAGCGCAGCGGCCCCTGCGTCGGCGCTGTCGTCCGCGGGTGCCGCGTCCCACTCCTCGGCGGCGCGGATCGGCCCGGGAGCGGTGACGAGTTCGGAGCGAGCGAGGATCGCGTGCGCCAGCCGCAGGTCATGGCAGCGTCCGATGCTCACCCCCGCCGCCAGCAGAGTCGGATACCACTTCGGGGTGTCGCTGAAGATCCACCTCGGCCCGGAGGCATTCGCCCGGCCTCCCCCAGCCCCGACGCTCGCGGCCGCATCCTCACGGTCACGGGCGAACTCGGGCAGGTCCGCCTCGGCGAGGTCGAATCGACCGATCTCCGCACCTGTCCTATGGAGGTCGACGATGCCGATCCGAGACCCCTCGATCCCGGAGCCGGGAATGGTCCCGAGCACGCAGGCGGCGGGCGGCTGGTCGGGGGCGACGGTCATGAGTTCAGACTACGCCGTGAGCTCCCGAGGGCTGGTAATGTCGGGAGCGGACTCCGGGTGCCGAACTCCGCGCGAAAGGCTCGATCACAACATGGATGTTGTCTCCTCCCTCACCTCCGCCCTGCCGGCCTCGGCAGTCATCACCGATCCCGATTCGATGGACGCCTACCGCTGGGATCGGGCGAACGATCCCGACGCCGGAGTGCCGCTGGCGGTGGTCCGAGCGAATTCGACCGAAGAGGTGCAGACGGTGGTCCGCATCGCCGCCGAGGCGAAGGTTCCGATCGTGCCCCGCGGAGCCGGCTCCGGACTCTCGGGCGGCAGCTCGGCGATCTCCGGGGGCATCGTGCTCTCCCTCGATCGGATGCGCGAGATCAGCATCGATCCGATCACCCGGATGGCCGTCGTCCAGCCCGGCGCGTTCAACGCCGAGGTCAAGGCCGCCGCGGCCGAGCACGGCCTGTGGTACCCGCCGGACCCCTCCTCCTTCGAGTTCTGCTCGATCGGCGGCAACATCGCCACGAACGCGGGCGGCCTGTGCTGCGTGAAATACGGGGTGACCACGGACTATGTGCTCGGCATGACCGTCGTCCTCGCCGACGGCCGGGCGGTCGAGCTCGGCGGCCCCCGGCTCAAGGACGTCGCGGGCCTGCCCCTGACGAAGCTCTTCGTCGGCAGCGAGGGCACGCTCGGTGTGATCACCGAGGTGACCCTGCGCCTCATCCCCGCCCAGCTGCCGCCGACGACCGTGGTCGCGATGTTCCGCAGGCTCGACGACGCCACGAAGGCCGTGCTCGACATCGCCCGCGAGATGCGGCCCTCGATGCTCGAATTCATGGACCGCGCCTCGATCAACGCCGTCGAGGACGAACTGCGCATGGGTCTCGACCGTGAGGCCGAGGCGATGCTCGTCATGCAGTCCGACGAGCCCGGCGAGCATTCAGGGGTGCAGGCGGCCCGGCTGCAGGAGATCTGCTCGCTCAACACGGCCTCCGAGTGCTATCTCACAGAGGACCCCGATGAGGGTGAGGCCTTCGTCACCGCCCGCCGCATCGCGATCCCCGCGGTGGAGAAGAAGGGCGCGCTGCTGCTCGAGGACGTCGGAGTGCCGCTGCCGAAGCTCGGCGACCTGGTGCTCGGCATCGAGAGGATCGCCGCCGAACGCGAGGTGACGATCGCCGTCATCGCCCATGCCGGCGACGGCAACACCCATCCCCTGCTCGTCCTCGATCCGAAGGACGAAGAGCAGCAGAAGCGTGCGCAGATCGCCTACGGCGAGGTCATGGACCTGGCCACCGGCCTCGGCGGCACGATCACCGGCGAGCACGGCGTCGGCCGACTCAAGGCCCCTTGGCTCGCGCCCTACCTCGGCGAGGACGTCATGGAGCTCAACCACCGGATCAAGCAGGCCCTCGATCCCGACAACATCTTCAACCCCGGGTCGGTGTACACAGGACTGTGAGAGAGCGTCCGCACCCGCAGATCATGTGATCTTCCTCGCCGCGCGGGGGTCCGAGCCGAGACCGAGGTCACCTCGTCTTCGGGATGGGCCGGGGTACGGCATATGATGGTGGAATCATTCCACAGACCCCGAAACGCTTCTGCATGCACAATTCCTCTCAGACCGATCCGCCTCCGACCGCTGCGGGCACCGCCCAGGGCTTCGCCCATGCGAAGGCGATCCTGTTCGGCGAACACGCAGTCGTCTACGGCTCGCCCGCCGTGGCCGTGCCGCTGCACGGGCTCGGGGTGCAGGCCGATATCCGCCGGTCACCCGCTCAGGAGACCCGGATCGAGAGCCAGCTCTTCTCCGGCACCGCCCAGACCGCACCCGAACCGATGGGGCCCGTCGTCGCGGGTCTGAGAGCCGCCCTCTCGGCCGTCGACGACCCCGACGCCGAGGTGGAGCTGCTCATCCGCTCAGCGATCCCGCACAGCCGGGGACTGGGGTCGAGCGCGGCCGTGGCCACCGCCGTCGCCCGAGCCGTGGCGAACCTCGAAGCCACCGTCTTCGCCGAGGAGACCCTCCACGAGATCGTGCAGGCCGCCGAGGCCGTCGCGCACGGCCGGCCCAGCGGCATCGACGCCTGGGCCGTGGCCAAGCCCGCCCCGATCCGGTTCCAGACCGGGTGCGCCGAGACCATCGACGTGGGCGAGCGCCTCGTCTTCGTCCTCGCGGACTCCGGCCATCACGGCTCCACCGCCGAGGCGGTCGGAGGGGTCCGTGCTCGCCGCGATGCGGATCCCTCGCGCATCGGGGCGACCATCAGCCGGCTGGCCGAACTCACCGATGCCGCGGTCGACGACATCCGCTCCGGCGATCGGGTCACGATCGGCTCGCGCATGCTCGAGGCCCACGGTCTGCTCGGCGGCCTCGGGGTCTCGAACCCGACCTTGGACGCCCTCGTCGACGCAGCCACCGCGGCCGGAGCCCATGGTGCCAAGCTCACCGGCGGCGGCCTCGGCGGCTGCGTGCTGGCTCTGGCCGATGACGACGAAGCCGCCGAGGAGCTGGCGGAGGCGCTGCGCGCCGCGGGAGCACCGCGCACCTGGACGACGGAGGTCAGACCGACATGAGAACGACGACGGCGCGGGCCTACCCGAACATCGCCCTGGTCAAGTACTGGGGCAAGGCCGATGAGGACCTGATCCTGCCCGCAGCCGGCAGCCTCTCGCTGACCCTCGACGAGTTCGCGACGACGACCACGGTCACCCCGGCCCCGGGCGCCGAGGCCGATGTCCTCGAACTCGACGGCGGCCTCGCCGATGCCGGTCAGACCGCACGCATCTCGGATTTCCTCGACCACGTGCGCGCTCTGGCCGGACGTGATGACCGAGTCCTCGTCCGTTCCCGCAATTCGGTGCCCACCGGCGCCGGCCTGGCTTCCTCGGCCTCGGGATTCGCGGCTCTGGCCACCGCCGCGGCCGCAGCCTTCGACCTCGACCTCGGCAGCCGCGACCTCAGCCGGCTGGCCCGCCTCGGCTCCGGCTCCGCCTGCCGCTCCATCGCCGAGGGCATGGCCGTCTGGCATGCCGGCGACGACGCGTCCTCCTTCGCCGAATCCGTCGCCGCCCCGGACATTCGGATGATCATCGTCACCGTCGACCGGGCGCGCAAGGCAGTGTCCTCCCGCGAGGCGATGCGGCTGACGGCCGCCACCTCCCCGTTCTACCCCGGCTGGGTGTCCTCGACCGAGGACTACCTGCAGCAGATGCTCGCCGCCTGCCGCGCGGGCGACTTCACCCGCATCGGCGAGATCACCGAATCCCACGCCCTGCGCATGCACGGGCTCATCCAGTCCACTGTGCCCCCGATCCGCTTCCTCAACCCGACCAGCCATGCGATCTTCGATGCCGTGGCCGAGGCGCGCGAGCAGGGGCTCGAGGCCTATTCCACCGCCGATGCCGGCCCGAACGTCGCCGTCATCGTCCGGCCCCATGAGGCCGAGGCGCTGGCGGGCAGGCTCACCGCGTTCGGCGATGTGCGCATCGTCGGCCCCGGGCCCGGCGCCCACCTGCTCACCGCCGACGAAGGCGGCCGGGCATGATCGTCACCCGGGCGCCCGGAAAGCTGTTCATCGCCGGTGAGTACGCCGTCGTCTCTCCGGCGGAGCCGGCCGTGCTCGTGGCCGTCGACCGGTGCATCACGGTGCGGTTGACCGAGAGCGAGGACGCCGGACGCATCCATTCCTCCGAATACGGTCGGGCTCCGCTGGTGTGGCGGCGGGAGCAGGGCGGCGAGGCCATCGTCGTCGAGCACCGGCCCGCCGACTACGTGCTCTCGGCGATCTCGACCGTCGAGGAGCTGTGCGCCTCCCGCGGCGCCTCCCCCCGCTACTTCGATCTCGACATCTCCAGCGAACTCGACGACGCCGACGGCCGGAAGTTCGGGCTCGGATCCTCGGCTGCGGTGACCGTGGCCACCGTGGCCGCCCTCGACGAGTTCTACGCCCTCGGCCTCAGCGCCGCCGAACGCTTCAAGCTCGCCCTGCTCGCGACCATCGCGATCGCCCCCAACGCCTCGGGCGGGGATCTGGCCGCGAGCACCTTCGGCGGCTGGATCCGCTACTCCTCCCCCGACCGTGCGGCGCTGCGCGCCCATCGCGAGGCCCATGGGGTCGCCTCGGCGCTCGAGTGCAGCGAATGGGCGGGCTCCGGGGTCAGGCGGATCACCCCGCCGGAGTCCCTGCGGCTGCTCGTCGGCTGGACGGGATCGCCGGCCTCGACCGAGCACCTCGTCAAACGCGTGCACACACCGGGCGAGGCCAAACCGCGCCCCTTCACCTCCTTCGCCGCCGAGTCCCGCAGCCTCGTCGACGACCTCGTGGCCGCCTGCGACGCCGACGATCCCGAGAAGGCGCTGAAGACCATCCGTGCGGCCCGCACGCTGCTCCAGCGCCTCGGCGAATCCTCCGGCAGCCTCATCGAGACCGAGGCGCTGGAGCACCTGTGCGAGATCGCCGAGGCCCAAGGTGCGGCCGCGAAGCCCTCGGGCGCCGGCGGCGGGGACTGCGGCATCGCCCTGACCCGGGAGGACTCCGGCACCACAGAGGCCATCCTGACCGGCTGGGCCGCCCACGGCATCCGGCACCTCGGCCTCGGCACCCACCGAGAGGAAGGCGATATCGATGAGTTCTGAGACCCCTGGGGCCTCGACCTCCCGCGCCGCACGCAAGGACGACCATGTGCGCCTGGCCTCGGCCCAGCAGACCGAGGGGCCGCGGCGCACGGACTTCGACGACCTCGAGTTCGTCCACCACGCCCTGGACGGCACCAGTCCCGAGAGGGTGGACCTGTCCGTGACCCTCGGTGACTGGACCTGGCCGACCCCCTTCTACGTCAACGGCATGACCGGCGGCACCGAGACGACCGCGAAGATCAACCGGGACCTGGCCATCGCCGCCGCCGAGACGGGCCTGCCCATGGCCTGCGGTTCGATGAGCGTGGCCCTCGACGACGACCAGGCCGCGAAGGGCTTCACCGTCATCCGTGAGGAGAACCCGAACGGCTTCGTCATGGGCAATCTCGGTGCCGGTCGCAGCGCCGAGGACGCCCGCCGTGCCGTCGAGCTGCTGGGCGCCGATGCCCTGCAGATCCACGTCAACCCCGTGCAGGAGACCGCGATGCCCGAGGGCACCCGGGACTTCTCCGAATGGCTCGGCGGCCTCGCCGAGATCGTCGCGGCCTGCCCTGTGCCGGTCATCGTCAAGGAGGTCGGCTTCGGGCTCAGCCGCCGCACGCTGACGCGGCTGTCCGAGATCGGCGTCGGATTCGCCGATGTCTCCGGTGCCGGCGGCACGGACTTCCTGCGCATCGAGAACGATCGGGCCGGCGCACACGACTTCTCGATGCTCACCGGCTTCGGACAGTCGGCCCTGGCCTGCCTGCTCGACGCCCCACCCGCCTGGACCAACCCACCCGCCGGAACCGCCGACAGCGAACCGGCCCCCGTGCTGCTCGCCTCCGGCGGGGTCCGCAACCCCTATGACGTCGTCAAGGCGCTGGCCTGCGGGGCCCGGGCCGTCGGAGTCGCCGGCACCTTCCTGCAGACCGTGCTCGATCATGGTCCGGCGGGGCTCGTCGAGCTCATCCGCACCTGGCAGACTCAGACGAGGGCGCTGTTCGCCCTGCTCGGTGCGCAGCGGTCCACCGATCTCACGGGCACGGATCTGCTCGTGCGGGGCCGCCTCGGCGAGTTCTGCCGCCTGCGCGGAATCGACGTCGTCGCCCTGGCGCACCGCACCGATGTCCATTCGAGGAGGAATCAGCAGTGAATCAGCAGACCACGATCACCGGGATCCCGACCACCTGGGTCGGTCCCCTGCGGGTCAGCGGCGAAGCGCTGGTCCCGGCGGGCACCCACACCGAGGTGGCCGTGCCCCTGGCGACCTACGAGACCCCGTTGTGGCCCTCCGTCGGTCGAGGAGCCTCGATCTCACGCGAGATCGACGGCGGCATCCGCACCGTCATCGTCGATGAGCGGATGACCCGGTCCGTCCTCTTCGTGGCCGAATCGGCCATCGGCGCCGAGGCGGCCGCCCAGACGATCCGGCACCGTATGCCGGAACTCGAGGAGCTCGTGGCCGCCGGCAGCGCCCATGCCCGGCTCATCGAGATCCACCCGGAGATCGTGGGCAATCTGCTCTTCGTCCGCTTCGCCTTCCGGACCAACGACGCTTCGGGCCACAATATGGTCACCCAGGCCTCGGACACGCTCATGGAGCGCATCCTGTCCTGGAAGCTCGGACTCGACTACGGTTCGGTCTCGGGCAACTACTGCTCGGACAAGAAAGCCACCGCGGTCAACGGGATCCTCGGACGCGGACGCAATGTCGTCGCCGAGATCCTGCTGCCCCACGAGGTCGTCGAGCGCCGCCTGCGCTCGAGCGCGGAGAAGATGGCCGAGATCGTCATCCGCAAGAACCTCGTCGGCTCGACCATCGCCGGTGCCCTGCGCTCGGCGAACGCACACTATGCGAACATGCTGCTCGCCTTCTATCTGGCCACCGGCCAGGACGCGGCGAACATCGTCGAGGGCTCCCAGGGCATCACCTATGCGGAGAACCGTCCCGAGGGACTGTACTTCTCGACCACGCTGCCCCACCTCATCGTCGGCACCGTCGGCAACGGCAAGGACCTGCCGCACGTGGACGAGGCGCTGGAGCGGCTGGGCTGCCGCGACGACCGCGAGCCGGGGGCCAACTCCCGCCGCCTGGCCGCGCTCATGGCCGCCACCGTGCTCTGCGGCGAGCTGTCCCTGCTCGCCGCGCAGACGAATCCCGGCGAGCTCATGGCCACCCACATCGAGATGGAACGCAGAGAGGACGGCGAGGCATGAGTGCGATCGGCATCGACGACATCGAGTTGGCCACCACCCATCATGTGGTCAGGCTCGAGGACTTCGCCGAGGCGAACGGGACCGATCCGGACAAGTTCCGCCTCGGCCTCGGCCAGGACGAGTTCAGCGTCCCGGCCCCCGACGAGGACATCGTCACCATGGCCGCGGCCGCGGCCGCACCGATCGTCGAGCGCTGCGGCACCGAGGGTCTGCGGACCCTCATCGTCGCCACGGAGTCGGGCACCGATCAGTCGAAGGCCGCGGGAATGGCCGTGCACAGACTGCTCGGGCTGCCTTCGCGCATGCGCGTCGTCGAGATGAAGGAAGCCTGCTATTCGGCCACGGCGGCCCTGCAGGCTGCCGTCGGCATCGTCACCCGCTCGCCCGACCAGCGCGTGCTCGTCATCGCCGCGGACGTCGCCCGCTATGAGCTCGACTCCCCCGGTGAGCCCACGCAGGGAGCCGGGGCCGTGGCGATGCTCGTGACCGCCGAACCGCGGCTGCTCGAGATCGAGCCGCTCTCGGGTCTGAACTCGGCAGATGTCGACGACTTCTGGCGGCCGAACGATTCGACCACGGCGATCGTCGACGGCGCGCTGTCCGTCACCGCCTACCTCGATGCGCTGACCGGCGCCTGGACGGACCTGCAGGAGCAGGGAGGACCGGCCATCGATGAGATCGACCGCATCCTCTACCACCAGCCGTTCACGAAGATGGCGAAGAAGGCCCAGCTCCACCTCGCGGGCCTGACAGGAGTCGAACTCGACGACCGGATCGTCGCGAGCCCCGCAGACTCAGCAGGCGAAGGACCTGCAGGCGAAGGCCCGCGGGACACGGGGCTGGCGACGAGCACCCTGTATAACCGCCGCCTCGGCAATTCGTACACGGCCTCGCTCTACGCCGGCCTGTGCTCACTGCTCGACCACGACGAGGATCTCGCGGGCAAGCGCATCGGGCTCTTCAGCTACGGATCGGGCAGCGTCGGCGAATTCCTCACCGGACGCGTCGTGCCCGGCTATGAGCGGCACGGACGTGTGCAGGCCGTGACCGAGGCCCTCGATGCGCGGGTGCCGCTGTCGATGACCGACTACCGCGCACTCCACGCGGCCGAGCTGCCGAGCTCCGAGGACCACACGACGCCGCGCGTGAGCACCGGAGAATTCCGCTTCGCCGGCATCCGCGGACGCGCCCGCCTCTACGAACGCGCCTGAAGCGGCGCCGGCAGCGCAAGGCGTCGGCCGCGCACCGGCAGCCGCTGGCAGCCGGGCACGAAGAAGCCCCTCATCCGACCTTCTCAGGTCCGGATGAGGGGCTTCTCGTTCGCTGTGCGCGAGGGGGGACTTGAACCCCCACGACCTTGCGGCCACTGGCACCTGAAGCCAGCGCGTCTACCAATTCCGCCACTCGCGCGAACAGAGAAGACTCTAGCATCCGTGCGGGCGAAACATGAAACCGAAGACCGCGAAACCGCCCAAACGTGTCGACCCTCACATCTCGGCAGGCTCCACGCCCCCGCCGTCTTCCCTGGACGCGGGCCGGGAATCCGAGCACAGCTTGGCCCCGAGAACACGCGTGACGTGAGTTGAGAGCCTCACCGCGTTAGGATTGGGTGTTGATGTGCCCAGACTGTGCTCGGCCGGGACCGCCTGGTCAGGGACCACAGCGATGCGTGGCGAACGGTTCGTCTACGAACGGCAACACCTGATGAGGAGGTGCCATGGGGATACTCGATCGCTTCGAGAAGGGGCTGGAGAACGTCGTCAACGGCGCCTTCGCCAAGGCCTTCCGCTCACAGGTCGAACCCGTCGAACTCGCCGGCGCGCTGCGTCGCGAGGCCGACAACAAGGCCGCCGTGGTCTCCCGCGGCCGCACGCTGACGGCCAATCACTACGTCATCGAGCTCTCCCCGACCGATCATGAGCGCCTCTCCGGACTCGAGTCCGAGCTGCGCTCCGACCTGAGACAGGTCATCGGCGATCACGCCGTCGAGCAGGCCTACAGCTTCGTCGGCCCCGTGTCCGTCGAATTCGCCCTCGCCGACGACCTCGACACGGGCATGTACCGCGTCGTGTCCTCGACCGAGCGCCCCGACGGCTCCCCGGCCGCGCAGCCGGCCAACCGCGGCGGCTACGACCCCGTCTCCCGGGCCAATCCGATCGTCGGCGAGTCACCGAACTCCGGGGCCCGACCCGCGGCGCCGCGCCGCAGCGCCGAACCGGCCCGACCGGCCACCTCCTCACGCCCGAATCCCACTGTCCGCCCGGCCGCGCACGAACCGCCGCCGCGCAGCCGCACCATCGAGGCCAGCGTGAGCATCGACGGTCGCACGCAGATGCTGCGTCAGGGGACGAACACCTTCGGCCGCTCCTCGTCGAGCTCTGACTTCGTCATCGACGATCCGGGCGTCTCCCGCCGCCACTTCGAGATCATCGTCGAAGGCGACCACGCCGTGGCCAATGACCTCGGTTCGACGAACGGCACGCTCCTGCACGGACGCAAGCTCACCTCGGCGAACCTGGCCGATGGCGACGTCCTGCTCGCCGGTGAGGCCGAAGTCCACTATCACGAGAGCGAGCGGGACGCCCAGTGAGCGAATTCACCGTCACCGTCTTCCGGTTGGCCTTCTTCGTCCTCCTCTGGCTCTTCGTGTTCGGAGTCGCCGGGGTGCTGCGCCGGGACATCTTCGGTCCCAGACGCGGCCGCAAATCCCGCCGAGGCGGCTCCAAGTCCGCCCCCGCACCGGCCTCCCGACCGGCTCCCGCGCCGCGCCAGGCCCCGGCGGCCGCCCCCATCGCGCACGCCCACCCGGGCACCATCCGCGTCACCGACGGCCCTCTGGCCGGCACCTCGCTCATGCTCTCCGGGGCGCCCGTGACCTTCGGCCGGGCACCGGACAACACGATCGTCATCAATGACGACTTCGCCTCCAGCCACCACGCCCGGATCTCCGCGCAGAACGGAGCCTGGCTGCTCGAGGACCTCGGCTCGACGAACGGCACCATCGTCGACGGCTCACCCATGACCGGCCCCGTGCGACTGCGCATCGGCACACGGATCACCATCGGACACACGACCCTGGAGACCCGATCGTGACGACCGACGGAACCATCACCCTCCGCTCGGCAGCCCGGTCCCACACCGGGCTGGTGCGTAAGAACAACCAGGACTCCGGCTATGCGGGTCCGAACTTCCTCCTCATCGCCGACGGCATGGGCGGGCACGCCGGCGGAGACGTCGCCTCGGCGATCACCGTGGCCAGGCTCGCCGAGCTCGACCGCGAACCCGGCGGCGAGGACTCCCTCGAACTGCTGCGCACCTCGATCCTCGAGGCCAATGATCGGATCTGCCGCGGAGTCGGCGAGCAGCCGGAGCTCGCGGGCATGGGCACAACGGTCACCGCGGTGCTGCGCGCGCCGGGCAACCGCTTCGCCCTGGCCCATATCGGCGACTCGCGCGGCTATGTGCTCCGCGACGGCCGACTCCAGCCCATCACCCACGACCACACGTTCGTGCAGATGCTCGTCGACGAGGGCAGGATCACGGCCGAAGAGGCCGAGACCCACCCGCAGCGATCCGTGGTCATGAAGGTCCTCGGCGATGTCGGCGCCTCTCCCGACCTCGACCTGTCCCTGCGTGAGGCCCAGATCGGCGACCGCTGGATGCTCTGCTCCGACGGTCTGACCGGGTTCGCCGACCTCGATGACATCACCCGAGTGCTCACCGAGGTGTCCGACCCAGACGAGGCCTGTCGTCAGCTCATCGACCTGGCCCTGGCCGGCGGCGGCGCCGACAACGTCACCGTCGTCGTCGGCGACGTGCTCGAAGGCGAGGTCGAGACCCCCGCCGGCGTCTCCGTCGGTTCCGTCCATCTCAACCCCCGCTATGCCGCGATCGGGGAGAACACCGAGGCCGAGTCCCCAGCCGACACCGCGACGCATTACGGCGACGGGGATGTGCCCACCGACACCGTGCCGCTGCAGGCCGTGTCCGGAGACGATGATCCGAAGGCCCGCGACGGCGCCACTCAGCCGCTGCGGACCGGGCCCGGCGACGAAGAGGAGGAGGACGACCTCGACGAAGAGGTCGGCAAAAGATCCTTCCTCGGGTGGATCATCACGGGGCTGGTCATCATCGCTTTGGCCGTCGGAGGATTCTTCGCCTACAACTATGTGAGCAGCCAGTACTACGTGGCCGCCGATGAGGGCAAGGTCTCGCTCTACCGCGGCATCGACACGACGCTCGGCCCGATCGAGCTCAGCCGTCTCGAGGACACCACGGACATCGAGGTCGGAAGCCTCAACAGCTATTCGCAGGACCGCCTGCGCGGGTCCATCCCCGCCGGTTCGCGGGACGAGGCCGATCGCATCATCGACAACCTGCGCAAGGAATCCGAGCGCTCCAGCGGCGTCTCGGGCAATGTCGAGGACTCGACGAGTCCGACCGACCCGGCGCCGTCCCCTCCGAGCTCGACCTCCGCCGACCCCAGTGACGCCATCACCCGGGAGTCGCAGTGATGTCCCAGGCTCCCTCCCAGGTCGCGCGCCCCAGAACCTACCGGCTGGCCGAGCTCGGCCTCATGATTCTCGCTATCGCCGTCGCCACCAGTGCCTATGCCCTCGTCGGCCTCGGTGTCGAGGACACGGTCCCGGCCAACGTCTACGGTTACGCAGGCTGGCTGGCGGCCCTGGGCCTCGTCCTCCACATCATCGTGTGGATCAAGGCGAAGTACGCCGATCCCGTGCTCGTGCCCATCGCGGTGCTGCTCAACGGACTCGGCCTGGCCATGATCTACCGGGTCGATCTCGGGCGCGACGAGTACCAGGGCTCGGCCATGACCCAGCTGGTCTGGATGACGCTCGGTGTGGGTCTGGCCATCGCGGTGATCTTCGTCGTCAAGGACCACCGCTGGCTGCGCCGCTACACCTTCGTCTCCGGTTTCGCGGCTCTCCTCTTCCTCCTGCTGCCGCTGGTTCCGGGTCTCGGCAAGACGGTCAACGGCGCCCGCATCTGGATCGGCGTCGGCCCCATGTCCTTCCAGCCCGGCGAGATCGCGAAGATCCTGCTCGCCATCTTCTTCGCCGGCTACCTCGTCAGCTACAAGGACCAGCTCGTGGCCGCCGGACCGAAGATCCTGGGCATCCGGTTCCCCCGCCTGCGCGACTTCGGTCCCATCGTCATCGCCTGGGTCGCCAGTGTCGGCATCCTCGTGTTCGAACGCGACCTCGGCACCTCGCTGCTGTTCTTCGGACTGTTCGTAGCCATGCTCTATGTGGCCACCTCGAAGGTCTCGTGGATCATCCTCGGCCTCGGCTTCTTCTCGGCCGGCGCCGTCGCCGCGACGTTCATCTTCTCCCATGTGGGCCAGCGTGTGTCCGGTTGGCTCAATGCGCTCAGCCCCGAGGAGTACAACAAGACCCCAGGCGGCTCCTACCAGCTGGTCCAGGGGCTGTTCGGGATGTCCAACGGCGGACTCGTCGGCACCGGCTTCGGTGAGGGCCGCCCGAATATGGTTCCCTATGCGGAATCCGACTTCATCTACGCGAGCTTCGGCGAGGAGATCGGCCTGACTGGCCTCTTCGTCATCCTGCTGTGCTACCTCTTCATCTTCCAGCGCGGCATCCGCACCGCCCAGCAGCTGCGCGACGGCTTCGGCACTCTGCTGGCCACCGGGCTGTCCTTCACGATCGCCCTGCAGGTCTTCGTCGTCGTCGGCGGCGTCACCCGCCTCATCCCGCTGACGGGTCTGACCACGCCGTTCCTCGCGCAGGGCGGTTCCTCGCTGATCGCGAACTGGATGATCATCGCCCTGCTGCTGCGCATCTCGGACAACGCCCGCCGTCCCGTCGAGGACTTCCACACGGGCGTGCTCAAGATCACCGAGGATCCGGAGCCCGGCTCCGCCGGTGCCTCCGCTCAGGCGCACAACACTGACGAACGGACGCGCAGATCCGAGGAGCCCGCGCGCAGATCCGAGGAGGAGGCGCCGACCACGACCCTCGGTCCCGCCGATGAGGACGCACCGACTGACTACCTGGGACCTGCCGGAGGTGAACGATGAAGAAGCCATTGACACATATCGCGGTCGTCGGATTCGTCATGTTCGCGCTCCTGTTCGGATCGACGAGCTGGGTGCAGTACGTCACCGCGGATTCGCTCAACCACAATCCGCTCAACAATCGTCAGGTCCTCGATCAGCTCGCCCGCGACCGCGGTCCGATCCTCGTCGACGGCACTCCGATCGCCTATTCGGAGCCCGTCGACGACAAGTACAAGTACCAGCGCAAGTACGGCTCCGAGGGTCTCGATCCGCGCGCCTATGCTTCGCTCACCGGCTACTATTCGGTCGTCTCCGGCGCCTCGGGCATGGAGCGCGCCGCCGGGGACTACCTCTCCGGCGACTCCGACGCCCTGTTCTATGACAAGGTCGGCAGCTTCTTTACGGGCGAGCAGCCGCGAGGTGCGGCCGTGGAGCTGACGATCGACCCGAAGGTGCAGAAAGCGGCCTGGGACGGCCTGGGCAACCAGAACGGCGCGGCCGTGGCGATCAATCCGAAGACCGGGAAGATCCTGGCCATGGCCTCGACCCCCGGCTGGGACCCGAACGCCTTGGCCAGTCATGACACCGACGAGGCACGCTCGGCCTTCGAGAACCTCGAATCCGCCGAGGGCAAGCCCGCCTACAACCGAGCCATCGGCGGCAACCTCTACCCGCCGGGATCGACCTTCAAGGTCCTCGTGGCCGCGGCCGCCCTCGAGTCCGGTGACTACACACCGGATTCCAACCTCAACGGCCCGGCGGCACTGGACATGCCGCAGACGAACCTGCAGATCAAGAACTCCCATCCGGGTGCCTGCCGCAACGGCGGCAAGCCGACCCTGGCTGATTCGCTCGCCGAATCCTGCAACACCTCCTTCGCCTCACTCGGCATGGACCTCGGCGAGGACACGATCCGCAAGCAGGCGGAGAAGTTCGGCTTCGGCAAGGAGCTCGAGATCCCGCTGAATGTCACTCCCTCGACGTTCCCGACGGACCTCGATCCGCCGCAGCTCGCGTACTCGGCGATCGGTCAGTACGACGTCAAGGCCACCCCGCTGCAGATGGCGATGATGACCGCGGGCATCGCCAACGGCGGGAAGATGATGAAGCCCCAGCTCGTCGACCGGGTGCTCAACGCGAACACCCTCGAACCGATCTCCGAGACGCGCCCGAAGGAGCTCTCCCGCCCAGTCTCCGGCGACACGGCCGAGCAGCTCACCCAGATGATGACCGGGGTCGTCGACAACGGCACCGCCTCGGTGGCGAAGATCGACGGCATGAAGGTCGCCGCGAAGACCGGCACCGCCCAGCACGCGAAGGGCGCGGCACCCCACGCCTGGTTCATCTCCTTCGCCCCGTCCGACGATCCCGAGGTGGCGGTCGCGGTTGTGGTCGAGAACGGCGGAAACGCGGGCAGCGAAGCTTATGGAGCGACGGTCGCCGGGCCGATCGCCAAGAACATGATGGAAGCGGTGGTCGAGAAATGAGACCCGTTGAAGGCACCCTGTTGGGCAACCGATACAAGCTCACCTCCCGAATCGCCGTCGGCGGCATGGGCGAGGTCTGGAAGGGTGTGGACTCCGTGCTCGGCCGTGAGGTCGCGGCGAAGATCCTCAAGGACGAATACCTCTCCGAATCGACGTTCCTCGCCCGCTTCCGCGCCGAGGCGCAGAACATGGGGCGGGTCTCCGATCCCGGCATCGCCGGAGTCTACGACTACGGCGACGAACAGGGCTCGCCCTACCTGGTCATGGAGTACGTTCCCGGTGAGGCGCTGTCGGCCATCATCGAACGCAGCGCGCCACTGTCAGAGACCGATACGCTGAGCATCGTCTCGCAGGCCGCGCAGGCGCTGGGGGCCGCGCACAAGGTCGGGGTCATCCACCGCGACATCAAGCCCGGCAACATCCTCATGACCCCGGACTTCCGGGTCAAGATCACGGACTTCGGCATCGCCCGGGTCACCGATCAGGCCCCGCTGACGAAGACCGGCCAGGTCATGGGCACCGCCCAGTACCTCGCTCCCGAACAGGCGACCGGCAAGGGCTCGGGTCCCGGTTCGGACCTCTACGCACTCGGCATCATCGCCTATGAGGCGCTGGCCGGGCAGCGTCCGTTCACCGGTGATTCGCAGGTCGCGATCGCCATCGCCCAGGTCAACCAGCAGCATCCGCCGCTGCCGGACACGGTCTCCGAACCGCTGCGCCGCTTCGTCGACTGCCTGCTCGAGAAGAAGCCCGACCGCCGGCCCTCCGACGCCATGAAGGTGGCCAAGGCCGCCGAGGCGCTCTCGGGCGGCGACGTCGCCGGAGCCGAGGAGCTGCTGCCGCAGATGCGGCACGGCAATGCCGCCTCCGAGGCGCTCACCCAGGTCTTCAACAATCCCGAGCCCGTGGCCACGACGAAGGCCATGCCGATCACCGCGTCCAATGACGCCACCCAGGTCTACCCGAACGGGGCCGCGGCCGGCGCTGTCGGTGCCGCGGGTGCCGGTGCCGCAGGCGCCGGAGAACTCGACTCGAACGACCCGCAGAAGACGGGCGCGCTGAACACGGACCCGGACAAGGACAAGCAGTCGAACAAGGGCCGGGTCCTCATCTGGATCCTCGCGATCATCGCGCTCATCGCGGTCGGCTCGCTGCTGTGGTTCTTCCTCGGCGGCGGCAATGCCGAACCCGAACCGGAGCCGACCACCTCGGCGCCGAGCTCGGAGGCGAAGAAGACGATCGAGATCGATCCGAACGACTACATCGGGCTCACCGAATCCTCGGCGACGCAGAACCTCGAGAACAAGGGCCTCGAGGTCGAGACGACGACCATCGATTCGAGCCGGGCCGCCGGCACCGTCGCCGATGTCGGCGAGGGCGACAACGGCTACACCTTCGAAGAGGGCGACACCGTGACCCTCTTCATCTCGGGTGGTCCCGCCGAAGCCCCGGAGGAGCCGGCCTCGGACTCCGGGTCCGATCCCGGCCTGGGCAATGACTCGGAGTCGAGTTCCGACTCGGGCACCTCGAGCTCCTCGGGTTCGTCGAGCTCCTCGTCCCGGGGTTCGGGCTCCGGATCCGATTCGAACGGCAGCGGGTCGAACTCGGACTCGGGCTCCGGATCCGATTCGGCAACCTCTGATTCCGGCAGCGAGTCCGGCAGCGAGTCCGGTTCGGACAGCCAAAGCGGTTCGGACGGCTCCTCGGAGTCCGGCAGCGGATCCGACAGCGGTTCCGGTTCAGGCAGCGGTTCGGGCAGCGGCTCGGAAGGCGGCGACACCGGCTCCGGAGGCGGATCGGGCTCCTCGGGCAACGCGAACAGCGGCGAGGCCAGTGGGAACTCGGGCGGGAACAACGGCAGTGAATAGGCTCTGAACGATCAGGCGAGAGTTTGCAATACTGAGAACTCGACCCGGGCTCGGGTGAGAAGGAACCCATGAACCGGGTGAGACAAGCGGAGGACATAGATGACTGAACCCAAGGTGCTGTCGGAGCGTTACGAAGTTCGTGCGCTCCTCGGCCGTGGGGGCATGGCAGAAGTGCACGAAGGCGTCGACAATCGGCTCGGCCGCCGGGTGGCGATCAAACTTCTGCGGTCCGATCTCGCCCGCGACCCCTCGTTCCACACCCGGCTCAAGCGCGAGGCCCAGTCCGCCGCCGGTCTCAACCATCCCGGCATCGTCTCCGTCTACGACTCGGGTGAGGAGGAGTTCGTCGAGTCCGGCGGCTCGTCGGTGTCCGTGCCCTTCATCGTCATGGAGTACGTCGAGGGTCAGACCCTGCGCGAGGTTCTCAACGATCACGGCACGCTCACCGTCGACGAGGCGCTCAATGTCATCGCCGGCGTGCTCGCCCCGCTCGAGTACTCGCACCGCAACGGCATCGTCCACCGCGACATCAAGCCCGCGAACGTCATGCTCACGCCCGAGGGCGACATCAAGGTCATGGACTTCGGCATCGCCCGCGCGCTCAAGGACAATTCGGGTCTGACGCAGACCCAGTCCGTGGTCGGCACCGCCCAGTACCTCTCTCCCGAGCAGGCCCGCGGTGAGGTCGTCGATGCGCGCTCCGACCTCTATTCGACAGCCTGCCTGCTCTATGAGCTGCTGGCCGGTCGGCCGCCCTTCGTCGGCGATTCCCAGCTGGCCGTGGCCTATCAGCACGTCGGAGAGACCCCGCAGCCGCCGAGCACGTTCAATCCGAACATCCCGCCGGCCGTCGACCGGCTCGTCCTCCATGCGCTGCTCAAGGACCGGGACGCCCGCTACCAGGACGCTTTCACCTTCCGCGAGGACGTGCTCGCCGCCCGCGACGGTCGTCCCATGAGCTTCGAGGACGATGCGGACGCCACTCGGGCCTATCCGATGATGGCCCCGCCGATGACCGCGCCGATGCCCTACGCCTCCGACGCCGAGGCGGCTCCCGAGACCGGTCCCATGTCCTCGATCATGGCCACACAGGAGGACAGGCCCCCGCAGAAGCGCTCCCGCGCCTGGATCTGGATCGGCAGCATCTTCGTCCTGCTGGCCCTGGCGGGCGTGGCCCTGTGGGTCTACGAGATCAACAAACCCGAGCCCATCCCCCAGGTCGAGGTCACGGATGTGGCGGGCATGGACGCCGACGAGGCCGAGGCTGCGCTCATCCAACAGGGTCTGAGGGTCGACACGGCCGAGAAGTACAGCTCCGAGGTCGACGAGGGCAAGGCGATCGAGACCGATCCTCCCGGCGGTCAGAGGATCGACAAGGACAGCATCGTCAAACTCATCGTCTCCTCCGGCCCCGAATCCGTGAAGGTCCCCGACGTCTCCGGCAAGACAGAGGAGGAGGCGCGGAAGATCATCAACGACGCGAAGCTGCAGGCCGGCACTCACATCTCGCAGAACTCGCCGGATGTGGAGAAGGGTGTGGTCATCGAGACCAAACCCGGTGATGGCCAGGAGGTCGATGTCGACTCGAACGTCGATCTCGTCGTCTCCTCCGGCATGGTCGAGGTCCCCGACGTCACGGGCAAATCCGCCGATGAGGCCTGCAAACTCCTCGAGGGCGACGACTACCAGCTGAAGTGCAAGACCGAAGAGGTCGAGACCGACGAGCACGACGAGAAGAAGGTCTTCGAACAGTCGGCCACCGGCGGCAGCGAGGTCAAACAGGGCACGGAGATCACTGTGAAGGTGGCCAAGAAGCCGCCGGAGCCGTCACCGACTATGCCTTCGGTGCCCGGTGGCATCCCGACCTCTCCGTCCGATGACGCAGGCAGCGACGGGGGCGACGGCGGCGACGACGGCAAGGACAAGGATAAGGACAAAGACAAGGACACCGATTCGATGGGCGGCGGAGGCGGCCTGTTCGACGGCTGGGCCGATGTCTCGGGCCGGGACTGATCTGATCCGCAGTCGCTCGAACCCGAGCCCGGTCTCACGCCTCAGTCGAGGGTGAGGAACAGGTCAGTGCGCAAGTGCGCGGGATCCGCCTCGGGCCCGGGTTCGGTGACATAGAGTTCGATGAACGGCAGACCCGGGTGATGCCCGGCGGCCGCAGCGTCTTCGAGCAGCTGTGCCCAGGCCTCGCCGAGTCCGTCGTAGCCGCCGGTATGGCTGCGCACTGCCATCGACCCGGCAGGCAGCTCCGAGGGGATCACGATGTGACCGCCTCCGATCGGCTGGGCCCGGGTCAGCCCCGCTGAGATCGGCAGGCCCACCTGCAGATCCACCGTCTCGCTCGGCTGCTTCGTGTAGAGGGCGAATGCCGGGCCCACGGGTTCGGCTCCGGTCTCGGACAATGCCGGGAAGAGGCCGGCGAAAGTGCGGTCGAACAGCGCCGGCAGGTCTTCCATGGCCACGTCCCGCGCTTCGACGACGGCGGTCGGAGTCGCGGGCACTTCGATGACGGTGAGTTCGGTGTACGGATCGTCGCTGAAGTAGCTCGGTTCTGACATGACGGGTCCTCTCAGATCGCTATGCACACGATCCTAACGATCGGCCGCCTCGGCGAACACCCTCAGAGCGCGAACAACCTCAGGAGATCGCGGTCGCCAAGGGCGACATCTGCGCCGCCGCTTCGGCGGCACCGTCGAGCCCGCACACCTCGAGCCAGTTGCCGAGCATGAGGTAGCCGCATTCGGTGAGGACCGATTCGGGGTGGAACTGGACGCCGAACAGGGGCTTCTCACGGTGTTCGATGGCCATCACGATGCCGTCGTCGGTGCGGGCGGTGACCGTGAATCTCTCGAGGTCGAGGGTCTCGTCGACGATCGCCAGCGAGTGATACCGGGTCACGGTCAGCGGGCTCGGGCAGCCGAAGAAGATGCCCTCGCCGTCGTGGGTGATGGTCGAGGTCTTGCCGTGCATGAGCACGGGGGAATGGGTCACGGTCGCGCCGAACACCTCGCCGAGGGCCTGATGGCCCAGGCAGACCCCGAATACCGGCATCTCGGCGGTCTCGGCCCAGGCCAGCAGCGACGGGCAGACGCCGGACTCGGCCGGGACGCCCGGTCCCGGGGACAGGAGAACGCCGTCATAGGCGCTCACGACGGCAGACAGCTCATCGGCCGGGATGTCGTCGTTGCGGACGACGTCGACGGCCGCGCCGAGCTCGCGCACATAGGACACGAGCGTGTAGACGAAGCTGTCGTAGTTGTCGATGACGAGGATCCTGGTCATTGTCCACCATCCGTCACGGTTGCGTTGTTGAACGGCATATAGGGCGCGATGACGGGGAAGACGTACTGCATGAGCAGCAGCACGACCGCCGCGATGAGGATGAGGGCGAAGATGAGCTTGACGAACCAATTTCCGGGAAGCAGACGCCAGATGAATGCGTACATCCTAAGCACCACCGTTCTGACTGACCTTGTCGTATGCTTTCGAATCCTTGATGTTCTTCGGGGGCCCGTCCTGGGCCGGGGTCCAGTCGGTGAGTTCGGCGTAGGCGACGTAGCGCTCCCGGGCCGAGAACATCGGGTTGCACGCCGTCATCGTCAGGATCCGGTCCTTGCCCTTGAACTCGGGCTCATCGGGCACGGGAGAGAGCACTTCGACGGCATCGGGCAGGATGATGTCGAAATTGCGGAAAGTGTAGGTGTAGAAGCCGTCCTTGGTCTGGACGATGATCTCGTCGCCCGGCCGCAGCTTCGCGATCTGGTTGAACGGCTTGCCATAGGTCACGCGGTGGCCAGCGACTGAGAAGTTGCCGACTTCGCCGGGCATGGCCGAGTTCGGGTAGCGGCCCACGCCCATCCGGTTGAGCACGGGCTCGAGGTCGACGCCCTCGGCGACGGTCCGGTAATAGTCGTCGCCGAAGCGCGGGATGTAGAAGATGCCGAAGGCATGGTTCTTCTCCACCGGGTCGGCGACCACGGGTTCGTCGGGATCGTCCGGCAGTTCGTTCGGGTCCTGGTTCGCCCAGTCCTGGGTCAGTTCGTCGGCGAGGACCTCGTTGTCGCGGTTGGCCTGGATGTCGGTCCACCACAGCTGCCAGACGACGAAGAGGATGAGCACGAGGCCCGCGGTGATGCAGAGTTCGCCGAAGGTCCGCACCGTCCCGCGGATCGGTCCGAGCGGCTCACGCTGCGCCGGCTGCCCTCGCCGTCGCCGACCCGTGACGTCCTGGCTCGGGTGCGTGGGCGCGTGGGCTTTGTACCCCGGCTCCTGGCTCGAGTGCACCGGCTCCTGCTCCGCATAAATAGGCGGGGCATCGGAGTAGACGGCGGTCGGCTGTCCGTGAGCCGCTGCGGCCTCGGCCTCACGGCGGCGCAGTTCACGTCGCGTGGGCAGCGGCTGTTCACCGTCAGAGCTGTGAGCGTTCGCCGAGTCGACGGAGCCCGAGTGACCGGTGGAGTGAGATGAGGGAATCTGTCTCTGCGCAGGACGGATAGTGGGTCGCGAGGGCGGATTCGCGCCCGGCTCGTTACCCGAGGAGGAACTATTCACCACTTCTGCTCCGTGACTGTCACTGCATTGTCGGGGCTCGTCCACAGGACGAGCGGGGACACCCCTATGCACTTTATCCTATGAGAATCCCCGTTCGGGGCGCTCTCGGGCCGCTTTCAGGCTTGTCGGAGTTTTTCGCTGCGACCCCCGACGCGAGTAGACTGGGCACCGATTGTCCCCAACCATTCACTCGGCGGCCCCCGCAGCGGTCGACCGTTAAAGGAGTACTCGTGGCCAAGTCCAAAGGACGGACCCAGCGCCCCCAGCGCACTTCTCGCACATCACCGGCGGCCGAGAGCAAGCAGACCGGCGACGAGGTCGAGGCAGTCGAGACCGAGTCGACCGAGTCCGAGTCGACCGAGACCGAGAGTCCTGCCGACGTGACCGCAGCCGACGAGGCCGGGAAGGATTCGGTCGAGTCCGAGGACTCGGAGAAGAAGCCCGCCGAGGCGAAGGAGTCGTCGAAGTCCTCCAAGACCTCAGGTTCGAAGACCTCGAGCGCGAAGACCTCAGGCAGCAAGGGCAAGACCGCCAAGCGCACCTCCCGTTCGGGCAATCCGGCCAAGCGCTCACAGGGGCGCAAGACCGCGAGCTACACCTCCACCTCGGGTCAGCAGACGATCAAGCCGAACCCGAGCTGGTTCCTGCCCGTGCTCATCGGCCTCCTCCTCATCGGCCTGATCTGGCTGGTCGCCTTCTACGTCTCGCAGGGCGCATTCCCCGTCGAGGCCTGGGGCAACTGGAACATCCTCATCGGCTTCGCCTTCTTCGTGGCGGGGCTGATCATGTCCACCCGCTGGCGATAACTTCGACAATCCACAAGGCACAAGTTATACCCAAGCCGGGTGCGTCTCCTGTGGATAACTTATTTTAGGCCTCTGATCTGCGGAAATACATCAGTGTCAGTTATCCACCATGTGGATAGAGGCTGTGGACAACTATTTTTCCACCGCTGAGTGCACACAAATCGCCTTTGGTCTGGTAAAAATGTCTTTTCGGTTCGGAACCCGTCCGGTCCACAGCTCGTGCGATTCACAGTTCGTGCGATTCACAGGCCCAGGCCGAACAGACGCCATGCCCCGGCCGCCAGCATGATGAGCACGAGACCCACCGCGGTCGCCGCGAACACCGCGGTCGCCGCAGATCTCGAGTTCCTGGTGCGCTGAGGGACGAACAGCGCCGCACAGCCGAGCACGAAGCCCGTGAGCAGCCCGCCGAGGTGGGACTGCCAGGAGATACCCTCGACGAGGAAGCCGTAGCCGAAGTTGAGCGCCACGAAGGCCACGACGCCGGCGATATTGCGATCGAGGCGTCGCGTCGGCACCAACAGGACGCCGATGATCGCGAACACCGCACCGGAGGCGCCGATGTGGTTCGTCACCCAGTCGCGGCTGAAGGGTTCGGCGAGGACGAGCACCATGGCCGAGCCCCCTGCCGTGCCGATGAGATAGACGGCGAGGAAGCGCCCATGGCCCAGCGCGCGCTCGACGAAGGATCCGAAGAAGAACAGGCCGATCATATTCGCGAGCAGATGGAACGGTGAGGGCTGCGCGTGGACGAGTGCCACAGTGAGCACCCGCCACGGCTGTTCGAGAGTGAGTGCGGGGACGAAACTCAGGCGGTGGAGCAGGTCCAGGGCGGGCAGCAGCTCGGCCAGGAAGGCCACGGCGGTGACGATGAGGATCGTGCGGGTGACCAGCGGCGGGCATGCGGAAAGGGCCCGGCCGGTTTCCCGCGCCGAGCCCTTCTCCGGTGTGTCCATCACACCATGGTACTCACTGCTGAATGGTGCTCACTGCTGAGTGATGTCCACCTTCTCGATGACGACGGGCTCGGCCGGCTTGTCCATCGCGCCGGTGGGCACGCCCTCGATCTCGTCGACGACCTTCTGGCTCGCTTCATCGGCGACCTCGCCGAAGATGGTGTGCTTGCCGTTGAGCCATGGGGTCTCGGCCGTGGTGATGAAGAACTGCGAACCGTTGGTGCCGCGTCCCATCTGCTTGCCGGCATTCGCCATGGCCAGCAGGTACTTGCGGTCGAACTGGAGCTCCGGGTGGATCTCGTCGTCGAAGGTGTAACCGGGGCCGCCGGTGCCGGTGCCGAGCGGGCAGCCGCCCTGGATCATGAAGTTCGAGATGATGCGGTGGAAGCCGAGCCCGTCGTAGAAGGGACGCTTGGTCGGCTCACCGGTCGAAGGATCCGTGAACTCACGCTCACCCTGGGCCAGCTCGACGAAGTTGGCCACGGTCTTCGGCGCATGGTTGCCGAAGAGGTTGATGGTGATGTCACCGTGGTTGGTGTGCAGGACTGCTGTGTGCGTAGAGACTGTAGTCATGCCCTCATTCTTCCACGCCGAGGCGGCGAATGCAGTTTCACACCGGTCCCATTGCCGACTCTGTCAGACTATCCGCAGACAATTCGATGACGCCCGCCTCCCATGCCCTTGCCCGGAGGCCGTAGACTGGGCAGTGATCACCTGACCACCGACATCTAAGGATTGGGAATGTTCATGTCGAAGAACCCAACTCGAGATCAGCTCACTTCGAAGCTCGATTCCGCGAAGCAGACGTCACTCCGAGTCCTGGCCGATGCCAGCGAGAACGCGGCGCCCAAGCTGCGTGACGCCGCTGACAAGGCTCGCCCTCAGGTCGAAGCTCTGGCCGGCAAGGCCGAAGAGTTCGCCGAGAAGGCACGTCCCCAGGTCGAGGCCCTGGCCGACAGGGCCAATGATCAGGTCCATGCTTGGGCCGACAAGCTCGAGGCCTACCGCCCCGAGGCGACCGAGCGCGCCGGCAAGTTCGCATCGAACGCCGCGAACTCCCTCGCCAACGTCGAGACCCCGAAGCTCATCGACGACCTCGCCGTCCGTCTCACCGGTGACAAGAAGGCCATGAAGAAGGCCCGCAAGGCTCTCGCCGGTGCCGGGAAGAGGATCGAGAAGGACACCGCGCGCAAGTCCGGCGGCGGCAAGGCCGCAGTCGTGTGGACCCTGGTCATCGGTTCGGCCGCGGGCATCGGCTACTACGTGTGGAAGAAGGCGCAGCCGGTCGAGGATCCCTGGTCGACCCCGCTGCCGAACAACCGTCCCGCCGATGCTCGCCCCGTCGGGTCGACCCCGGCCTCGCGTCAGGCCACCACGCCCCAGGTCTCACAGACCTCGGTGCCTGCGACCAAGGCCGATGAGAAGGACGAGACCCCGGCTCCGAAGCCGGCCGTCAAGCCCGCCGAGGCTCAGGCCGGACAGTCGGACGAGGACGCGAACGCCAAGCACTGAGCGAACTGCGAATCCTGCGCCGAGGCGGCCCACCATTGCGGTGGGCCGCCTCGGCGCTTCTGTGGCCGGTTCCCACTGAGGCCTAGTCGTCGAGGATCTCGCGTGCGCCGGCTCCGCCGCGGGGGAAGCCACCGGCCCGTCGGGCGGCCAGGAGGCCCGTGATCGTGAAGGCCAGGGTGGCCGCCAGGACGAGGAGCAGCGGTGCCGTCCATCCGGATGTGGCGGTGTTGAGCCAACCGGCGAACGGCGGGGCCAGAGTGGCGGCCAGGTAGCCCCCGCCCTGCACCCTCGCCGAGGCCGAAGCGGTCTGAGAGTCGCTGCCGGCGGTCCGCGCGATGATCGAGAAGATCGCAGTGAAGCCGCCGCCTTGGGCGATGCCGCCGGTGATCGCCCACAGTCCGTAGGCTCCCGGTGCCAGCAGCAGGCCCACCGGCAGGGACAGCCAGAGGAGGGCGACGATCGCCACGGGCGTCCACGGCTGCGATCTCGCGGCCAGCAGCGGCACACCGAAGGCACCGAGGATCGCCGCGATCTGGAACAGGGAGGCCGTGCTGCCGGCCGCGGCCGGGGCCAGCCCGATCGTGTCGGCCAGATAGCTCGGCAGCCAGGTCGTCGTCACGTAGTAGGCGATCGACTGTCCCGAGAAAGTGACGATGAGCAGGGCGGTGATGCCGCGGAAGGCCGCCGGCGCCTGACTCCAGGGCTGTTTCGCCGCAGGGGCGCTGCCTTCACCGGGAGGTCCTGCCTCCGCCGGAGAAGCGGCTTCCGCTGCCTGCGCGGCCGCGCCTTCGCGGCGCATCCGAGTGCGGATGAGGCCCGACCAGAATCCGAGGCCGATGACGGCGAGCACACCCCAGATCGCCAGCGCCCAACGCCAGCCGAAGGCCGCCGCCAGCGGCCCGGTGCCGATGAGGGTGCCCATCGATCCGATGTTCATCATCGCCGAGTACAGCCCGGTGACCATCGACACCTGTTCCCAGGGGACTTCGCGGCGGATGATGACGGGCACGACGATATTGCCCAGCGTGATCGCCAGACCGATGATGCCCGTGCCCACGAGCACCAGCCAGGGCGGACCGATCGACCGCAGCACGGTGCCGAGCAGCACCCCGGACAGGCAGGTGAGCACCGTGACCTCGGCGCCGAGGCGAGTGATGAAGCGCCCGGCCAGCGGGGTGGCGAGCGCGAAGAGCAGGACCGGCAGTCCGGTGAGCAGACCGAGCCCGGCCGCGCTGAAGCCCGTCCCTTCCTGGATCCGCGGCAGGATCGCCGTCGGCGCGATGATCGGGGTGCGCAGATTGAGTGCGAGGAAGACGATGCCCAAGACCATCCAGGGCAGCATCCCCCTTGCCGGGGTGCGAGCGCCGATGCTCACATCCTCTCGGGCACGCGGATGCCGAGCACCCCGAGACCGGCTTCGAGGACCTCGAGCACGATCGCGGACAGCCGCAGGCGAGAGTCCCGCAGCCCCTCGGTCTCGGCGATGAGCACGGGGCACTGCTCATAGAACGAGGTGAAGGCCTGGGCGAGGTCGAACAGGTAGGTGCACAGGCGGTGCGGCTGGGAGCCGGCGGCCGCCTCGGCGAGGACATCGGCGAATCCGAGGATCGACAGCGCGAGTTCGCGTTCGGCCGGTTCGCCGAGGCTGATCGGCGCGCTCTTCACCCGATCGGCTGCGATGCCCTCGGCCTCGGCCTTGCGGCCGATGGAGCGGATGCGCGCGCCCGCGTACTGCAGGTAGGGGGCCGTGTTGCCGAAGGGGGCGAGCATGCGGTCGAGGTCGAAGGTGTAGGAGGTGTCGTGGGCGACGGAGAGGTCGGCGTACTTGACCGCACCGATGCCGACGATGCGGGCGACCTCATCGGCCTCCTCGGCGGTGAAATCCGCACTGGACTCGGCCAGCGTCGTCTGCGCCCGGGACACTGCCTCCTCGAGCAGTTCGGCCAGGCGCAGCGGGGCACCGGAGCGGGTGCGCAGGATCTTGCCGTCGGATCCGAGCACATTGCCGATCTTCACGTGCTCGGCGCTGACGTTCTCGGGCAGCCAGCCGGCCTCGCGCGCGACGGTGAAGACCATCTCGAAGTGCATGGCCTGCGGGGTGCCGACGACGTAGAGTGCCCGGTCGACGCCGAGGTTCGTCGCCCGGTTGCGGATGGCGGCGAGGTCGGTCGTGGCATAGCCGTAGCCGCCGTCCGACTTGCGGATGATGAGCGGCAGGGGCTCGCCCTCGCGACCGGTGAAGCCTTCGGGGAACACGCACAGGGCTCCGTCGCTGATCCGGGCCAGCCCCTTGGCCTCGAGTTCGTCGCAGACCTCGGCGAGGACCTCGTTGTACGTGCTCTCACCGGCCAGGTCCTCATCACGCAGGGTGACGTCGAGGAGGGAGTAGATGCGGTTGAAGTACTCGCGTGAGTACCCGACGAGCGTGGTCCACAGCTCCAGGGTCTGCTCGTCGCCGCCCTGGAGGCTGACGACGCGGGAGCGGGAGCGGGTGGCGAAGGCCTCGTCGGCGTCGAACTTCGACCGGGCCGCCTGATAGAAGGCATTCGGGTTCTCGGACACCTCGGCCGCGGCCTCGGAGCCGACGCCGACGTCGAGGAGGTGCTCGATGAGCATGCCGAACGGAGTGCCCCAGTCGCCGATGTGGTTCTGGCGGATGACCGTGTTGCCGAGGAACTCGTGGGTACGGGCCAGAGCGTCGCCGACGACGGTGGTGCGCAGGTGGCCGACGTGCATCTCCTTGGCCACGTTCGGGGCCGAGTAGTCGATGGCGATGGTCTGGGGCTCGGTGTTCTCGGGAGCTGTCGCCGCATCGCCGACTTCGAGGGTGCGGGCGAGGAATTCGGGCGTGAACTTCAGGTTGATGAATCCGGGGCCCGAGATCTCCGGGGGCTGGCAGATGTCGGCCAGGTCGAGGTTCTCGACGATCTTCGCGGCGATGTCGCGCGGCTTCGACTTCAGCTCCTTGGCCAGCGGCAGGGCCACGTTGGCCTGGAAGTCCGCGAACTGGCTGCTTCTGATGACCGGGTCGCGTCGTGCGAAGTCCTCACCGAAGGCGCGGGAGAGGGCGGCGGCGAAACGGACGCTGAGCACGGAAGTCAAAGATGGCATGGGGCCATTCTATTGCCGCGTGCAAGTTGCCTGGGCATCGGTTCTTCGGCTGCGGCCGGGCGGCGCCTTTGCTTGTAATGTGGGTCACGTGACTTATCTGCGCTATCCCCACGTCCATGCCGATCTCATCACCTTCATCGCCGACGACGATGTCTGGCTCGTCGACTCCTCCGGAGGCCGTGCCTGGCGGCTGACCTCGGATCATGTGCCGGTCCGCTCGCCGCGGTTCTCCCCGGACGGGGCGCGTGTGGCCTTCGTGTCGTTCCGGACCGGCCAGCCCGAGCTCATGGTCGCCGAGGTGGCCACCGGTGCCCTGCGCCGGCTCACCTGGCTGGGGTCGACGACCATGACGATGCTCGGCTGGCAGGACGCCTCCCACGTCCTCGTCGCGGCGAATGCCGGTGAGTTCGAGGTGCGCAGCCATGTCGTGCGGTCCGTCGGTCTCGACGGATCCGTCGAACGCCTCCAGCTCGGTCGTGCCTCGGGCCTGGCCCGGCATCACACGGGCGTGACGGCCCTGACGACGCCGTTCAGCCGTCCGCCCGCCCATTGGAAGCGCTACCGCGGCGGCACCGCGCCGAGGCTGTGGCTCGACCGCGACGGCGCTGACGACGGTTCCGGGGCGAGATGGCAGCGGATGCTGCGCGAGGAGCCTGCTTCGCTGACGGATCCGCTGTGGGTCGGCGATTCGCTCGTGTTCACCTCGGACCGGGCCGCGAGCTTCCCGCACCGGGCCGGAGAGCAGGCGAACCTGTGGATCGTCGACGGTCTGGCGACCTCCCAGGCCTCCGAGGCCCGCCAGCTCACCCATCAGGGCGAGGCCGAGGGCTATGTCCGCGATGCCGCCACCGACGGCACCCGCATCGTGTGGCACAGCCGCGGGCAGATCAAGATCCTCGACAGCCTCGATGCGAGCGTGCGCACCCTCGAGGTGACCCTGCCGGGCACGCAGGTGCAGCCGCTCAGCCTCGATCCGAAGACCGGGATCTCGCGCATCAGCCCGGACCGGGAGGGCAATGCCTCGGTGCTCGAATGGCGCGGCAAGACCTTCTGGCTGGCCCACCGCGAGGGTCCGGCCCGGGCCCTGTGCGCGGACTCGTCGATCCGCACCCGCGAGCCCGTCGTCCTCGGTGCCACCGGGCAGGCGGCCTTCATCACGGATGTCGAGGGTGAGGACGCGATCGAGGTCGCGTCCCTGTCCGGGGACAAGCTGCCTCGGCGGATCGGGGCCGGTGCCCTGGGGCGGGTTCTCGACCTGCAGGCGGACCCGGCGGGGAAGACGCTCGTCACGATCTCCCACGACGGGTCGATCCGCCTCGTCGACGTCGGCAACGGACGCACCCGGCTGGTCGGCCACTCGGGCTTCGGCGAGGCCCGCAGCCCGCGCTTCTCACCCGACGGCAGATACCTCGTGTGGTCGCAGCCGACGCAGGGCGAGGAGCTGCTGGCCCAGCTGATGATCGTCGATGTGAAGTCCGACCGGCAGGCCCAGCCGCTGACGACGGGCAAGTACAACGACTTCTCGCCGACATTCACTCGCGATGGGAAGTATCTTGCGTTCCTCTCGGACCGCACTTTCGACCCGGCCTACAACCAGCATTCGTTCGACCTGTCCTTCAACGGCGTCACCCGGCCCTGGCTGCTGCCGCTGACCGCCGACGAAGCAGCCCCCTTCGGCCCGAGCGCCTCCGGCTGGGCGATCGGCGAGGTCGCCGACGATGCGAAGACCGAACGGACACGGGGCGAGAAGCCCGTGACCACCGCCGAGCTCGAAATCGAAGGAGCCGAGGAGCGGATCCTGCCGTTTCCCGTGTCCTCCGGGGTCTTCCGCGACCTCGAGGCCGTCGAGGGCGGCGTGCTGTGGATGCGCAAGGGAGATGCCGAGGGCGGAGAACTCGGCTCCAAGCATGCCGGCGATGCCGGTGAGAAGCCTGCCGAGGTCATCCAGTTCTTCGATTTCGCCAAACGCAAGCTCACCACCGTCGTCGACGCGGCCGATGACTATGAGGTGTCCGGAGACGGCAAGCTCATCGTCGTGCGCACCGACGATGAGATCACCGTGGTCCCGGCGAACCGGAAGGTCGAGGCCGATGACGATGACAGAGTCATCGTCGATGTCTCCCGCCTGCGCTTCGAGCTCGATCGGCGGGCCGAATGGCTCCAGATGTTCGAGGAGAACGCCCGGATCATGCGCGACCACTACTGGCGTGAGGACATGAACGGAGTCGACTGGGAGTCCGTGACCCTGCGTTGGCGGGCCGTGGCCGCGAAGGCGCTGACCCACGACGACCTCGTCGACATCCTGTGGGAGACCGTGGGCGAGCTCAACACCTCGCACGCCTATGTCTCCCCACCCACCAGCCCGGGTGACCAGTCGAAGAAGCTCGGCTTCCTCGGCGCGGATCTGGCCAAGACCGCGCAGGGGTGGACGATCACTCGCATCCTGCCCGGTGAGAGCAGCGAACCGAACGCCAGGTCGCCGCTGCGGCAGGCCGGCGTCGGGGCACAGGTCGGCGATGTCATCGTCGCCGTCGACGGTCAGCCGGTCGACGAGGCGACCGGGCCCGCCGCACATCTGCAGGGAGCCGCGGACACCATCGTCTCGCTCACTCTGCGCCGGGGCCGTCGCAGGGACCGCACGGTCGCCGTCATCCCCCTGGCGAGTGAGGAGACCCTGCGCTATCAGGACTGGGTGCGCTCACGGCGGGAGTACGTGGCCGAGAAGTCTCAGGGACGCATCGGCTATGTCCACATCCCCGATATGACCTCCTACGGATGGGCGCAGCTGCACCGCGACCTCCGTCAGGCCATGAGCTGCGAAGGCGTCATCGCCGATGTCCGGTTCAATCGGGGCGGGCACACGAGCTCGCTCGTGGCCGAACGCTTCGCCGATCGGGTCATCGCCTGGAGCGCGGCCCGCAGCTACGATCGGATGATCCCCGACCCGGAGGACGCACCGCGGGGGCCCGTGGTCTTCGTGGCCAATGAGTTCTCCGGCTCCGACGGCGACATCATCAACGCCCGTGTCCAGGCCAGGGGAATCGGCCCGGTCATCGGCGTGCGCACCTGGGGCGGTGTCGTCGGCATCGACGGCCGCTACGAACTCGTCGACGGCACCGAGGTGACCCAGCCCCGCTATGCCTTCTGGCTCGAGGGCAAGGGCTGGGACGTGGAGAACTGCGGCGTGGACCCCGATATCGAGGTCGAGCACGATCCCGGGCAGCTCTTCGCCGAGGACGATCCGCAGCTCGATCGTGCCATCGCCGAGGTGTTCGCCGGCCTGGAGACGACGCCTGCCGCCCAGCCGCCTCAGTTCCCGCCCCCGCGGGTGCAGCCGCTCGGGAAGGGCGAGGCTCCGGCCGAGGACTGACGCTCAGTCCGGGACCAATGCCCACCTCGCGAAGGCGAGCAGCACGACGCCGGCACCGATGAGCGCCCTGCCCTCCGCTCCTGCGTCCATTCTTGCACCGTCGAGACCGGAGGAGGCCTCGATTCAGAACGGCGGTGGGTCGCCGGAATCCCATCTGATGGTGCCGATCCGTGAGCTGGACCAGGGATCGATCGTCTGCTCCGGCCGACGATCTGGACGCCCTGTCCCGCGCTTCCGGCCGTGTCGACCCTTCCGGTTCGGTGCACGCTGCCGGAGCTGTCGCACCGGCGGAGGACCGAGATCCGCGAAGAGTTCGGCGTGCCGAGCGTTGATCGGATCGTCCGGCGGCGCCGCCTCGGTGGTCACACCATGGGAGAATACGTACTCCACCGGCCCGTCCGAGGTCTTCCGGATGCTGAATTTCCGATCTGTCTTCGCCTGGTGGTGCGGCCGGCACAGAGGGTGGGTGTTCTCGAATGAGGTCTGCCCGCCGGCTGCGGGGCTGTCATGGTCGAAGGGGATGATGTGGTCGACTTCGGACGTCTCCGCATCACGAGTGCAGCCCGGCATGGTGCATCCTCTCCATTTTGCGGTCAATGGCAGTCGCACATCCATGGGGATGCGATAGCTCTGCGCCCGCGCGTCGAGCGGAGTGCCTGTGACTGGGTCCGTCATGATCCGCGTCCAGGTCGAGCACTGCCCGGCGATCGATCGGGCCACAGAGGCGGGGATCGGTGCCCCATCGGAGAATATGCCCGGCAGCTGCGACTGGTCGGTCAGTGTGAGGAACGGCACCGTGACCAGCATCTTCGCCTGTTCCCGGATCCACTGACCGTGCGTGGGCATGACGAGCTTGACGACTGTTGAGACCTCTGTGCGACCACTGCCGGCTGGCTGATCGACCCGATCGCCGGCTGTCTCACCGGCCGGTGCAGCAGTTGCGGTTGCGGTCCCGGACGATGCCGCGTCTTCGGCTTCTGCCTGTGCGGCGGCCGCCGCATCGTTGACGAGGCTGACGATCCTGGCCGCGGTCGGAACGCCCTGGTCGGGCAGCTCCAGAGGGATCTCCTTGACCGATGATGTCCCGTTCTCCGTGTCATGGGCAGTGACTTCGATGGTCAGCTGCGGAGTCACACGGGTCGCGATGTCGAACATCAGCGAATCGATGCTGCCGAGAGCGCTCACATCCACGTCGCCGGGGTCTGCCGCGGTGAGGGACGCGATGTTCCCATGCCTGATCGCTCGCGCAAATGCCTCGAGCCGCTGGTGGAACGCCTTGAGCTCCGCAGCGGGACCCGTGAGAGTCACCGAGGCAGTCCCGTCCTCATAGGTCGTGATCGACACCCTGCGGCGCCTCGACGCCAGCGCGGACCTGTCGTCTTCGTCCTGCATGGAAGCGGCCTTCATCGCCAGCGACTTCTTGAAAGTCTCGATCGTGACATCGGCCCGCCGCCTTCCCAGATACTCGTCGAGTTCCGGCAGGTCCTCGAACGGCAGGTCCTTGGCCACCCTGGCAGCCGCGTGCACGTGTTCGATGGTGAATTCTCCGCCCTCGCACCGTCTGAGGAACTGTGGCAGCCCGTGCACGAGGGTGACGGCGATGATGATCCTGCCGAACGTATGAGTGGACGTCGCGCCCAGCAGCGCGGACAGTTCGGCCACGTCCTCGGTCTGAGCCAGTTCGTGCACCCACCTGTCGAAAGTCTGTCCGAGTCGGAAGCGAGGAAAGTCCGGCATCGCCCTGATCGCCGTCTCCAGCGCGGCTTCGGCGCCGGTCGTGCCACGCACCGGAACTCCGGTCCCATCCGTTCCGGTCTTCGCACGGACTGCCGCTTCGTCGGCGGCGAGGGAGCGGTCGAGGGTCTGCCTGAACGGGGCGTGCTGAGGGACCTTGCCTCCCTCGGTCGAAGCACAGCTGAGACGCTCGACGACCTCGGCGAGGAAGGCCTTGGCGATGGTCTGAAGCTCGGCGAGCTGCACAGTCGTGCTCAGGCTCAGCACCTTTGCCACCGACGCCATAGGGGAATCGGGAGCGATGGCAAGCCGCCTCGGGGAGTCGGGGCCGATGCTCGACGGACGCTGAACGTAACCGATCTGCCCGGAATCGGGCACCGGCCCAGAAGAGGAAGCATTCGAGGCAGGGTCGAACTCGTCGTCGCCCGGATCCTGCTGATCCTTCATCGGTCCCACCTGCCCTTCACGACGCTGTGAATGCTTTTCCCCATTCTACTTCATATAGGAAATCATTGTCCATAGGGTTTCGCGAATAATTCGAACAATCTGTATTGACACTGCTGACTACAGATCGACCTTGCAGAGACTGGCGCGTTCTCGGCAGAAGAATCCATCGGCTCCGCGGCCGCTCACAGTCCTACACTGGGAGTCCGGCCAGCGAAAGGAGTCAGCGACGATGACAGGGAAGAAGGAATCGGCGAACCGGCACATCCAGGTCCGGCGCATCTACGACGACGCCGAGTCCACCGATGGGAAGCGCATCCTCGTCGATCGGGTGTGGCCCCGCGGGATCAGCAAGGACAAGGCCGAGCTCGACGAATGGCTCAAGGACATCGCCCCTTCGGACGAGCTGCGCAAGTGGTACTCCCACGATCCGGAGAAGTTCGACGAGTTCGCCCGGCGCTATCGCGAGGAGCTCAAGGACGAGAGCCGCGCCGAGGCGCTCGAACAGCTGAAATCTCTTGTCGGCTCGGGTCCGCTGACCCTGCTCACCGCATCGAAGCGCGACGACATCAGCCAGGCCGCGGTGCTCAAGAAGACCTTGGACAGCGGGAAGCACGGATGAGCACGATCGAACCGGATACCAGGGACTGGGCAGCGGTGCTCGACGAGGGATGCGAGGAGTGCGGTTTCACGGGAAACGAGGATCTGCTCGGGGTCCGGACGACCATCGCCGAGGCGGCCGCCGCCTGGACTCCATCGCTCGGTGCGCCGAACGCCTCCGAACGGATCCGAGAGGACCGCTGGTCAACCGTCGAATATGCCGCCCACCTGAGAGACGTCCTCACCGAGTTCCGCGCCCGCACCCTCCTCATGCTCGCCGAGGAGGCTCCCACCCTGCCGAACTTCGACGGGGATGCGGTGGCTGTCGAATCCGACTACCGGAGCCAGAACTCCGCTGACGTGCTCGCCGGTCTCGAGACCGCGGCAGCCGCATACGCGGCGACTCTGGCCGACATCGGCGAGGACCAGTGGAGGAGAACTGGTCTGCGCGCCGACGGCCGCGAGTTCACGATCGCCTCGCTGACCCGCTACGGGCTGCACGAGGTCCAGCACCACCTGCACGACGTCACTTCCCCCGACGTCACTTCCCCCGACATCACTGCCTGAGGAGTCGATGCCGCCTTTACTCCCGAACCGTCGAGGTGGCCCGACTGCGAGCGGCGCGCATCCGCTGATTCCAGCCCGAAGGTGGACACAAGTGTTGTGGAATTGCGCGAGACGATAGTTTGTTACCGAGCACAGATCGTCAATCCGTGAAAGGACGTTCCATGAGCAAATTCGCTGTCACCAATGCCAACACCGGTGAGGTCGAGAAGGAGTTCGACTCCGTTCCCGTCGAGGAGATCCCCGACTACATCGATCGCGCCCATGAGGCATTCCTGTCGTGGAAGGACACGCCGCTGCACGAACGCGCGGCCATCCTGCGCACGTTCGCCGACCTCGTAGACGACAACGCCGATCGGATGACCGACATCATCGGCCGGGAGATGGGCAAGATCAAGAAGCAGGGCTTCGCCGAGGTCGACAAGGTCGCCCGCACGGCTCGCTGGATGGCCGACAACGCCGCCGCGAACCTGGCGCCGACCCACCTCGAAGCGGCCGGAGCCGCCAGCAGCTATGTCGAGCATCAGCCGCTGGGCGTGCTGCTGGGCATCATGCCGTGGAACTTCCCGTACAACCAGATCGCCCGCTTCGTGCTGCCCAACCTCATGGTCGGCAACACCATCATGATGAAGCAGGCCTCGATCTGTCCCGAGTCCTCCCAGCTCTTCGAGGACCTCCTCACCGAGGCGGGCCTGCCGAAGGGCGTGTACCAGAACATCTACCTCGACAGCTCACACGCCGAGGAAGTGCTCAAGGACTTCCGCGTCAAGGGCTTCTCGCTCACCGGTTCCGAAGGTGCCGGCGCCTCGGTCGCGGCGATCGCCGCGAAGTACTACAAGCGCGCCGTCCTCGAACTCGGAGGCAACGATCCGGCTGTGGTCCTCGACTCGCAGGACGTGCCGGCGCTGGCACAGAAGCTCGTCGGGCTGCGTCTGGCGAACGCCGGCCAGGTCTGCACCTCGCCGAAGCGCTTCATCGTCGTCGACGATCTCTATGACGAATTCCTCGCTGAGACGATCAAAGCCGTCGAGGCGACGAAGATCTCGACCTTCGACGACCCCGAGGTCGGCATGGGTCCGGTCTCCTCCGAGGGCGCCCGTGACGAGATCGTCGAGCGCATCCAGAAGGCCGTGACCGACGGTGCGACCCTGCACACCGGCGGCGAGAAGCTCGACCGTCCCGGCTGGTTCATGTCGCCTGCCGTGCTGTCCGATATCGATCCGAAGTCGGATCTCGGCTGCAATGAGCTCTTCGGACCTGCCGTCATGGTCTACCGCGCCAAGGACGAAGAGGATGCTCTGCGCCTGGCCAATGACACCGAGTACGGTCTCATGAGCTCGGTGTGGACCGATGACCTCGAGAAGGGACAGGCCTTCGCTTCCAAGGTGAACGCGGGCATGACTCTCGTCAACGGCCACATGGAGTCCGGCCCCGAATACCCCTTCGGCGGGATCAACCGCTCCGGCTACGGTCGCGAGAACGCCCAGTGGGCCTTCCAGGCCTTCACGAACGAGCATCTCATCCGCGTGCACGCCTGAGCGGCACCACCGGAAAAGGCCCGGCCGGCAGCGAAATCAACGCTGCCGGCCGGGTCTTTTCCGTTCGGTATCGTGCGATCAGTCGCCCGGTGCCGTCTCGACGGTGTCGACCACCTCGGCGGAGCGATCCTCCTGGTCCTCGGGCTTCTTGATGAAGAAGGCGAGGACGACGGGCACGAGCGCGATGATCGCGGCCAGGAGGAACGCCGCGTGAGCTCCCGGAGCACCGGCGTCGACGACGCTGCGGCCTGCGGCCTGCCCCGAGTGGAGCGCGGCGGAGTAGATCGAGATGAGCAGGGCCGTGCCTGCCGCACCCGCGACCTGCTGCAGGGTGTTGAGCGCCGCCGATCCGTGCGAGTACAGATGCCGATCCAGCGAGCCCAGCGAAGCTGTGAACAGCGGCGTGAAAGAGGCTGCGAGACCCACCGACATGCCGGTCTGCACGACGACGAGCACCCAGGTGGGTGTGTCCGGGGTGACGATCGAGTAGGAGAACATCGCCGCTGCGATGAGGATCGTGCCGGGCACGAGCAGGGTCTTCGGGCCCATCGCATCGTAGATGCGACCCATGAGGGGGCCGAGCAGACCCATGAGGACCGACCCGGGCAGGAGCACGAGACCCGACTGGGTGGCGTTGAGACCGGCGACGTCCTGCAGGTAGAGCGGCAGCAGGGAGAAGGTGCCGAACATCGCCAATGCCACCACGGCCATGATGACCACGGCGACGACGTAGTTGCGCGAGCTGAAGACGCGCAGATCGAGCAGCGCTCCGTCCCGTCGCTGCAGGACCAGCTGCCGCCATACGAACAGGGCGAGGACGACCGCACCACCGCCGATCGCGCCCCACGCCAGGCCCGCGGTCGAGGCACCGGTCTCACCGCCGGAACCGAACTGGCTGAGCCCGAAGACGATGCCGCCGAAGGCGAACGCCGAGAGCACGATGGAGATGACATCGATGGGGGAATGGGTGGATTCGCCGAGGTTGGTCATCCACTTCGCGCCGAGTGCCAGAGCGATGAGGCCGATGGGCAGAACGATGCCGAAGAGCCAGCGCCAGCCGAGGGTGTCGAGCACGATGCCGGACATCGTCGGACCGATGGCCGGGGCCAGCGAGATGACGAGGCCGACACGGCCCATCATGCGACCGCGCGAATGCGCGGGCACGACATTCATCATCGTGGTCATGAGCAGGGGCATCATGATGCCGGTGCCGCCGGCCTGGACGACGCGGCCGACGAGCAGCACCGCGAAGCCCGGAGACAGCAGGCAGATGAGTGTGCCCGAAGTGAAGAGGATCATAGCGGCCAGGAAGATCTGGCGCGTGGTGAACCGCTGGAGCAGGAATCCGGTGGTCGGGATGACCACGGCCATGGTGAGCATGAAGGCGCTCGTCATCCACTGGCCGAGTTCCGGCGGAATGCCGAGAGAGGCATTGAGCTCGGGGATGGCGATGGCCATCGTCGTCTCATTGAGGATCGCGACGAATGCGGCTACGAGCAGCAGCCAGATGACCCTCATTCCGGCGGGGTCGATGGTCTCAGGCGGCGCGGACTCTGCGCGTGAGTGTGAGCTGTCGCTGGACAAGGAGGTGCTCCGTTCGAAAGTGGATTGTCATCGCCCCGGCCCGGGCGGCGCGATTGTGACGCTGCGCGCAGCAGCCGACGCTGCACTCAGACAGAGAGATCAACGGAAACCTACGCTAGCCTATTCCGCACTCGCACGGACAGGGGGAGAACCCCACTTCGGCGCATGAGGTTCCGCACGCGGATGAAACGACGAAGGCTCCGAACCGCAGTGGTCCGGAGCCTTCGTCACGAGTGCTGTCTCAAAGCTTCTCGAGTGGAGGTAAGGGGACTCGAACCCCTAACCCTCTGCTTGCAAAGCAGATGCGCTACCAATTGCGCCATACCCCCGTGCGGGTTCTCACCCTCACACCGAGTCGGTGTGCTTGGACCATTCGGCCTGAGCGACTTGGTTCTGCCGCCGCCACCGGAAGAACACTCCCAGCCCCACGACTGTGAGACCGCTGAGAATCCATTTCCTCATGATCCTCCTCGAAAGGTCATCCTGTTGTGACAGGACGTGGGCCTACCTGGACTTGAACCAGGGACCTCTTCGTTATCAGCGAAGCGCTCTAACCGCCTGAGCTATAGGCCCTTATCGGGGTGAACCCGATGTAAAACGATACCGAACCCGGACTGACAAATACAAATCGACTACCAGTGACTCGCCTCACATCTTCCTCCCCGGGGTGCGGGGAGGAAGGTGGTCAGTCGTCTGTCAAAGTCAGATTGAAGCCGCCGGCGATGAGGGAGCCGATGTTGTAGATGAACGCGGCCAGGGTCGACAGCGCGGTCATGAGCACGATGTTGATGACAGCGATGATGAAGCCTGCGGCCACGACACGGCCGAAGCCGAAGATCCCGACGATCCGCTCGGCCGATTCGGCGCCGGCGAGTTCGCTCATGGTCGCTTCGAGCCCGCTCATCACACCGGTCGCCTGGAGCACGATCCACAGCACGATGAAGGCGACGATCGTGGCGATGCCGATGGCCACGGACATGAGGAACGACATCTTCATCACCGACCACGGATCGACCGCAGAGACGGTGAGACGAACGGTGCGCGGGCCTTTCTTCTTCTTGCCCTGACCGCTGTCGACCATGTTCTTCACACCCATCTTCACGCTGCCGGAGCTGGCGCGGACGGTGTTCGCGGCGTTCCCCATCACCGAGGTGGCCGTGCGGTTGCCACCCGACGACCCTGTCGCCTGCGACGAGGTGGAGCCTGCGCCGGCTCCGGAGCCGGAGTTCGGAGTCGACCCGGATTTCGGTCCCGAACCGGTGGTGGGAGCGTGATTGGGCTTCGGCGAAGCCTTCGGTGCGGGAGGAGCGACGACGGTCGCCTTCTGTTCGGCCTGACCCGAACCCTGCGCGGAGCCGGTCGACTCCGCGGGCTTCGACTCGCCGGACTTCGTCTCGTTCTTCGACGATCCTGCCGTCAGACGGGTGGAGCCGCTCGACGTGCGTATGATCTTCCCTGAGCCTGGCTTGTTGCTATCGCTCACTCTTCCACATCCTCGCTGCCGGTCTGAGGCTCGTCGACCTCACCTTCCGGGACTTCGGCATCGTCTTCGTCTTCGACCTCGGCCTCGGGACCGCGGGTCACTGCGATAATACGGTCTTTTTTGCCGGGTTTCGCGAACACCACACCCATGGTGTTGCGTCCCTTCGCCGGAACCTCGTCGATACTCGACCGGACGATCTTGCCCTTCTCCATGACGACGAGGACCTCTTCGCCGTCCTCGACGATGAGCCCACCCACCAAGTCTCCGCGCTGCTCGGTGATCTTCGCAACCCGGATGCCCAGGCCGCCGCGGCCCTGCAGCCGGTATTCGTCGACGGGAGTGCGCTTGGCGTAGCCCGCCTCGGTGACGACGAAGACATAGGTGTCGGGCTGGACGACGTCCATCGTCAGCAGCTCGTCGTCGTCCTTGAACTTCATGCCGGTCACGCCTCCGGTGACGCGGCCGAGGGGACGGATCGAGTCGTCATCGGCGGCGAAGCGGATGGACATGCCCTTGCGCGAGATCATCAGCAGATGGTCCTCGGATCCGACGATCCGGGCCGAGACGAGCTCATCGGGCTGGCCCTTGTACTCACGCAGGTTGATGGCGATGACACCGCCGGTGCGGTTCGAGTCGTATTCGCTCAGCCGCGTCTTCTTCACCACACCCGAGCGGGTGGCGAGGATGAGGAACTCCGCTTCCTCGTAATCGCGGATGGACAGCACCTTCGCGATCGATTCGCCGGGCTGGAGCGCCAGCAGATTCGCCACATGCTGGCCCTTGGCATCCCGTGAGCCCTCGGGCAGCTCATAGGCCTTGGCCCGGTACACCCGGCCGGTGTTCGTGAAGAACAGCAGCCAGTTGTGGGTCGACGTGACGAAGAACTGCTCGACGACGTCGTCGCCGCGCAGCTGAGCGCCCTTGATGCCCTTGCCGCCGCGGTGCTGGGCCCGGTAGAGGTTCGTCTGGGTCCGCTTCGCATAGCCGCCGCGGGTGATGGTGACGACGACCTCCTCCTCGGGGATGAGGTCCTCCATCGACACGTCCCCGTCGAATCCTGCGAGGATCTTCGTCCGGCGGTCATCGCCGTAGCGCTCGACGATCTCGTCGAGCTCCTCGGAGACGATCTCGCGCTGGCGGGCGGGGGTGGCCAGGATATGGTTGTACTCGGCGATGAGGGCCTCGATCTTCTCGGCCTCCTCCTGGATCTTCAGACGTTCCAGGGCGGCGAGTCGGCGCAGCTGGAGGTCGAGGATCGCGTTCGCCTGGATCTCGTCGACCTCGAGCAGCTCCATCAGCCCGGTGCGGGCCTCGTCCGAGGACGGGGAACGGCGGATGAGGGCGATGACCTCGTCGAGGGCGTCGAGGGCCTTGAGGTAGCCGCGCAGGATGTGCGCGCGCTCCTCGGCCTTGCGCAGGCGGAACTGGGTGCGCCTGACGATGACCTCGATCTGGTGCTTGACCCACAGGCGCAGGAAGGAGTCGATGCTCAGCGTGCGCGGCACGCTGTCGACGAGCGCGAGCATGTTCGCGGAGAAGTTCTCCTGCAGCGAGGTGTGCTTGTACAGGTTGTTGAGCACGACCTTGGCCACCGCATCGCGTTTGAGCACGATGACCAGACGCTGACCGGTACGGCCCGAGGACTCGTCGCGCAGATCCGCGATGCCCGCGACCTTGCCGTCCTTGACATAGGAGGCGATCTTCGCGGCCAGGGTGTCGGGATTGACGAGATAGGGCAGCTGGGTGACGACGAGACAGGTCCGGCCCTGGATCTCCTCGACCTCGACGACGGCGCGCTGAGTGATCGACCCGCGTCCGGTGCGGTAGGCGTCCTCGATGCCTTTGCGACCGAGGATCGTCGCGCCCATCGGGAAGTCCGGGCCCTTGATGATGCCCAGCAGCGCCTCGAGTGCCTCCTCCTTGCTCGCCTCGGGGTGGGACAGCAGCCACTGTGCGCCGGCGGCGACCTCGCGGAGATTGTGCGGGGGGATGTTCGTGGCCATGCCCACAGCGATGCCCGCCGAGCCGTTGACCAGCAGGTTCGGGAATCGCGAGGGCAGAACCACCGGTTCCTGGTTGCGCCCGTCGTAGTTGTCCTGGAAGTCGACGGTGCCCTCTTCGATGTCCCGGACCATCTCCATGGCCAGCGGTGCCATCTTGCACTCGGTATAACGAGGTGCGGCTGCGCCGTCATCGCCCGGGGAGCCGAAGTTGCCCTGGCCGGCGACCAGCGGATAGCGCATCGTCCACGGCTGCACGAGGCGGACCATGGCGTCGTAGATCGCCGTGTCACCGTGCGGATGGTACTGGCCCATGACGTCGCCGACGACGCGCGAGCACTTCGAGAAGTTGCGGTCGGGGCGGTAGCCGCCGTCGAACATCGCGTAGAGCACGCGACGGTGGACGGGCTTGAGTCCGTCGCGGATGTCCGGCAGGGCACGACCGACGATGACGCTCATCGCGTAATCGAGGTAGGACCTCTGCATCTCGAGGTTGAGATCAACCTGTTCGATCCGGCTGATTTCTGTTCCGATATCGTTCTCGTCGGCCAATGTGGGCTCTTCCCTTGTGTCTTAACCGTGGCCGGCTGGGTCTCAGCCGGGTGCGGCGGCGATTGGTCAGTTCAAAGAGTGCGGGTTCGAGGCATCCGGTGTGCGATCAGATGTCGAGGAAGCGGACGTCCTTCGCGTTCTCCTGGATGAAGCGACGGCGGGAATCCACGTCATCGCCCATCAGGACGGTGAAGATCTCGTCGGCGACGATCGCATCGTCGAGGGAGACCTGCTTGAGCAGACGGTGGTCGGGATCCATCGTCGTCTCCCACAGCTCCTCGTAGTTCATCTCGCCCAGGCCCTTGTAGCGCTGGATCGCGAGGTCCTTGGGCAGACGCTTGCCCTCGGCCCGTCCGGTCTCGAGCAGGCCGTCGCGCTCCTTGTCCGTGTAGGCGAACTGGTGCGGAGCGTTCGACCACTTGATGCGGTAGAGCGGCGGAGTCGCGAGGTAGACGTATCCGTGTTCGATGAGCGGCTTCATGTACCTGAAGATCAGGGTCAGCAGCAGAGTGGTGATGTGCTGGCCGTCGACGTCGGCATCGGCCATGAGGACGATCTTGTGATAGCGCAGCTTCTCGAGGTCGAACTCCTCGCCGATGCCGGTGCCGAAGGCCGTGATCATCGCCTGGACCTCGTTGTTGCCCAGCGCCCGGTCGAGGCGGGCCTTCTCGACGTTGAGGATCTTTCCGCGCAGCGGCAGGATCGCCTGGGTGTTCGGATTGCGGCCCTGGGTGGCCGAACCGCCGGCCGAGTCGCCCTCGACGATGAATACCTCGGATACGAAAGGATCCTTCGACTGGCAGTCCTTGAGCTTGCCCGGCATGCCCGAGGACTCGAGCAGGCCCTTGCGGCGGGTGGCCTCGCGGGCCTTGCGTGCGGCCATCCGCGCTTGGGAGGCCTGCAGGGCCTTGCGCACGACGTCCTTGGCCTGGGCCGGATTCGACTCGAACCAGTGCCCGAGTTCGTCGCGGACCACGCGTTGGACGAAGCCCTTGACCTCGGAGTTGCCGAGCTTGGTCTTCGTCTGGCCCTCGAACTGCGGATCCCCGAGTTTGACCGAGATGACCGCGGTCAGGCCTTCGCGGATGTCGTCGCCGGTGAGGTTCGGATCCTTGTCCCGGAGCAGCTTCTGCTCTTTGGCGTAGCTGTTGACCAGGGAGGTCAGGGCGGTGCGGAAGCCCTCTTCGTGTGTACCGCCCTCGTGGGTGTTGATGACGTTGGCGTAGGTGTGCACGGCTTCGGTGTAGGACGTCGTCCACTGCATCGCGATCTCGAGTGCCAGCGTCTGCTCGCCCTCCTCAGCTTCGAAGACGATGACGTCGGGGTGGACGAGCTCGGCCTTCTTCGTCGAGTTGAGGTACTGGACGTAGTCGAGCAGACCATGCTCGTATTCGTAGGTGACCGACCGCGGCTTCCATTCCTGGTCCTCGTCCTCGTCGATCTGGACGTCATCGTCGTCGACCTCGTTGTGCCGCTCGTCGGTGAGGCTGATCTTCAGTCCCTTGTTGAGGAACGCCATCTGCTGGAACCGCGCACGCAGATACTCATAGGAGAAGTCCGTGGTCTCGAAGATCGTGGAGTCCGGCCAGAAGGTCACCGTCGTCCCGGTCTCCTCGGTCTCCTCACCACGCTGCAGTTCGCCGGTGGGCACGCCGCGGAAGAAGTCCATCGTCCACGTGTAGCCGTCACGCTTGACCTCGACCTCGAGCCGCTCGGACAGGGCGTTGACGACGGTCGAGCCGACACCGTGCAGACCGCCGGCCACGGCATATCCGCCGCCGCCGAATTTGCCGCCGGCGTGGAGGATCGTGAGGATCACCTCGACTGTCGGCTTGTTCTCCGTCGGGTGCATGGCCACGGGCATTCCGCGCCCGTCGTCCTTGACTCGGACGCCGCCATCGGCGAGGATCGTCACCTCGATGTGGTCACAGTAGCCGGCCATCGCCTCGTCGACCGAGTTGTCGACGATCTCCTGCACGAGGTGGTGGAGACCGCGTTCCGAGGTCGAACCGATGTACATGCCGGGTCGCTTCCGGACTGCCTCGAGACCCTCGAGTACCGTGATGTCGCCGGCATCATAATGAGGCTGATCCTCGGTCGTCATGTGACTCCTTGTTCGGATGGTCGCTATCAGCTCCCCATTCTACCGCGCCAGAGGCTGAAATGCCCGTAAGCGGCCTGTGAAGGCGGATTTCCCGAATTTTCACGCCGCAGATGTACCCCCGGGCACGCACGACAGCGGCTGTGGCCGTTTGAGGCCCTCTGCGTTCGTCGCAGAAATCCGCCGAGGCGGCCCCGCGCTCACCCGAATCCGTCCCCGCTCATCCGTATGCGGCCCCTCATCCGAAGGTGTCCCTCGGACCGCGGCCGGCCACCGATCGGCGGCCCCTCTTGAAGCTGCGTCCCTGCGGGCCTCTGATCTCGATCTCCGTGATCGTGCGCGAGCCCAGCCCTTCCTCGAGCCTGCGCAGGATCGTCGGCTTGAGCACGCGCAGCTGGGTCGCCCAGGTCGTCGAGTCCGCAGCGATGACGAGCAGCGGGGGCGAGAAGTCGATCGGGGTGGCGTGCTGGGCGACCTGGGGACCGACTAGATCGGGCCATCGCCCGAGCACCTTGCCGATGTCGAGTGAGGACGACCAGCCGCGGTCGGAGATGAGCGAACCGAGCACCGAGGAGACCGACTTCGGATCCCGGCCGTCCCGGCCGGAGCCGGAGTAGACGACTTCACCGCGCAGACGGGACCGCCGCCTGCTGCGGACGAACTTCGCTTCCGTGACCTCCATGCGGCGGACCCGATCGAGTGCTTCGAGGGCGGCGACCGGGGTGGAGAAGTCTCTGGCGATGCCGCTCATGATCCGGGCCCGCCCAGGAGCGTGGCCTCGTCGATCCGCGTCCCTTCGAGACCCTCGGGCAGGTCCGAGTCGACCGCGGCGGTGATGAAGACCTGCTCCGCGGCGGTGATCCGGGACGCCAACCGGCTGCGCCTGCCCGTGTCGAGCTCGGCGAAGACGTCATCGAGGACGAGGACGGGCTGTTCCGCGGCCGACCCTGCATCGGCCGACAGCAGATCCCAGCCGGCCAGCTGCATCGCCAGGGCCAGCGACCAGGTCTCCCCGTGGGAGGCATATCCCTTGGCCGGATGGCTTCCGATGGTGAGCGAGAGATCGTCGCGGCCCGGACCGTGCAGAGTCAGTCCGCGTTCGATCTCCGCAGTCCGGCGCCGGTCGAGGGCTGCGAGCAGCAGCTCCCGGCACTCGGCGGCGGATTCGGCCTGCGCATAGTCGATGCGCGAATCGTATGCGATGTGCGCTCCCTGCCGTTCGAGCCGGGCATCGGCGGCGATGAAGGCGAAGTTCTCCTGCAGCGGCCCGGCGATATCGGCGAGGATCCGCTGCCGGCCGAAGACGAGTTCGGCCGCGGCGTCCGCATAGGCCATGTTCCAGATGTCGAGGGTCGCCTCGAGGCCGGTATCGCGCTCCTCGCGCAGACGCTTGAGCAGGGCGTTGCGCTGCTTGAGTGCGCGTTCGAAGTCCGTGATCACCGAGGAGTAGCGCGGATTGCGGGCCACGACGAGGGTGTCGATCCATGATCGGCGCTCGGCCGGTTCACCTCGGACGAGGCTGAGATCCTCGGGCGCGAAGATGACGCAGGAGACGAGACCGAGAATGTCCTTGAGCTTGACCGCGTTCCGATTGACCCGAGCCCGGTTGGCCCCTTTGGCCTGGATGGTCACCTCGACCGTCGCATGCCGCTGATCCCGATTGACCAGGGCGGATACGGTCGCCGTCGAAGCGCCCTCGTGCACGAGCGGGGCGTCGAAGGCCACTCTGTGGGAACGCTGGTGGGCGAGATATCCGATCGCCTCGACGATATTGGTCTTTCCCGTCCCGTTGTCGGCCACGAATGTGGTGACCCCGGGAGCGAACTCGAGATCGAGCTCCGGATAGGACCGAAAGTCACGCAGGGAGAGTCGGGATATCCACATTCAGATGCGCGTGGGCATGAGCAGGTAGCGATACGACTCGTCGGCGGGGGCGTCGAGTTCCTTCTGCCCGGCGATGATGACCGGCTTCATCGGCTGCGTGAAGGAGAAGTTCACATAGGGGCTCTCGACTGCGGCGAGCCCCTCGGCGATGTAGTGAGGGTTGAATCCCACGGTGATCTCCTCGCCCTGGAGGGTCGCCTCGACGGCCTCGGAGGCCTGCGCATCGTCACCGGTCCCGGCGTGCAGGGTGAGCAGGCCGTCGGTGACCTCGAAGCGCAGCGGGGTGTTGCGTTCGGCCACGAGCGAGACGCGGCGCACGGCTTCGCGCAGCACTGCGGTCTCGACGATCGCGTGGATCGGCACCGAGTCGGGGAACAGCGAACGGACCTTCGGGTATTCGCCCTCGACGAGCAGGGAGGTCGTCACCCGGCCGGCCGAGGTGAACGAGATGAGGTCCTTGCCCGCATCGGTGCTCAGGCCGATGGTGACGTCGCCGCCGAGTGACTTCGAGACGTCGGACAGTGTGCGTCCGCGCAGCAGCGCCACGGCGGAGACGTCCGGGCGACCCGGATTCCATGTGAATTCGCGAACGGCGAGACGGTAGCGGTCGGTGGCGAGCAGGGTGACCTTCTCACCCTCGATCTCGACGCGGACACTGGTCAGGATCGGCAGCGTATCGTCCTTCGAGGTCGCGATCGTGACCTGGGAGACGGCGTTCTGGAACTCACCGGCGGAAACGGTGCCGGAGTCCTCCGGCACCTGCGGCAGCGCCGGGTATTCGGCCACCGGCATGGTCACGAGCGAGAACCGGGAGGATCCGCAGGTGACGTCGACCTTCGAGTCGATCTGCTCGAGAGTGACGTCCTGGTTGGGCAGAGCCTTGGAGATGTCGGCGAGCAGCCGGCCGGAGACGAGGACGGTGCCGGCAGAGGCGACATCAGCGGCGATCTCCACGCGGGAGGAGACCTCGTAGTCGAAGACGGCCAGACGCACGGTGCCGCTGGATTCGGCGGTGATGAGGATGCCGGTGAGGACCGGAGCGGAAGGGCGGTTGGGCAGAGTCTTGGTTGCCCAGGTCACCGCGTCGGCGAGAACGTCGCGATTGACTTTGAACTTCAAGGGGGATGCTTCCGCGTTCACTTTACTCCTTCGGGGTGGCCTCCCGACCTACTCAAGGCATCTGGCACAAGACTCCGGGTTTGCGAGGCACTGGCTCGATACTGCTCGGAAAACTTTACACAGCCTATCGGATTTCTGCCCACCTCAGCAGTGCGCAGCGAAAAGCGGGTGACGACGGGCAGATCTCGGATTCGAGAATCGCCCGAGATGCTGTGTTCGAATACTCTCCGTCTCGTCAACACCTCAGCTGACCGAGTCCCGTGCGCCCTCCGCACCGAGCGAAGCAGTCGATGGCGGTCGCCCTCTTGAGAGTTGAATTCACTTGGCAGAAGTATCAGCACCTGTGGATATTGTGGACAAGTGCTGTCTACCCCTGAGTAATCAAGGGATGAAGCGGCTCACGTGCATGTGGATGCGCTGTGCACCGCGACGGGGGCCGCGGTGGGCGCTTGGGTAAACACAAGCATGTAGTTCACATCCTTCCACCCGATAAGCAGCTCTGTCCACCGCTTCGTCCCCAGCTGTGAGCGACTGTCCCCAGGGTTATCCACAGATGTGCATGACGTGTTCTATAGGCGGTGCTGTTGTTTAATGCGGTTTGTGAGTTCGGTGACCTGTGTGTAGACGGCCCGTCGTTCGGCCATCTGAGTTCGAATCTTCTTATTCGCATGCATCACGGTCGTGTGATCGCGTCCGCCGAAGGCCTGACCGATCTTCGGCAGGGACAGATCAGTGAGTTCGCGGCACAGATACATCGCGATCTGCCGGGCCGTGGTCAGGGTGCGGGATCGGGAGGTTCCGCACAGGTCGTCGAGGGTGAGACTGAAGTAGGCGGCGGTCTGTCCCATGATGTCGGCGGCGGTCACGGCAGGGGTGTCGTCCTGCGTGATGAAGTCCTTGAGCACGGTCTCGGCCAGGGAGGCGTCGATCTGCTGATCATTGAGGTTCGCGAAGGCGGTGACGCGGATGAGGGCGCCTTCGAGCTCCCGGATGTTCGAGGACACACGGGAGGCGATGTACTCGAGCACATCGTCGGGGACGTCGAGGTGTTCGGCCGCGGCCTTGCGACGCAGGATCGCGAAACGGGTCTCCATGTCCGGCGGCTGCACGTCCGTGAGCAGACCCCACTCGAAGCGCGAACGCAGCCGCTCCTCGAAGCCCTTGAGCATCTTGGGCGGCTGGTCGGAGGTGATGACGACCTGTTTGGCTTCGTTGTGCAGGGCGTTGAAGGTGTGGAAGAACTCCTCGACGGTCGCGTCCTTGCCCTGGAGGAACTGGATGTCGTCGATCATGAGGATGTCGACCTCGCGGTAGCGGCGCTGGAAGGCCGGCCGGAGCGCGTTGGAAGTCTTTGAGGAGCCGATCGTATTGATGAAGTCGTTGACGAACTCTTCGCTCGAGACGTATTTGACTCGGATCTCTGGGAACAGCTGCGTGGCGTAGTAGCCGATCGCATGCAGCAGGTGGGTCTTGCCCAGCCCCGAATCACCGTAGATGAACAGAGGATTGTAGGCCTTGGCCGGGGCCTCGGCGACCGCGAACGCGGCGGCATGGGCGAAGCGGTTCGAGGCGCCGATGACGAAGGTGTCGAAGGTGTACTTCGGGTTGAGCTGAGCTACGCCCGGGGCATCGACCGGCGGGACCATGGGGGCGGCGGTCGCCTCGGCGATCTTGAGTTCGCGTTCGGTCATCCGCGAGGTGGCCGGAGCACTCGGCGACGGGGCGGCAGCCGGTGACGGAGCGTACGCCTGCGCCGGTTGCGTCGGCGCGGAGCCGGGGACGGGATGACCGGAATGATCGGTCGGGGCCGAGTCAGTCAGCGGCGCCGCCTCGGTGCGGGGCGGTTCCGTGCGCGGCTGGGGTGCGCTCGGTTGGTCTGCGCCCGGCTGCTGGGGCATCGGGGGCTGCGAATGCAGCTGATGTGCTGCCGTCGGCGCTCCCGTCGTCGAGGTGGAGGTGACGGGATCGATGGGCACCTGCGGTCCCGGGGTCGATTCCCCGATGAGGTCCTCGAAGCGGATGGGCACGTCGAGTTCGGGATCGACGACGAAGCCGAAGGTCACGTCGAAACCGAGCACCTTTGAGAACTCCCTGGTCAGCGGTCCGAGCAGTCGCGTCTCGATGGTGCGGCGAGTATGCTCGTCCCGCACAGCCAGGAGGACGAGGGCATTGTCCACGAGCGCCTTGGGCACGGCCAGGGAGAGGAATCCCTTCTGATGGGCCGTGAGTTCCGGGTCCTGATCCAGGGTTGAGACCACCGTGCGCCAGCGGCTGATGAGCTCATTCTTGGAGTTCGACACCGTCACTTCTCCTCAACTTCCATAAAATTCGTTCTCGGTGCGATCCACACCTGTGCATGACTTCCACATAGTTTTCCACAGTTTGTGGACTCATGCCGACTCGGCCCTGCAATTCTCCACACTCGTGGATAAGCTTGTGGAAAACTACATGGGTGTGACTTGTGGACGAGCCTGGGTATCGCGGCGGTGAGGAACGGCGGATTTCGTGCGGTGGACCGAGGTGGACTTCGGGAGGAAGTGACGCGGAACATGGCGACCGCGTTTGACCGCCAGGATTCGCGCTCGCTATGATTGAGTGTCCTGTGTACCGGGCTTCATCCGATTATCCTGATCATCTTTTGGCTCTCATGCACAGGAGTGCTCGGCGGTCGAGACTCTCACCGCCGTTTTTTGTGAGAACGCACCGGCGTTCACCCGCAACCTAGAAATCGGAGACTGAAGTGAGCAAGCGTACATTCCAGCCCAACAATCGCAAGCGCGCCAAGAAGCACGGCTTCCGTCTGCGTATGCGCACCCGTGCGGGCCGCTCGATCCTGGCCGCACGTCGTCGCAAGGGACGTTCCGAAGTTTCGGCCTGAGTGTGCTCAGCGCGGCACACCGGATTCGCAGCGGCGAAGACTTCCGACGAGTCTTCAGAGCCGGAGTCCGGGTGCGCTCAGAGCATCTCATGGCACACAGCCTGAGAGACACCGATGATGCCCACGCCACTCGCGTGGGTTTCATCGTATCCAAGGCCGTCGGCAATGCCGTAGTGCGCAATCGCACCAAGCGGCGTCTGCGTGAGATCATGCGCGTCCGTCTGGATGAGCTGAGCGCGGGTGAGCTCTTCGTCGTCCGCGCCCTGCCGCATGCGGCCGAAGCGGATTTCTCGTCCCTCGAGGCCGAGGTCGACGAACTGCTCGTCAAGGCCCGGAGGAAGTTGGACCGTCGTGGACGCCGAGCATGATCTCAGACATATCTCTGAGGTGCCCCGCCGTCCCGGAGGCTTCTGGCCCACACTCGGCTGGATCTTGAGGATCGGGCCCAGGATGCCCTTCGTGTGGTTCATCCGGGCCTACCGCCTCGTCGTCTCTCCGCTCTACGGTCAGGTGTGCCGCTACTATCCCAGCTGCTCCATGTACGGCCTCGAAGCCTTCGAGATTCACGGAGTTCTCAAGGGGATGGTGTTGACTGGGTGGCGCATACTGCGATGCAACCCTCTGTCCCACGGCGGCGTCGACCATGTGCCGGGTTCGGCGCGGGAGGCCAGATCGAAAACCATCCACCGCGACGAGGGCCGCAGCTGAATGCTTCCGGACACGCAGTCCCCGCCGAAGAGCGGATCAGCGGACTTCTTCGGGGCACCGGCGTCGTGTCGCGAAGACCTGTGAACAATGGCAAAATGAACGATCGTGAAGAATCGTTGTAACGAGGAGAACTGAATGGGATTGATGGACAAGCTGCTCTACCCGCTGCAGTGGGTAGTTGCTTGGATCCTCGCGATCTTCCACGAGATCTTTACCGCCATCGGCCTGCCCGCCGACAACGGTTGGACCTGGGTGCTGTCGATTGCCGGACTGACCGTGGTCATCCGTGCTCTGCTGATCCCTCTCTTCGTGTACCAGATCAAGTCGCAGCGCAAGATGCAGCTGCTCCAGCCGGAGATCCAGCGCCTGCAGGCGAAGTACAAGGGCAAGAAGGACCAGTACTCCCGCCAGGCGATGGCCGAGGAGCAGATGGCGCTGTTCCGCGACAACAAGACGAGTCCGTGGGCCTCCTGCCTGCCGCTGCTCGTGCAGATGCCGATCTTCTTCTCCCTCTTCCGCGTCATCCGGAATATGCCGCAGGTCGCCGATGGGTCGATGAGTGCCATCGGCGGTTTCACGAGGGACCTTGCGGTGCAGGCGGAGCAGTCCTCGGTCTTCGGCATCCATCTGTCTGCGGTCTTCACCGACCCGGGAATCGGTGTCAAGTTCCTCACTGGTGTCCTCATCGTCATCATGGCCGGCACCATGTTCATCACGCAGAAGCAGATGATGGCGAAGAACATGTCGGAGGCCGCGATGGCCAACCCGATGATGCAGTCGCAGAAGATGCTGCTCTACGTCATGCCGCTCGTATTCGGCTTCGGCGGCATCTACTTCCCGCTCGGTGTCCTCATCTACTGGCTGGTCTCGAACACTTGGACCATGGCTCAGCAGCACATGGTCATCCGCAATATGCCCGCTCCCGGCTCCAAGGCCGAGAAGGAGATGCTTGAGCGCAAGGCTCGCAAGGGCAAGCCCGTGAAACAGGACGAGGTCAAGGGACAGACTGTCGCCGAGGAGGCCCCGAAGAAGACCGGCCAACGGCAGCAGCCCGTGAGCAAGAACCGCAAGAAGAACAAGAAGCGCTGAGGACGATCATGACCGAAGAGAAGACCGAAGAGACCTCCGAACAGATTTCGAAGGAGACCTCGACGAAGCCGAGCCGCGCCGAACTCCTCGAGGAAGAGGGCGAGATCGCCGCGGACTACCTCGAAGAGCTGCTGGATCTGGCCGATATCGATGGCGATATCGACATCGACGTCGCGGATGGCCGGGCACAGCTGTCCATCGTCTGCGAGGACGATGAGGACTCCAATCTGGGCACGCTCGTCGGCAGGGAGGGACGTACCCTCGGTGCCCTGCAGGAGCTCAGCCGTCTGGCCGTGCAGACCCAGACGGGCCAGCGTTCCTGGCTGATGCTCGACATCGACGGGTTCCGCAACAACCGTCGTGACGAGCTCATCAAGAAGGCGAAGCGGGCCATCGAGGAGGTCAAGGACGGGGGCGAGCAGTTCGCCTTCAAACCGATGAACAGCTTCGAACGCAAGATCATCCACGATCAGGCGGCGCGCGCCGGTCTGATCTCGGAGTCCGAGGGTGAGGGCGACGGCCGTCATGTCGTCATCCGGCTCGCCGATGACTGACCTGCCCGACACCGCCGCCGATCTGCCTGAGATCGAAACTCCCCCAACCGGCACCGAGGAGTACTTCGGTGCCGCATTCCCCACAGCCCGGCGGTATGCCGAGCACTTGGCCACCACCGGCATCGAGTGGGGCCTCATCGGTCCGCGTGAGGTCGACCGCCTCTGGACGAGGCACATCCTCAACTGCGCTGTGGTTGCCGAGTTCATCGGTGAGAACGACGTCGTCGGTGATGTCGGCAGCGGTGCCGGTCTGCCGGGAATCCCGATCGCGCTGCTGCGCCCGGAGGCGAAGATCGTTCTCATCGAGCCGATGGAACGACGTGTCGAATGGCTGACCATGGTCGTCCAGGATCTGGGGCTGTCGAATGTGCGCATTGTGCGAGCGCGGGTCGAGGAGCTCGTCGACGAAGAGATGTTCACCGTGGTGACCGCTCGGGCGGTGAAGGCGATGACGACTCTCATCGAGTGGACTCGCGAGGTCATCAGCCCCAGCGGCCGGATCCTCGCCCTCAAGGGTGCCTCTGTCGAGGGCGAGCTGGTCAAGGCGAAGAAGCTGGTCAAACGCTATCGCCTGTCTCAGCCCGAGATCCATGTCGTGGATGCAGACGGTCTCCTCGAAGTCCCGAGTCGTGTCGTCGAGATCGTGAAGAAATAGGACGAAGTAGAGTAGGTCTAGGCTGAATAGAGCTTTGTGAAACCGATGGATGATGGAGTGCGCCCTATGCCGATCATGGATGAGTCGTCTCCCATTGGTGCCGCGATCGCACGGGACAACCGGCGGGCTGATCGACTGTCTCAGACGACCTTTCCACGACCGGACTCGACCCGCATCTTTACGATCGCGAACCAGAAGGGCGGCGTCGGAAAGACCACGACGGCGGTGAACATCGCGGCGGCTCTGGCCAATCAGGGCCTCAACGTTCTGCTCGTCGACATCGATCCGCAGGGCAACGCGAGCACAGCCTTGGGAATCGATCACTACTCCGAGGTGACCAGCATCTATGATGTCCTCATCGACGACGTGCCGATGCGTGAGGCCGTGGCTCAGTGTCCGGACTTCGACACACTCAAGTGTGTGCCCGCGACGATCGATCTGGCCGGCGCGGAGATCGAACTGGTGTCCCTGGTCGCCCGTGAACAGCGGCTGCAGCGGGCATTGGGGATCTACCTCAGGGAAGAGGAGGAAGCCGGTCGGCGCGTCGACTACATCATCGTCGACTGCCCGCCGAGTCTGGGTCTGCTCACCGTCAATGCCTTCGTCGCTGCGCGCGAGGTCCTCATCCCCATCCAGTGCGAATACTACGCGCTCGAGGGACTGAGCCAACTGCTGAAGAACATCCAGCTCATCCAAAAGCATCTCAATCCGGAACTGGCCATTACGACGATCCTGCTGACGATGTACGACGGGCGCACCAATCTCAGTGCCCAGGTCGCCGAAGATGTGCGCACCCACTTCCCAGAACAGGTTCTCGGCACAGCGATCCCGCGGTCGGTGAGGATCTCCGAGGCTCCCAGCTACGGACAGACAGTGATCTCATATGACCCCAATTCCAGCGGCGCCCTCTCGTATCGAGAAGCCGCTGAAGAAATCGCGAATCGAGGAGTAAGTCGTGGCTGAACGCAAGAAACGAGGCCTGGGTCGAGGACTCGGAGCATTGATCCCCGACGCGAACTCCAACGATCGTCCGGTCGATGTGTTCTTCTCCGGTGGCAGTGGGGAGGAAACGGAGAAGGAGCAGAAGACCTCGCGTACTGCACGCAATGATCCGGCTGCGTCCATGCAGTCCTCTCGACGACGCAAGACGAAGGCAGGCGGATCGGCCAAGTCGCCTGAGTCGACCGCGGAGAGGACGAAGGTCCCTTCGGCGTCTGGTTCCAAGACGGCACCTTCGAAGACGCCAGCATCGAAGGCAACACCTTCGAAGACCGCAGGCCCCGGTTCCTCGTCAGCGAAGACGAGCTCGAGTAAGACGAACGGTGCGCCGACTCCCGCGAAGAGGAAATCAAGAGCATCAGCAGCGTCGAAGAAGACATCGAGCGCTGAGTCGACGGCCGTCAGCAGTCCCGCGAAGGCGAAGGCCCCCGTGACCAGGAATGCAGGTACGAAGGCCGCCGCTTCGAAGCCGGTGGAGAACACCCCAGCGGAGACGGCCTCGTCCGGCGCCGCGTCCTCTCCCGCCTCTGCGAAGGATTCAACGGTCTCGGACTCGCAGGCCGTAGAAAGTGTCCCGGAAGCCGCGTCGGCCTCTGAGTCGGCATCGACATCATCTATCGCATCAACGCCCCTCAATGACGCCCCAGAGACCGCGCTGAAGACTACTGGCAGCGCGGACGAACAGGATGCGGCAGACGACGGTGTGACTGAGTCCGCGACAGAGCAGGATGCGAGCGAGGACGTTCGCGAAACGCATCCTGGCGTCTACACATCCTCCGGCTATCAGGACTCGACAGGTCGAGCCGAGCCCGAAACAGAATCCGTCACGCCTGACACTACTGGTGTAGTAGAATCAGCGACAGGAGTTGAAGCGGCAGACGATCCTGATGATCTCGCAGCGTCATCAACCACTGAGACAGCTCCTGACGCCTCTTCTGAGACCGACGCCGACGCTTCTGAAGAATCAGCAGGCGGTGTCGAGAGTGACGAAAATGTCTCCGGGGGTGTCGAGTCGATTGCAGACACTGAATTCGGCGAGATCGATGTCGACCTGATCGACGCGAACCCTCGGCAGCCACGAACGGTCTTCGACGAAGACCTGCTTTCAGAACTGGTGCACAGCATTCGCGAGATCGGTGTGCTGCAGCCGGTCGTTGTACGTCAGAAGCCGAGCGACCGCTCGCGCTTCGAACTCATCATGGGTGAGCGTCGCCTTCGTGCGACGAAAGACGCCGGTCTGACGACAATCCCAGCGATCATACGGTATGTCGAAGACACCGATATGCTCAGGGATGCTCTGCTCGAGAATCTTCATCGTGCCGAGCTCAATCCCCTGGAAGAGGCTGCCGCTTACGGGCAGCTGCTGGAAGACTTCGGCTGCACCCAGGAGGAACTCTCCGAGCGCATCGGCCGCTCGCGGCCTCAGATCTCCAACACCCTCCGTCTGCTGCGTCTGCCGCCTTTGGTGCAGCGCCGCGTCGCTGCCGGCGTTATCTCCGCCGGTCATGCCCGTGCGATTCTTGGTCTTCGGGACCCCGAGCACATGGAGGTTCTCGCCCAGAGAATCGTCGCGGAAGGGCTTTCGGTTCGGGCTTCGGAAGAAGCCGTCGTTCTCCTTAACAGGGGCGACTCGATCAATGTTTCACGTGCAACGACGAAGGTCGCGCCTGAGTTCCTGGCGGTTGCAGAGCGTCTCGGAGATCGACTGGATACGAAGGTGAACATTTCCGTCGGTAAGAAGAAGGGCAAGCTGAGCGTCGAGTTTGCGAACCACGAAGATCTGGATCGCATCCTTGGCCTGCTCGGTATAGCAGAAGCGGATCCAATGTAGCTCTATCAGATCAATCCGATGGGGGCCCGGGTGATTCCGGGCCCCTTCTGGTATTCATGAGCACCCACGTCGCCCCTTTCTACACCCCAGACATAGCGACCTGTCGTTGCCGGCGCAGAACGGTCTTTGAGGCAAGCGAGGCGTCAATCTTCCTCTTGCTGGTTTCTCTGGTTGCGGCATCCGGTATTGCTTCTTTGGCGGAAGAAGCAGCTCTGGACAGTTCTATCGATAGCCGAGGATGTCCGCTTACCTTGTAACTATCCCCTTCTGCGTTTCACGTGAAACCGCCTGTTTCAACACCGCCTCCCATGTAGTAGCCGGGTAGCGTCCTCATTGACGAAAGAAGGAGGTACCGAATTACCGGGGCCGCCGGAACCTGTTGAAAATCTCCTCCCGTTAGTTGCTTTGCCGTGACCGAACTCTTGCAGGAAGTGCCGGGAACTCCGGTACGACGTGCCGGAGTTCCCGGCACTCGGCTACGTTCGATAATGCGTATGCGGGTAGCAATCCGCTGTGTTATCGAAGGCCGGTATCGCCGAGAGCCTTTTGCGTCTCCGGCTTGCAACCGGAACCGTGCGGACGTGCGGGGGTGAGTGGAAGCAGCTCTAGCAACCTTAAGCATCTATTGGGCCATTAGGTCTACGTTCCACGTGAAACATACTGCGTGCGCCGGCGTGCGCGCGGGGCTGTTATCTCTATTTGCCGTGGAGTGCAGCAATTCATGTCTTCATAGAAGAGAGATGCCGGCACAAGAGAAAAGAGATCGCCGCACAATGACGTTTCACGTGGAACGGCCGCAGTCCCAAGTCTATTTCTACGTGGTTTAGTGTACGTGAAATAGCTATTGCTCCACCGCACGGCTTCTATCCCCACCAACTGCGAGCCGCTATCGCATTCGGGCGCAGCCAGCCTGTCCCCAGCGGTGGCTGAAAGAAGGGCATATATACGGCGATTCAACAGGTCCTCTCTTTCGGGGCCTTTTTTCCGCAGAAGAATCAGTAGTTCGGAGGAAGGCCATCAGAATGTTTCACGTGAAACCGAGACAACCGGTTTCACGTGAAACCAAGTTCCCTGAACCAACCTGTCGGTGTGGTGACGAGTAGGAGCCGATTTCTCAACGCCCCGCATGTACATCTTTGTAAGTGCATCACTTGCATTCCTCCCGCAATCTAGGCGCACCGATCTGTAAAGGCTACGTCCTTGAGTGAAGAGAACCGACGTAGATTTCATGCCCGTATTGTTTTTCTGGTAAAAGCCATCATGATTGCTTGTCAGCTGCTTAGCCCGGCGCTATTGCGAGAATCAGAAGTGACGGAAATCCGCCATGCATCCAATGTGTGCTGTCAGCAGCCCTTGTACGCCGCGCCCACCGACGACAAGCCAACCGAAAGGCGCACTGGTCCGCGTAATATGCATTTGGACCGCGTTTCACGTGAAACGCTGCATCGGATAGCTTCAGCCGCCTGTGGAGTTAGTCAGTTGATGTGAAGGTTCGAGCAGGCTGTATCAATAGGCCGTTGGTTGTGGTCTTTTCGTCTCGCCCCGCTGGGCAGTCGTGGGCTTCTATTCCGGTCTGAAACGGAGAGAACACGTCGCGCTGTGCTCCTCCGGCATACAAATAGATACGTTTCACGTGGAACATATAGAGTGGATATGCCGAGATCCGACTCGTCCGATTGTGTCGGAAGTAGAGCTCGTTCCGAACGGAGTACAATCCTGAACGCGATAGGCACAGGCTGGATGGCTCGCCGGTCATCTTGTATCTACGCGGCAAGCTCCGTCCTCTCCGGATACTGGTTGGCGTCTAATAGGTGTATCACTGCTCCCTTCGAACCTCCCTCTCCTCCCTCCTGTTCGAGTAGTAGACGGTCGCGCTCGTACAATAGATGTTTCACGTGAAACAGACGACGGAGATCGTCCAGGTACATCTCGTGGACGCCGTACGGTCATCACCTCTTTAGGAATCCCGTACTGCTCCCGGGGCAAGTAGCTCAATTTTTCGTGGGTCTTGCATTGGGAGTGCTATTAGCGGAAACATCTGCGGAAATTGCGAGGGGTAGGCGAGAAGAGAGCTCAATGGAACGGGTAGCTAGGGATCACTTCATCGAGCAATTTCGGGGACTGTACTGCGCTAAGGTCCTTCATCTCCGGACCCCTCGGCGAGCTGAATTGTAATGAATTCAGTGCCCGGCATGTTCTCTTGCGTCACGAACTTCTCTTCGTTGCCTTAGGTATTGTGCAGCCGTTCCGGTTCTCGCCCTTGGTGGGCATCGGCGTGTACGTTACGAAAGAAGGGCGCGAAGGGCTGGTCTATGTGTGGTGGAAGAGCCTTTCAGACCTTGTGTTCTAACCGGGCAGGCGGCTCGAGCGAGATTGTGTTTCACGTGGAACGCCATCTGTGATTCTGAGAGTTGACGAATGTCTTCAGAACGCCTTTTGGGTTCGACCGGTCGGTTTGCATCAATCGACGAGGTGTACTGAAGGAAGGGGGTTGTCTATTTCCCCATTGGCTGGAGATGTTGAGGGCTGATTGTCTAACGGGTGAAGTCAGTCAGCGGCTCAAATTGCCCGAGATCAAGAGGTGGTCTGTGATGTCGCACAAGCGCACGAGTGTGCTACCGCTGACTGATGGCGGAGCAGTCGCTTGGGACACGTCTCTGTCGAACTGAACAGGTCCGGCGGTCTAGTGATCCGAGGGAAGTATGCGAAGTATAGGGCCAGTGGGCAGCGGCTTCACCCGAGAGCCTTGATGGCCTCTAGGCTGAGGGTCCCTGTCTGAGGGTCATTGTCTTCTCGGATGTAGAGGCGCTGCAGACCTGCGGCGATCCCGTCGGCGATGGCATCACGAACGTAAGGGTCCTGGAGACTTTCCAGGTCGCCCGGATTGGTGAGGTAGCCTGTGACAACGTGGACCTTAGGTGTCTTGAGCCTCTTGAGAGATGACCAGGTGCGAGCGTGCGCTCGGCAGTCAAGCATTCCCGTACGGGCGACGACTTCACCTTGGATGAGTTCTGCGAGCTTCTGCCCGGTTGGCGAGTTCAGATCAGAGTTGCGTTCATGTCCGAAATAGAAACTTGCGATTCCGTTCGCGTCTTTGGACTTGCTCACATCAGCGGTCACCGTCACCACCGCGGACGCACCGAGCGCGTCTGCGCGATTCACCTCGACGGCGTCACCTTCGAGAAGCACTGCACCGGCACCGATGGCTTCAAGGCGGCCGACAAGGCGGGTTGCTATATCGAGAGTGAGCTGCCTTTCCAGCGTGCTCTGCTCGTCGGTCATCGGGAGCGTCTCGAAATCTACAACTGTAGTTGCGGCCTCGATGATGAAGGTCCGCCCGACGAGCGAGGTGCCCGATGCTGCAACACGGGCGCGCTCCTGGAGGGCGAAGAGGTTGCCGGTGTCGTGATTGCGGTCGATAGCGTTGAGACCGCGCAGTGTCTGCGGGCCGGTGACTCCGTCGACTTTGGTCCCAAGACTCATCTGCAGCTCCTTGACTGCCGATTCGGTTCGCGCAGCATATTCGGAGTCAATGCGGCCCGGGTAGAAGCCGAGACCGGCGAGCTTCGTCTGCAGGCGGACGACGTCGTCTCCTGTGAGGACCCTGACGGGGTCGAAACGGAGCACTCTGTCACCCAGCTGGTATCGGGCTTGTTCGAGCTCGGAAAACGTCTCTTGACCGAGCACTCCGTCGCAGAGGATGCCCCTGTCCTGCTGGAATTGGCGCACGCCGAGTTCGAAGGGCCGATCGAAATCCGCTGATTCGATGTCTCCGACTTTGAGTCCCAGACGAGCCATCTGCGATTTGATGTTCGGCAGCATCTCAGAAATGTCGCCACGCGTGTAGCGCGGTTTGGTCGTGTTCATCAATGCGTTGCCAATCTTCGGTGTAACGGTAACGGGTCAAGTGCTGGGTAGGGAGGCGCAGATATGCCTAAGGCGCCTGTTGATAGTACAACAGGCGCCTCAGAGCTTGATCAGATGAACTCGGCGAGCTCATCCTCCAGGGCCGGCTTCGGTCGGGCGCCGATGATCGTCTTGGCCACTTCGCCGTCCTTGAAGACGTAGAGGGCCGGGATCGATGTGATGCCGTAGGTGCTCGCCGTCTCGAGGTTCTCGTCGGTGTTGACCTTGACGACGTTGAGCTTCTCGCCGTGCTCTTCGGCGATCTGATCGACGATCGGGCTGACCATGCGGCAGGGACCGCACCAGGGAGCCCAGAAATCGACGAGCACAGGCTTGTCGGATTTCAGAACGGTCTCTTCGAATGTGGCGTCAGTGACTTCTGTCGACATGGCTAACCTTCCTTCACAACGATTTTCTCTAGCAGGAACAGCAGGACGTTCGGTTTCATTCCCTGCCTTTGAGCGGGGCAGACCGCATCAGGACGCGACGGCCGCTTCGACTGTCGCCGGCTTCGCTGCGGCCTCGAGGTCGGCGAGGTAGTGCTCCGCATCAAGTGCCGCGGAGCAGCCGGAGCCGGCGGCGGTGATGGCCTGCCGGTAGACGGAGTCGATGACATCTCCGGCAGCGAAGACGCCCTCGACGGAGGTCTTCGAGGTGCGCCCGTCGACGCTGAGATAACCATCTGGTCGCAGGTCCAGCTGGTCGGCGAACAGACTGGTCCTCGGATCGGAGCCGATGGCTACGAACATGCCGGTCACCGGCAGTTCTGTGGTCTCTCCTGTCACGGTGCTGCGCACGGTCAGTCCGGTGAGGGAATCCTCGCCGTGGACTGCGACCACTTCGCTGTCGAGGAGGAATTCGAGCTTCTCGTCCGCACGGGCGCGATCCTGCATGGCCTGCGAGGCGCGCAGCTCCTGCCGCCGATGGACGAGAGTGACCTTCGAAGCGAATCGTGTGAGGAACGTTGCTTCTTCGAGCGCCGAGTCCCCACCGCCGATGACGGCGATGTGCTGGTCGCGGAAGAAGAATCCGTCACAGGTGGCACACCAGCTCACACCATGACCGGACAGCTGCTTCTCATTCGGCAGTCCGAGCTCGCGATAGGCCGAACCGGTTGCGAGGATCACGGCTTTCGCCGTGTAACGGGCACCCAGAGCGGTTTCGATCTCATGAGCACCAGGGTTGAGCCTGAGGTTAGAGACATCGTCGTAGATCACCTCGGCGCCGAACTTCTCCGCCTGCTCGCGCATGTTCTCCATGAGCTCGGGGCCCTGCACACCGGTGGGGAACCCGGGGAAGTTCTCGACATCGGTGGTGTTCATGAGCTCGCCGCCTGCGGTGACCGAGCCCGCGATGACGACCGGCGAGAGATTCGCGCGCGCCGCATAGACAGCTGCGGTATAGCCGGCCGGACCGGAGCCGATGATCACCAATTGAGTATCAGTCATGTGAAAAGATCCCTGTTTCTGCTTGCTGTGCCCGGCGCGCCATGGCGTGTCGCGGGAATGACATTCGTATCTATAACCGTACGGGGCCGAAGACTATTCCGCACCTGCGGCCGCCTGACCAGCGATCCGGCACCTCCGAGACCCGCCGGAGGGGCGATCGCCGGTCCTTAACCGGTCCGATCGCCTACTTGAAGATGACGGAGCTGACGGTGGCCTTGTACCCGCCCTCGGACTCGGGCAGTTCGGTGACCCAGAGGATCAGCTTGTCGGTGGTGACCTCCTCGTCGAACTTGACCGTGACACCACCATCGGCGTCGAAGACTCCCTCGCCGATGACCTCGGCATCCTCCGGATCGTCCCCGTCGCGGATCTCGAATCTGCCGCCGGAGTTCCCGGATTTGACCTTGACCTGCTTGACAGTCGATTCGTCCTCGAATCCGATGAGCAGACCGACTCCCGATTTGAGGTTGCCGAACTTCGCCGAGTTGTAGCGATCGGTGTTCCACGAGCCTTCGGTCTTCGGAATCACGTTCTCGGTCTCGCTGTCGTGCTCCTCACCATCGCCCTCGGGATCGAGGGATTCGACGGACTCGATCTTCGGCGGAGCGGCCTCGGGGGTCTTCTTCGCCTCCGTCTTCGTCGGCTTCTCGCTCGGCGCCGAGGTCTCCGTGACCGGCGTGGATTCGTCGTCGCCGGAGTTGAGATTGATGATCACGATGCCGAGGACGATGACGGCGATGACCGAGAGGCCGAGCACCAGCCACAGGAAGGGCTTGCGCGTGGCCGCGGGATCACGATCGAAGGAGTCCGAACCCCCCGAGGCACCGCTTCCGCCGGAGGCGGCATCGGCGCCGGCTGCGCCTGAACCACCGGCGGATGCCGCTGCGCCCGCCGCTCCTGAGCCGACTGCCGCCGCTCCGACAGCTCCGGCTCCGGCACCCGATCGCTTCGAAGACGAAGCGCCGGCGGACTCGCTGTGCTGCTGACGTGGGGTGCCCGCGGCCTTGCGCTCGGCCGGACGGACGGTTGACGAACTCGCGGTCGCCTCGGCGGTCTGGTCGTCGACTGTGTCCGGAGACAGCCGACGCATCTCCTTCGGCGGCACTGCGGCATTGGCTTCGGCCTGTCTGGCTGCCGAGCTCGCTTCGAAGGCGGCCAGGCGTCTGCGCGCCTCTTCCTCCTTGGCCTGCGCGATGCGGCGTTCGCGTTCGTACTCTCGGCGCTGATGCTCGCGCTGCTGCTCATTGGTCTCGAACATGCCGCCGAGGAACCAGGACCCGTCGTCCTCGTCCTCGTCGTTGTCCATGATCACGCGCGTGTCGTTCTCATCGCCCTCGTCCTCCGGGACGATCTCGAGCGCCTGGGTGTCGGGGTCGGGATCCTCTTCCCGCCTCATGATCGGGGTCGTGAGGTTCGCATCGTATTCGTGTGCGGCGTACTCCGAGTACTCCGAATAGGTCTGCTCCGGCTCCCACTCGTCCCAATCCTGAGCCGCGTTGTCGAGCTCCTCTTTGGCGATGGGAAAGCTCGAGGCCTCTCGCATCTGCATCCGATCGGCGTAACGGCCCGTCGTGTGCCCGACCACTCCTGCGGCCAGACCGCGGGTTCCGGGACGGGTGATGCCGATGCGCACGAGGGCGGCCTGTACCTGATCTTCACTGGCGCTGGCCGAACCTGCGGGGCCGGGGCCGATGGATCGGGAGCGTGCCGTGGGCAGGCTGGTCGCCTCGTCGAAGCTGCGCGGTGACTGTTCGAACAGAGACTCGTTCTCGGCCACGGGTGCGCGGTTGACGTAACGCAGCAGCTCCGCGTCCCAGGTGTCGATATAGCCGAGGATCTCGGCGACCGAACCGGGACCGGGATCCGCGCCCGTGATGATTCCGCTGACGAAGTCGTCGAGCTCGTCGGAGACCTCGGGGTTGAGCGCCTTCACCCGGGCGATGCGAGCATTCTCCTTCTCGGCCGCGGGGATGCCTTCGAAGGCATCCTCACCCGGCCAATAGCCGGTCAGAGCGGCGTAGAAGAGATGGATGAGGTCGGCGGCATCCTGACGCGAGGCCTTCGTCGGGGTGTATTCCTGAGGATCGACGAGCCCGGTGTCCAGCGCCAGTGCGGCATCGATGCCGATGCCGGCGATGACCACCGCACCCTTCGAGGTCAGCCCCACGACGCTCGGACGTAGGAACATATGGAAGAGCCCCCGTCTGGCCGAGGTCACCAGCGCCGAGCCGACCTCGCCGATGAGGGCGCAGGCGGCGTCGACGGGCAGCGGGGACCGGGGCAGGATCTGATTGAAAGGCGTCACCGCGATGCGCTTGATGACGATGTAGTCGAGACCGTTCGAATGACCGACATCGAGGGTCGGGGCGATGCGCGGGTCGCCGAGGATCGAGACGCGGCGGGCGGCCTCGAGGACGTCATTGGACCCATCGGCATCGGCGACGAGGATGAGCACGGGTTCGTCGAGGATCGCATCCAGTCCCGTGCAGACGGCGCCCACTTCGGGCTTCTCGGGCAGCCACCTGCGGTCGACAGTCGATACGACGTAACGGCCGGCCACCACCATGCCGGGTTCGATATCGATCAGGGCGACCACCTCCGGTGGGGATTCAAGGGCTCAGGCTGCTCTTCTTAGTTTTCCAGCAACCACGCCAATAATCGAATGCAACTCTCTGACTCTGAGCAAATAACAAGCTCCGATGAAGAACCCGAGCATCACGGTGCCGACGAGCGCCGTCGTCGCGAAGGCCTGCCAGCGTCCGGCCAGGGTGAAGTCCGGGAAGAAGCAGAGCAGACCGTAGCCCGCACCGCCGGCGACGATGGCGGCCAGCAGGAACTTCAGATGCGAGGTGAGGATCTCCCGCAGATCGATCTCGCCGAGGCGCTTCTTGAGGATGGCGAACGACACGATCATCGCGAACAGGTACCCGAGGCTCATCACCAGGCCGATGATCGCGACCGTCACCGACTTCGGGAAGATCGAAGCCGAGAGCACGGCCAGGGACTGGAAGACGATCTGCGGCAGCTGGATGAGGAACGGGGTCTTCGCGTCCTCGTAGGCGTAGAAGACGCGCTGGGCCAGATAGTTCGCGCTGAAGGGCACGAGGCCGAAGACCATGGTGATGATGACCAGCCCGATCGCCGTCGCCTGTTCCCGCCCCTCACCGGCGATGATCATGGCCACCGGTGAGGCCAGCACGATGAAGGCGATGGCGGCGAAGGAGTTGACGAGACCGACCATCCGCACGCCCATCGAGAAGTCGCCGACGACCGCCGCGGTGTCCTTTTCGGCCGCATCTCTGGCCAGGGAGGTGAAGAGGGCCGTGGCCAGGGAGACCGCGATGAGCGAATGCGGGAGCATGAACACGAGGTACGCGGTCGTATAGGCGGCGTTCGAGGCGTTCCCGTCTCCGGGCACCGAGGCTCCGGCGGCGACGCGGGAGATGATGAGGAAGCCGAGCTGGCCGATGAGCATGGCCGCAAACGTCCAGAACGCGACCTTTCCGGCCGAAGCGAGGCCGACGCCGCGGAAGCCGAAGGTCGGTCTGTACTTGAAGCCGATGCGCTTGAGCGGCCAGACGAGGATGAGCGCTTGGGCCACGACACCGAGCGTCGCCGTACCGGCGATGAGCGCGATCTTGTCCGGAGTCCAGGTGTCGAGGTCATGCGGGGAGGCGCTGTTCGTCCCGAAGATGAGGATGAAGGCTGCGAGTCCGAGGATCGCGACGACGTTGTTGAGCACGGGGGCCCACATGTACGGACCGAACGAGGACTTCGCGTTGAGCACCTGGCCCAGCAGCGTGTAGAGGCCGTAGAAGAACAGCTGCGGCAGACACCAGAACGCGAAGGCCGTGGCCAGCGCCATCTGCTCGTCGCTCCACCCCGAGGAATAGAGCCAGACGAGGACGGGAGCGGCTGCGGTGGCGACGATGCTCACCCCGGCCAGGATCATGAACGAGAGGGTGAGCAGACGGTTCGTGAAGTCCGCGCCGCCGTCCTCCCGTTTGGAGGCACGCACGATCTGCGGGACGAGCACGGCGTTGACCACACCGCCGGCGAGCAGCATGTACAGGGTGTTGGGCACCTTGTTCGCGACGTCGAAGGCATCGGCTTGGACGGCGGTGACGCCGATGGCCGTGGCCAGCATCGAGGCTTTGACGAAGCCGAGTGCGCGCGAAGTCATGGTCCCCGCGGTCATGATCGCCGAGGACCGGGCCAAGGATGAGAAGCTGGACAAGCGCTACCTCTTTTCGTTCTCGTCGGTCTGGGCGCGCGCCATCGCATCGGCCAGCTGCTGTTCGGGGATCTTCGGGCGCCCGCGCGCGATCGTCTTGACCAAGCCGATCACGAACACGGCGGCCAGGGCCAATCCGATCACGGCGGTGCCGATGTTCTCCCAGTCGGCGCGGACCCTGACCATGAGCGATTCGTGCTTGGGAAGGACGACATCGTCTGCCGTGACCATCTCGATCGTGGTCGGCACATCGGCGTTGGCCAGGCCCTCGACGGGAACGTCGACGCGCATCGTCTCCGCTGCCGGCACCTTCACGGTCTCCGTGGTCTGCGCCCGCAGCTGCGGAGTGGCCGGTTTCATCCGGATCCGCAGAGTCGCCTCGGCGGGCGAATCATTGACGATGGTCACCGGGATCGTCGTCTTCTCCCCGGTCACGAGGAGGACCGACGATCCTTTGCGCAGGTGCAGGCTGTCCATGAGCTTCCGGCTCTGCTCGCGCGCGGCATCGGCGCAGATGTTCGCATTCCTGCCCAGCGTCCACGCCGCCGAGGTGCAGCTGAGCAGTTCACGGTCCAACCGGATGTCGGCGCCTTCGCGATCAGTGAAGACGCTGTTGAACTCCGCCTGGCCGGCGCGGGTCTCGGCCAGGGATCTCACCGCCTTCTTCCGGATGTGCGGCGCATCGGACTGCGACTGGAGCAGTCCCCGCGATTCGGAGGGCGAGTCGAGGAGCTCATCGAGCCCGGTCGGATCGATCCAGGGTGCGGAGTTGAGTGCTTCGACCGTCTGCTCCCACCCCTCCGAGGCGGCCGCGCGCGGCAGAGGGACGAGCAGCCGACGCGTGCGATACGGGGCTTCGGATTGGATCGCGGCCGATTCGGCGATGAGTTCGGACAGTTCCGAAGCGGGATGATCCGAGGCGATCGCCTCGGCGCTGAGATCCGTCAGCTTCGAATCGGTGACGAGAGTGTCGATCGTCGACTCCCCGTCGTCCGTGATCGTCGTCTGCGAATGCGCGTCGTCGTGGATGCCGGTGATCGAAGGCTGCTGCTCATCGCTGATGATCGCTGCGCTGTTGCCCGTCTTCTCAAGCGCCCGCAGCCCGTTCTTCGTGGCGCTGCCGGCTACCGGCCAGGCGATGTCGGTCCGTGCCTCGGGGAACACGTCCTTGACGAGTCCGCGCTGCTTCTGTGCGTACGTGCTCAGATGCTCGATCCTGCTGCCGCGCAGCGCGCTGAGGTCCGGATCTCCGAACGGCAGGGCGATGATCGTGTGCTTCTGTGCCGCCGAGACGAAGTCCCGGTACCAGGAGCCGAGGCGTTTGCGCTGATCGGCTTCGGCTTCGAGCTCGGCGGCGCTGACATCGCCCTCGTCGTTCTCGGCGGCGGGGACCTGCGGCGTACGGGTCTGCCCGCCGTCCTTGTCGGAGGGCTCCTCGGTCTCCTCGGGTGCCTCGCCGTCGGCGTCGGGCGGTTCGGCCACCGCGGCTTCGAAGGAGGCGATGACGCGAGGATCGATAGCCAGTCCGACCTCCTTCTTCTCGAGCAGCTTACCGATCGTCGCCAGCGAACCGCCCTCGGCGATGGCCTTGTCGAGCCGATCGGGATCGATGAGCCCGCCTTCGGTGTGACCGGGCAGGGTGACGGGCGCGAGCAGACTGACCTTCGTCTGATCGAACTTCGGATCGGGATACCAGGTGGTGAAGCCGATCTCCGAGGCACGCAGTCCGGACTCGTCGCCGAGCTGCACGGCGAGGCCCCGCGGACCCCAGGAGCTCACGGGCGAGGACTTCTTCAGCCCGAGGTCGTCCGCCGGCACGGTGACGGTGAACTCAGCGGAGGCGCCGGGATCGATCCGGTCGTCGAAGGACGCGTCGACGCTCGTCCCTGGCGAGCTCTCGTCCTCGCCGCCGTCCTTCTCCGCCTTCTTGCGCGCTTCGGGACCGTCGTCCTCGAGATCGGCGATGGTCCGGTGCCGGGCCTGGCTCTTCTTCCAGGAGCTCAGGCGGGACTCCGAATCGAGCGTGCGGGTCGACATCTCCAACCTCAGGCTGGGGTTCTCGATCGGCTTCTTCGTCGTGTTCGAGACGTGTCCGCGAACCGTCAGCGTCCCCTCCTCGTCGACCCAGGGGGTCACCTCGTCGAGGGTGATCGTGACGTCATCGTCGGCGGCACCGTCCGTCGTGCTCGCCGCCGCGGGCGCCGCGGACAGGACGGGAAATGCGAAAACCGGCCCTGCGAGCAGGAGGAGGGTGCTCAGCAGGGCGGTGAGGAATCGCATGTGGCGGATGGGAATGGGTTTCACTGCTCCAGTTGGGACACCATCGGGCGGGCGGCGGCGACGATGCGGCGCTCATTGGCGAAGGAGAGTCGCGAACGCAGGTCGTCAAAGGGCACCCACGCCGCATCGATCGCTTCTTGGTCAGGATCATTATCCACGGTCAGGGTCCCCGACTGTGCACGGAGGAGGAAATGGTGGACGAGTTTGTGGATGCGGATCCCGGTCACGGTGAACCAGTAGTCGACGGTGCCGAGCGGGCAGATGATCTGGCCGCGGATCCCGGTCTCCTCCTCGATCTCGCGGCGGGCCGCCTCGGCGGGGGTCTCCGTGCCTTCGAGATGGCCCTTCGGCAGGCACCATTCGATCCGACCGGCCCGATTGATGCGGGCGATGACGGCCACGGTGCGCTTCGGGTGGGAGAAGTCGACGACGATGCCACCGGCGGAGATCTCCTCCACAGTGGTGCGGCGGGACGTGCGGGGTCCCGGCTTGGGCATCGGTGTGGTCATTCTCCTACCTTAGTAGGCGAATCTTGGAAGTTCCGTGTCATCGGCTCCCGGTAGGCTTATGGAGGCCAGAACTTCCGCCTGCACCGAGGCGGTGGAGCAAGAGCAGACAGCTGGAAGAAGGAGCTCGGTGGATCCGCAGACCGCGCATACCCGACTGCACGACAAGCTCGATGAGCTCGAGCACATCCTCGGCCCCCTGGGACAGAGGTTCTCTGCGGCCGGCTTCGAACTCGCCCTCGTCGGCGGTTCCGTCCGCGACGCGCTGCTCGGCCGTCCCATGCCCGACCTCGACTTCACGACGAACGCCGAACCGGACGACATCCTCGCGCTGATCGCGGACTGGGTCGACACGCACTGGGACATCGGTCGCGAGTTCGGCACCATCGGCGCGGTGAAGTCCGGCGTGCAGATCGAGATCACGACTTATCGCGCCGAGGCCTACGAGGAGGATTCGCGCAAGCCCACAGTGCGTTTCGGCAAGGATCTCGATGCCGACCTCGTCCGTCGTGACTTCACCATCGGGGCGATGGCGATCCGCCTGCCGGGCAAGACCTTCGTTGACCCGCACGACGGCTTCGAGGATCTCATCGCCGGACGCATCCGCACGCCGGGGACGGCAGCCGATTCGTTCTCCGACGACCCGCTGCGGATGATGCGCGCGGCTCGCTTCACCTCCCAGCTCGGACTCGCTCCCGTCGCCGAGGTCGAAGAGGCGATGAGTGAGATGGCCGAGAGGATCGAGATCATCTCCGCCGAACGCGTCCAGGTCGAACTCGTCAAGCTCATGACCGGCACTGACCCGGCAGCCGGCATCGATCTGCTCGTGCGCACGGGCGTCGCCGACCATGTGCTGCCCGAGGTGTCCGGACTGCGTCTGGAGACCGATGAGCACCATCGGCACAAGGACGTCTACCAGCATTCGCTGACCGTGCTCCGTCAGGCCATCGACCTCGAACAGCGCTACGCCGCCGCACAGCGGGAAGCCGGCATGGACGACAGGGACCCGCAGCGCCTGCACGTCCCGGACTTCGTCGTCCGCTTCGCCGCCCTCATGCACGATGTCGGCAAGCCCGCGACCCGGCGCTTCCAGCCCGGGGGCGCTGTGACGTTCTACCACCATGACGCGGTGGGGGCGAAGCTCACGGCCAAGCGGATGAAGACGCTGCGCTTCGACAAGGACACGACGAAGGCGGTCGGCCGCCTCGTCGAGCTCCATCTGCGCTTCTACGGCTACGGCGATGCCGGGTGGACGGACTCGGCGGTGCGCCGCTACGTCACGGACGCCGGCTCGCTGCTGACCCGACTGCACATCCTCACCCGCGCCGATGTGACGACGCGGAACAAGAAGAAGGCCGATCGGCTGGCGTTCGCCTATGACGATCTCGAAGAGCGCATCGAGGTTCTGGCCGAGCAGGAGGAGCTCGATTCGATCCGTCCGGACCTCGACGGCCGGCAGATCATGGCGATCCTCGACATCGAACCGTCACCCCTGGTGGGCAAGGCCTACAAGCATCTGCTCGAGCTGCGGATGGAACATGGTCCCTTGGGTCCCGAACGCGCCGAGGCAGAGCTGCGGTCCTGGTGGGAGGACAACGGTCGGTGACCGACCCCCGCTGAGCTCCCGTCTGCGTGGTGCTGATAGCTTCGGTATCGCGTAGATTTGTGCCAGACGTCACACGCTGTGACGCGGGCGACGATGTGAGGAGACAGCAATGACAGTGACCGACGAGTTCCGGGCAGCCCGAGATCAGCTCATCGAGCTCCGCAGCGACTACGACACCGCCCGTGAGAAGTTCGAATGGCCGCGTTTCACACATTTCAACTTCGCACTCGACTGGTTCGACCGGATCGCGGAGAACAATGACGATCCGGCGCTGTGGATCGTCGAGCAGGACGGATCCGAGGGCAAGTGGAGCTTCGCCGAGCTCTCCGCGAGGTCGAACCAGGTCGCGAACTACCTGCGTCGGGCCGGAGTCAAGCGCGGTGATCACGTCATGGTCATGCTGAACAACCAGGTCGAACTGTGGGAGACGATGCTCGCCGGCATCAAGCTCGGTGCCGTCCTCCTGCCCGCAACCACGCAGCTGGGCCCCATCGACCTCAATGACCGGGTCGAACGCGGCAAGGCCGAATTCGTCGTCGCCGGCACCGAGGACGCCGCGAAATTCGACGAGGTCGAGCTCGAGGTCGTGCGCATCGTCGTCGGCGGAGAAGCCACCCGCCAGCAGGACTACACCTACTCCGAAGCCGCCGAGGAGAGCACCGAATTCGACCCGCAGGGCAAGTCGCGGGCCGATGATCTGCTGCTGCTCTACTTCACCTCCGGCACGACCTCGAAGGCGAAGATGGTCGCCCACTCGCATGTGTCCTACCCCGTCGGCCACCTGTCGACGATGTACTGGATGGGCCTGACCCCCGGCGACGTCCACCTCAACGTCGCCTCGCCCGGCTGGGCCAAGCACGCCTGGTCGAACATCTTCACCCCGTGGATCGCCGAGGCCTGCGTCTTCCTCTACAACTACTCACGCTTCGACGCGAACGCGCTCATGGAGACCATGGACCGGGTCGGGGTGACGAGCTTCTGCGCCCCGCCGACCGTGTGGCGCATGCTCATCCAAGCCGACCTGAAGCATCTGAAGACACCGCCGACGAAGGCCCTGGGCGCCGGAGAGCCGCTCAACCCCGAGGTCATCGACCGCGTCAAGAGTGACTGGGGTGTGCTCATCCGCGACGGCTTCGGCCAGACCGAATCGACCCTGCAGATCGGCAACCCTCCGGACCAGGAGCTGAAATACGGGTCGATGGGCAAGGCCCTGCCCGGCTTCGACGTGGTCCTCATCGACCCGGCCACCGGTGAAGAAGGCGACGAAGGAGAGATCTGCCTCCGACTCGACCCTCGCCCCATCGGCCTGACCAGCGGCTACTGGAGCAATGAGGAGAAGACCGCCGAGGCGTTCGCCGATGGCGTGTACCACACCGGCGACGTGGCCGAACGCGATGAGGACGGGTTCATCACCTACGTCGGGCGAGCCGATGACGTGTTCAAGGCCAGCGACTACCGCCTCTCCCCGTTCGAACTCGAGAGCGTGCTCATCGAGCACGAGGCCGTCGCCGAGGCGGCTGTCGTGCCCTCGCCGGACCCGGTGCGTCTGGCCGTGCCCAAGGCCTATGTCGTCGTCTCCGAGAAGTTCGAGGCCGACGCCGAGACCGCCCGGTCGATCCTCGCCTACTGTCGGGAGAACCTCGCGCCGTACAAGCGCATCCGCCGTCTCGAGTTCGCCGAGCTGCCGAAGACGATCTCCGGCAAGATCCGCCGTGTCGAGCTGCGTGCGCGCGAGGACCAGCTGCACCCCTTCAGCGGCGAGCCCGTGGTCGAGGGCAATGAGTACGCGGACACGGACTTCGATCTCAAGAGCTGAGCCGCCGTCCGGTGCCCACTCGGGGCCGCCTCGGCGAGCAGCAGGTGAGAGAGACTGAGTCTTTGAATGTGAGCAAACACGCACACGGCGTGGTTGATTCTCAGGGCTTGAATTAAAATGCCTGATGAGATGCCTTGAACAGGGTTACTCGATGAACCATTCGGTAACCTCGCCCGGTGATTCGGCGCGGGGTTCAGCAGTTTTTCACGCTCTACTAAAGAATGCGTGCGAGACTGATTGGCGTCTTTGACCTTTTTCGGACCTCGTCGCCACGCAATGCGGCAGGCTGACTGACCTGGAGGACCTTGGGTGGCTAAGGGACAACACACAGCGAAGAACATCGGCAGGAACACGAAGAATCTGCTCAACTACCCGCGAGCGGGTGTCAGCGGCTGGACTCGTTACCTGCCGAGCATCCGCGTACTCGTCGTCGGCGGGCTCAGCGTCATCATCGCCCTGTGCGTGCTCTTCGCCATCGGGTATGCCTCGACCGACATCCCCGAGCCGAACCTCGAGGCGACCGGTCAGACCTCGACGATCTTCTACAGCGACGGCAAGACGCCGATCGGTCAGTACAAGGTGGAGGACCGCAAGTCCGTTGACATCGACGAGATCTCCGAGCCGATGCAGAAGGCCGCGATCGCGGCCGAGGACACCTCGTTCTATGAGAACCGCGGCATCTCCATCAAGGGCCTCTCCCGCGCTGTTGTCGGCGTCGCGACGAATAAGTACGCGGGCGGCGGGTCGACGATCACCCAGCAGTACGTGAAGAACTTCTACCTCACGAATGAGCACTCCTTCGATCGCAAGATCAAGGAGATGTTCATCTCGCTGAAGATCGACCAGCAGCAGTCCAAGGACCAGATCCTCGCGAACTACCTGAACACGATCTACCTCGGTCGGCGCTCCTACGGCATCGAGGTGGCCGCACAGAATTACTTCGACAAGCCGGCCAAGGATCTCGATGTCAGCGAATCTGCTCTTCTGGCCGCGATGATCCAGCGCCCGGGCGCCGCCGATCCTTCGGAGAACCCCGAGGCGTATGAGGACCGTTTCAACTATGTCGTCAAGTCGATGACCGACGAAGGCTTCATCACCGAGGAGCAGGCCGCGAAGGTCGAGATGCCGAAGGTGCAGAAGGCGAACAAGGAGTCCTCGCTGTCGGGCCAGAAGGGCTACATGTGGGACTTCGTCCGGCGCGAGGCGCTGAAGAAGCTCGACATCGACGAGGCCCAGCTCGACCGCGGCGGCTACAACATCGTCACGACCTTCGACAAGGATCGGATGAAGGCGGCCGAGAAGGCCATCAAGTCCCTGCCGCCGAACCAGCCGGATGGCATGCAGGCGGGACTCGTCTCGATCGATCCGGACAACGGCGGGATCGAAGCCTTCTACGGGGGAAAGAACTACCTCGACCAGGCTTTCAACGCCTCCACGCAGAGCCATGTGCAGTCGGGTTCGACGTTCAAACCGTTCGCACTCGTCGCCGGTCTGGAGAACGGTGTGCGTCTGACGGACACCTATCCCGGATCCAGCCCGACGACGTTGAACAACGATGGGACCCCGTGGACCGTCAACAACTTCGGCAGCACGAGCTACGGCCCGGTGAGCCTGCTCAAAGCGACCCAGTCCTCGATCAACACCGCCTATGCCGCACTGAACGTTCAGGTCGGACCGGACAAGACGGTCGATGTGGCGCAGCGTGCGGGACTGAGCGGCAACTGCACCGATGAGGAGATGGAGTCCGGCAGCACCGGAGGCTGCTCGATCGGCCTGACCCCGAACCCGTCGAACGTGCTGGGCACGGCTAGCGTCAAGCCCATCGACATGGCCACGGCCTATGCGACCTTCGCGTCCAACGGCGTCCGCCACGAAACCCATTCGATCAAGAAGATCACTCAGGGCACCGACGACGAGGAAGTGTTTAAGGCCGAGAGCAAGGGCAAGCGCGTCTTCGACAAGGCAGTCGCCGCGGAGACCTCCTTCGCTCTGCAGCAGGTCGTCAACGGCGGTTCGGGAAGCTACGCTCAGAACCTCGGTCGCCCGGCGGCCGGCAAGACCGGCACCACGAACGAGAACAAGGCCGCTTGGTTCTCCGGTTACACCCCGAACCTCGCGACTTCGGTCGTCCTCTACCGTGAGGTCGACGGCAAGGAAGTCTCGATCGGAGCCTACGGCGGTCGCGGCCAGGTCACCGGTGGATCCTTCCCGGTGCAGGTGTGGACCGACTACATGCAGCAGGCGCTCGAGGGTGAGAAGGTCGAACAGTTCCCCGCCCGCGGTGAACTGCCCGATAAGCCGAAGCCGAAGAACACGAACCCGGCCCCTGCTCCGAAGCCCCAGCCGGAGGCACCGTCGGGCAGCAACGACGGCAGCGACGGCGACGACTCCGAGAAGAAGGCGCCGACCAAGGAACCGAAGGACAACGAGGACAAGAACAAGGACTCCGACTCCAAGGACGATGGCAAGGACAAGAACAAGGACTCCGACTCCAAGGACGAGGACGGCCGCGAGGACAACGGTTCCTCGAAGGATCAGGACGGATCCGAAAATGGGTCCGGTGACAACGAGGATTCCGGCAGTGATAAGGATTCCGACAACGGGAACGGATCGTCGAAGGATGACTCGGACGACGGAGAACTCCCTAAGCCAACGGTCCCGTCGAATCCGCCCAAGCCACCCGGTGACAGTGACGGACTCGGAGGAGACTGACACCCGCTGACCGATAGTCTCGAGTCATGCCTTCGAAGCCCAGTACCCGGATCGCCGAGCCTCTGCTCGGCGGTCCGGTCGGCATTCACCTGGCAGCAGCAGGGACACGGTTCCGCAGCCGCCAGGCCTACGTCCTTGCGGCGGTCCTCGGGCTCACCACTCTCCTCGCCCTGGCCCTGCAGGGTCCGTGCCTGAACTCGGGGTACGCGCAGCCGTCCGCCTCGGCGCGGATGTGCGCCGGCCCGCTGTCCACGGCGTTCGCCGGTGAGGTCAACCCCGAGGTGCTCGGACGCTCCCATGGCGGAGCGGCGGCACTGGCCCCGCTGGAGGGCCGCCTCGTCGACCTGCTGCATCTGGTCACCGACGACGTCTCGCTGTTCATGGCCGTCGTGCTCCTGCTCAACACCGCTGGCATCGCGGCCATCGGCGCAGGCCTCCTCATCCTGGCCCGCGAACGGCCATGGCTGGTGGCGGTCTTCGCCTCCCCGCTCATCCTCTTCACCCTCGGCTCGACCCTCGACCCGGTAGCGCTCGCCCTGGGCGTGTGGGCGATGGTCCTCTTCTCCGGCTCTCCGCCGATTCGCCCGCGCAGCTGGCTGGCCGGCGTGCTGCTGGGCATCGCGACTTTCATCAATCCGCTCGCCCTCCTAGTCCTCCTCGCCCTGACCGTGGCCGGACCGCACCCTGCTCGTAGGTTGCGGCCCCGCAGTCCGCGGATGATGCTGGCCTCGGCCACGGTCACCTCGGCGCTGCTGCTCGCGATCGACATGACCGCCATCGATCGGATCGTGCACTGGTATTCCGATGCGATCGACGGCGGCTCCTTCGCTTCGATCCTGCTCATGGCCGAACTCGGCGACGTCTCCCTGTGGGCGCCGCTGTGGATCATCGCCAGCGGCGGAGTGATCCTGGCCGTCGCGGTCTGCCTGTACATGGTTCGAGCCACCGGACTCGACCCGGCCGTGTCCGCCTGCCTGCTCATCGGCGGCTGCCTGCTGCTGGCTCCGGGTCTCATGCCCTGGGACAGTCTGTGGCTCCTGCCCTTCGCCGTCCTGGCGATCCGCCGCTGGTGGGTGCTCATCGTCTGGACCCTCGCCGAGGCGGTGTTCGCCATCGGCGTCCAGCTCGGCGACGTCTCCGGCTTCGAGCCCGCGAAAGGACTCGACCCCGCGTTCGTCGCCGTCTTCGCACTGCTGCGACTGCTCGCGCTCGTCCTCGTTGTGATCATGGCCGGTGAGAACCTCTACCGACGTCGCATCCGCGGTATGCCGGTCTCCGCATCTCCTCCTCGGCGTGGGCAAGAGCACGAGCTCGGACATGACAGCGGGAGCACCGTTCGACTAGACTAGCGAAGTCTGTTCCCATTTCGTGACCAGCACGGAGGCGGAACGGGCATGCATATACCCTCCTGCCATGGACCGACCATGGCCGCAAAGACCAGAGGAGGTGGGTGACATATGCGTCAATACGAGCTCATGCTCATTCTTGATAACGACCTCGAAGAGCGGACGCTGGCTGACACCGTGAACAACCTGATCAAGGTTGTCCCGGCTGAGAACGGCACCGTCGACAACGTGGATATCTGGGGACGTCGTCGCTTCGCGTACGAGATCCAGAAGAAGTCCGAAGGCTACTACGTCGTGGTCGATTTCCACGCCGAGCCTGCAACGACCAAGGAACTCGATCGTCAGCTCGGACTCAACGAGTCCGTTCTGCGCACGAAGATCCTCCGCCCGAACGCCAAGTAAGGCATTCAAGCTACCTCGCTTCAAGGAGCATTCAATGGCAGGCGAAACAGTCATCACGGTCGTCGGGAACCTGACCAGCGATCCCGAGCTGCGCTTCACACCGAATGGTGCGGCAGTCGCAAACTTCACCGTGGCCTCGACGCCGCGTATCTTCGACCGTCAGGCCAACGAGTTCAAGGACGGGGAGACCCTGTTCCTGCGCTGCTCGGTGTGGCGTGAAATGGGAGAGAACGTCGCCGAATCCCTGCAGCGCGGTACTCGGGTCGTCGTCCAGGGACGACTGAAGTCCCGGTCCTTCGAAACCAAGGAAGGCGAGAAGCGCACGGTCATGGAGCTGGACGTCGACGAAGTCGGCCCCAGCCTGCGACGCGCCACCGCTCAGGTGACGAAGAACACCCCCGGCGGCGGAGGATTCTCCGGCGGCGGCAACTTCGGCGGAGGCCAGGGCGGAGGCGGCCAGCAGGGCGGCTTCGGCAACCAGCAGTCCTCCGGATGGGGCAACAACCCCCAGCAGGGCGGCCAGCAGGGTCGTCCTCAGCAGGGCGGCTACGGCCAGGGCAACAGCGGACCGGCAAACGACCCGTGGGCATCATCGAACCCGCAGAGCGGAGGCGGCGGCTGGGGCAACCCGGGCGCCGACGAACCCCCGTTCTGATCCACGTCTGAAGACATTTCGTTAACAGGAGATACTCATGGCAAAGCCAGAGATCCGGAAGCCTATCAAGAAGAAGGCTAATCCGCTCAAGAAGGGCGAAGCGGCGAACATCCACTACAAGGACACCGCTACGCTCCGCAAGTTCATTTCCGACCGCGGCAAGATCCGTGCACGTCGTGTCACCGGTGTGACCGTGCAGGAACAGCGCGTCATCGCGAAGGCTGTCAAGAACGCCCGCGAGATGGCACTTCTGCCCTACTCGAGCTCAGCTCGCTGATCGGAGGGAAAGAAACATGCCTAACCGCAAAGTGATTCTCAACCAGGAAGTCGACGGCCTCGGTGCCGCCGGCGATGTCGTCGAGGTTCGTGCCGGATACGCACGCAACCTGCTGCTGCCCCGTGGCTGGGCATCCGCATGGTCCGCAGGCGCGGAGAAGCACATCGAGGCTCTCCGCAAGACCCGCCAGGCCAAGCAGATCGCCGACCACGATGAGGCCGTGAAGGTCAAGGGCGAACTCGAGTCGACCACGGCTCGCATCGACATGAAGGCCGGCAAGAACGGTCGCCTGTTCGGCGCCGTCACCCCGGCTCTCGTGGCCGAGGCTCTGCACAACGTCACCGGGCGCGATTTCGATCGTCGCCAGGTCGCTCTGACCGGTCACGTCAAGACCCCCGGCAGCTACAGTGCTGTCGTGCGCGTCAGCGACGAGATCACCGCGAAGATCAAGTTCGAGGTCATCGGCAAGGCCTGATCCCGGCCCGATCACCTCAGCACCGCCGAGGCGGCACCCGAGCAGGGTGCCGCCTCGGCTTTCGTGCATGTGGTTCACAACGCTGGGTTCAATGTTCAGGGTAGGTGACTCTCCCGTCCTCACCGAGGTGTGCACCCTCGCTCAGCTTCGCCGCATCGACATGTCCGGGGCCGAGCACGTGGGCGACATCGAGATCTCGTGCCAGCAGCCAATCGGCGATGAGTCTGCGGTGGCAGCGCCACCAGACGGCCTCCGAGCACATGAGCGCGCAACGGCTGGTCTCACCCCAGCCGACGAGGGTGTCGAGGTCTTTGCGGAAGCCCTCGGACAGTGCATGGTCGGCATAATTGTGGAAGCTGCGGTTCTGCCACCATCCGTTGACCTCGAAGGGCACAGTTCGACTGACGGGACGCCGACCCGTCAGCTCGTCGAGCCGCCTGAGTTCGATCCCCTCCTCGGCGAGCGCAGTGGTCAGGGCATCGGCGTTGAACTGGGGGTTCTTGTTCGAACCCGGCAGTTTGCGAACGTCGACGACCACCTCGGTGCCGGTGTCGGTGAGCAGTTCGATGAACTCGTTCAGTGACCGGTTCGAATGTCCGATGGTCAGGAACGGCGCGATGTCGGAGGCCGGGGCAACTCTCGTCATCTCTTGTCGACGCGGTGGAGAGCGCTGCCCTTGTGCGCGGCGATGTGATCGGTCTTATCGCTTCTGATCTCGTACTGCGGCTCGTCGGCCGAGGCCCTGCGGTTGTGACCCTTGTACTCGAAGTCCGAGGTGTGGACCTTGGTGATCGTCCCGGAGACCTCTCCGGCCTCTGAGTTCCACGCCACGTGGTCACCGACGGAGAATTCGGCTCCCATGATGCCTCCCTGCTGCCGAGGATTGCTGGTGGCTCCATCCAAGCACGAACCGCAGCAGAGGGGAACCCGGTGTGGGATCCGGGTGCTCTCGAATGCGGTTCGTTGGCTGACCGGTGCGGGCGCACCGAGTCGCTGAGGCCAGTCAGGAGCGCTGACCTAGGAACGGTCGGTGCTGAGGTCGACGATGAGGGCGTCGATGAAGGATTCGCAGGCGGCGATCTGCTCGAGTTCGATGAATTCATCGGGAGCGTGGGCCTGGGCGATGTCGCCGGGTCCGCAGACGACGGTCGGGATGCCCGCCTCGGAGAACAGACCCGCCTCGGTGCCGTAGGTGACCTTGTCATTGGTGGCGATGCCGCCCCAGTCCGCGGCGAGCGAGACGATTTCGGCGTCATGCGGGGTCTCGCAGCCAGGGGCCTCGGCTTCGATGGTGAAGTCGACGCCCGCATCGGCGTTCTCTGCGGCCATGGCCCGGCCCAGGCGCTCGGCCTCGGCGCGGAAGCGAGCGATGAGCGCCTCACGGTCGACCGTGCCGAGTGAGCGGAACTCGAACTGCACGCTCGCCTCGGCGGGGATCGTGTTGACGGCGATGCCGCCGGTGAAAGTGTTCGCCGTGACGGTGGTGAAGGGCACGACATAGGCCTCGTCGAAGGGCCCTTCGGTACGGAATTCGGCGGCGACGGCGTGGACGAAGGCGACGAACTCGGAGGCGTAGGCGATGGCGTTGACGCCTTCGGGCGTGAGCGAGGAGTGGGCGGCGACGCCGTGGAAGTCGACACGGAAGACGTTCATCGACTTGTGCCCGCGGATGACCCGCATGCTCGAGGGCTCTCCGACGACGCAGCCGCGGGGTGCGAGCTCGGCGGCGGTGATCGCCTCGACGAGGCTGATGGCGCCCACGCATCCGATCTCCTCGTCGTAGGAGAAGGCGAGGTGGATGGGTTCACGCAGCTGGGCGGTGGCCAGTCGCTCGAGGCGGGAGAGGATGACGCCGATGAAGGACTTCATGTCCGCACTGCCGCGGGCGAAGTACTTGCTCTCGCGGATCTCGGGAGTGAAGGGGTCCGAGGACCAGTCCTGGCCGTCGACGGGGACGACGTCGGTGTGTCCCGACAGCACGATTCCGCCGGTGGTCGTGCCGTCGGCGGCCGGGATGGTGGCGAGCAGGTTCGCCTTGGTGCCCTCGGCGTTCGGGATCCGCTGGAAGCTGATGCCCGCGGCGGCGAGACGACCTTCGACGTGTTCGATGAGCGGGAGATTCGAGTCCCGGCTCGTCGTGTCGAAGGTGATGAGATCGGTGATCTCGGCGATGGTGGCCTCGGCGGGCTGAGCTGGCACGACTGCTCCTGTTGGTCGGCTGCGGATGGTATCGATCCGGCCGTGTCGTCGGTCTGCGGGGAGGGCTGAGTGCGGCCCGGTGCAGAACGGCGGCGACCAGACGTCTTCACTCTACTGGGCGGGCTTCGGACGGATGCGCACCGGCTCGGTGGGCGAGACCTCTGAACAGGCGGCCCGGGGTCGCTCGGGACCGGGGTCGCTCGGGATCGGAGAGGGTGTGGAGCACGCGGTCTCTGATGCGCGATGAGCACGGCGCGCAGCGGCGCTCAATCGTTAGACTGAAGCGATGACCCCATCGCTCTCCTCCGACTGGCGTCCGTGGCGCGCGCCCTCTCAGTCAGAGGGGCGCCGGCCCGATCGCTGCGACCTCGAGCTGGCCCGGCGTCGCGGCAGCGGCCGTGACGACGTCCTTCCCTATCCGGACGATGAGCGGTCTGCGGGAAGAGTGCGTCTCCTCATCGTCGGCGTCAACCCGAGCCCGTGGACCGCAGCTGTCAACGCGCCTTTCGCCCGACCGGGGAATCGCTTCTGGCCTTCGCTCCATCTCGGGGGAGTCATCGAATCCGCCGTCGACGCTTCTCGCGGTTTGTCTCGTGCGGATGAGCGGATGCTCGCGGAGCGGGGCATCGGCATGACCAATCTGGTCTCTCGGCCCACAGTTCGAGCCGACGAGCTCGCTGCCGCTGAGCTCCGGCGCGGCGGTGAACGGACGGTCGGCCGCGTGCGCACGATTCTCCCCCGAGCAGTCGCCGTTGTCGGCATCACCGCGTTCCGGACGGCATTCAGCGCACCGCGGGCTCGAGTGGGAGAGCAGGACACGAGCAGGATCAGCGGATGGCCGGATGGCACAACGCTGTGGGCCCTGCCCCATCCCAGCGGTCTGAATGCCCACGAGACGGTGGACAGCTTGGCTGAGCATTGGCGGACAGTGTGGGCCGCGGTGAACAGAGGCGACGGTGCGGTGTGAGGCTGACGGTGTCCGATGCTCAGATCCGGGCGAGGATGAGCAGGGCTGCATTGGCGGCGTCGAGGCCGTCGGCAGGGATCTCTGCGGCCATCTCCTCGCGCATGACCGCACGTTTGACCGGGTCCATCGTCAGCTGAGCCGAATAGGTGAAAACCATCGACAGCCAATCGTGCTTCGAGGAGTGGAGATCTTCGGTGAACGAGGACTCGCAGGCAGTGAAACCGGTGGCGCGCAGCTGAGCGAGAGCCGGATGCTCGACGGTCTCGAAGGTCTCTGCAGCGCCTGCAGTTCCCAGACTCGGGCGCGTGCCTTCGGGATGGAATCGTGCGGCGATCGCCTCGAGCCTGGTGCGCACTTCACCCTTCGGTTCGATATCGTTCCAGGCCAGGGCCAAGCGCCCTCCGGGCTTGAGGAGGGCCCGGATCCGCGGCAGGGCGATCAGCGGATCGACCCAGTGGAAGGACTGTCCGAAGCTGATGAGATCGAAGGTGCGGTCTTGTCCATCCCAGTCCTCGAAGGTCGAGACCTCCACCTCGAGGCCTTTCGTCCGAGCCACGGCGGCCATCTCGACATCGGGTTCGACCGCCAGGACCTCGCCGCCGGCATCCTTGAGCTGGGAGGCGAGGATGCCCGTGCCCGAACCGACGTCGAGGATTCGCGGAACCTCCGCGCCGGAGTCGGCGGCCTGCATGATCGCCGTGATCAGCGCGGAAGGATACCGCGGTCGGTAGGCGTCATAGGCGGCGGCCGCCTCGCCGAATGACTCCGCGCGCTTCCGATCCTCGAAGTACTCCATCCACCGAGCGTATCGCCCGCGAGCGGGCCGACGGCATTGTCTGAACGGGAATGTTCGCGTCAGGCTCTGAGCGATGAAGGTTCGGGGGATTGCGTGAGACTCAGACCGCCATCGACGGGTGCCAGTTCGAGGCGGTCCGCCTCAAGGTTGCTGTTCCTTCACCTACAGGTGGTCACAGAACCACCCGGTGCAACGGTGTGGTGTGCGGGGCACGGGGCGTCGTGCTGCTGGCGCGGGGGTATGTCAGCAACGGTGTGGGATGCTCCCGGCCGGGCTCTCGTCGGGACTCCCCGCCGAATTCCCAGCTGTGAACTCGCCTGCGGATGCAGGCCGACCGCCGGGATTTCGCTAGAGTCGGTGCCCAGGGGGTAACGATGTCGATCGAGAAAGCACCATCCGTGCCGCGTTTCGGTGCAGGAGGCGGGGCCGGCGGTCCGGCCGAGCTCGGGCCCGAGGACCAGGAGCGCGCACGCGGGCTGAAGAGGATGCGCACGCTTGCGCTGTCCCTGCTCATCCTCGCCACGCTCATCTTCCTCTCCACCCACATCTTCACCGACAACACCGGCGTCTGGGGCTTCGTCTCCCGCGCCTCCGAGGCGGCGATGATCGGCGCGATCGCCGACTGGTTCGCCGTCACCGCGCTCTTCCGCCACCCTCTGGGCCTTCCGATCCCGCACACTGCGATCATCCCGCGCAAGAAGGACACGCTCGGTGCGAGCCTGTCGGCCTTCGTCGCCGCGAACTTCCTCCACGCCGAGGCGGTGTCGACGAAGATCCGATCCGTTGAGGTCTCCCATCGCGCCGGCGCATGGCTGGCCAAACCCGGCAACCGGGACATCGTGGTCGACCGTGCCGCGGGTGGACTCGAGTACGTGCTCGCCCGCATCGACGACGACTCCATCCAGGCGCTGACCAGAAACGTCATCGTTCCCCGGCTCGTGGCCACGCGGAAGACTCCGGTGCTGGCACAGCTGCTGCGCCAGATCGTGCTCGACGGGGCCCACCACAGACTGGTCGACCTCATCATCACCGAGGCGCACACCTGGCTGCGCGACAATCCGCAGGTCATCGACGAGATCGTCCACAATCGGGCACCGTCCTGGGTGCCCGACTTCGTCAACGAACAGCTGGCGAACAGGCTGCAGCGTGAAGTGCTCGGCTGGGTCGCCGATGTCCGTGACAACGAGTACCACAAGGCCCGTCAGGCGCTCGACGCCTGGCTCGTCGACCTCTCCGACGACCTCGAATCCGACTCGTCGCTGTCGGCTCGGGCCGAGGACATCATCAACGACCTGCTCAGCCAGGATGGAGTCGTCGACTCGGTGCTCGAGATCTGGAACTCGCTCAAACAGCTGCTGCGCGAGGCCATCATCGACACCGACGGCGAGGTCCGCGCCCGCATCTGGCAGCTCATCGGCGAATTCGCCGAGCGCCTGCAGACCGATTCGGACTTCTCACGCCGCATCGATGACCGGATCGCCGTCACGGCCGGCGATCTCGCAGAGAGCTTCGGGCCGGAGATCGCCAGCGTCATCTCCGACACGATCGAACGCTGGGACGCGAAGGAGGCCGCCGAGCGCATCGAACTCTACGTCGGCCGCGACCTCCAGTACATCCGCATCAACGGGACCGTCATCGGAGCCCTCGTCGGACTGGCGATCCACACCGTCATCGTGCTGCTGCCGGGGTGAGACGAAGCCGGCGCCCGGCAGGCCGGGTCGTTCCCGGCGGCCGGGCCCGGCAGATGCGGGCTCAGGCCTCGGGCGGCTGACCCGTGTTCGCGTCCTGGTGGACGAGCTGGATGAGATTGCCGACGGTATCATCGAGAACGGCAGTGGTGACCGGCCCCATCGACATCGGTTCCTGAGTGAAGGTCACACCCAGTCCGACGAGGCGGTCGTACTCGGCCTGGACATCATCGACGGCGAACTGGTTGATCGGCACACCATCGGATCTGAGTGCCTCGGTGTACTCCGCTGCCGCGGGGTGCCCCTTCGGTTCGAGGACCACCTCGACGCCATCGGGGTTCTCGGGTGAGACCACGGTCAGCCAGCGGAACTCGTCCCCTACGGGAATGTCGACCTTCGGAATGAATCCGAGCCGGTCCGTGTAGAACTTCAGCGCGCGAGCCTGGTCATCGACCGGAATGCTGATCCACTGTGCTCTCATACTGACTCCTTGAAGCGATGCGAAAGTGATGCGGGGTCTAGAGCATACGCGGGTTTCGTCCCGGGAGGAACTGAGATCCGACCTCGGGTTTTCCTCCCTGCGATCACCGGATGACTCCATGGTCACTTGCCGCTGCCCGCGACACGATTGAGGTATGACCACTTCTCAGCTTCCCGCAATCATCACCGCCCGCGGCGTCGCCAAGCACTATGGGCAGACCTATGCGTTGGCCGGCCTGGATCTGGGGATAGGCCTCGGCGAATCCTTGGCGATCATGGGGCCCTCCGGATCGGGCAAGACGACTCTCCTGCACTGTCTCGCCGGCATCATCCGACCCGACGAGGGACACATCGGACTCGCGGCGACCGACCGCAACGCGGCCGCGGACATCACCTCGCTCAAGGAATCCGGCCGCACCGCACTGCGGCGTGAGGTCTTCGGCTTCGTCTTCCAGCAGGGGCTGCTGCTGCCCGAGCTCACCGCCGTCGACAATGTCGCGCTCGCCGCCATGCTCGCGGGCATGAGTCGAGCGGAGGCCACCCGCCATGCCCGCGCGTGGCTCGATCGCCTCGGCCTCGCTGAGCATCTCGACAAGCGGATCGGTCAGCTCTCCGGCGGACAGGCCCAACGTGTGGCCATCGCCCGCGCCCAGGTCACACAGCCCGTGGTGACCTTCGCCGACGAACCCACGGGCGCGCTCGACTCCCGCACCTCCGCCGAGGTGCTGACAGAACTGTTGGACTCCACGACGGGCCGTGGTTCGACGCTCGTGGTCGTCACCCACGATGAGGGTGTGGCAGCGCGCTGCTCGCGCGTGGTGCGCCTCGCCGACGGGCGGATCGTCTCCGACTCCGCACGGTCTCCTTCAAGCCGGACGGGCAAGATACACGCTGATCAGGCACCGCCGTATCCCGACTGCCCGGCACCGACCCGATACGCCGCCTCGCCCGAGCACATGCCGATGGGTCGGCACGCTCAGGGCGACAGGTGAGGGGCACCCGCCCTGTTCGTCAGCCGCTTCCCGATATCCGCGTCAAGGAGACCCTGTGACCACCGCAACCCGTGTCGTCCCGCTCGTCCTCGGCCGCAGGACGCTCACTTCGGCCAGTGCACTGCTCGTGCTCAGTGCGTTCTTCGCCTGCACCACTCTGTTCCTCACCGTTGCTGCAGGCGCCTGGATGTTCTTCCAGACTCCGCCCTCGTCCGACCCCGAACTGCAGGGGATGGACGGGATGTACAAATTCCTCGCGAGCTTCGCGACCGTCCTTCTCGTCATTCCGGCCAGCACCTTGGCGTCCGCCTCGGCGACTCTGTCCGCACGCCGTCAGGACGAGCGGCTGTCGACGATGTCGCTGCTCGGAGCCAAACGGGCGGCCATCGTCGCCCTCGCGGTGGCTGAGCCGCTGGTGCCGGCGATCTGCGGAATCGTCCTCGGCGTGCTCGGGTACCTGGGCCTGGCGTGGCCCGTCAGCTTCATCCGCTTCATGGGCGAGCCGATCGGATACGTCGACATGCTCATGCCGCCGCTTCTGGTGGCCGCTGTGGTCGTCTTCCTCATCCTCGTCTGCATCGCTTCGGCGCTCATCGGTCTGCGCAAGGTCGCGATCTCCCCACTGGGGGTGCGGACGAAGGCGCTCGAGCGCAAGTTCCCTCTCGCTCGAGTCATCGTCGCCGGACTCCTCATCCTCGCCCTGCCGGTCGCCCTGACCGTGTCGCAGAACGGCGGTCTCGGCATCGGCGTCGTCCTCTCCGCGATCGTCGCCGTCTTCGTCCTCGGCCTCCTCGTCGTCGACCTCGTCGGCGGGCTGCTCATGCGGTGGTTCGCGCACCTCAGCGGCAGCCGAGCGGCGACACCCGTGAGGCTCATCGCCGCGCGCCTGGTCTCCGACGATCCGAAGCGCTTCTGGCGAAGGGTCTCGGGCGTGGCCATGACGGCCTTCGTCGCAGCGGTCGGCGGTACCGGCATCGCTCTCATGCAGATCGGCACGGACGCTGCCGAGGACCCCGAGGTCGCAATGGCACCGGCGGAGATGAACCTGTTGCAGGACATCTTCACCGGAGTCCTGCTCGTCCTGGGCATCTCGATCCTGCTCATCGCCGTCTCTGCCCTGATCAATCAGGTCGCCGACATCTACGACCGAGCGGACACCTTCCAGGATCTCTACGCGGCCGGTATGGACCCTGACACCATGCACCGGGCCATGGTGCGCGCGGTGATCGGCCCCGTCATCTGGGTCTCGCTGCTGGCGGGCGGACTCGGTCTCCTGCTGGTTCTGCCGCTGGCCGGTGCGGCGCTCGTGTTCAAGCCGATCACCTTCCTCACGATCCTGGCCTCAGTGGCCCTCGGAGTCCTCATCATCCGCCTCGGCTTGCAGGTGGCGAAGCCGATCCTCGTGTCCGTGGCGAAGTCGGGACGTTCCCGGGACTGAGGTCGCCGAACCGTCGCCCTGCCCGGGCCCAACCGAGGCGGCCCTGCATCTGCGGGGCCGCCTCGCTGGTGTCATGAGCGTCTCCTACCCTGGTGTCGGAACCCCCTGCCGTGGTCCGGGTACAGTTGGAGGGCGCCGAAGGCGGGTGACCGTGGTCGCGGGCGAGTGCCGACGAGCTTGTAGGAAGAGGAACTTAAGTGAGCAACGATCAGGGCTATGACGGTCTGAGGACCCCGCCGCAGGACGTCGAGGCCGAACAGAGCGTGCTCGGAGCGATGCTCCTGTCGAAGGACGCCATCGCCGACTGCGTCGAGATGATGAAGGGCGATGACTTCTACAAGCCCGCTCACGAGACGATCTACGAGGCGGTCCTCGACCTCTACTCCCGCGGTGAGCCCGCGGACTCGGTGACGGTGGCGAACTATCTGACGAAGACCGGCGACCTCGCCCGCGTCGGCGGCGCCGCCTACCTGCACACCCTCATCTCCTCGGTCCCGACGGCGGCGAACGCCGGCTACTACGCCGCGATCGTCAGCGAACAGGCCGTGCTGCGCCGCCTCGTCGAGGCCGGCACCCGCATCGTGCAGATGGGCTACGACGCCGAAGGCGACACCGACGATGTCGTGAATTCCGCGCAGGCTGAGATCTACAAGGTCACCGAACGCCACACCACCGAGGACTATGTCATCCTCTCGGACATCCTCGGGGAGGTCGCCCAGGAGATCGAACGCAACGGCAACACCGACGGCCAGACCGCGGGTGTGCCTACGGGGTTCATCGAATTCGACAACCTCACGAACGGTCTGCATCCGGGCACGATGATCGTCATCGCCGCCCGACCCGGTGTGGGCAAGTCGACGCTGGCGCTGGACTTCATCCGTTCGGCGGCGATCCACAACGATCAGGCCGCGGTGTTCTTCTCCTTGGAGATGGGCAAGAACGAACTCGTCATGCGCCTGCTCTCCGCCGAGTCCGAGATCCCGCTGCAGAACCTTCGCCGAGGCGAGCTCAGCCCGCACGACTGGACGACGCTGGCAGCGACCGAGGCGCGCATCAACGGTGCCCCGCTGTTCGTCGATGATTCGCCGAACATGGCACTGACAGAGATCCGGGCGAAGTGTCGCCGGCTCAAACAGCAGCACGATCTCAAGATGGTCTGCGTAGACTACCTGCAGCTGATGTCCTCGGGCAAACGCGTAGAATCCCGTCAGCAGGAGGTCTCTGAGTTCTCCCGTTCGCTCAAGCTGCTGGCCAAAGAGCTCGAGGTCCCGGTCATCGCGCTGTCGCAGCTGAACCGCGGCAGCGAGCAGAGGACGGACAAGCGGCCGATGATCTCCGATCTGCGTGAATCGGGTTCGATCGAGCAGGACGCGGACATGGTGCTGCTGATCCACCGCGAGGACATGTACGACAAGGAGCACGAGCGCGCCGGCGAGGCCGACATCATCGTCGCCAAGCACCGTGCGGGGCCGACCATGGACATCCCCGTCGCATTCCAGGGCGCGAAGTCCCGGTTCGTCAACATGCCGCAGTGACGGCAGACGTGCTGGAGAGATGCCTTCTGCTTTGTACGGATCGCCGAATACATTGGTTTCGGCAAATCACGACAGTTCTCCAGGCACTCGGCCAGCGGATCAGATCGCGAAGCTGTTCTCACTGCATCAGGCGTGAGTAGAGCCCTTTCACGCGTTCGTTGATGTCGTCACGCACGAGTCGCATACGTTCGATGCCCTCGATTCCGCGTTCCGACGGTTCATCGGTATCCCAGTTCTCCAGGACAGTCCCCTCTGGGGCCTCGATATCGGCTTCACGGCCGACAGTGACGACGATATCGGCGAGGCCCAAGTCGTCAGCGGTGATCGGCTTCGGGGTGCCCTCGCTGATATCAATGCCCAACTCAGCCAGGGACTTCACCGACAGTTCGTTGAGAGCAGTACCAGGTGCGGTGCCTCCGGAATGAACATCGATCATCTCGCCTGCGATAGTGCGCATGAGTCCTGCGGCCATCTGTGACTTGCCGCCGTTCTTCACGCATACGAAGAGGACACGTGGGGTGGTCGTCATTCTGCCTCCCTGACCGCGGAGCGACCATGGGCCAGACCGGTGGGGATTCCGATATTCACGGCTTCGGCCGGTCCGCAGCAGCTTGTGTCCTCCTTGGCGGTGTCGGCGCTGGTGTCGCACGAGGTGCCGATATCGGCCGAGCAGACTCCGGTTTCGGGGAGGACGAGTTCGACTCTGTCGGCCGCGGCCTGATCACCGGCCAGGGTGGCGACGATCGAGCGGACCTGTTCGTACCCGGTGAACATGAGGAACGTGGGCGCGCGGCCATACGATTTCATCCCGGCAATGTAGAAGTCCTTCTCCGGGTGAGCCAACAGACGGGCGCCATGCGGTGGAACGGTCCCGCAGCTGTGGTGTTCCGGGTCGATGAGCGGTGCGAGCTGTGTGGGTGCCTCCACCACCGGGTCGAGATCGAGCCGCACCTCACGCAGGAAGTTCAACGCAGGCCGGAAGCCGGTCGTCGGGACAACCCGATCAACCTGCAAGGATACGTGCCCTTCGGGTGTAGTACCTGCGACGGTGAGTCCATCTGCGGATTCGAGTTCGGTGATGGTCATTGATGTGTGCACCTTGACGTGACCGGATTCGACGAGGTGGCGCAGCCGAGTCCCGAGGGCTCCGCGAGCGGGGAGACCGTCTTGGTCGCCGCCACCGTAGACGCTGGCAGGGTCCGCACCGCGAATGGCCCAACTGATCCGAGTGCCGGGTTCTTCCGCACTGAGCTGAACCAGCGCCAGCAGAGTGTTCGCGGCCGAGTGTCCAGCCCCGACGACGAGAGTGTGCCGGCCGGCGAACTGCTTCCGGTCGCGACCCAGGACATCCGGCAGCGGCGAGGTCACGAGCCCGGCGTCACGAGCGCTCGTCTCTCCGATGGCGGGAAGGCCCGCTTGCCCGAGAGGATTGGGGGTCTCCCAGGTGCCGGATGCGTCGATGACGGCACGGACCATATGGTCGACGGTTTGGCCATCGATACTCTGCGTTCGAACGAGGAACGCAGCGGTTTCACGGCCGGGGGTTCGAGTGCGGTCCATACCGGCCCGGCTCACAGCGATGACTCGCGTGTTTGTGTGGATCGCCTCGCGCAGCTGAGGAGTCTCCGCCAGGGGTGCCAGATAGTCGCCCACGAGTTCGGCACCCGTCGGGAGGTAGTCACCGTCGGGCTCCTGCCAGTCCGTGGATTCGAGCAGTGTGCGTGCGGCTTGATCGATGTTGTACTTCCACGGGGAGAAGAGACCGATATGGCTCCATTCGAGTACGGCTGCCGCCGGTGTGGGGCCGACTTCGAACACGACGGGTTCGATCCCTCGTATCACCAGGTGGGCGGCGGCTGCGAGACCGACCGGTCCGGCTCCGATGACAGCGACCGGCAGATCGGCGGTGGGTGTGGTCTCAGGCATGATGGGCCTCCGATTCTGTGGTGGTGGGCTGGTTCGGGAAGAAACGGGCGCGCGACCAGAGGGCGACGTAGACGAGCGCCACGAGGATCGGGACTTCGATGAGCGGGCCGACGACACCGGCCAATGCCTGCCCCGAGGTGACTCCGTAGGTGCCGATGGCGACAGCGATGGCGAGTTCGAAGTTGTTGCCCGCGGCGGTGAACGCCAGGGTGGTCGTCCTTTCGTAGCCTAGGTTCAGGGCACGGCCGGTGAGCATGCCGATGGCGAAGACTACCACGAAGTAGACGAGCAAGGGCAAGGCGATGCGCGCGACGTTCAAAGGGTTCGAGGTGATCTCACGGCCTTGGAGTGCGAAGAGCACGACGATGGTGAACAGCAGTCCATAGAGTGCCCAGGGACCGATGCGTGGCAGGAACCGGTCCTCGTACCATGTCCGCCCTTTCGTCCTTTCACCGATGGTGCGGGTGAGAAAGCCTGCAATCAGTGGGATGCCGAGGAAGACGAGCACGCTGAGGGTGATGGCCCAGAACGAGAATTCACTGCTGGTCGTCGGCAGTCCGAGCTGGTTCGGCAGCCATTGGAGATAGAACCAGCCGAGGAGGCCGAAGGCGAGGACTTGGAAGACCGAGTTGATCGCCACGAGCACGGCTGCGGCTTCGCGGTCACCGCAGGCGAGGTCGTTCCAGATGAGCACCATCGCGATGCAGCGTGCCAAGCCGACGATGATCAGTCCGGTGCGGTATTCGGGAAGGTCGGGAAGGAAGATCCACGCGAGAGCGAACATGAATGCGGGTGCGGCCAACCAGTTGATGAGAAGGGAGGTGATCATCAGCTTCTTATCGGCCAGCACATGACCGGTCTCGTTATAGCGCACCTTGGCCAGCACCGGGTACATCATCACCAGCAACCCCACAGCAATCGGCAGGGAGACTTCGGCGACTTTCACCGAGTCCACGAACCGCCCGATACCGGGGACGAGCCGTCCTAGTAGGAGGCCGATACCCATCGCTGCGATAATCCACATCGGTAGGAAACGATCCAGCGTCGACAGCCTCGCTGGAACTGGGCCAGCCACGTCGACAGTGGTGGGGGTGTTCATTGAACTCCTTGTACAGGGGGAAATGTCGAGGCCCGGAAACCTCAGAGATCGATGTTTGTCGATATATATCTCAACACCACATATCGACATCAGTCAATGTATGGGCATAATGGAAAGGTGATGAGTGAACGGACATTGTCTGCCCCTGAAACCTGCTGCTCGACGCTGACGGGCGACCCGCTGAGCGTTGAGGATGCACAGGTGTTCGCGAGAATCTTCAAAGCGATCGCCGACCCTACCCGGTTGCGGCTCGTGTCTCTTGTCGCATCACATGAAGGCAACGAAGCCTGCGTCTGCGATCTCATCGATCCGGTGGGTTTGGGCCAGCCCACGGTCTCGCACCATTTGAAGATTCTGGTCGATGCAGGAGTGCTTCACCGGGAGAAGCGCGGCATCTGGTCGTATTACTCCCTCAAGGCTGAGACGCTGGAACGGATAACGACGTTCCTGTCCGTCTCCTGACATTCATGCAGTGCTCATCGGTGCGTATTTCAGGCGGCATGGATGCCCATCAGTCGGAAGCCGTTTCTTGTTCCTCTGCACGATCGCCGCGGTGGGTGGGGGCCGTGCTCAGGAGGCGCGCAGGCGTCGTGTTTCAATGAGAGGCATGTGCTCAGGCTATGCCCGGTACCGGGTGCGCGGGACACAGTTGAGATTGGGAGGCCAGCGGTATGGGACGAACGATGCGGGTCAGCGACAGTGTGGTCATCAAGGCGGATGCGCTGGCGATCTGGGAGCAGGTCGCTGATCCGAGGCAGATGCCGCGGTGGAGCCCGGAGAACACGGCGGCCCGCACACAGGCCCCGGCCCGGCCATTGGAAGTCGGTGAGGTCTTCGAGGGCAGCAACCATCGCGGACCGGTGACATGGGTGACCGAGAGCTTGGTCATCGATTCGGAACCGGCCAGACGATTCGCCTTCACCGTGCGCAGGATCGGACCGCGCTCGCCGGTGCTTGCAGGCAGCAATGCCACGTGGTCCTATGATTTCGAGGACCTCGGCGGGGCGACGCGTGTGACCGAGACCTGGACCGACGACCGCCGCAGATGGCCGGACTGGACGGCCTGGCTCTTCGACCGCATCGTCACGCGGGGTCGGAGCTTCGCGGACTTCCAGCGTCTGAACATCCACCGGACCCTGATGGTGATGAAGGACGACTTCGAAGCCGGACATTGACGCGGCTCCGGCGCCGAGGCGGACCTCGGCGCCGGAACGATCATGCTCGGGAGGGTCCTCCCATCGTGCGGGAGGACTCTTTCACCGTGCTGCGACTCCCGGACCCAGAGGAAGCCCCATCAGGTACCACAGGATGAACAGCACGATCCAGACGACGAGGTTGACCACAGCGATCGGCAGTACGAGCGACATCAGCGTGCCGACGCCGGCATTGGGGCGGTGCTGACGGATGAATCCGAGGGCCAGGACGAAGTAGGGGCTCATGGGAGTGAGACTGTTCGTCGGGGCATCGGCGATGCGGAACATGGCCTGCGTGGTCTCCGGCGCGATGTCGAGGAGCATGAGCATCGGCACCAGGACCGGAGCGACGAACGCGTACATGGCCGAACCCGAGGTGAGCACCAGGTTGAGGCAGCTGATGAAGAGCACGGCGACGACGAAGATGACGATCGGCGCAGCGCCGAGACGGTCGAGCAGACCGGCGCCCTCGATCGCGATGACCTGTCCGATGTTCGTCCATTTGAAATAGGCCAGGAACTGCGAGGCGGCGAAGAAGAGCACCATGACGGGCACGAGGGCCGCGACGCCGGGAGCCATGAGTTCGGGGATGTCGCTGAACTTCGTGATGGAACCGGCGATGACACCATAGACGACGCCGACCGTGGCGAAGAACAGCATCATGATGACGGCGATATTGTTCATCAAGGGTGAGTCGAGGACGCTTCCGCCCTCTCCGCGGAGCGGCGATCCTGCGGGCAGGACGGCGAGCACGAGCAGGCCGAAGAAGAGGACCGTGGCGATCCCCGCTCCCACCATGCCCCGCTGTTCGGCAGGCACCAGCTTCATGTCCGGCAGCGGCTCTGCATCGATCGAGGGTTCGGCGGCTTCGAGAGCCGCGACCCGCTTGGCGACGACCAGCTCGACCACCATGGTGATCGACAGCGCCAGCACGATCGACGACGATGCCGAGAAGAAGTAGTTCGACAGCGGGTTGACGTTGTAGCTCGGATCGATGGTGTGGGCGGCGGCGGTCGTCAGTCCGGCGAAGACGGCATCGGAGCCGGTCGGGATGAGGCCCACGCTGCTGGCGCCGCCGACGGCGACATACGCGACGACGGCACCGATGATCGGACTGCGTCCGACCGCCCGGTAGGCGATCATCGCCAAGGGGATCATCACCGCGAAGGCCGCATCGCCGGCGATCTGAGCGGCCATCGCGGTGATCGCGATCGTGAAGGTGACGTAACGCGGATTCACCTGGGAGAGCATCCCCCGCATGAGCGAGGGCAGCAGACCGGTGGCATCGGCGACGGAGACGCCGAGTGCGACGACGACGATGAGTCCCAGCGGTGGGAAGTTCACGAAGTTCTCGATCGCACCGTCGAGCATCATATGCACGCCCTCGGTCGAGAGCAGGTTCTTGACGGCCACGGTCTCGCCGTTGGTCGGGTTGACCGAGGACAGCCCCCATCGGGAGAACAGCGCGCTGAGCAGCGCAACTATGACGGCGAGCCCGGCAAAGATCCAGAACGGATGGGGGAGCTTGTTGCCGGCTCTGTCGACGGCTTCGAGGAGCTTCATCACTCCCCTGGAGAGGCGGCTCTGCCTGCCCTCCTCTGATGGTGCTTGAATCGACACGATTCTCCTTCTCAGGTGGTGGAATTGGCGATGCCGGCGACCGGCAGGATCACACGTGGGTGTGCGAGCCGGCAGCGGTGGCCGCACCGTAGAACATGTCGCCGCTGTTGTAGGCGGCGAGTCCGGCCCCCTCGGCGGGAATGACGATGATGCCGCCCATTCCGTTCCGTGCCGCGATGCGGTCGAGAACCTGCACGGTCGCCTCGTCGGCTCCGGCTCCGCTCAGCTCGACGCGAGCGTGCACGCTGTGGGCTGCGACCTCGGTGATGAAGACCTCCCCGGTGCCGGTGCAGGAGACGGCGACCGTGGCGTCATCGGCGAAGGTTCCGGCACCCACCAGAGGGGTGTCGCCGATCCGGCCGGGCTGCTGATTGACGATGCCTCCGGTCGATGTCGCTGCAGCCACGTGCCCGGAGGCATCGCGGGCCACGGCGCCGACGGTGCCGTGCTGGACCATGGGATCGGGACGGTTCTGGAACGCGGCGAGCTCTCTGCGCCTCTTCTCGGTGATGAAGTGATCGGGGTCGACTGTTTCGACACCCCACTCGGCCAGCTGCGCCTCTGTCGGTGCACCGAACAGGACATGCTCGGACTGATCCATGACCGCGCGTGCGGCAGTGACCGGGTTGCGCACCGTCCTCACGCCCGCGACCGCACCGGAGGCTCCGTCGCCGGTCATCACCGAAGCATCGAGCTCGGCTGTTCCGCTCGAGGTGAGAGCGGCGCCGTGACCGGCGTTGAAATCGGGAGCGTCCTCGAGCTCGCGGACGGCGGCGATGACTGCGTCGACTGCCGAACCGCCCTCGGCGAGCACGGCATGGCCGGCGGCGAGGACCCTTTCCAGAGCGGCGTGCGCGCTGGCGGTCCCGTCCTCGGTCAGCGGAGTGGATCGATGGCCCGCCCCACCGTGGACGATGAGGAGCGGCTCGGTTCCCTGGCCGAACGACCTGAGGACGGTTTCTGGCATGTGATGTTCCCTTCATTTGTGCTGAGCGAAAACATCTTGGCATACTTGTTTCATCTGTGCAATACAGATCACATTTGAAATGTACATTTCAGTCACTGGAGGAAAACGTCCATGGATACGGTCGCGGAGATGATCAATTCCTCCATCGATTCGCTCAGCCCCACGGAGCGCAGAATCGCCCGTGCGCTGCTTGCCGACTACCCGAGCGTCGGCCTCGGCACGACGTCTTCCCTGGCGAGTGCGGCCAATTCGAGTGCGGCCTCCGTCATCCGCTTCTGCACCCACCTCGGTTTCGCCAGCTTCGGGCAGATGCAGGACCGTCTGCGCTCGGAGCTGACGACGCGGTCGGCAAGCCCATTGGCCCGCGCCGAGGAGGAGACCGCGCGTCGCGACGGTTCAGGCGGATTCGCCTCAAGCGGAGCGGATCGGGCTGCTCTGATCACACGGACGTTCCAGCAGAATCCCAGCTCGGAAATCGAGCGGCTCGTGAGGCTGCTGTCGAAGACGTCGAACCGAGTGGCCGTCGCCGGCGGCCACTACAGCGGCTTGGTCGGTCGGGTGGCCCAGCTGCAGCTGGCGAAGGTGCGACCGGACGTCGTCTTCCTGGAGGATCCGCTGGGACGCGACCTGCCTGCAGTGACCGATCTGCGCAGAAACGATGTGCTGCTGGTCCTCGATGTGCGGCGGTACCAGGATCATCTGTTCCAGGCCGCGGATGCGGCGAAGGGGAACTCCGCATCGGTCGCACTCATCACCGACCAATGGCTCTCGCCGATCGCAGGAATCGCCGATGTCGTTTTGCAGGCCGCCGTCGATGTGTCGTTCTTCGACAGTCAGGTCGGGTGTCTGGCACTCATCGAGGCGATCGTCCACGAGGCCGCGACCCGCATCGACGGAGCCGTCGGTCGCCTCCGCGCGCTGGAGGAGCTGCGCCCCTCGCAGAAGTCGAACTGATACTCGAGCAGGCCCGGCCCCGCAGCCTTCATTCCGTGAGCAGGCCAAGCTCCCGGAGATCGGCGCGCAGCTTCGGCGCGTCGTCGAAGACCAGTCCGGTGAGGCCGAGGGAGCGAGCGGCCTCGACGTTCGCCGGCAGATCGTCGATGAAGACGGTGCGGGAGGCATCGAGGTCGAAGCGTTCGAGCAGAGTCTCGAAGATCGTGGCATCTGGTTTGATGAGCCCTTCGCGGCCGGAGACGACGACGTCTTCGAGCTCGGCGATCGCGGGTGCGACTTGCGGTGCGTGGTGGAATGTCTCTGCCGACCAGTTCGACAGGCCCAGCAGCCGCGTCCCGGAGGCCTTGAGATCAGTGACGATCTCGGCCATTCCTTCGACCGGTCCCGTGAGGGACTTCTCGAAGCGTTCATAGTAGAGGGAGACGATCTCACCATGCCGGGGATCGCGTGCAGCGGCCCGGGCGACCACCTCGGCGACGGGGACGCCGCTGTCGGAGGCGGTGTTGAGAGCGGAGAAATCGGCTTCGGCGGCGAAGTCGCGCCACTGTTCGGGGCTCATGCGATCGGCGAGCGGGCCGGTCTGGTCCCAGCCGATGAGGACGTTGCCGAGGTCGAAGACGACCGTGGTCGGAATGTCACCGGTGTGTGCGGTCATGGCACCTGCTTGTCTGAGGGGGTGGATCGGTCAGAGCCAGGCTACCCGGACGTGCAGCATCCGCGCATGGAAAAGCGACCCTCCGCTGCGCACAGCCGAGCGTCCGAAGTCTCGGACAAGCTCGGTGTGCGGAGCGAAGAGCCGCTGTGTTTCTCAGAAGTCTCGGGTGAGACTCACCAAGAGTCTCAGAGGCCGCGGACGCGAGTCGCCTGCAGTCCCTTAGCACCCATCTCGGAGTCGAATTCGACATTCTGACCCTCGGTGAGCTCGCGGTAGCCGGTGGCTTCGATCGCGGAGAAGTGGGTGAAGACATCTGCCGAACCGTCGTCAGGCTGGATGAATCCGAAACCCTTTTCCGCGTTGAACCATTTCACGGTACCTGTAGCCATAATCTTTGTATCCTTATTTTTTAACTGATGACCGCATCTGCGGTCTTGCTGGTCGGATCCGTGGCCGGATCCGGCTTTCCCGTTGGATGGACTGAATCCGGGACTCAGGTCCAACGAAAATCTGTGGGGCACCGAGGTCGCCCGGATGTGAGCGAAGCACAGCTGCACTGAGGGCGGGGGATCCATCGTCGCAGTGACGACGGGAGACTCTCGGTATCGAAGGGGCACACGACGGTGCCGGATGGAAGTCGATGAGGAATTGGATGAAGAAGTGAAATTCGTGAGGGGCGCGGGCGGTAGACACACACCGGTCGGGCAACAGCACGGCACCGAGCGATTCTACCTACGCCTCCAGTGCCACGTCTTCGCACATGCTCAGATGCACGAACACGATCAATTCTAACAGAGCCCAGGGCACTTCGGTGACCAGGCGAGGCGCCGTCGAATCGCTCCGGGCGGACAGTTCCCGATCAGAGGCCCTAGGATTGTATGCAATCTGCCCGAGGCCCCCGAATGCAGGAGCGAAGGAAGTTGGACTTCTCCCACGGCACATCGTCGATCGGCCCGAGACGCCGGCGTCGGCTCGCAGCGAAGTACCGCAGGCGGCGCACAGTCGTCGCGACCCTGGCGATCCTCGTCATCGCCGTACCGGTGACCATTGTCGCGGCCGTGCACAATCTCAGTTCGAACATCTCCTCGGCACCCCTGCGCGCCGGCACCGAGAGCGGTGTGCCCGAGAAGCTCACGGACGAGACGAATGTGCTCATCCTCGGCTCCGACACCAGAGACCTCGAATCCGCCGAGGACGGGGGCTCCGCGCCCGGCTACGGCAGTGCCGAAGGCGCCCGCAGCGATGCGATGATCCTCGCCCATGTCGCCGCCGACGACTCGCGCATCGATGCCGTCCAGATCCCCCGCGACACGATCATGGACGTTCCCGCCTGCGAGGACACCGGCCATGGAGGTTCGGAGGCGTTCCACGGCATGATCAACTCGGCCCTCAACGCCGGCCCCGCCTGCTCCGTCTCCGCCGTCGAGAAGCTCACCGGCGTGAGGCTCGACCATTTCATCGAAGTCGACTTCGACGGCTTCGCCACGATCGTCGACGCCCTCGACGGCATCCCCGTCGACCTCGACGAACCGCTCCAGGACGAGAAGGCGAAACTCGATCTCCCCGCTGGAGAGCAGATGCTCGATGGCACGGACGCCCTCGCCCTGGCCAGAACCCGTCATGCGGTCGGCGACGGCAGCGACATCTCCCGTATGGGCAACCAGCAGATGGTCATGGAGGCCATCATCGATCGGGCGAAGAGCACCCGGACACTGAGCCGACCCGACAGGCTCTACAGTTTCCTCGACGCCGTCACCTCCTCTCTGCGCGTTGACGAGGACCTCGACTCGGTCACCGCTCTCGCCTCCTTGGCCTCGACGGCCTCCTCGGTGCCCGAGGAGGCGATCAACTTCGAGATCATGCCCTGGGCACCGGCACCGGAGAACCCCAACCGCGTCGTCAGCGCTCCCGAGGCCGAGGACGTGTTCACCGCCATCATCGACGACGAGCCGATCACCGACCTCGTAGACTGACCCTGTGCCGGTCGACGAGCTTCTGCCCTTCCTCCTCGGCGTCGTCGTGCTCGTCGGTGCCGCCGTTGTCATCCTCGGGTTCGCCGAGGTGGGGCTCGGGTGGCTGCCGATCGTGGCGATCATCCGGGCGATCGTCCAGCTCGCCCTTATCGCGTTCGTCCTCCAGGGTGCGCTCAGCGCGTGGTGGGCCGTGTTCGCCTTCATCGCTCTCATGCTCACCACCGCCTCGCTGACCTCATTGCGACGTGCTCGAGAGCTTCCCCGCGGACCGGCAGGAGCCGTGGTGGGAGTCGTCGTCGGAGCACTCGTGACACTGGCGCTGGTACTCGCACTCGGCCTCGTCGAGCGAGAGTTCGAACGCGTCATCGCGATCGCGGGGATCGTCATCGGCAACTCGATGACGATCGCGACGCTGGCGATGCGCCGGTTCGCGGCGAACCTGCGCACGGGCGTCGGCGAGATCGAAGCCTGGCTGTCGTTGGGCGCCAGGCCGCGCCGGGCCGTGCAGCGTCTGCGGCAGGATTCGATCCGCGAGGCGCTGCTGCCGGGCCTCGACCAGGCGAAGAACACCGGCCTCGTCACCCTCCCGGGAGCATTCGTCGGCGCCCTCTTCGGCGGTGCCTCACCGTTCGAAGCCGCGGAATTCCAGATCGTCGTCCTGGCCGCACTCGTGCTGGCCGGAGCCGTCACCGCCGTCCTCGGGACCTCCATCGCCGCCGGTGCCGGCCGTCTGCCGGCGCCCGAGCACTGAGCCGGTCGGCTGCCTGGACCGGAGCAGTGGGCAGACCGATCGGCGGCCGCACGCGATGACTCCGCGGGCACCACTGTCCAGTGAGCACTCATCCGCACCCCCTAGACTGGCCCGCATGTCTACGATCGAAATCACGCAAGACAACTTCGAGTCGACCATCAACGACAACGAAATCATCCTCCTCGACTTCTGGGCCGATTGGTGCGGTCCGTGCAAGCAGTTCGCCCCCGTGTACGAGCAGGCCGCCGAGGCCAACCCAGACATCGTCTTCGGCAAGATCGACACCGAAGCCCAGCAGCAGCTGGCCGGACTCTTCGCGATCTCCTCGATCCCGACCCTCGTGGCCTTCCGCGAAGGAATCGTCGTCTTCGCCCAGCCCGGCGCGCTCGCCGCGCCTCAGCTCGAACAGGTCATCAACGCAGTCAAGGGCCTCGACATGGATGAGGTCCGCGCCGAACTGGCCAAGCAGGAGGCCGCCGGGTCAGCCGAAACCGACGCGAATTCTCCCGATTCGATCCCGGACGACCCGGGCACCGAGCAGTGAGCGACCACGCCGCCGACAACACAGCACACACCCCGCCTGACGGAGTGCCGGATTCCGTTGCGGCGTGGGAGGAGCGCTACTCCGGGTCCGAGGACCCCGTGTGGTCGGGCAACCCGAACGAGGCCCTCGTGGCCACCGTCGGCGATATGACCCCCGGCCGCGTCCTCGACGTCGGCTGCGGAGAGGGCGCCGACGTCATCTGGTTGGCCGAGCACGGCTGGGACGCCACCGGCATCGACCTCTCGACCACGGCCATCGACCGCGCCCGCAGGGCCGCCGGGGAGCGCGGAGCCCGCGCCGATTTCGCCGTCGCCGATGTCTCCACCTGGGGGCCGGAGAACGGTGATCGCCGAGGCGGGTTCGACCTCGTGACCGGATTCTTCCTCCACACCCGCCTGCCCGACACGCGGGAGGAGCTGCTGACCCGTGTCGCTGCGCACGTGGCGCCCGGCGGTGCGCTCCTGCTCGTCTCGCATGCGACGATGCCGCCGTGGGCGGCCGAGCACGATGAGAAGTTCGAACACGGGATGGAGCACCACCACGAACCCGTGAGTCCGAACGGGGACTTCGCTCTGCTCATCGGGGCCAGCCCCGACCGCTGGGAGATCGAACTCGCCGAGACCCGCACCCGGCAGGTGACCTCCCCCGAGGGTGAACCCGCCGAACTCGAGGACGCGGTTCTGCTCGCCCGCCGGATCTGAGCACCCGCCTCGGCGGGCGGATCCTCGGGCCAGCGGCGCCGGTCGCGCGGAGGGACGATGATGCTCTGGCCAGGTAAGGCATGCCTAGTGCACATTCGGCGCACTTGGGACTATGGTTGAGCCATGGCTCGGTTCAGCTTCCTCGAGTGGCCGGTACTACGGCAGTTCCGCTCATCCGATATCACCGGACGCGGAGAATCAGTCGTGTCCCAGAAGACCCGAGACATCACCCCGCGCACGAGCACGGCCGATAAGGTCGTCCAGTCCGTGTGCCCCTACTGTGCTGTCGGCTGCGGGCAGAAGGTCTTCGTCAAGGACGACAAGGTCGTCCAGATCGAAGGCGACCCGGATTCGCCGATCTCGCGCGGTCGGCTGTGCCCGAAGGGCGCGGCCAGCGAACAGCTCGTCAATTCCCCCGGTCGCGTCACCGACGTCCTCTACCGTGCCCCGCGGGCGAAGGACTGGACGAAGATCGAACTCGGCACCGCGATCGACATGATCGCCGACCGGTTCATCGAAGCCCGCCGCAACCATTGGGAGGACGTCGACGACAGGGGCCACCCCCTGCGTCGGACGATGGGGATCGCCAGCCTCGGCGGGGCGACCATCGACAACGAGGAGAACTACCTCGCGAAGAAGCTCTACACGGCGGCGGGCGCAATCCAGATCGAGAACCAGGCGCGCATTTGACACTCCGCCACGGTTCCCAGTCTGGGAACCTCGTTCGGGCGAGGCGGCGCCACACAACCCGTCCAGGATATGGCGAATGCGGACTGCATCATCATCCAGGGTTCCAATATGGCCGAGTGCCATCCCGTGGGCTTCCAATGGGTGACCGAGGCCAAGGCCCGAGGTGCCCGCGTCATCCACGTCGATCCTCGTTTCACGCGCACCACTGCGATCGCCGATAAGCACGTCCCCATCAGGGCGGGCTCCGACATCGTGCTGCTGGGCGCGCTCATCAACCGTGTGCTGACCGAAGGCAAGCACTTCGAAGAGTACGTGCGTGCCTATACGAACGCAGCGAACCTCATCAGCACCGACTACCAGGACACCGAGGACCTCGACGGGCTGTTCTCCGGCTACGACCCCGACACGAACTCCTACGACAACTCCACATGGTCCTATCAGACCGACGAGCACGGTGCACCCGCGACCGACCCGTCCCTGGAGGACCCGCGGACCGTCTTCCAGATCCTCAAGCATCACTATTCGCGCTACACGCCCGAGGTGGTCGCGGAGAACTGCGGCATCGAGCCGGCGGACTTCGACTACCTCTTCGAATCGGTGACGGAGAACTCCGGGCGGGAGAGGACCACGTGCTTCGCCTACGCGGTCGGGTGGACGCAGCACAGCCTCGGCGCACAATTCATCCGCACCGCCTCGATCCTCCAGCTCCTGTTGGGCAACATGGGTCGTCCCGGCGGCGGAATCATGGCGCTGCGCGGACATGCGACGATCCAGGGATCGACCGATATCCCGACTCTGTTCAACCTGCTGCCCGGCTATCTGCCGATGCCGAGCGCGGGAGTCCACGACTCCTTCGACGACTACGTCGCGGCCGTCGGCACGCCCGAGACGCACAAGGGATTCTGGGCCAACGGCCGCAATTATGCGGTCAATCTGCTCAAGGCATGGTGGGGCGATGCGGCGACGGAGGAGAACGACTTCGCCTTTGACTATCTGCCGCGCATCAACGGCGCCCACGGGACCTATCAGAGCACCGAACGGATGCTCGCCGACGGCGTCGACGGCTACTTCCTGCTCGGCCAGAACCCCGCCGTGGGTTCGGCGAACGGGCGCATGCAGCGGATGGCGATGAGCCACCTCAAATGGATGGTCGTACGCGACTTCAGCCTCATCGAGTCCGCCACGTGGTGGAAGGACGGGCCGGAGATCCAGACCGGGGAGCTGAAGACAGAGGATATCGACACCGAGATGTTCTTCATGCCGGCGGCCAACCACACGGAGAAGGCCGGCACGTTCACCCAGACGCAGCGGCTCGTCCAGTGGCGCCACAAGGCGGTCAATCCGCCCGGCGATGCTCAGAGCGAACTCGACTTCTTCTTCCACCTCGGCAAGAGGATCAGGGAGAAGCTGCAGGACTCGACCGATCCACGTGACAGACCGATCCTGGACCTCACCTGGGACTATCCTGTCGACGAGGAGGGCGAGGTCGATCCCGAATCGGTTCTGGCGGAGATCAACGGCTACCACGTCGGCGGGGAGAAGGACGGCCAGCCGCTGGCGACCTTCAATGAGATGACCGCGGACGGCACCACTGCGGGAGGCTGCTGGATCTATGCGGGCATCTACGCCGGGGGCGTGAACATGGCCGCGCGCCGCAAACCTCGGGAGGAACAGGACGAGACCGCCCTGGAATGGGCCTGGGCCTGGCCGCTCAACCGTCGCATCCTCTACAACCGCGCCTCTGCGGCACCGGACGGGAAACCCTGGTCGGAACGGAAGAAGTACGTCTGGTTCGACGAGGACCGCCAGCGGTGGGTCGGATCCGATGTTCCCGACTTCCCGATCGACCGCGAACCGTCTGCCCGCTCGGAGCAGTTCTACGGCGGTCCCAGCCACCTCGACGGTGACGACCCCTTCATCATGCAGGCCGACGGCAAGGGCTGGCTGTTCGCGCCCAGCGGCATGGTCGACGGACCTCTGCCCACTCACTATGAGCCGCAGGAATCGACTGTGGCCAATCCGCTCTACGAGCAGCAGAACAGTCCGACACGGCTGACGATGAAACGCGAGGACAACCTTTCTGCACCGGGTGCCGGCTATCCCGGCTCCGAGGTCTACCCGTACGTCTTCACGACCTACCGGCTGACCGAGCACCACACTGCAGGAGGCATGTCCCGCTGGCTGCCGTACCTCTCGGAGCTGCAGCCGGAGATGTTCTGTGAGGTTTCGCCGGAGCTCGCCGCCGAGGTGGGGCTCGAGCCCTACGGCTGGGCGACGCTCGTCTCCCCGCGCAGTGCCATCGAGGCTCGGGTGCTCGTGACCAAGCGGATGACGCCGCTGAACATCGGCGGCAAGACCGTGCATCAGATCGGCCTGCCCTACCACTGGGGCGTCGGCGGAACCGGCGCTGTGGTCGAGGGCGACTCGGCGAACGATCTGCTCGGCGTGACCATGGATCCGAACGTCTTCATCCAGAACAGCAAGTACGTCGCCGGCGCCGTCGTGCCCGGTCGCCGCCCCCGCGGTCCCGAGCTCGTCGACTTCGTCGAGAAGTACCAGGCCAGCGCGGGTCTGAGCCCCGAATCGGGCAATGCCCACGTCACCGTCTCCGAGGAGATCGTGGCCGAGTCCGCCGATGCCGACCGATCAGCGCACTCCGGCGGTCACCGCGACCGCGGGGGAGACTCCGCAGTCGGTGTGTCCCCGAGCCGCACCTACGGCGGAGGCCCGGGCCGTCGCGACGAGGACGGAGACGTCGGGACCGAGAGCGGGTCCGATCAGGATCCGGACGTGCGACTGCGCGACAGCGCGGAGGATCGTCGGGGCCCGGTCGACATCCGTCCCGCCGGTGCAACGGACGAGGACCTCACCGCCAAGAGAGCCTCTGACGACGGCTCATCGATCTCTGCCGCGGACGACGGGACGCTCGACGGAGCCGATGGTTCGCCCGATGGCAGCGCCGACGATCCGGCCGGTGGTGACGGCGAGGAACCGGGCTCGGACAGTGAGGATCGCGGCGATGACGGCGTAGATTCAGGCGATGACGGCTCACAGGGGAAGGAGGAATGATGTCGACTCAGACTCTCGGCACCGATGCGGCACAGGATCCATTCGACGATGGTGTCGCGGACGGCCATTGGCACGATGCGAAGCACAATCGCAAGGGGTTCTTCACCGACACCTCGATCTGCATCGGCTGCAAGGCCTGCGAGGTCGCGTGCAAGGAATGGAACCACAATCCGCAGGACGGCACCTTCGAACTTCTCGGCTCCTCGTACGACAACACGGGCAGCCTCGGCGCGAACACCTGGCGCCATGTCGCCTTCATCGAACAGGACTCCGAGCGGATCGAACAGGCCCGTGAGTCCGGACGCAAGCTCGTCAACCTCGGCATGCCCACGGTGCGTCCCCGGACCGACGAAACCTCCGGCGCGCAGCCTCTCGACGGGGCGCTCGGCGCGGCGGCGGAGGGGCGGACCAGCGCCGGCCTGCCCACGACGCCGGAACTCGGCGTCGACCTGCTGGCTCCGGGCGCACTGGAACCCACCGATCCGGATGACTTCACCGGCGTCGACACGACGCCGCCGGACACAGCGGACTTCCGCTGGCTGATGTCCTCGGATGTGTGCAAGCACTGCACCCATGCCGGCTGCCTCGACGTGTGCCCGACCGGAGCACTCTTCCGCACCGAATTCGACACCGTCGTCGTCCAGAACGACGTCTGCAACGGCTGCGGCACCTGCGTGGCCGGCTGCCCGTTCGGCGTCATCGAACGCCGCGATGACGGCACGATCAACACGCCCACCGACCGCGACGATCGCAAGGCCGCGGACATGGATGTGCCGGACAAGGGCACGGCCAACAAATGCACGCTCTGCTACGACCGCCTCGTCGAGGGCCAGGAGCCGGCGTGCGCGCAGACCTGCCCGACGCAGTCGATCAAGTTCGGTGACCGTGCGGACATGGTCGACCAGGCACACGAACGCGTGGCCGAACTCCACAAGAAGGGACTGGCCGAGGCCAGGCTCTACGGTGCGAACCCCAACGACGGGGTCGGCGGCACCGGTTCGGTCTTCCTCATCCTCGACGAGCCCGAGGTCTACGGCCTGCCGCCGGACCCGCGGGTGCCGACGAAGGATCTGCCGAAGATGTACGCCAACGCCGGGATCGCGGCGCTGGGCATGATCGCCGCGGCCGGACTCTCGTTCCTCGGGAGTCGGCGTTCATGAGCACATCCGAATACGACTCCTACCGTCCTCCCGAGCCCGAAGGCGGTCGCCGGAAACGTCGCCGAGGCGGCCGTCCCGGCGGCGGTCGAGGTGCCGGTGGTCGGCCCGGTCAGGGGTGGAAGAACCGCGGTGCCGACGGCAACCGCGAGATGCCGATGGTCGAAGACGTCGAGTTCAGCTCGTACTACGGTCGGCCCATCGTCAAGGCCCCGCCGTGGGGCAACGAGATCGGGCTCTATCTCTTCCTCGGCGGACTGGCCGGAGGTTCGTCGCTGCTGGGTCTGGGCGCACAGCTGAGTGACCGCCCGGGGCTGCGGATCGCGAGCCGACTGACGGCGCTCACCGCGACTGCTGTCGGCGGAGCGGCACTCGTCGCCGACCTCGGCCGGCCCGAGCGCTTCCTCAACATGATGCGCGTGTTCAAAGTCTCCTCGCCCATGAGCCTGGGAACCTGGATCCTGTCCGGGTTCGGCGTCGGCTCGGGCGTGCTGACGGCCATCGAAGTCGATCGTCTCACCGGCGAGAAGGTCCTGCCCCTGGGCCCGCTGCGCCGCGTGCTCCACGCGCTCGAAACGCCTGTCGCCATCGAGTCCGCTCTCTTCGCCACGCCTCTGGCCGCCTACACGGGCGCGCTGCTCGGCGATACCGCGGTGCCCACCTGGAACGCGGCCGGACGCAACGGCCTGTCGTATGTGTTCGTGGCATCAGCCTCCATGGCCGCCGGAGGAGCGGGCATGGCTTTGGCTCCTGTACGTGAGACAGGACCTGCTCGACTGCTGGCGCTGACCGGTGCCGCAGGCGAGATGGTGGCGATGGAGCGGATGAAGAAGGGCATGCATCCTGCCGAGGTCGATCCCCTCGAAGACGGTGAGCCCGGCCGCAAGCTCGACCGGGCCGAGAAGCTGCTCATCGCCGGTGCCATCGGCACAGCCGTCGCCGAGGTGGGAGCCAGGGTGTTCGCGAAGAAGATGGCTCCTCGTGCCGGGACTCCTGGGAGCGGCGTTCTCAGCGCTGTTGCCGGTACCGTGGGCAGCGTCGGCGGGCAAGCCGCCTCTGGCAAGCGCAGCTGGAAGACCCGAGCCGTGCTGCGCGGACTGTCCGTCGTCTCCGGTGCGGCACTCGCGGCCGCCTCGGCGTACACCCGGTTCGGAGTGCTCGAGGCCGGCATCGAATCGACGAAGGACCCGCGTCACGTCGTCGAACCGCAGCGCGCTCGCCTCGAAGAGCGTCGCGCGGCCGGCATCATCGACGACTCGATCACCACCGGCCGGTAGGTTCTTGTCGTCACGCGCGGCGTCCGACACCACTCCTGCCGCCTACCTGCTCCCGCGAGCATCCCTCACCGGCAGCTCCTCTTCCTACACTTAGCGCGGCACCCCACACCGTTCCTGCCACTACGCACCGGTGCACAGGGTGGTTTTGCCGGTACGGGCGCGGGGTTCTCGATGACGTGGCACAGCTCGGCGAGGAAGCCGGGCACCGAGGAACCATCATTACCGCGCATGCGCCAAGGCATGTTGCGGAATGCGACGTTTCCGGTAGCGTGAGAAACCTATGAAGAAGCTGCTCAAGGACCGCGAAAGCCTGAAAAGCGGTGTGCTCGTGGCGCTGCTCTTTCCGTTGGTATACTTCGGCATGAATCTTTTGGGCTGGAGCAACGAGTCATTCAACTGGTGGCAGACACTGCTGGGTGGCCTACTCACTGGTGCCTTCTTCTGGTTCTTCATGTCCAGCTTCCGCCAGTTCCGAGACGAGGAAGTGACCCCGCCCAGTCAGAGGAAATAGCAGCCGAAGACTGGTTGCACCCGCATCTTAGTGTGAAGTGCCCCTGGCGAAACTCACCGCACGTGCACGCCCGAGCCCGCGACGATCTCACCGATGACGGGATGGCCGGGCAGCTCTCCGACGACGAGCAGGCCGCCGGAGGTCTGGGCATCGGCGAGCAGGAGCAGATCGTCCTCGCTGACCGAATCCTCTGCGGTGAGGTGAGGTCGCACCCAGTCGAGGTTGCGCCTCGTCCCGCCTGAGACGTACCCGGCGGCGATCGATTCGTCGACTCCGCCGAGGCGGGGCACAGCGGACGCGTCGAGCACCGCGCCCACGCCTGAGGCCCGAACCATCTTGAACAGGTGCCCGAGCAGGCCGAAACCCGTGACATCCGTGGCCGCACGCACCCCGGCTGCCACCGCGTCACGCGCGGCGTCGGCATTGAGCGCGGTCATCGTCGCGATCGCCTCGTCGAAGGTCTCGCCGGTGACCTTGTGCCGATTGTTGAGGATCCCCACGCCGATCGGTTTGGTCAGCGTCAGGGGCAGGCCCGCCTCGGCGGCGTCGTTGCGCATGAGCTCGTTCGGGTGGGCGATGCCGGTCACGGCCATCCCGTACTTCGGCTCGGGATCGTCGATCGAATGTCCGCCGGCGACCGGGCAGTTCGCCGCTGCGGCGACATCGAGTCCGCCGCGGAGCACCTCGGTGAGCAGCTCCATCGGCAGCTTCTCCCGGGGCCAGCCGACGAGGTTGATCGCCGTGACAGGCGTCCCGCCCATCGCGTAGATATCCGAGAGCGCATTCGCCGCGGCGATGCGTCCCCAGTCGTAGGCATCGTCGATGACGGGTGTGAAGAAGTCCGCGGTCGAGAGCACTGCGAGATCGTCACGGACTCGCACGGCCGAAGCGTCGTCGCCGTCGTCGAGGCCGACGAGGACATCAGGACCCGGCTGCCCGACCAGTCCGCGCACCGCGTCCTCGAGCTCGCCCGGGGGGATCTTGCAGGCGCATCCTCCGCCGTGGGCGAACGAGGTCAGACGGTCGTGGATCTCAGTCATACCGCGACATTAACACCGGCGGCGAAGGCCCGTCACCGGAGGCCGAGGGGCGAACTCGCCGAGGCGGCCGAACACGGTAGGATTCTGCAGTGGAGGCGTCCGCGTCCTGGTGGGCGCCCCGGTCTTCAAAACCGGTGAGACCGAGCATCTCGGTCTGGCGGGTTCGATTCCCGTCCGCCTCCGCCAATCACACCGGTCCCGTCGGTCAGGCGGGGCCGTCGGCGAACCCGCACCGAGGAGGAGGCCCATGGTCGAGTCGGACCCTCGTCGCAGCATTCCGCGCACAGACCGCCTCCTCGCCCTGCCGGAGGTCGTCGCCGCAGGTGAGCACCTCAATCAGGCGACGATCAAGGCGACCGTCACCGAGGTGCAGTCCGCCGCGCGCACCGGTCGGATCCCCGTCGCCGAGGTGGCCCCCACCATCGTCTCCAGGCTCGGTTCCCGTTCGGCCTCCTCCCTGACCCCGGTGCTCAACGCCACCGGAATCCTCGTCCACACGAACCTCGGCCGGGCCCCGCTGTCGCCGGCCGCGACGCGGGCGGTCGCCGAGGCGGCCGGGTACGTCGATGTCGAGATGGACCTGGTCACCGGCAAGCGCAGCAAGCGCGGAACCGGAGCCAAGGCCGCACTGCTGCGAGCCTGCCCGGCCGCTGAGGACGCCCTCGTCGTCAACAACGGCGCGGCAGCTCTGCTGCTCGCGGTCACGGCACTGCGGGGCGCTGCCTCGGGCAGTGAGATCGTCATCAGCCGCGGCGAGCTCATCGAGATCGGCGCGGGCTTCCGACTCACCGACCTCATGACCACGACCGGGGCGCATCTGAGGGAGGTCGGAACGACGAACCGCACTCACTTGGCCGACTATGCCGACGCCCTCGGTGAGGACACGTCAAGCCTGCTCAAAGTGCATACGAGCAATTTCCGCGTCGAAGGATTCACCGCCTCCGTCGAGGTGTCCGAACTGGCAGGGCTGGCCGCCGAGCACGATCTTCCGCTCATCGTCGACCTCGGCTCGGGACTGTTCTCTCCCGATGAGTCGCTGCCCGATGAACCGGACATCGATGCGGCGCTGCGGGCCGGTGCCGATCTCGTCATCGTCTCGGGTGACAAACTCCTCGGCGGCCCCCAGGCCGGCCTCGTGCTCGGCCGCGCCGAGGCGGTGCAGACACTGGCCGAGCACCCGCTGGCCAGGGCGCTGCGCACGGACAAACTCACCCTCGCCGCCCTCGAAGCGACGATCACGCACACCGCCAACCCGATCCACGACGCCCTCCACATCGACCCCGATCGGCTGCGCGCACGCACCGACCGCCTCGCCGAGGCCGTCGACGCCGCAGTCGTGGCCCACGACGGACGGGTCGGCGGCGGGGGAGCCCCCGGGGTGCCCCTGCCCGGCTGGGCCGTCGAACTGCCGGAGGACTGCGCCCAGGCGCTGCGCCTCGGCGATCCCGCGATCGTCGCCCGCGTCCACCAGGGACGATGCCTCGTCGATCTCCGATGCGTGCCCGAAGCCGATGACGAGTCCGTCGCCGCCGCCATCGCCCGGGCCCTGGACAGCCGCCATGAGTGAGCCGGCGAATACTCCCGAAGCGGCGAAGAGCCCCGGCACCTTCGTCATCGCGACCGCCGGACACGTCGACCACGGGAAGTCGACCCTGGTGAGCGCCCTGACCGGAATGGAGCCCGACCGTTGGGCGGAGGAGAGGAAGCGCGGCCTGACCATCGACCTCGGCTTCGCCTGGACCACCCTGCCCTCGGGCCGGGAACTCGCCTTCGTCGACGTACCCGGGCACGAGAAGTTCCTCGCGAACATGCTCGCCGGGCTCGGCCCCGCCCCCATCGTCTGCTTCGTCATCGCCGCCGACAAGGGCTGGCAGGCCCAATCGAGCGACCACAGGGACGCGATCGCCGCACTCGGCATCACCCACGGCCTCGTCGTCATCACCCGCGCCGACCTCGCCCCGGACACGATCGGCGCCACAGAAGCCGAGGTCAGGGCCCGATTGCGCGGCACGCCGCTCGAGGACGCCCCCATCGTCACGGTGTCGGCGACGACCGGCGAGGGCCTGCCCGAACTCATCGCCGTCCTCGACGAGGTCACGCACGCGGCCCCGTCCCCGGACGCCTCGGCGCGGGTGCGCCTGTGGGTCGATCGGGCGTTCACCATCAAGGGCGCAGGCACCGTCACCACCGGCACTCTGACGGCCGGCAGCCTGCGCACCGGCGACACCGTCCGCCTGTACGGGGAGACCGTCGACCGGACGGTGAGAGTGCGCGGGCTGCAGTCCCGGAACTCCTCCTCCGCCGAGGTGGCCCCGCAGTCCCGCGTGGCCGTGAACCTCCGCGACGTCCCCGCCGAGGAGCTCCACCGCGGCGATGCCCTGCTCACTCCCGGCGCGTGGCCGATCGTCGAGGTCCTCGACGTCCGCCGCACCATGGGCCAGCCCCTCGATGCCGGTGTCATCGAGCTCATGGCCCACATCGGCACGGCCGCCGTATCCGTCCGCCTGCGTGCCTTCGACGCGGAACACGCTCGCCTCACCCTCGACCGGCCCCTGCCGCTGCAGGTGGGGGACCGGATCGTGCTGCGGGCGCCGGGCAGCCGCAATGTCTTCGCCGGACTCCTCGTCCTCGACGTCGACCCGCCCGCGCTGAGTCGGCGCGGCGACGGCACCCGTCGTGCCCGGGAACTGGCCGAGCGTCCGGCGACCGGCGATCTCCTCGCCGAGGTGGCCCGCCGGGGAGCCGTCGAGCGCGCCGTCCTCACCCGGTTCGGGCTGCCGATGCCGCGCCGGTCGGTGGCCGACCGCGATGACGAGAAGACTCCGGCCGGGACCGCCTCACTGCCCGCCGAGGTTGAGGCCGTGGCCGGCTGGCTCGTCCATGCGCCCACTGCCTCTGCATGGGTCGAAGCGGCGAAGACCCTAGTCACGGGGGAGCTCAATGCACGGCCCATGGCGGCCGGAGTCCCCGTCAAGGCGCTGAGCGAAGCTCTGCGCCGAACGAACCCGCCCCTGCCCGACTTCGACGGGGCCGCGGTGCGTCCGCTGCTGACGGAGATCATCGCCCGCGCGGGACTGGAGACGGCCGACGGCATGGTGAGACCGCCCGGCCACTCCGCCGATCTCGGCGCGGCCGAGGCCGGGATCGCCGAACTCGAGAGGCGTCTGGCGACCGAACCGTTCTCCGCTCCGGAGGCCGATGACCTGCGCGAACTCGGACTCGGAGCGCGGGAGCTCGCGGTCGCCGAGAAGGCGGGGCGGGTGCTCCGCCTCGGCGAGGGGATCGTCGTCTCTCCCCGCTCGCCCGCACAGGCGATGCGGGTGCTCGCAGGGCTGACTCAGCCATTCACGACGAGCCAGGCCAGGCAGGCGCTGCACACGACACGAAGGACCGTCATCCCGCTGCTCGAGCACCTCGACGGGCGCGGGTGGACCCGGCGACTCGACACCACTCATCGGGAGGTCGCTCGATGAGCTCGGGGCAGCCTCGGCGATGGGCACGATATTGTATTACAATCGATGGTGACATGATCGTTCGCGTCCATTCCGGGCGCTACTGTCGATGGCATGGGTGATAACTGACTGCGATGATTCCTCGACCGTCCAGGTGAGGATCGGCGATGCTGCCGCACATCGACTTTCGCGGCCCCCGGCGATGCCTCACACTTCCACTGATCGCATCTGCGACCACATTCACGAACACCGCACCTGCAAGGAGCTGCATTCTATGTCGAACTACCGTGTCCAGAACCCCGCCACCGGCGAAATCCTCGAAACCTTCCCCGAAGCCACCGACGCCGAGATCGAAAGCGTCGTCGCTTCCGCCCACAGCACATACCTGACCTGGAAGGACACAGACATCCAGGAGCGCGCGGGCATCGTGCGCCGGGCCGCGGAGATCTTCCACGAGCGCAAGGACGAACTCGCGAAGACGATCTCGGCCGAGATGGGCAAGTCCTATGAGGAATCGGTCGACGAGGTCGAGTTCGCCGCCGACATCATCGAGTACTACGGCGTCCACGGGCCCAGCCTGGCCACGGACTACCAGATCCCGAGCACCATCCCCGGCACTGCCCGCATCGAGGCGCTGCCCATCGGTGCGCTGCTCGGCGTCATGCCGTGGAACTTCCCGTACTACCAGGTGGCCCGCTTCGCTGCGCCGAACCTCGTGCTCGGCAACACGATCATGCTCAAGCATGCTGATATCTGCGGTCGCTCGGCGCTGCTCATCGAAGAGATCTTCCGCGCCGCCGGTGTGCCCGAGGGCGGCTACTCGCACCTGTTCGCGAACCACGACCAGATCGCGTCGATCATCGCGGACTCCCGCGTCCAGGGCGTGTCCCTGACCGGTTCCGAGCGGGCCGGGGCGATCATCGGCGCACAGGCCGGTCAGAACCTCAAGAAGGCCGTGCTCGAACTCGGCGGCATCGACCCCATGGTCGTCCTCGACGCCGAGGATGTCGCCGCCGTCGCCCGCGAGGCCTGGGAGTTCCGGGTCTACAACGCCGGTCAGGTGTGCAACTCGAACAAGCGGCTCATCGTCATGGACGACATCTACGACGAGTTCGTCGCCGAACTCGTGCGTCTCGGGACAGGGCTGAAGCCGGGTGACCCCGCGAGCCTCAAAGAGGAAGAGTACGGGCCTCTGTCCTCGCGCACCGCGGCCGAGACCGTTGACGCGCAGGTGAAGAAGGCCGTATCCGTTGGCGCCCGGGTGCTCGTCGGCGGTGAGCTCTCCGATGGACCGGCTGCCTACTACTCGCCCACGGTGCTCGTCGACGTGCCCCGGGACTCGGAGTCTTATGGTGAGGAGATCTTCGGGCCCGTCGCCACCGTGTACAAGGTCTCCAGCGATGAGGAGGCCCTCGAGCTGGCCAATGACTGCGCGCTGGGCCTCGGCGGATCGGTCTTCTCCACCGACGAGGCGCGTGCCGACAAGGTCGCAGCTCGCCTCGAGGTGGGCATGACGCATGTGAACACCATCGCCGCCGAGGCTGCCGAGATCCCCTTCGGCGGGGTCAAGCGCTCCGGCTTCGGCCGTGAGATGGGCCCGATCGGGATGGGCGAGTTCGTCAATAAGCGCCTTCACTTCGTCTCGAAGTGAGGCTGCCGCGCCGTCCGCGGGTGCGGCCCGCGGACGCCGCGCGCCCGCGGGATCGCGGCCACGTGGCGGCGGTCAGGAGTAGGAGGGCTTGTCCACGCTGGTCACGGTGGTCAGCAGGAATACGCAGTCCTCCAGGGCCAGCACCGAGTGGCGCTCATGGGTGAGGATCCAGAGCTCGCCGGCCCCGAACTCCCCCTGCATCTCCTCATCGAGTTCGACTCTGATGCTTCCGACCAGCACCTGGATGCTGGCCGCGGGCGGCGAGTTGTGAGCCGGAAGTCGCACACCGTCTGCCAGAGCGATCACTGTCTGGCGCAGCTCGCCATCGTGGGCGACGAGTTCGGCACTGCGTCCGTTCTCGTTCTCGCGTGCAAGCGCCAAGTGGGATTCGGTCAGTTCATTCAGATCAGCCACGTTCAGTCCTCAGGGTCGTCGGAGTGTGATCCACGATACCCGACAGTCGCAGCGAGGACGTCGCCCATCGCAGAGGCGGTCAGCTCCCGCCGTTCCTGGCGCGACGGTGGAGAGGCGATTCGCTCTCCACGGATCTTGGCCAGGGCCACCTCGGTGATGGGGGCATGTTGGGGAAACGCCTCGAGCATGTGGATTCCCGCGCGCTCCTTGCCGATGATCTTCCCGGTCATGAGCGTGTGGTGCATGCGGGCGGGCCCCAGCACGCACCATTCGACACTTCCTGCTGAGAGGCCCTGCCGGGCCGGGAGGGCCCGGGCAGTGGTCCGAGGCCGCGTGCGCAGCTGTGCAGCCAACGGTGCCCAGTACTTGCGCAGGTTCGAGCGGATCCAGGGACGCAGCGAGTCGGGCTCCGGGTCGAGGCCCCATCGGTCGACGGACCGACCTCGAATGGTGATGCCGCCGTCGACGAGTTCCTTCCAGACCACGGGATTGACATCGAAGCCCGCCCCGGGCTCGAAGATCTCGCCGACATGCGAGGCGATCGGCGAGATCGCGCTGACGGGTCGACTGATGTCCGATTGCCTGATGAACACAGTGTTGCAGCACGCGCTGATACCTTTGCCGCGGACTGCTCTCAGCGCCAGATGCGGCATCTGCGAGAGGTGAAGCAGGCGCAGGCGGCGGATGAGATCAGCGCGTGTCGCCCACTCGTCGGCGACGACGGCGACGAGGTCGATATCGCTGCGGCCGGGACGGTAGTAGCGGAGGGCGAGTGAGCCGCCGACGGCGCAGGCGACCACGCCCCCGGGCAGAAGACGGTCCGCGGCTCGAAGATACGAGCGTGTGGCTCGAGCGGCGTCTGAGGGCAGCGACGGTGGCATGGGACCAGCCTACGGCGGAGTCGTGGCGAGGACGTCTGAAAACCGCCTGGTGCGTCCCTGCGCGTGAACCGACGGACCGTTCGAGACCCACGTCACGGAGGTGTGCGGGTGCCGCTTGTCGCCGCGGAGCGCTCATTGAACTCTGAGCACATGCACACACGTTCGTGACGATTCGTTGCGATGAGACGGAGCCATCTATAAGGCTCTCTGCATTGAACCGGCCCCCTACGTCCGACAGTGTGGTGTGGGGCGATTTCCAGTGCACCTCCTGTGCCGAAAGACAGGAGAGCATGGTGCACTGTGAACCCAGACCCATCCGTCCGGGCCGCTCGCCCGATCCCAGAGGAAAGTGAGAACAGATGAAGAGCGTGCGCACACTTGCGGTGACTGCACTGTCCGCTGCCGTCATCGCAGGGGGCGTCTCCCTGGCAACGGCGACTTCGGCCGCGGCCGAACCGATGTCCGGGGCCGTCGACCAGACGAGCGAGAACGCTGCGGGCGCCGGTCCCGCACAGGGCGCCGGCACGACCGGCGGCATCGATGACCCGGACGAACTCAGCTCCGAGCAGATCGACAATGCTCGCACCATCGTCGGCGTCGGCAAGGGCGCAGACCTGTCGAAGGACGCACAGACGATCGCCGTGATGACCGCGCTGCAGGAGTCGAGCCTGCAGAATCTCGATGGTGGGGACAGGGACTCCGCCGGACCGTTCCAGCAGCGGCCCTCCATGAACTGGGGATCGGCCGACGAGGTCACCGATCCCGTCTACTCCTCGAAGTCGTTCTACGGAATCAACCCCGAAAGCCCCAATCCCGGCCTCACTGAGATCGAGGACTGGAAGAGCATGGACCCGGGTGCTGCCGCGCAGGACGTGCAGGCCTCGGCCTACCCCGATGCATACGCGAAATGGGAACCGCTGGCCGAGCAGCTCGTCGACGAGAACCAGGACGTCGACGCCATCGAGTGATTGACCGCTCCGGCCCCGGCGTCAGGCCAGGGCACCGGCGGCGAGGCGTCGGACCACCTCGGTGAGGTGACGCAGTCCGGAGACGAGGTCCTCGTCCTTCGTGAACTCGGCCAGACTGTGTGAGATCCCGTCGACGCTGGGGACGAACAGCATCACGGTGGGCACAGCGTCCTTCATATTCGTCGAGTCGTGCCCGGCCACGGTCATCACCCGCGCCGAGGTGAGCCCGAGTTCGTCCGCGACCGTGCGGGCCAGCTCGACCCCGTCCTCGGAGTACGGGTTCTGGTCCCAGCTGTGCTCGGCGACGATCTCGATCTCGACCCGGTCGTCCTCGCACACCCGCGCGACCGTGGCCATGAGCGAATCGTGGGCGGCGGCGATCACCTCGGCGCTGGGGGACCGGAGGTCGAGCAGAAGGCTGACCTCGCTGGCGACGACGACCGGCGAATTCGGGTAGACGGTGAGTTGGCCGCAGGCCGTGTGCAGTGCACCGGGCTCGAACTCGTCCGCCAGTTCGCGGGCGGCGACGACGAGGCGGGCGGCACCGAGCAGGGCGTCCTGCCGATCGGCCATGAGCGTCGACCCGCTGTGGGCCTGAGCGCCGGTGACCCTGAACTCGTATTTGTGCGCCGCCCAGGTGGCATTGACGAGACCGATGCTCACTCCGTCCTCTTCCATGCTGCGGCCCTGCTGGACGTGGATCTCTGCATAGGAGGCGATCTCGGGAGCCGTGGAGTCCCCGCGCTCGCCGATCGCGTCGAGCGCCTCGGCGACAGTGACCCCGGCGGCATCTCGGGTGGCCAGAGCGGTTTCCAGCTCGGCCTTGCCGGTGAAGACATTGCTGCCCATCATCGAGGGCTTGAACCGTGATCCCTCCTCGTTGAACCAGTTGACCACGGCGAGGTTGAACCGCGCCTTCTCCGGATCGGCCCGCAGCTCATCGGCGACGGCGAAGCATGCGTGAGCCGAGGCCATGACCCCATAGGCGCCGTCGAAGCGCCCTGCCGTGGGCTGGGAGTCCATATGCGAACCGGTGAGCACATAGGGAGCGCCGGGCACGAGCTCGAGGAGACCGAACTGATTGCCGATGGCGTCCCGGTGGACGTTGAAGCCGTGCTCGGCGAGCAGGTCGGCGAACCATTTCCGCTGCTGCCCATCCGCCTCGCTCGCCGCCTGCCTGTCGACTCCGTTCGTGCCCTCGACCGCGCCGAAGCGCGAGTGCACGGCCCAGTCGGCGAGGAAGGCGGCTTCGCGATCAGCGCTGGTCAGGGAGTGTGTCATGGTGAGTCCTTTCGAAGGTTCGAGCATGCGCGTCTGCGTGGTTCGGGGATTGGCCCAGGCCGTCCGGTCCGCGTGGCCGGATCGGGTCGTCGCCTCAGGTGGTCTCGTCGGCGGCCGGCGGCATGGTCGCAGGATCGATGAGGACGTGGATGAGCGCAGGTCCGCCCGCGGCCAGCGCGCGCTCGAGCGCGGGCGCGAAGTCGTCGGTCGCTTCGACGCGCTCGCCGTGGCCGGACATGCCTGCCCCGTCCTGTCCGTTGAACGCCCTCACCCAAGAGGCGAAGTCAGGGTTGACCATCCGCGTGCCCGAAGGCCTGCCCGGATAGTGGTTCTCCTGATGGGACACGATCGTGCCGTACACGCCGTTGTCGATGACGATGATGAGCGGGGTCGCGCCATGGGCGAAGGCCGTGGCGATCTCCTGCCCATTCATGAGGAAGTCCCCGTCGCCGCAGATCGCGACAGCGCGCCGGTCCGGGAACGTCAGGGACGCTGCGACCGCGCCTGGAACGGCGAGTCCCATGGCTCCGTTGCGGGCCCCGACGAGGCTGGCCGGCCGCTGGTGGCGGATGAACCGGTGCCCCCAGATCGTCGCATTTCCCGCACCATAGGTCAGTATCGCCTCGCCGCCGAGGCGGTCGTCGAGGATCCCGAACGCCACACCGAGGTCGACCCCGGTTCGGGTCCGCTCGGCCGGCGGCTGCGCCTCGGCGTCGGGCCGGTGAGCGGCGAAACGGGCCTGTGCGGCAACGCGCTCCTCCATCCATCCGTCTGAGCGCCCGCCACGCAGCGCATCGGCATCGAGACTGGTCAGCGCCTCGGTGAAGGTGCGCGGTGAGGCGAGGATGTGCTGGTCGATGCGCCCGGCGTGCTGGGTGGCCTCGGTGTCGAGGGAGACGAGCACGGTCTCGGCGTCGAAGCCGATGCTGTAGCCGTCACTTGCCACATCGGAGCGGGTGCAGCCGACGAAGACGAGCAGGTCCGCCTCGGCGAATCCCCGGGCGACGGCATCGGCCCGACCGTAGCCGAGCCACCCGGCCCAGGCGCGCGAGCCATGGGGGACGGCGTCGTAGGCGCGCCAATCGCAGAGGACCGGGATCCCGGCCGAGGCGGCGAAGCGAGCGAGATCCGCCCGGCACCCGGTCTGCCAGCCGTCGCCGCCGAGGACGAACGCGGGGCGTGAGGCGTCGGCGATGCGGGCGGTCAGCGATTCGAGCTCAGCGGAGGCAGGAATCGTTGGGGCCGCCTCGGCGATCCTCGGGGTGGGCGCCTCGGTGAGGCGGACGAGGACGTCCTCGGGCAAACCGACGACGACGGGCCCGGGCCTCCCCGCCGCGGCGATGCGCAGGGCTTCGGCGGTGAGCTCGCCGGCGTGGTGCTCGTCGTCGATGGTGATCACGCGTTTCGCGGTCGAGGAGAACCACTCGGGCAGGCTGAATTCCTGGAAGGATCCGCGCTCGCGGTCCGCGGTCGGGACGAGGCCGACGAAGAGGACGAGCGCGGTCGCGTCCTGCCAAGCGGTGTGGATGGAGATCATCGCGTTCGCGGCCCCCGGACCGCGCGTGACCATGGCGATGCCCGGACGTCCGGTCAGCCGGGATTCGGCCAGGGCCATGAACCCGGCGCCGCCCTCCTGCCGGCAGACGACGGTCTCGATGGGGGAGTCGTAGAGGCCGTCGAGGACGTCGAGGTAGCTCTCGCCGGGCACCGCATAGACGCGTTCGATGCCTGCGCTGTCCAGGGTGTCGACGATGAGATGACCGGCGGAACGCGGCATGGCGAGGTGTCCTTTCGACGAACGGGGAGTGTGGAGCTGCCCGCAGAACGGTGCGCGGGCGGGCGAGATCGCCTCAGTGCTTGAAGCCGGGAAGGTCGACGCTCAGGCGCGGGGCGACGTAGCCGGCGAAGGCCGTGAACAGGGACAGGAAGACGAGCATCGCTGCGGCCGGCCACCAGTGATCACCGGCGGAGGCGACGAAGCCGGTGGCCAGCAGCGGAATGAAGCCGGAGAGCATACCCGCCGCATTCTGCGCCATGCCCACTCCCGTGTAGCGCGTGGTGGCAGGGAACAGGCCGGTGAGCACGGTGCCCGAGGCCGCGTAGGGCAGGGACAGGGTGCTTACCGCCAGGGTCATGGCGATGACGACGAGGACCGGCTGCCCGGATTCGAACATGAAGAAGGCCGGAACGGCCACCACCGCCGAGGCGACTCCGCCCCAGAGGATGACCTTCGACGCCCCGTACTTCGTTCCCAGAGCGCCGCCCCAGATGAGGGCGCCGATCTCGACGGCCGCGGCGACCATGCTGCCCAGGAGCAGGAGCGAATCGTCGTAGCCGAGGATGTTGACGCCGTACCAGACGCAGAAGGCAGTGACGAGGTAGAAGCCGCCGACGCCGAGCAGAGCTGCGGCCATGCCGATGATGATCTGCTTCCAGGAGTCGGTGAAGGTCGTGCGGATCGGGCTCTTCTCGACCTCACCGGACTCCTCGAGCTGTCGGAAGACTGGGGACTCCTCGAGGCGGGCCCGCAGGTAGATGGCGAGGATGAGCAGCGGGAAGGCGGCGAGGAACGGGATCCTCCAGCCGAAGGAGTCGAAGCTGTCCTGTGAGAAGACCAGGCTCATGACGAAGAAGCCGCCGGAGGACAGGATCGTGCCGATGGGTGAGCCGATCTGCGGGATCGCCGCGTAGCGGGCGCGCAGGTGGAGCGGGGCGTTCTCGACGACGAGCGTCATCGCTCCCGACCACTCGCCGCCGACGAAGAGGCCCTGGAGGATGCGCAGGAGCACGAGCAGCGCGGGGGCGGCGAAGCCGATCGCTGCGTAGGTCGGCAGCAGACCGATGAGGCCGGTGACGATGCCGATGCCGATGATCGTGATGAGCAGGACCTTTCGGCGCCCGAGCTTGTCGCCCATGCGCCCGAAGATGAGCCCGCCGATCGGGCGTGCGGCCAGCCCGACGCCGAAGGTGGCGAAGGACGCCAGCGCCGCCGCGGTGGCGTTTTCGCTGGTGAAGTACTGAACGTTGAAGATCAGCGCGGCCGCGGCGCTGAACAGGAAGAAGTCGTACCACTCGAGGGCGGTGCCGATCAGCGCTCCGGCGGCTACCTTGTTCGCGTCCTTGACGCTCAGCTCTGTGGTGGCACTGAACTCGGCGGATGCCGTGGTGTTCTGCTCGCTCATGGTTCTCTCCGTCGAGGCCGGGGATCCGGGCTGCTCGTGCAGGTCGGATCCGTCTGCGGATGGTGCTTCGGCCGATGTTGCATTCGACCGGCAGGTATCGACCCTACAGAGTGGCACATGGCCGGATCCAGGCGCATTTGTCGCCGAAAAGCGGACTCTTCTTGTGCGAATGCACATAATCTAGAGGATGTGATGGATGAACAGGATCGTTTCGCGGGCACACGACAGCTGCGGGACCGCCCGGTGCCCGGAGACGAGCGACGGTGGCTCGAACTCCTCGACGCCCTCGACCTCGATGAGCTGACCGACCGGTTCATGACCCGTGTCGTCACGGTCTCGGGATACGATCCCGCACCGATTCCGGTCTCTGAGCTGCGACGCACCGGTCGGCAGTCCTTCTCCACTCTCATCGACGGACTGCGCGCCGGCGGCTTCGACGGGCCGGTGACAGTCTCGACCGAGGTCGGGGTCTCCCGGGCTCGGGCGGGCATTCCCCTGGAGGCGCTCATGACAGCGATCCGTCACGATTTCAATGTGCTCTGGGAAGTGCTCACCCGAGTGGCGAACCAGGGTGACGCGGAACTCGTCATCCGCCATACCGGCATCGTGCTCTCCACCGTCGACGAATACGTCTCCCAGGTGCAGCAGGCCTATACTGCGGAGCTGCAGCGGATGCGCGCCGAGGAGTCGTCGGTGCGTGCGGGTCTCATCGCCAGCCTGTTCCAGGACCCTGACCCGACCGACGAGCGTCTGGCCACGATCGCCTCCGGTCTCGGTCTCCACGTCGACTCGCCGCTGCTGGTCGTCGCGGCCGCCGGAGACGATGTGCGGGCGCTGCGTGTGCTCGTCTCCGACCATGTCCGCGCGGGTGGGACGATGTTCACGCACCACCTCGGCGAGGTCCTCATCGCCTTCACCCGGGTCCACGAGCTTCCGGGGCACCGTGAAGAGTCGCTCGAGCGCGCGATCGCCGAGGCGCGGGTGGGCTATGTGCGCTCGCCCGGAGTCGCCTCCCTGCGGCGTTCGGCGCTGACGGCCCGAGATCTGGCGGAGGTCATCGAGGACGATGAGAGCTCGGCGATGACCTGGCGTCGCGGATGGGCGCGGCTTGCCGCCCGCTCTCTCAATGCCGCCGGCAATCCGATCCTCGCCGATGTCGAGGCCGCGCTCGCCGGCTGCGGCAGGGTCGAACGCGAACGCTTGGTGGAAGCCGTGCGGGCCTACCTGCACTCGGGCAGCATCGGGGCGAGTGCCGCCGAGCTGTTCTGCCATCGCAACACCGTGGCGAATCGTCTGCGCCGGTTCGCCGATCTCACCGGCCTGGATCCGACGGTCCCCGCCGAGGCTGCGCGCTTGGTCGTCGGTTGGGCGTGAGGCGTGCCCGGCACGCGAGCGTACGCGTGGGGACTCACGAGCCGCTGAGTCCTTCGTAACTCTGACCGTGTGGTCCGGTCAGGGCCTTCGCGACACCGTCCACGCTGAGGACGAATCGTCCGTCGGCGTCCACCCCACATGCCTCGAGCTGCACGCGCGTGCCGGGCAGGACGCCCGCTCCTTCGTTGCTCAACCACATCGTTTCCGGGTGGGCGCGCATGACTGCGGCGAATTCCTCCCGCCTCGGCGCATCGACATAGGCGAGGACCGCACTGTGGAAGACGACGATCTGCGAGTCGCTCGGTGCCTCGGCGATGAGGGACTCGATGCGTTCGCACAGGTCACCGGACACCAACCTCGGCGGGTCGTCGGCGACGATTTCGGCGGCGCCGGTCAGTCGTTCGCGTCGTTCATCGTGCTCGGGCCAGATCAGTGAACGCAGCCAGCTTCGTTGGTCGGGTTCGGTGATGTCGATCGGGTCGAGGTCGATTCCGGCACGCCACACCACCTCGGGGATGCGCTCCGGAGCTGAGGCGTTTCGCAGCTCGCACTCGATGACGACGTTGCTCCGGCCCTGGGTCGGATCGATGCTGATCAACCTCACCGAGTGCGGATCAGACAGGACGGTGCCGCGGTCGCTCGATTCGCCCGCCTCGGTGGCGCGATAGTGGTAGCTGTATCGATCAGGGTAGAGGCACAGTCCGGCCGAGGAACCGACCTCGATGAGTGACAGGGGACCTTCGAGGCGAGCCAGCTCCGGCAGGAGAACGGCGCAGCGGCCGGCCTCGTTCGTCTGGGTCGATCGTTCGAGCATGAGGGCACTTGTCTCGTCCCAGTGCGCCAGCAGCCAGGTCCGCAGCCGTGCGAAAGACCCGGTTTCTGCGCCGAGGTGGCGGGCAGCGGCAAACAGAAGGTTGGCCTGGCGCTTGGGCTGCGGCAGGTCGAGGAGCAGGTAGATGATCGCGTCGTCCTTGGCGACTCCCTGCGCCCATTCGGCGTAGACGGGGGAGGTGTCGGCGGCCTCGACGCGCGCGAATGTCCGGTAATAGCGGCGCAGACGATCGCCCTCGAGCTCGGTCATCGGCTGCATATAGTCCTCCTCGTCGTGGTGGGCTCATCGTAGCGAAACGCTGTCCGACGATGCTTCGTGCTTTGTACGTCGTGCCCGTCGATGCCTCGTGTCTCGTGTCTCGTGCAAGGCGGTGCCTCGTGCGTCTGCGCCCCTGCTCCGACAACTGCGGCCCGTCCCGGTATTCGGTACTCTGCGGCGGAACTCTAGGCCGCACGACTGCGCTGACGTAATGTGTTCCCGTAGCGCGTCGGCTGCCACCGCCGTGGCCCGTCCAGATCGAAGGAGATCACATGTCGTCCGAGGTAAGCCCGTCCACGAGCGGACAGACACCAGCCGATTCGACGCTGGAGAAGCGGACACTGCGCAAGGTTCTCATCCGTCTCATCCCGTTCATCATCGCGATGTACTTCATCAACTACCTCGACCGCACGAATCTCGGCATCGCCGGGCCCGGCGGAATGAATGAGGATCTGGCGATGAACGCGACCCAGTTCGGGTTCGCCGCCGGCGTGTTCTTCTTCGGCTACCTCATCCTCGAGGTGCCCTCGAACCTCGCGCTGCACAAGTTCGGGGCACGCATCTGGCTCGCCCGCATCCTCATCAGCTGGGGCGTCGTCGCGGCCGCGATGGCCTTCGTGCCGAACCACGGCTGGCTCTACGTGCTGCGGTTCCTCCTCGGCATCGCCGAGGCGGGCTTCTTCCCCGGCATCATCCTCTACCTCACCTACTGGTTCCCGACCTCCATGCGTGCTCGCGCCACCGCACTGTTCATGCTCGCGATCCCGCTCTCGAGCGTCGTCGGCACACCTTTATCTTCCTGGCTGATCTCGAGCGGGAACACGATCTTCGAGAACTTCGCCGGCTGGCGCTTCATGTTCATCATCGAAGGCGTGCCCGCGATCCTGCTCGGCATCATGTGCATCGTCTACCTCACCGACCACCCCCGCGACGCGAAGTGGCTGAGCGTCGAGGAGCGCGAATGGCTGCAGGCCACGATGGACGCCGAGGAGAAGGGCAAGGCCGAGACCTTCCACTACCCGGTTCGACGCTCTCTGCTGCAGCCGCGCGTGTGGGCACTGTCGTTCGTCTACTTCGGCATGGTCTACGGCCTCTACGCCATGAGCTTCTTCCTGCCGACGATCATCTCGGGATTCCAGAAGACCTTCGGCGTCGAATACTCGATCGTCGAGATCGGTTTCATCACGGCCATCCCGTATGTCTTCGGGGCGCTCGCCATGTACTTCTGGTCGCGGCACGGCGACCGCACAGGCGAACGCGTCTGGCATGTGGCGGTCCCCCTGTTCATCGGAGGTGTGACGATACCGATCGCGCTCTATCTCAGTTCGCCGTTCACCACGATGGTCGCGGTGACCATCACCTGCATGGCGATCTGCGCGGCCCTGCCGACTTTCTGGCCGCTGCCTCAGACCTTCCTCGCAGGCGCCGGAGCCGCTGCGGGCCTCGCCCTCATCAACTCCCTGGGCAACTCGGCCGGGTTCTTCGCTCCCTACATCACGGGTTGGCTCGCCGACCTCACGGGAACCCAGAACGCGGGCATGTGGGTCGTCGGTGCGGCCATGGTGGCTGCCGGCATCGTGACCCTCGTCCTCAGGGCCGCACCGGCCCCCGATAACCTGGAGCCGACGCTGAAACAGTGACCCCCGTGCCGGTCCCACCTGCGTCGTCGTCGATCCGAGGAGCAGCATTGTCGAACACGCCGTCCGCCGCAACGGAACCAACCGGTCTCGATCCGGCAGGATCTCCCTCGTCGGCACCCTCCGCGCCGGAGTCGTCCTCCAGTGCGCGCCCCACTGGTGCGCGGGTCTTCCCCGTCCTCGACCCGGCGGCGCTCGACGACCTCGGCTCGCGGCTGAGTCCGGGTGCGCTGACGACGGATCCCGACGTCATCGATGCCCATTCGAGCGACGAAGCCCTCTTCTGCCCACGTGAGGGCGCGATCGCCCTGGTCAGGGCGACCTCGGCGAAGGACGTCCAGGAGGTCATGCGCTTCGCCACCGAACATCGGGTGCCCGTCGTCCCGCAGGGCGCGCGGTCGGGGATCTCGGGCGGGGCGAACGCCTCACCTGGGGCGATCCTGCTCAACGTGTCGAAGATGACCGAGGTGGTTCGGGTCAACGAGGCCGAGCGCCTCGTCACCGTCCAACCCGGCATCATCAACCAGGACCTCAAGAATCACCTGGCGCCGTACGGACTCTCATACCCACCGGACCCGGGTTCGGTGGCCCTGTCGTCGATCGGCGGGAACATCGCCACCAACGCGGGCGGACTGTGCTGCGTCAAATACGGTGTGACCAGGGACTATGTTCGGTCCCTGACGGTGGTTCTCGCCGATGGGACGATGACCACGCTCGGTCCGGAGACCGCGAAGGGTGTGGCCGGCCTCGATATGCGACACCTCTTCATCGGCTCCGAAGGCACCCTCGGCATCGTCGTCGAAGCGACGCTGCGCCTCATCCCCGCCCTGCCCGATCCCTTCACCGCGATCGCGACCTTCCCCGACGAACGCAGCGGTCTGCAGACTGTTGCGGACTTCATGGCCGGCGGAGGAGTGCCGAGCCTGCTCGAATTCCTCGACGGCTCGAGCCTGCGCATGCTCAACGACTTCGGCGACTTCGGCCTCGACGCCGAGGCCGGAGCGATGCTCATCATGCAGGTCGATCACACTCCCGCCGAATCGGAGGCCGCGATGGGGACCTTCGCCGAGGTGGCCGAGCGCTGCGGTGCCCTCGACGTCGCGTACTCCGACGATCCGACCGACTCCGCGGCACTCATCACCGCACGGCGAATGATCCAGCCGGCCTACGAGAAGTTCGCGACGGCCCATGGGGGAGGGCAGCTGCTCGACGATGTGTGCCTGCCGCGCACGGCCGTGCCCGAATTCTGCGACCGGCTGGGTGCGCTGCGGGAATCCTCCGGACTGGAGATTGCGCTGGTGGCGCATGCCGGCGACGGGAACATGCACCCCTCGGTGTTCTTCGACGCCGAGGATGAGACCGCGACGGCGACGGCGCAGGAGGTCTTCGAAGAGATCATGCGCATCGGCATCGAACTCGGCGGGACGATCACCGGAGAGCACGGGGTCGGCTACCTCAAGCGCGCCTGGCTGCCGAACGAGCTGGACGAGGGCTCCCGGAGGATCCAGTCGGCCGTGAAGAATGCTCTCGACCCCCTGGGCATCCTCAACCCCGGCAAGATGCTCGCGGAAGTCTGAGCGCTCAGACCTCAGTTCTGCACTGTCGTCGCTGCTCCGCCGAATACGAGCTGCCGGCGGCTGATTTCCTGAACGCGGTCTGCCTACGGCCAATTCCGCTTTCCTGCACCAGCGGGCGCAGGCGCATGTCGGGCCTGCGCCGCCGATTAGGACCTGCGTTGCTGATTAGGACCTGCGTTGCCGCTGATCCGGGTGGGGCCGTCGCCATCGATCCGAGTGACGCGGCCGCCGATCCGAGCGCGGGACCGAGCCGGTCGCGTTCTCGTGTCAGTGCCGACTGGTTGACTGAATACAGACAAGAGGCCAACTGAATTCGTATGAGACATGCTCTTAGAATTGAATAAGAATCGAACAGGCATTGCGCTAGTTTTGATTCATGTGTACACTGAATAAAAGCTCCTTCATTGACGAAGGGAACGCGGGGCGATGACATTCACACCGGATCGGAAGCGACGTAGGTCGCGGAGGAGTGCCCGTCAGGGCGCTTCCGGTGCGCGCCCCAATGGTGCCGGCATTGGTCCCCGATCGGTCCACGGCAGGACGAACGGCCAGCAACGGGAGAGCTTCCCGAATTCGGAGCCGGGACCCACCACTCTCAGTGACCAACTCAGGCAATCGGGATTGGACCTCAACGGTCATGCACTCGCCGAGGTCTTCGACTCCCTTGATCCGGTGCCGACCGATGAAGTCGGTGAGACCGATGAAATCTATGAAGTCGACGAGGTCAACGATTCCGACCGCGGGGCTTTTGCCGACGACAGCTTGCTCGCATCGTCCGAAGAGCGAGCTGCGGGGGAAGAACAGGTTGTGGCTTCTGAGTCCGCGGAGCCGTTTTCCGAAGTTTCGGACGAACCTGCAGGTGCCGCGCCTCCCACCGCTTCTCCGCATCCTCTACTGAGCGACGAAGCCTGGAGCGATCTCGCGAAGTTCGCACCCGAAGTGACCCGCAGCCTGACTTCTCTCTTGAGCCTCGACGATGAGCTGCGCACCTTCGAGCGACCGATGGGGCCTGGCGAGGCGATGCATCTCCTCGATGGAGTCGAAGCGCTCTCACGCGCGACCGAAGCGCTGTCCACCCTGGCGCTGTCCGTCTATGAGCGGATCGGCACACCGACCGACAGCGGAGCCAAGGACACCGAATCGCTGATTCAGGACCGACTCGGCCTCACCGGCCCCGAAGCGCGGCGACGCGCACGGATGGCGAAGAGCCTCGGCGGGCGCGTGAGCATGGAGGGACAGGCGCTGCCGCCCCTGCGTCCGGTCATGGCAGACAAGCTCCACGACGGAACGCTCTCTGCCGGACAGGTCGCCGTGATCGAAGAATGCATGCAGAAACTGCCGAGCTGGATTGATCCGGCCATCAGTGCGCGGGCAGAGGAAGAACTCGTCGAATACGCCAAGACCGTGTCCGTTGCCGATCTGCGGGAGATCTTCCGGAGGATGTTGGCTCATATCGACCCCGATGGGGCGGAGCCCAAAGATCCGAGCGACCGCTCGTCCTACTTCATCAACGCCCGCCCGAAGAGAAACGGAGATTGGAGAGTCGAAGGGCTGCTCGATCCGACGGCCGGCGCAGAACTCCACGGACTCCTGACCTCACGGATCGAATCGGCCGATCAGCAATCACAGCAGTCCTCCACCGAACCCAGCGACTCCACAGCGGGCGTCGCGTCCCCTCCCGACGGCGCGGACGCTCTCGGGGTATTCGATGCCGTGCTGACCGGCGACCAGCATGACGCCCCACCGTGGGTGGTCGTCGACGCAACCGGGCGCGAAGGCGGATCTGCGAAGCATCCGGTGCCAGCAGGCCACGGAGTTCGTGACGATGGCTCCACCGTCGATCTCATCAGCGAGCAGCCCAGCGCACGCAACTGGATCTATGAGCGATTCGCGACTCTGATCTCAAGGATCAGCATGAAAGAGGCCGCGAAGGGCTCGCCCTACGCGCTCGTGGTGACCGCAAGGGCCGAAGATCTCGCTAAGAAGCTCGGTGAAGGCACAACAGGATCGGGAGATCGCATCCCGATCGACGAATTGACTGCGCGCGGGCTCAACGGCACCGTCTTCTACCACCTCATGGACGAAAAGGCCCGAACGGTGGAAGTGCGGACGGAGAACCGGTTCGCCAACAAGAACCAGATCGCCATCATCACAGCAAGAGACCAAGGATGCACCTTCCCCGGATGTGATGCGCCGCCAGGATGGTGCGATGCCAACCATGTCATCCCGCACAGCGAGGGCGGGAAGACGGAGATCAACAACCTCTGTTTGGCCTGCTCGGCGCATCACCATCTCATGGACCGCTCCGATTGGGAGGTCCGGATGATGGCCGATGGACGTCCGGCCTGGATTCCACCGGCCAGCCGCGACCCGGCCAGAAGGCCGATCATGCACTCACGCTTCATTGCACAGGACATCATCGAATCGCTCTTCGACGATTAGCCGGCGCCCGCATGATCGGTGTCGACTGCTCAGGCGTCGGCCCGTCGGATCGACCCTCGGCGCGTCGGATCGACCCTCGGCCTGCTCGGCCCTCGGCCCAACCGACCTTCGGCCCAACCGACCTTCGGCCCAACCGACCTTCGGCCCAACCGACCTTCGGCCCAACTGCTCAGCCCTCGGCCTTGCCCTGTCGCCAGTACCCCATGAACGCGATCTGCTTGCGGTCGACACCGACTTCCTGCACCAGGTAGCGGCGCAGGCGCTTGACGGGACCCGCTTCACCGGCGATCCAGGCGTAGAAGGGACGGGCTTCCTTCTCCGTCTCACTCGAACTGCCCTGAGCGGCCTGGGTCAGTGCCGCCGGCACGTCCCAGAGGATCTCTTTGTCGATGTCGACGTCATCGAGCTCCCGATCGGAGCGGGAAGAACCGGGGGCCTCGGCCGGGCCGGACGAGCCAGGCGAGCTCGCACCCACCTCGGCGTACGCTCGGGTCTCGGCGTAAGCACTGGTTTCGGCGCGCACGGCCTCTCTGACGGCCGGCTCGAGGAGCTCACCGAAATCGGCTGCGCCTCGTGGAAGCCACTGGACCTCGAAACCGGCCGGAGCATCGATGTCGATGATGTCCTCCGCGCTCGGAACCTCGAGGACCGCCTTGCCCTGAACGGACGCGTCCTTGAGTGAATCGAGGATCGAAGCGATGGCCGGAACGGCGGTCTCGTCACCGGCCAGCAGGATCTGATCAGCCTCCCCCGGGGCGAACTCGATGCCCGCGGGCGGAGCTTCCGCATCACGACTGGGGCCGATGAGGTGAAGGGAGTGGCCGAGCTGAGCGGATTCTGCCCACTGCGCCGCGGGACCCGAATGCCCGTCCTCGTCGGAATGCAGGATCATGTCGACGACGAGCTCCCGAACCTCATCGCGCCATTCCCGCACCGTGTAGGTGCGCATCGCTCCACGGATCTCGGGGTCGACCTGGAGCCACGCCTGATACCAGGAGACGCCTGCTTCCTCCTGCTCGGCGAGGAAGCCGAGCATGTCGAACTGAGGCGCAGCGGCGCCCCCTGGCGGGATGATGAGCTTGATGCGCAGATCACGCGGATGAGCATTCGGGCCGAAGCCCTGCAGTCCGGCGCCGCCGAAGGTGACGCGGCGGAAGGAGGGACTGAGGTCTTCGACGGCGAGGACCGTGGCTTCGAAGGCGCCGATGGGGGCTCGTGACACAGATTCTCCTTCATCTCCCCAGATCCGAGAGCCATAATCGGCTCGTGGTTCTCGGGGCGTCCCGCAGCTGAGGGACGCATCGTGTTCATGGGTGCAGCGGTTGCGGACGTGTGCATGTCCAGGCACCACCCTACGCTAAGTAAGGCAAGCCTTTCCAAATAATGCTAACGTGATTTTCGGGCGCTGCCGATACCGATGATGTCCGAACTGCTCACATCCGAACTGAGCACATTCAGACTGCACACTTCCGAGTCAAGGACATCCGGTCTACGCGCGCCCCATCTCGTTCCAGCTCATCTCACTGAAACACGACCCCTGAAAGGCCCTCGATGCGTCGTCGTCAGCTCCTCGCCCTGTCCGTTCTCGCACCGTTCGCACTCGTCGCCTGCGAAGGCCCGGAACCCGAAGCCTCCAGCGGTGGCAGCGGCAGCGCAGCCCCGAACTTCACCTACTCGCCGAAAGGCTACGACGGCGTGACTATCGAACTCGACAGGCCGGTTGAGCGCATTGCTGCGGACTTCTACTCTGCCGCCGGCCTGGCACAGTACGGAATCAAGCCTGTGGCGGTCTTCGGGTTCGGACAGAACGAATCTCCGGGGAAATCCTTCGACTCCACCGGCGTCGAGGTGGTCGGCACCGACATGGAACTCGACATCGAGGCGCTCGCCGTCACCGAGCCGGACATCCTCGTCGCCTACGGCAATGAGAAAGGCGACGGATGGACCTGGTGGGACGAGAAGGTGAAGGGCCAGGTCGCCGAACTCGTGGACTTCGTCCCGGTCAAGCTCAGCGATCAGACGCCCGATGACATGTTCGCCCAGTACGCCGCCATTGCCCGTGCCCTCGGCAAGGACACCGAATCGGGTGACATCGCGGACGAGCGCAAGGCGTTCGAGGACGCTCGCAAGCGGGTTCGTGAGGTCGCTGCGAAGAAGAGCGGGCTGACGGTGCTCCTGGCGAACTTCAGTGCGGAGATTAACTACACCTCGAAGACCCTGGGGATCGCCGAGATGCTCCGCGAGGACGGACTCGATCTCGTCGGCCCCGACTCGAGCGACGACAGCAGCTGGGCAGAGGTCTCCTGGGAGAAGATGTCTGACTACCCCGCCGATGTCCTCCTCGTCCACGATGCATCCGCCGACTACGAGGACAACCCGGTCTTCAAAAGGCTTCCCGCGGTCGAGGCCGGGCAGCTGGGCACATGGGACGACAAGCGCGCCTACACCTATGCCGGATATGCCGAATGGCTCGAGGAACTCGCCGAGGTGCTCGAAGGTGCGAAGCAGATCGTCGAGAAGTGAGCTCCTTGCCGGGCCGGGCTACCATCGGTCCATGACTGATCTTCCGCCCGAGCTCACCGACGACGAGGTCATCCGATCGTTGGCCGAAGGCACACCGACCACGTGGATCCGCGGCACCCCCGCCGAGGCGGTCCTGCCCGAACTCGAGGCCGCGATGGATTCCGCGGCGGCTCGGTTCGCCCGTTTCGCCCCGTGGTTCGCCGAGGCTTTCCCCGAGACTGCGACGACGCGTCCCGACGCTGCCGAAATCTTCCCCGGAACCGGTGCGACAGGTGGCCTGATCGAGTCGCCCTTGGCCCCGGCCCCGGCAGCACAAGACCGGCTCGAGCGACTGTTCGGTGCCCGACTGCCGGGGAAGCTGTGGCTCAAACGCGACGATGCTTTGCCGGTCAGCGGGTCGATCAAGGCCCGCGGAGGGTTCCACGAGGTGCTCGAATTCGCCGAGGCCGTCGCCGCCGACCACGGCCTCGATCCTGATGATCCCGCAGTATATGCGAGTGCGAGATTCCGTGGGATCGCCGCGGACCACAGGATAGTCGTCGGGTCGACGGGCAACCTCGGCCTGTCGATCGGGATTCTCAGCGCCGCCCTCGGGTTCGCCGCCTCGGTGCACATGTCCGCCGATGCCCGGGAATGGAAGAAGGAGCTGCTGCGCGCTCACGGAGTCGACGTCATCGAACACGCCGGTGACTTCGTCGAGGCCGTGGAAGCCGGTCGCGCCTCGGCGAGGGGGGCCGAGCGCACGCATTTCGTCGACGACGAGGACTCGGTCAGCCTCTTCGCCGGATACTCGGTCGCAGCCCTGCGTCTCAAACGGCAGCTCGACTCGACCGGGGTGACCGTCGATGCACAGAATCAGCTGGTCGTCTACCTCCCCTGCGGAATCGGGGGAGGCCCCGGAGGGGTGACCTTCGGGCTCAAACGGGTGTTCGGCGACAGCGTCCACTGCGTCTTCGTCGAACCGAGCCAGGCACCGGCGATGTTCCTCGGCGTCCGTTCGGACCGGCACAGCGACATCGCCGTCCAGGACATCGGCCTCAGCGGACAGACCGCAGCCGACGGGTTGGCGGTCACACGGCCATCACGGTTCATCGGACCGACGATCGGGCCGCTGATCTCGGGATTCGCCTCGGTGCCGGACGAGGTCATCCGGGCAGGAGTCGGGGTGCTCCACGAGACCGAGGGCATCGATGTCGAGCCTTCGGCGACCGCCGGTCTCAGCATTCCGTGGCGGCCGGCCGCGGCGGTCCCGTGGTCGGATGCGGCCACACACCTCGTCTGGCTCACCGGCGGGGCGATGGTCCCCGCCGGCGAGCGCGCCGAATACGTCGCCGACGGAATCCGGCTGATGCCGACGATCATAGACCCCGCCTCGGCGGTGTTCGTCGACTGAAACCGGCTGTTCGCCGCTGCCCGGATTCACCAATCCCAGGGATCGTCTTCGACGTTGATGACGACCTTGCCGTCGACGATCTCGGCCGTGCCGCTCAATGAGATGGATACCGTGTCGTCGAAGGACTCGGTCTCATCGAACATCTCGTAGCTGCCGGTCACGAGCGCCTCGCCCGTGGCGTCCGAGGAGATCAGCCACGCCGGACCCCCGTTGGGACCGGTCGCGGATTCGGGATCCGCATAGGGATCGGAACCGACCGACTCGTCGGCGACGATCACCGTCGGATAGGACGAGATCGACCATTTGAGATCGGTGGCGTCGTAGCTGTCCGCCAGGGACGACCCGAACGGGCAGCCGTCGGGCTGGGCCACGGTCTTCTCGGCACAGCTGTCGATGAGCGTCTTGACCTGCTTGTCGACCTCGGTGCGGAAGGCGTCCGAGGGCTGGGCGGCGAGCAGCGGCACATCCTCACCCTCCATGTCCGATTCATCGCCCAGGAAAGCCCGGACCTCTACGGGATCGGCGCTGATGAGATCCGTCTTCTCGGCCAGGCCGATCGTGTAGAGGCCGGGGAAGGCCGGCAGCGCCAAGGTCGAGCCGTCGGTGTCGACGTCGACTCCGTTGACCTTGACTGTGCTCAGTCCGGGAGTGTCGACGGCGAGAGTGAGCAGTTCGGGTGTCTTGAGAGCCCAGTCGTCGAAGAAGAGGGTCTTCTTGCCGGCCTTGTGCAGTGTCAGGGTGCTGTTGCCCTTGGAGCCGCCGACGTCATAGGTGACCGCGACAGTGGCCGTGTCCCCGGAGATGTCCGCGTCGTCGACGGTGACATCATCGGGCAGGGCCTTGGATCCGCCGAGGACCTCGTTCGTCAGCAGGGTCCGTGACTCCTGCGGAACGTCGACATCTGCGATCTTGAGCGCACCCTCGGCGTCGCCGTCGGAGAGTTCCGCGAAGTACTTCTCCACGGTCGCTTCGGGTCCGAACATGTGCCCATTGACCTGGTTGACGACGATGAGAGCGGCTACGAGGAGGAGGACCGCCCCACCGGCGACGACCGTGACGAGCGTGGCCTTCTTCCTGTCGAAAGGCTGCGCCGGACCGCCGTAGGGCTGCGTTCCTTCCTGACCCGGCGCAAATGCCTGCTGCCCGGCGGCCGTCGGATAGGGGTGGTGGCCTGTCGAGCGCGGATCCGCCGGCGGCCCGACCGGAGCCGAGTACGCCTGCGCTCCGGGGCGAGACTGATGACCGGGCTGACCCTGCGATCCCAGCTGACCCTGCGATCCCAGCTGACCCTGCGATCCCAGCTGACCCTCATATCCCGGCTGATCCTGATGACCCGATTGCCGCTGATGACCCGACTGCCCCTGGGGGTTCGGCTGCCCCTGATATCCGGGGTGGCCCTGCGGCCCCATCTGACCGGGGGCAGGTGCGACGGGCGGTGCCGCCTGGGCGGAGGCCCGCACCAGATCGGGATGGATGAAGGCGAAGCGCGGTTCGCTCATCCCCAAGTGCGGGCCCCAATGCGGGTGGACGGTACGGCCGGCGGTGATGCGCGCGACGGCCGGGAAGGTGAGCACGAGTTTGGGGCCGAGCGTTCGGGACAGCACCTCGATGAGGCCGCCCCACACGGCGAAGATGAGGAATGTCCACGCGAGCGGACCGATTCCCATCCGAGCCGCGCCGGAGCCGCCGAAGATCATGGCCGCCTCGGCGGATCCCGACATCGACATCCGCAGCGGAACGGCCAGCAGCGACAGCAGACCCCACACGAGGCAGAATGCCAGCGGCAGCTTCCACGCGCTCGACCACTGCTGCCTGTCCTGCTCGAGCACAGTCCACGCTGGGCGCCGCGTGACCGTGGCCACGAAGGTCGCGATCAGCACTGCCGCCACGACGACGAAGAGACCGAGCCACAGCTGGCCCGGAGCGTCCCGGCTGAAGATCGTGAAGTTCTCGGAGAAGCTGTCCGCATAGAAGCCGAGATCTCCCTGCGCCGAGGCGCTGATCCCGCCGAGGTGGGTCAGAGAGGTGAGGACGAGACCCATGTTGAGGAACGTCAGCGGCACCAGCCGGCCCGGCATATCGACCGAGAACGGGAGCACGAAGAGCGCGACGATCGAGAACAGGACGACTGAGACGACGAGGTGGACCCAGGTCACAAGCAGAGGTGGGACGGCCCAACGCAGGAACGGCGCACCGATCGCCTCGGTGCCCTTGAAATGACCGGCGACTCGGCCGGCGACGCTCGTGACGAGGATGACGAGCAGGGGCAGGAAGAAGGATCGAGCGGTGATCGCCGAGAGCGAGAAGGTGATCGCGCCCTCGTTCTCGAAGGTGGAGAAGCGGGCGGCGAAGACGACCTGCAGGAGGAAGAGCACCAGGGTCATCGCCAGTGTCGAGATGGCGATGCGCACCCAGGTGGTCACGCGGTTGGGGGCCGGAGATCTGCGCTCGCTGCGCTTCGTCAGCCACCACAGCAGGCCGACGATGATGACGGTCACCACCAGCGGTGCACCGACCATGAAGACGCTCAGTTGGGCATCGAAGCTGTCGGTGGCGTGGATGGACAGCCGCAGCACCGCCGAACCGAACAGCGACAGCGCCAGCAGGATGAATGGCATGGCATAGCTGATGCCGTCGAGGTCGAAGCCCGTATCCTCGGTCAGGGAGGTGAAATCCGACATCGAGGAGACCAGCACCGTCAGGATGATGGAGGCGATGATCCCGCCCAGGAGGGCGACGCCGGGCGGAATCAGAGCCGCTTGCCATGTCGCGCCCTTCGCCAGCGCCGAGGTGAGCTTCGACTTCGGAGCCTGCACCGGCTGACCGGGCACAGCGGGATACGGAACGGGTCCCGAGCCCGGGGCATACGCTCCCGGTGCTTGAGGGAAGGAGCCCGCCGCCTGAGGCTGCGAGTAGGGTCCTGAACCCTCTGCGTAGGGGCCGGAACTCTGCGGGCGAGGGCCTGGACCCTGCGCGTAGGCGCTCGCGCCCTGCACGTAGGGATCTGCGCTGGGAGTGTAAGCACCCGGCCCCTGTGGGTAGGGGCCGGAGTTCAGCCCGAAGGGGCCGGAACCTTGCCCATGCGGACCCGAGCCTTGCCCGTGCAGTCCCGAATCTTGCGCATCGGGTCCCGGTCCGTGCGTGTAGGCACTCGTGTCCGGGTACTGGGGCGAAGAAGAGGAGTGAGACCCGCCAGCGGCGGACACGGTGGGGCCGCCTCCCGCCGCTTCTGCCGGAGGTGCCCAGCGAGCCGTCACCTCGGTGGGCTCGGAATCCTGGGGGTCGACATCCTCTGCCGGGGCCCCGGGGGCCGCTCCGCTCTCGGGCTCCTCGGCGGTTTCAGCTGCCTCAGAGGCCGCGGTCTCTGACCCCGTCGGCTGTTCGGGGTCTCGATCCTTCGGATCCTCTGCCGGTGTCGGTTTCGTCTCGTCGGATGCGTCGTTCATGCCCAGTCCTCACATGCCGTGACCCGAGCGACCCGGCGGGTGATTCACAATGCAGCAATTGCCGGGAGGTATCAGGCCATTTGTAGTACACAACTTATAATAAGCTGTGAATGCAAGAGAAGTTTCCTTGGAGACTTTCTCTGAAATGTGTCTGATCGATCTGGAGCTGCGGATGAGTGCGAATCCTCCCGGGCGTGGAGATGAGAACGAGTGGGACGTCAACGACCGATCCGGCAGTCAGTGGTCGTCGCATCCCGGACCGCAGCCGAATAGCGGTTGGGGATCACAGTCGGCGCCGACGCATCAGCCTGCCCAGCCGCCGTACCCGCAGGACAGGCATCCGCACCCGCAGAACGGGCACCCGCCCCCGCAGGACGGGTATCCGTACCAGCAGAACGGGCATCCGCACCCGCAGAGCGGACACCCGTATCCGCAGGGCCCGGGACCGTACCACCAGCCGGCGCCGGCGCCGAAGCGGCGCTGGGGGCTGATCGCACTCTTCGCCGTGATCGTGATCGTCCTCGGTGTGGGGATCGGCTGGGGCGCGGCGACGCTGTTCCCGAAGGATTCCGATGTTCAGTCCGCTGCCGCCTCCAGCGAGGAGCCGAAGGGCGAAGAGAACAGCGGCGGCGACAGCTCGGCCGCTGCGAGTGAGGCCCCCGAACCGAGCGAGACCGAGTCCGAGCTGCCCGACGATCCGAAGAAGGCGCTCAAGCAGCTCGCCGCTGCCGATGGCAAAGAGGTCAAGAGCGAACTCGACGGAAAATGGGTACCCCAGCTGAGCTCGAAGAGACCCGGTCTCGAAGCCGAGGGCAAGACCTGGGACGAAGAGGCGATCCTCGATGAGCACCAGCAGATGCGCGAGGAGTTCCCTCGGGTCAAGCTCATCTGGTCAGGAGACTTCAACAGCTTCAAGGAGAGCGACTTCTGGGTCACGGTCGTCGGCATCGGCTACGACGACCCCGATGACGCACTGTCCTGGTGCTCATCGCACGGACTCGGACCCGACAGCTGCTACGCCAAGCAGCTGAACACCTCCGGCGGCCACGACGGAACGACCCGACTGCAGGACTGAAGCGCCGGATCGTGTGTCCTGCAGGGGCGGGGCGGCGAGGGGGCGGGAATTCAGCTCAGCCGACCGAGCGACGTGCAACCTCCGCCGACACCTCGCCGAGCACCGCCAGGGCGGCCGCGATGATCGGCTGACCGGACGATCCGCTGCGGATGCCGGTGAGGATCTTCCGCGACGGGACCGGGTCCCCGCGCAGCGGAACCCGGACGACGTCGAAGCCCTCGGGCAGGCGGGCCAGTCGGGGGATGAGAGCGACCCCCAGCCCCGCCGAGACCAGCGCCGCTCCGGTCTCCCATTCCCGCGACTGATGCGCCTTCTCCGGTTGGAACCCGGCTGCCGCGCAGGCCGTGCGGACCAGGCGGTGGTAGGGCGAGCCGGGGCGGTCGAGGATCCACGGCTCCTCGGCGGCATCGCTCAAGGACACCGCCGAGTTCTTCGCCAGGCTGTGCCCGGTGGGAACGAGGAGGTCGAGGCGATCGCTGAAGAGCGCGGACTGCTCGAAGCGGGCATCACCCCGCGGGGGCAGCGGGTCCGTGGCCACGACCACCGCGACGTCGGCGTGCTCGGACACGAGCAGATCGAAGCACTCCTCGGGCTCGGCCTCGATGATCGTCACCTCGGCGCCGGGGAACCGCTTGATGACCGCCTGCGCCGTCGGCGGCAGCAGGGTGGCCGCTGCCGTCGAGAAGCCGCAGAGCCGCAGCGCTCTGCCGGTCGAGATGCTCCCGGACGCGAGATCGTCGAGCTCACCGCGGATCTCCTCCCACCGCGTGAACAGCTCCTGCGAGCGGTCGAGCAGGAGCTGACCGGCGCGGGTGAGCACGAGGCCTCTGCCGCGCGGTTCGACGAGACGCACGCCGAGATCCTTCGACAGGGTTCTGAGCTGGTGCGATACGGCTGATGGCGTATATCCGAGACGATTGGCGACCTCGGTGAGGGTGCCCACTTCGGCGAGGACGCGGAGGACTTGGAGGCGCGGATCGATCATGCAACAGTATTGCATGATTCGGGTGAAGAATCTTCGCTTTTCTTCGTCAGCGCCGTGGCGGACACTGAAGGTACGGGGCTCGCTCCCAGTCACAGCAGCGGGGCGGCACCGAGATCACAAAGAGGTGGTGGACGAATTGATCCTGGCACCAGGCAGCAACAGGCTCACACGCACGAACCGCGGAGCGGATGCGAAGGGAAGCGCGCCCGACGCGATGCATCCCGGGGGCATGACCGGACAGGAGGCCCTCGACCGGCTCATCGACGAGCGCCGTCCCGGCTACTCGCTTCCCGCGCCCTTCTACATCAGCCCCGAGTTCTTCGCCCGCGACCTCGAGGCGATCTTCGCCTCGACGTGGATCTTCGTCGCCTCGCTCGCCGAGGTGCCCGAGCCCGGGGACTACGTGACCATCGACATCGGCACCTATTCGGTCATCGTCATCCGTGACGACGACGGCGAGATCCGGGCCCACCACAATGTGTGCCGCCACCGCGGCACCCGGTTGCTCAATGACCTGTCCGGATCGGTGGGCAACATCGTCTGCGGCTACCACCAGTGGACCTATACGCCCGGCGGCGAGCTCATCTCCGCAGGAGTTCAGGCGCCTGGGTTCGACATGGCCTGCTTTTCGCTGCGCGCGGTCGACGTCCGCGTCATCGGCGGGCTGATCTTCATCTGTCTGCACGACGGTCCGGATGACATCGACGAGGTGGCCGCCGTGATCGAGCCCTATCTGAGCCCGCACGACATCGCCGGAGCCAAGGTGGCCGCTCAGGTCGACCTCATCGAGGACTCGAACTGGAAGCTCGTCATGGAGAACAACCGCGAGTGCTACCACTGCGAGGCCGGCCACCCGGAGCTCACCTGCACCTTCTTCCCCACCTACGGCTACGAGCCGGAGGAGATCCCGAAGCGGCTGCTGCCCGCCTACCAGCGCTACCTCGACGCCGAGGAGGAGTTGCGCATCAACTGCGAGCGCAACGGCCTGCCGTATGCCCTCGTCGAGGAGCTCAGCGGACGACCGACCGGGTTCCGGATCGAGCGTGCCGCGCTCGACGGAAAGGGGGAGTCGTACACAATGGACGGCTCGGCCGCCTCGGCGAAGCTGCTGGGCGATCTCGACACCTTCGTCCTCGGTCGGGCCTCGCTGCACGTGCAGCCGAACATGTGGTTCCACGCGATGGGCGACCACGTCGTCACCTTCAGTCTGCTCCCGCTGGCCGAGGACAGGACGCTTGTGCGCACCACCTGGCTCGTGGCCGCCGATGCCGAGGAAGGGGTCGACTATGACCTCGACAACCTCACGACGGTGTGGATCAAGACGAACGAACAGGACGCGATGTTCTGCGAACGGGCTCAGGCTGGGGTGTCTTCTCCGGCCTACGAGCCCGGACCCTATGCGCCGACCGAGGAGCAGGTCGATGCGTTCTGCACTTGGTACATCGAGAGGCTCAAGGCCCACCGCGACGCCGGAGCGGGCCGATCCGAAAGGACGGTGAACCGGCGATGAGGTACCGCCATTCGACCCTGCCGGCGGGAATCGGCACGCCCGACACCGTCCCAGAGGCTGCGGCGAAGTCGTCGTTCCGGGTGCCCGGGCGCAGCACACGCCCGGGCAAGGAGACGCGCCACGAACCCGAGCCGGCCGCGGCGCCTGGCGAGCCGATGGTAACTGCGGACCGGACGTCTCCCGCGGACCGGACGTCTCCCGCTGAGCCGACGACTCCCGCGGACCCCGAACTGCTCACGGGATACGTCGACGTCGTGGCCATCACCGAAGTGACTCGGAACGTGAAGACCTTCGAGCTGCGGGCACCATGGATGGCCTCCGTCGACTTCGAACCCGGACAGTACGTGACCATGCGCGTGCCCGAGCTCGGCCTCGAGCGGTGCTATTCGATCTCCTCGGCGCCCTTCGGGACGAACACATTCACCATCACGGTCAAACGCGTAGCCGAAGGACCGGTGTCGAATCACCTCCACGATGCGGTGGCCGCCGGCGACCGGCTCCATGCCGACGGACCCTACGGGCTCTTCAGCACGAGCTTCCACCCGGCGGACAGGCACCTGTTCCTCTCGGCCGGCTCGGGCATCACGCCGATCATGTCCATGGTCCGCAGCCTGCTGTCCCGGGCGAACGGCGAGGCCACCGACATCGTCTTCGTCCACAGCGCGGCCACCCCTGCAGACATCATCTTCCGTCCCGAGCTCGAGCAGCTCGCCCAGGTGCCGGGAGTGCGAGTCGAGGTCCTGTGCTCCCGCGACTCGGAGACCGAGATCTGGTCGGGTCGGCGCGGTCGCATCACCGCGGACACCCTCGCCGAGGTGGCCCCCGATCTCCGGGACCGCGAGACCTTCGTCTGCGGCCCGAGCGGGTATATGGACGCCGTCCGACCTCTGCTCTTCGAGCTCGGTTCTGCCGGGGCGCATGAGGAGTCGTTCGTCTTCGCCACCTCTCCCGCCGCGCGCCTGTCCCGGGCGGCGATGAGCGTCGGCGCCGACCGACCCTCCCAGGTGCTCACCGCCGTCGGCGGGCCCGGTGCCGGAGCCGACGGCGGCTGGGCCGCGCAGGCGCACACCGTCGAGTTCGCCGACAGCGGCCGACGGATCGAGTGCTCATCGGCGACGACGGTTCTCGACGCCGCCCTCGACGCGGGACTGGCGATGCCGTCGTCGTGCTCCGAAGGGATGTGCGGGACCTGCAAGTCCGACCTCGTCAGCGGCGAGGTCGAAATGAATCACGCGGGCGGCATCCGCCCGAAGGAGATCGCCGCCGGCAAGTTCCTGCCCTGCTGCTCCACTCCGCTGACCGACCTCGTCGTCAGGCGGTGAGAGCGCGGCGCCTCAGTCAGCACGTCTCGCCGATGACCAGGGTCGATGGGAGCACGAGGTGCTGGGCCGTTCGTGTGCCGGCGTCCGAATCGGCCCTGCGCGGGGGAGCGACCCGGGCGACGAGCATCCGTCCGGCGTTGCTTCCGGCCTCGCCCATCGGCTGCGTGATCGCCGTCAGCGAGGGCAGGCCGAGTCCGATGTCGATGAGATCATCGACGGCGGCGACCGCGAGATCCTCGGGTACCTTCGCCCCGACTGCGGCCGCAGCGAGCATCAGCCCGTGCGCCACCAGCGCGTTGTAGGCGATGACCGCGCTGACGCCGCCCTCCTGGAGCATCGAGAAGCTCTCGGTGCCGGCGCTCACTTTCGGTTCGACGGGGCCGAATCTCCGTGCTTCGCCTCCGTTGTCCTCGAGCACAGTGCGGACTGTGAGGAACCGTCCGTCGTCCGAGAGGGAGCCCGCAGGGCCGCCGAGGTAGGCGATCGTTCTGTGTCCGCGCGCGATGAGGAGTTCGCAGAGTTCGGTCAGGCCCGCCGTGACATCGACGCTGACCGAGTCGAAATCCGGCAGCTCACGATTGACTGTGACGATCGGGAAGCCGCGCGCCACCTCCGCCAACGCGGCACCCGAGCTGCGTGGACTGGCGAAGATGAGCCCGTCCACCCGGCCTCGCAGGCGCCCGGCGATCTCGACCTCGGACTCGGGGCAGCCGTGGGAGTCGACGATGATGAGTTCGAAGCCCGAGCTCTCCACTTCGGACTGGACAGCCGAGATGAGTGGTGCGAAATACGAGCTCGACAGCTGGGGCACGACCAGCCCGAGCAGGCCTGAACTGCCCCTGGCCAGGGCCCGTGCGGTCGAGTTGGCGATATAGCCGAGTCGGTCTGCGACCTCGATGACTCTTGCGGTGGTCTCAGCGCCGACCATCTCCGGCCTGCCGAACACCCGCGAGGCGGTCGCCAAGGAGACGCCCGCCTGGCGAGCGACATCGGCCAGAGTCACCACTGTCGATCCTTCCTGCGGTCGCCTGTCCCTGCCAAGATACCCCAGCCGCAGTCAGGGATGCCTGGAAGCTGGAGATGAGACGCCTTGACCGCTTCAGCAGGCCTCGCACATACTTATGCAAGCGCTTACATGCACTGTTCGACGCACAGACGAGATGACCGATCGGGAATGCTTCACCGCAGCGAGGAGACAACTGTGGCCCAGAGACAGACAGCCGGCGAGGTTCGCGACGCGGACGGCGACGGCGACTCGACCGAGCGGAAGTGGCTGAGGTTTCCCGTCGTCGCCCGCGGTTCCACGTATTCAGGCGAATTCGTGGCCGGACTGAGCATGTTCCTGGCGACCGCCTACACGGTCGTGGTCATCCCCGGGATGCTCTCCGACGCGGGGCTGCCCGTCGGAGCCGTGACGACGAGCGTGATCATCGTGGTCATCCTCGGCACTGCGGCCATGGGCATCTTCGGCAATCTGCCGATGGTGCTCGCCCCCGGCCTCGGCGGCGTCTCCCTCGTCGCCTACACCCTCGTCCTCGACGGCGAAGTGTCCTATCCCGTCGCCATGGGCATGGTGCTGTGGTCGGGCGTCATCTTCCTGCTCCTCACGCTCTTCGGCATCCGCAGTCTGATCACCCGGATCATCCCGCACTCGATCCGGATGGCCATCGGACCGGCCATCGGCGTCTTCATCGCCTTCGTCGGGTTCCGCTCGGCCGGGCTCGTCCAGCCCGGAGAGAGCTCACTCGAACTCGGCGATCTCTCCAGCTCCGCGGCACTGGTCACCCTGGCCGGCGTCGTCGTGCTCGTGGCGCTCAACGCCCGAAAGGTCCGAGGCAGCTTCATCATCGTCATCATCGCCGCGACGCTCGTCGGCATTCCATTGGGTCTGACCCACCTCGAGGGCTTGCCCGTCGCGCTGCCGACCATCGACGGTTCGCTGTTCATGCACGTCGACCTCGTCGAATCGCTGTCGCCGCACTACCTGCCGTTCCTCTTTGCGTTCTTCGCTTCCGAGTTCTTCTCGACGACCGGCGTGATCATGACGGTCACGGACACGATGGGACGGGCAGCGAAGCCGGACGGCGGTGCCATCGATCCGAAGCGACCGTTCCTCGTCGATTCGTGCACGATCATCGGCGGCTCGCTGTTCGCAGCTCCCTCGGTGACCACCTACGCGGAGTCGACGGCAGGAGTCGAGGCAGGCGGCCGCACCGGTCTGTCCTCACTGTGGGCGGCCGCATGCTTCGCGCTTCTGCTCTTCGCGACACCGCTGGCGGCGGCGATCCCCTCGGCAGCGACGGCCCCGGTCGTCATCGTGGTGGGCCTGACCATCGCCGCGGGCTTCCGCCGGATCGACTCCGATGATCTCACCGAGCTCATCCCCGCAGTGATCGTGCTCATCTGCACCCTGCTGTGGGGCAACTTCGGCACGGGGATCGCAGCCGGGCTGCTCGCCTATGTGCCGATCAAGCTCCTGGCCGGCAAGTGGCGGGAGATCCATCCCGGCATGTGGGTGATGACTCCGTTCCTCGTCTACTATTTCATCGCCATCGCCTGAAGACCCCAGATCTCCCTCCGCCGGTTCGCCGCTGCGAGTCACCGGCGAGCCAATGACCAAGGAAAGGTGCGACACCGTGCTGCCCCTCATCGATCTCCATCTCCACCTGCCCGGCACCGTGCGGGCCGAAACCTTGGCCGAGCTGGCCGACGCGAACGGAGTGGAGCTGCCCCTGCCGGCCGGTCAGCTGTATCCGCGGATCAACTCCGACCCCACGGAAGAGGAGAGCACCCGCGGCCCCTGGTTTCCGCTGCTGCGCGTCTACGAGCTCATCTCGGCCAGCCTCCGGAGACGTGAGGATTTCGCCCGCGTCGTCTTCGAGGCGCTCGAGGACGGGCAGCGCGACAGCGGACTGTGCTATGCGGAGCTCGCCTTCAGCCCTTCCGTCCACATGCAGGCCGGCGTCGACTACACAGCGATGACCGCAGGCATCTCCGACGGGTTCGCGCGGGCACGCGACGAGCTCGGAGTCGACGGCCGCGCCGTCGCCGCCGTCAACCGGGAGGACACCGCCGAGGTGGCGGCGGAGATGGTCGAGACCGTGATCGCCCACCCGTGCCCCGATGTCGTCGGCATCGGACTCGACTTCTATGAGCTCGCGGGCCTGCCGGAGAAATTCGCCGAGGCGTTCCGGCTGGCGGGCGAGCACGGTCTCTTCCGGACCGCCCACGCCGGCGAGCACGCACCGACCGCGGAGACCGTGACGACGGCGATCGACGTCCTCGGCTGCGACCGTATCGATCACGGCTATCAGATCCTCCGCAGCCCCGAGATCGTCGCGCGCTGTGCCGAGCGGGGAACCATCTTCAATGTGGCCTTCACGACCTCGCGCCGTGCGCTCATCGACTGGCGCAGGGAATCCGTGGCCGCCATGGTGGATGCCGGTCTGAGAGTCTCGATCAACTCTGACGACCCCGCTCTGTTCCCGACCACTCTGCGCAGGGAGATGGACATCGCGGGCGAGCTGATGACCACAGTCGATGAAGCGTGGTTCGTCGAGAACTCGATCGCGGCCGCATTCCTCGACGACGAGGCGAAGTCGAGGCTGCGGGCCACGGTGTTCGGGGCCTAGACGCACGGCCTATCGGCACCTCGGGTGCTGTCAAGGGTTCGGACCGGACACGCCGTGCCGCTTCGGTGATCCGGCTCATCTGAGCACGAAGCCGGGCACCAGAGCGTCGCGGGGGTCGAGCTCGAAGCTCGTGCTCGCAACCCGGTGGGCGGTGCCTGCGACGACGGGGACGACTCCGTCGGCCGTCTCCTCGAGCACTCGGGCGCGGAAGCGCGTGCCGATGATCGAGTCATGGATGAGCGTCTGCCCCGGGACGAGTTCCCCGGAGGCGTGCAGTGCGGCGATGCGGGCTGCCGTGCCGGAACCGCACGGGGAACGGTCGACCTGGCCATCGGCGAAGACCGTGACATTGCGCTGGTGCAGTTCGCCGGTGTCCGTGGTGCCGAAGCGGTTGACGATGATCGTGCCGTAGACGCCCGACAGGCGCTCATCGACGGGATGCGCGGTTTCCGGGTGGCCGGCGAGGCTTGCCTTGACCTCGCGTCCGAGGGCGATGAGCTCACCGAGGTCCTCGGGCACGACGTCGAGCCCGAGGCGGTCGCCGTCGACGAGGGCGTAGAGCGCCCCGCCCCAGGCGAGGTCGACCGACAGCCGTCCGCGGCCCGTGTCGACCGTGATCCCGGTGGCGACGAGCCGGCTGGGGACATTGACGAAATCAATCGAGGTGACCTCTCCGGCCGAATCGGTGTGCACCTGCGCATTCACCCGCCCCGAGGGCACGTCGATGCGGACCTCCGTGAGTCCGGACGGCTCGGCCGCTGCGAGTCCGGACTCGACGGCCCATGCGCCCAGCGCCATGGTTCCGTGACCGCAGGCGGTGGAGAAGCCGTCCTTGTGCCAGAACAGCACGCCGAAGTCCGCATCGGCGTCGTCGGGTGCGGTGATGAAGCCGCCGTACATGTCCGCATGACCGCGCGGTTCGAAGCACAGCAGCCGACGCAGATCGTCGAGGGCCGACCCGGACACCGCGCGAGCTCGCTTCTCGGCTACCGAGGCACCGGGGGCCTCGACCGGCGGATCGGCGATGATGCGGAAGGGCTCCCCGGCCGTGTGATAGTCGACGCTGCTGCAGATCGCAGTTCGTCTCGTCACAGGCCCATCCCCACTCGCAGCCCCTCGAGCACGGCGGCATGGACGTTGCGGGAGGCGACGGCATCGCCGATGCGGTAGAGCCTGAACCCCGCGTCTGGCTCGGCGGGCTGAGATCTCCCGTTCACCCAGGCGTCGATATCGGTCGACCCATGATTGCTCGACCGGGGCTTGAGCTCGAAATAGACCTCATCGTTCGGCGTCGTCCCGAAGTCGACGACCACGGCATCGGTGACGAGTTCGGACTCGCGGTCCGAGTACTCGTGGCGCAGCCTCGCCACGATCTCGGAACCTTCGATCCGCGGCTTCGCGGCCAATCGCTCGCCGAGGCGGACCTCGACTCCGAACTCGGAGAACACCTGCAGATAGGCCGGGGAATTCATCGACCCGACATCGATCCCGATCGTGCGTTCGGGACTGACGTACGTGACCTGCTGCCCGGCTCTGGCCAGACGCTCGACGGCGTCGAGGGCGGGGTAGAACCCGTGATCGTCGAAGACGAGCACCCGCTGCTTCGATCGCAGCCGATCATCCATGACGTCCCAGACGTCGAAGGACGGGCCCTGGTCGCGGAAGGGATATGCGGAGTCGGGGATCCCGCCGGTGGCGATGATGACGACGTCTGGTTCGAGGGCGAGGACCTCGGCCGCCTCGGCGAAGGCATTCAGCCGCAGATCGACGCCGTGCTTCGCGCACTGCTGGACGCGCCAGTCGATGATGCCGATGAGGTCGCGGCGGCGCTGCGAGCGGGCCGCGATGCGCACCTGTCCGCCGGGCGCGTCATCGGCCTCGAGCAGCGTCACCCGGTGCCCGCGGACGGCGGCGACCCGAGCCGCCTCGAGACCGGCGGGGCCGGCCCCGATGACGACCACGTGCTTGGGTCCCGCCTCGGCGTCGTGGGGGATCTCCTGCGGCAGTTCGGCCTCGCGACCGCTGGCGGGATTGTGGATGCAGGTCGCCGAGCCGGAGGTGTAGATCGAGTCGAGGCACATGTTCGCCCCCACGCACGGCCGGATGTCGTCCTCCCGGCCCTCGGCGATCTTGCGCGCGAGATGCGGATCGGCCAGCTGCGCCCTGGTCATCCCGACGAGGTCGAGGCAGCCGTCCTCGAGGGCGAACCGGGCGGTCGCGGCATCGGAGATGCGGGCGGCGTGGAGGACGGGGATGTCGATGGCCTCGCGGATGCGGCGGCAGGTCTCGAGCCACGGCGCCGCGGGCGTGCCCATCCCGGGGATCGCCTCGGCGAGTTCCCGATCGGAGCTGATCGTGCCCACATTGAGGCTGAGGAAGTCGATGCCGTGGGCGGTGTAGGTGGTCAGGACCTCGGCGGCTCGGGCCTCGTCCATGCCGTCGGCGCGGCGTTCGTCGACAGCCATGCGGATGCCGACGAGGAAGTCCTCGGGCACGGCCGCCCGGACCGCGTCGATGATGCGCAGCGGGAACCTCATCTGGTTCTCCAGCTCACCGGAGTACTCGTCGTCGCGTTCGTTGAGCCACGCGGCGAGGAAGGAATCGAGCAGGTGGCCGGCGTGCATGATCTCGAGTCCGTCGAGTCCGGCCGCGGCGACCCGCGCGGCCGCGGCGGCGAAGTCCGAGACGATCCGGTCCATGTCGAAGTCCTCGATCGCCTTCGTGAACGAGCGGTGTGCGGCCTCCCGAGTCCGCGAGGCCGAGACCAGCGGCAGCCAGTCTCCGGCGAAGTTCGAGGAGCGGTGTCCCAGATGCGTCGTCTGGATCATGATCGCCGCGCCCTCGGAGTGGCAGTCCTCGGCGATCGCGGACAGCCACGGCACCACCTCGTCGGTGGACAGGTCGATGTTGCCGAAGGCGGCCGGGGAGTCCTTGGATACGATGGCCGAGCCGCCGATCATGGTCAGTCCGACTCCGCCGCGGGCCTTCTCCCGGTGGTAGAGGCGGTAGCGGTCCTTGGGCATGCCGAGTTCGGTGTAGGCGGGTTCGTGTGAGGTCGAGACTATGCGATTGCGCAGGGTCAGGCCTTTGAGGTCGAAGGGCTGGAGCAGCGGATCGACGGACGTGCCGAGCTGGGGGTCGGCGGACGTGCCGAGCCGGGGATCGGCGGTCATGGGTTCCTCCTTCATCGCAGGAACGGCTCCGCTGACGGAGCTGCGAGAGGTAATCGGTTACCGACTACCTACCTCCATCGTGCGACCTCGTGGTTATGCTGTCAATAGTTGAATGCGTGTCGACCTCGCAGGGTTCTGGGTCGAGGAACGTGCAGGGCTCTGTGCCCAGGAGCACGCAGAACTCTGGGCCGAGGAGCGCGCAGATTTCCGTGCCGAGGAGGAGGCGAGATGGAGCGAGCGAGGCCGCGGACCGAGTCGCTGCGGGAGCAGGCGCTGGCGATCATCCGCGATGCCATCACTGCCGGTGAGCTCGCCGAGGATCGGATCTATTCGGCCGCGGGTCTGGCCAAGCAGCTGGGCATGTCGCTCAGCCCGGTCCGTGAGGCGATGATGGCGCTGGTCACCGAGGGCACCGTCGAGGCGGTGCCGAATCGCGGCTTCCGGCTCGTGCCGGTCACCGAGGCCGATCTCGAGGAGATCATCCGCATCCGGGTGCTCCTGGCAGTGCCTGCTGTGCGCCGTCTCTGCGAGGCGGTCGTGACCGAGGAGAACATCCTCGCAGTGGACGTCGGAGAGGCGCTCGCCCGCCTGCGGGAGCATGCGGCGGAGACCGTTGCGGCCGCCGACGCAGGTGATGTGGCAGAGTTCTACACGCATGATCGCCGCTTCCACGAGGCCCTGCTCGAATACGGGCTCGGGGCTCGGGCCGCCGACATCAGCCTGCGCCTGCGCGATCAGTCCCGACTGTTCAATGTGAAGGCGGAGATCGATCGCATCGCCGTCGACTCCGCCCGCGAGCTGCCGGTCATCGTCGACCTCATCGAAGCCGGACGCGCCGATGAGGTCGCTGAGCTCGTCACCGGCAACCTCTACTTCTTCCGTCGCGGGGAGGACGTCGGGCACTGAAGCCGTCCGCGGGCCGCCTCAGCCCGTCGGCCGTCTCAGTCCGTCGGCCGTCTCAGTCCGTCGACCGTCACAGGCTCGCCGACTGCCTCCGGTCCGCCGACCGTCCGCCGGTCGCCACCGAGGTGACCCGCCTCGACGGTGTCACCTTGGTGCCGGGCTCACCTGCTCGCTTCGTGGATGACCGGGATCGGCATCGTGTCGGGGTCGAGATCGGGATTCTCATCCTGACCGGCCACGAGCTCGACGGCCTCCTCCCGCGTCTCCACCGTCGGGAAGGACCCGAGGAGAGGACGACGAGCCGATTCCTTGATGAAGCACACGGCGACGAAGGCGATCACGGAGAAGAACATGATGTAGAACGCTGGCATGTACGAGTTGCCCGTGAGGTCGATGAGCGCCTGTGCGAACAGCGGAGTGGTGCCGCCGAACAGGGACACGCCGAGGTTGAACGTCAGACCCATCGCACCGTAGCGCGAGGCAGTCGGGAACAGGGCCGGCAGCGTCGAGGCGAGGCAGGCGATGTAGAAGCCAGCCGGGATCGCGACCATGAAGAGCGCGATCGTCACGGCGGCCATCGTGCCGATCTGCATGACCGCGAAGGCCGGGACGATGAGCACGATCGTGGCGCCGGCAGCGACCATGAAGACGAACTTGCGACCCAGCTTGTCCGAGAGCTTGCCGATGAGCGGCAGGCAGGCCGACATGATCACGAGCACCGGGATGGTGACGACGGCGGCCTGGACGCTCGAGACCTTGACGGTCTCCTCGAGGTAGGTCGGCATGAAGCTCGTGAGCGCGTAGCCCACTGTCTGCGAGCCCGCGACGATCGCGATCCCGAGGAGGATCTCCTTCCAGAAGTGACGGACCACGCCGAGGAGACCGTGACGGGCGTACTGATCGTCCTTGTCCTTCGTGATGAGACCCGCATCCTCGTTCGCTTCGAAGCTCGGGGTCTCGGGGATCTTCATGCGGAACCAGATCGCGACCGCGCCGAGCGGGATGGCGACGAGGAACGGAATCCTCCAGCCGCCGTCGACCATCGCGTTCTCGCCCGCGATGCCGGTGCTGATCACGGTGGTGATGGCCACGGTGCCGGCACCGGCGGCGAAGCCGAGGTAGGAGCCGACATCGAGCCATGAGGCCCAGTATCCGCGGGACTTGTCGGGCGCGAACTCCGATACGTAGGTAGTGGCTCCGGCGTACTCGCCGCCGGTCGAGAAGCCCTGGATCATCTTGAGCAGGTAGAGGGGCACGATGACCCACAGCCCGACCTGCGCTGCGGTCGGCAGCACACCGATGAGGGCGGTCGCCGTGGCCATCGTGGCCATCGTGAAGAAGAGGACCTTCTGGCGGCCGATCTTGTCACCGAGGGGTCCGAGCACCATTCCGCCGAGCGGACGCACGAGGAAGGAGACCGCGAAGCCGAGCAGCGTCACGAGCAGGCCCATCTGCTTGTCCATGCCTTCGGTGAAGACGGACGTCATCGTCACGGCGAGATAGCCGTAGACACCGAAATCGAACCACTCCATGAAGTTGCCGACGGTGGTCCCCCCGATCGCGGTGCGAATCGACTTGGGTTCGACGAGGATGCAGTGCTCTTCCTTGAGGCGCTTCTTCATCGCCTTCCGCATTCTGCGAGGGGGTCTCTTGCCCTCCGCGGCGGAATCAGCATGTTCGGTTGTCATGAGTGGGTCCTCATTTCGACATATTCATGGCCGCCGAGGGGGCTCGGCGACGAGGCGTTCGGTTTCGAACAACGCGAATCATCCTTACGTGATCGCTGAGGCATGTCAATAAGATTCGTGAGCCAGATCACAGAAACGAGTATGACAGACGTACGGACGTTCGGCGGGGGAGAAATGAGATTCCCAGGAAGCGACGAGGCCGTCGTTCCCAGTGGGGACAACGGCCTGCGCGGGTGATGGCGGAGTGGATTCTGGGTGGGCGAGCAGTGTGATCAGCGGTGGATCGGCATGGCAGCAGCCTCAGAATTTGGTTACTCGAAAGTATCCTAATTCGGGATCGCTGCTGCCGCGGACATGTCCCGAAGGGCTGGCGGCCACGGCTCGGAGGAAGGCGACGGTCTCCGCGGTGATCTCCTCGCCGGGAAGGACGTTCGGAATGCCGGGCGGGTAAGCGGCCAGCGAGCTCACGCTCACTCGGCCGACCGCCTCGGCGGCGGTGACGAGTTCGGATTCGGCGAAGTAGGCCGCACGAGGCGTCATCGCCAATCGGCCCGCGGTGGGCAGCGGCGGGAGTCCGCCGGCGGCGTTCGCAGGCTGAGCGGCTTCGGCATCGGCGTGCGCAGCGGTTTCGAGGCGGAGTGTCTCCAGGGCGTCGATGAGCCGCTCGATGTCCGGGGACTTGCCGATCCCGATGAGGGCGACGAGCGTGGTGGCCGTCGACATCTCGGGGAAGATGTCGAATTCCTCGGCCAGACGTTTGCGCACCGTGTGGCCGTCGAGGCCCGTGGCGGTGATGTCGATGGGCAGGCGGAACGGGTCGATGTCGACGACATCGGCGTGGCCGAGGAACTCGCCGGACAGCAGGTGGTAGCGCTCGGTCGCCTCGAGCTGGGCTCGCACGTGGCGGATGTTCTCCAGTGACTGCGTGATCGCCTCGCCGGAGGTCATGAGTTCGCGTCGGGCGACGTCGATCGAGGCCAGCAGGTGAGCGTTCTCGCTGGTCGAGGCCGTCATCATGAAGGCCTGGGCGAGTGCCGGTTCGAGCCGATCGGCGAGTTCGGTGTCGCCTAAGTGGAGCAGTGCGGACTGGGTGAGCGAGCCCGCGAGCTTGTGCGTGCTCATGATGACGATATCTGCTCCCTGCGTCACCGGGGATGCGGGCAGGTCGGGGTGGAAGCCGAAGTGGGCGCCCCAGGCGGCGTCGACGATCAGCACCGCACCGGCGGCATGGGCCACCTCGGCGAGGGCTGCGACATCGGCCACGGCGCCGAAGTAGCTCGGGGTCACGAGGTAGACGGCGGTGACGGGCTCCGGATGGCTCCGAATGGCCTGTCGCAGCGCATCGGGGGTGACGCCGTGGGCGATTCCGTTGACCTCGTCGACGTTCGGGAAGACGAAGCCGGGGTTGAGTCCGGCCAGCACGATGCCGTCGATGAAGCTCGAATGGGCGCTGCGCTGGGCCACGACGCCGGTGCCGAGGGCGCCGATGGCCAGGGCCGCCATGCGATTGCCCTGTGAGGAGCCGTTGGTGAGGAACCAGGTGCGCCGGGCACCCCAGGCCTCGGCGGCCAGCTGGAGGGCTTCGTCCTTCGGGGTGTGTGAGCCGAGGTCGATGCCGTCGAAGAGCGGGGGGATGTCCAGGGAGAGGGTGTGTTCGCCGAAGTATTCGGCCTGACCAGCGGAGATGCCTTCGCTCGTGCCTCCGTGTCCGGGGGTGGACAGGAACAGGGAGTCGCGGTGGGCCGCGTGTGCCAGCGCCTCGGCATAGGGCGCGCGGGTCTGCGCCTCAGTGGGATGCGTCGAGGGTCCTGCGGGGGAGTGCGGGGCCGGGGTCATGGGGGAGTCCTGGTGCACGGTCATATTCCCAGGCTAGGGAGAAGAGCAGGGCGAGGAGAATACCAAGTTTCCTCGATTGCTCTATAGTCAGTATTGAACTGGAGAGGGGAGAGCAATGGAACCTCTGGATACTCGCGGCCTCACCGCTCTGCGTGCCGTCGCCGAGGCCGGATCCGTGGCCGGGGCGGCCGCGAAGCTGCAGTGGAGCCAGCCGACCGTCAATCATCACCTGCGCAGCCTCGAACGCGCGCTCGGTGCCACACTCCTCGACCGCACTCCGCGCGGTTCGCATCCGACGACCGTGGGCAGCCTCGTGGTCTCGCGAGCCGGCGAGATCCTCGGGCTGTGCGACCGCCTCGGCGCGGAGGTGGCGCTGTGGCGCGAGTCCCAGGCGGTGCCGGTCAGGATCGGCGCGGTGCCCACGGTCGGCGCCCGCGTCATTCCGCGCCTGCACGACCAGCTGCAGCACCGTCCCCGTTGGCTTACCCGCGACGAGGCGGTCGCAGGTGAGCGGACCGAGATGCTCACCGCGGCCCTCGACGTGACGATGGACGAGCATGCGAAGCTCGTCTCCCGGCTCGAGTCCGGCCACCTCGACCTCGCGCTGCTCGTGTCGACCGATATCGACAGGACCTGGATCCCGACCACGCTGAGCTCGGCGCACCTGTACTCCGAACGGCTGTTCCTGTGCGTGCCGAAGTCCATCGGACCGATCGCCGTCGATGACCACGGCCTGCCCGACCTCACCGTGCTCGTGTCCCAGACCTGGGCTTTCAGCATCGATCCCGGCGACGCCATCGACGAAGTGGTCCGGTCCTTCTGCCTCGCTGCCGGCTTCGAGCCGCGAGTGGGGATGCGGATGGACGACTACGCGGCCATCAACCGGATGATCTCGGCCGGTCTGGCGGTCGCGATGATCCCCGAGTCCTCCCTGTCGGCCGATCCGGACATCGAGGTCATTCCGATGCCCCTGAGCGCCTGCCGCCGGGACGTGCTGCTCGTCTCGCGGTCCAAGCAGAAGGGGAGGACCCGGCACGATCCGATCGCCGATGCCCACGATTCCGCCATCGCCGAGGTGGTCGCTGACGTCCGCACGGTCACCCGGAGATGGCGGTGAGCCGGTGAAAGCCGCGTCTGTGGTCACTCCGCCGAGGCGAAACAGCCGAAACGGGCGCGTGGCCTCGGCGGAGTGACCACAAACGGAGGTCGAGCGCCGCGGCTCAGAGGGCCAGCAGCGCGGGCACGGTGAGCACTGCGACGTAGTAGCCCATGAATTGGACGCCGGCGTGCATGCCGATCATCCGGTTGAACAGACCGCCGACGAGGCCGACGGTGATGGTCACGCCCAGGGCCAGCAGCCCGCCCTCGTAGAGGCAGATGACGCAGATAAGGGCCGCGAATCCGGTGATGATCGCCTCATGGGAGACCGATCGCATGACCCACGTCGCGGCCCGGTGGGCGTTGGTCATCACGAACGGATAGGCGATCACGATGGCGATGACGGCCGCGATGACGGAGAAGAGCGCGAACTGACCGGTCGAGAGGAGATCGTGCAGATTGCTGCTCGTCCCAGATTCCGTATCGAGCGTGTAGACCGGCGGAGCGTTGAACAGCGGTGCGGCCGGACCTGCTGCCATCGGGGACAGCGGCAGGCCGATCGCGATGAGGGGGATCAGCGTCTCCGCGATATAGGTCGACTCCGTGGTGCCGTTGCGCACGGTGATGACCGTCGTCAGACGGTGGTAGCCGTTCTTGATCCGGCTTCCGGCGATCTCGCCCATGAGCACGGCCATGGCCACGGGGGAGAAGACGAAGGTCGCGCTCGTGATGGCCGCCGAGCCGCTGGTGTAGGCCAGCTGCTTGCCGTCCAAGACCTTGAAGGGGTTCGGCAGCCGTCCGCTGCCCGCTGGTCGCACATCCGGGGCGAGGGCGAACTCCCGCTTGCCCGACTGTGCCATTGCTCGCCGGCCGACCGGGGACAGGGCGGCGAAGAGGTCGAAGATGAGCGGGCCGGTGGCGATGCCGAGGAAGAAGGAGGTTGTGAAGGTGGCCTCCTTCTGCTCCATGATGAAGGCCTGGAGGCCGACGATGAGCAGCACGAAGGGGATGAGGGCGGCGACCGCGGCGAGCCTGCCCTTCGAGGTGTAGGCGACGAGGACGGCGGCGGCGATGAAGATCCAGGGAGCGGCCGCGCCGATGGCCTCGGCGAAGGGGGTGAGCACGAGGGCGAAGAGGATCGACAGCGGGATCGCGATGACGACGGAGACCACCCCGCCGGAGATCGCCTTCTGCAGCGCGATGTGGGGAATGCCCAGGGAGCGCAGCAGCTGCGCCTCGCGCAGCATCGGCACCGCCGTGGTGTCCCCGGGGATGCCGAGCAGCGTGGTGGGCACGGCGTGGGAGATGTGCTTGGAGATGATCGCGGCGAGGAAGAAGGCGATGACTCCGGCCGGAGGGACGCCGATGAGGATGACCAGCAGCGCCAGGGGTGCGACGATCGCCGTCTCATCGGTGCCGGAGATCAGGCCGATGCCGGTGAAGAGCACCGCGGCCAGCAGCGCCATCCCGACCGCCCAGAGGATGGGTTCGAGGAGCTCTGCGCTCACTGCCGGCCGTCCTTCCCACGCTGATGCGCCTCATAGTTGTCGACGAGGGCCTCGAACAGGCCGAGAGCGCGGATCTCCGCCTGCGCCCGGGGGCCCAGCTCGCGCGGATCGCCGAGCTCTCCGTACTCCTCGACGATCTCGTCGATGACCTCCTGGCGGCTGCGCGTATCGGCGGCCGAGGTCGTGATCACACGTTTGGGTTTGAAGAGGACGCCTGCGATGACGGCGCCGAGGACGCAGCCGACGATGCCGATGAGCAGAGCGTAGGAATGGGACAGCGCCTCGTCGCCGCCGGAGGCGCTGAAGAGATGATCGGAGATGAGGAACGCCGGGACGGCGATTCCGACGCCGATGGCGATCCCGCCGGTCAGGTGCTTGGGATCGACGGTGTCGTTCCACACTTCGAGGAGTTGCGGCATCGTTGCCTGCCTTCTTATGGGTCGCGGGCGGTCAGGGACGGTTCGGTGCGGCCGGCTGCCGTCAGCTGCAGGCTGCAGCTGACGGCCGTCAGCCGGCGGCGGGCAGCAGGCTGTCAGCGGCGGGCAGCAGGCTGCCGGCCGAGGACGGCGGCGGGGGTCGCCGATGAGAGCTCTCGGCCGAGCTGCTCGCTCAGCCACCGGCTCGTCGCGGCCACCGCGTCGATGTCGACCCCTGTGGAGATTCCCAGGCCGTCGAGCATCCACAGGAGGTCTTCGGTGGCCAGGTTACCGGTCGCGCTGCCGGCGAACGGACATCCTCCGACCCCGCCCGCAGAGGAGTCGAACTGCCGCACTCCGAGCTGGAGCGCGGCGTAGACATTCGCCAGCGCCTGGCCGAACGTGTTGTGGGTGTGCAGGGCGATCGCCTCGATCGGGACCCCGGCGCGGACCGATGTCTCCAGAACGAGGCTGACATGTCCGGGAGTGGCGGTGCCGATGGTGTCGCCCAGCGAGACGCTCGTGCAGCCGGCATCGAGGAGGTCGCGAGCGGCGGCTGCGACACGTTCCGGTTCGACCGCACCTTCCCAGGGGTCGCCGAAGACCATCGACAGATAGCCGCGCACACGCAGGCCCGCTGCCGCGGCCGTCCGTGCGGTCTCGAGGCCGCGCTCGGTGGTCTCGCTCAGGCAGCCGCCGAGGTTGGCCTGCGAGAACGATTCCGTGACGCTGATGAATACGGAGACATCGACCGCGCCGGCGGCCACGGCGTCCTTCAGCCCCCGCTGGTTGGGAACGAGGACGGGGTAGGCGGCCTCGGCGCTTAGGTCGAGCCCGGCGAGGACGGATCTCGTATCGGCCATCTGGGGGACCGCTCGAGTCGACACGAAGCTGCCGGCCTCGATGCAGGTCAGCCCCGCCTCGGCGAGGCGGCGGATGAGTTCGAGGCGCACGGACACCGGAAGCGTGCGCGATTCGGCCTGCAGTCCGTCGCGGGCGCTGACCTCGCAGATGCTGACGCGGGAGGGCAGGTCCGGCTGCGGGACCCGCTGCGGCAGGACGGCGGTCACCGGGCACCGCCGGAGCGGAGTTCGGTGAGCAGCGCTTGGACGCGGTCGAATCGGAAGGTCTTCTCCTCGATCAGCCTGGCGACGATGATCGCACTTTCGTCTGCGGTGGCTCCGGCGGAGGCGGCGAGGTTCTTCGCGTGCAGGGACATGTGCCCGCGCTGCACGCCCTCGGTGGCCAGCACCCGCAGGGCCGCGAGGTTCTGGGCCAGGCCGGTGGCGACGATGATCTCGGCGAGCTCCTGCGCGGTGGAGACCTCGGCGATCTGCAGGGCCGCGCGTGCGGCGGGGTGGACCTTCGTGGCCCCGCCGACGAGGCCGACCGGCATCGGCATCTCGAGGGTGCCGACGAGGTCGCCGGCGGCGTTCTTCTCGAACCTCGACAGGCAGGTGTAGCGTCCGTCGACCACAGCGTGGGAATGAGCGCCGGCCTCGACGGCGCGGGTGTCGTTGCCGGTGGCCAGGACGACGGCCGAGACCCCGTTCATGATGCCCTTGTTGTGAGTGGCCGCTCGGTAGGGGTCGGCGGCGGCGAGTTCGAAGGCGTGGAGGATGTTGTCGATGACCTCCTCACCGCCGAGCAGCTCGCGGTCGAAGACGGCCCGGGCCCGTGCGAGACGACGGTCGGCCTTGTTCGTCAGTATCCGCAGAAGCGCCTCTCCCTCGGCGATGGCGGCCACGGTGTCGGACACGGCCTCGGCCATCGTGTTCACCGCGTTCGCTCCCATCGCATCGCGGACGTCGACGAGGAGGTGGACGAGTAAGTAGGTCTCCGATCGGGCCTCGACGAGGCGGACCTCGAGTCCGGTGACACCGCCGCCGACCTCGACGAGCTTGGGGTCCTGCGCGTTGGCGAGGTCGATGATCTCGGCCTGTCGTTCGAGGATCCGGGTGCGTGCGGCATGGGGGTCGGCGACGTTGATCAGCTGGATCTGGGCCTGCATGACCGGGCGGGTCGAGCTGGTGGAGAAACCGCCCTGCGGGCGCGCCATCCGGGCGGCATTGCTCGCGGCGGCGATGACCGAGGCCTCTTCGGTCGCCATGGGCACGAGCACATCGGTGCCGTTGATCGTGAAGTTCGTGGCTGTGCCGAGGGGAAGGGAGAACACTCCGATGACGTTCTCGCTGAGGTCGGCGGCCGCTTCCGGGGCGAAGGCGGTGGCATCCATCTGCGCGAAGGACTCGGCCTCGAGCTCGGTCGCATCCGCTATGGCCGCTCTGCGTTCGTCGACCGTCATGTTCCGGAAGCCGGCGATGCGGCTGTTCTCTGCCATCGTGTGTCTCCACTCGGTTCGTCGTCGACCGACAGCCACCGTCGATCGGGGATCCTTCGCGAGAGATCAGTCAACCATGGAGATATCGACTCCACCATGTCCGTTCGGGACATGATGGGCGCGAAATCATGGCTGTTTCGGCCAAACGACCACGGTGGCAGTTCCGATGAGAGGGCTACAGAGTCTGCCGGAGGATCAGGAAGACTGCTTCAGCCGGTCCAGGCGAAGCGCGACCTGAAGCCGAAAGGCGTGTTCCGGGGCTCTCCATCCGTCGCCGAGGACGCGGTCGGCTCTTTCCAGCCGCTGTTTGACGGTGTTGACGTGCACGGCCATGCGGTCCGCCGTGCCTCGGATGCTCGCACCGGAGTCGAAGTACTCCCGCAGCGTGGCCAGGAGTTCGGCGGAGTGCTGATGATCCCACTCACGCAGGGGGCCGAGCATGCGGTCCATGAACCTCTCCACCTGTTCCGGAGCGGTGCCGAACATCGCGGTGTAGGGGGCGAAGTCCTCGGCCGGGTGGAATCCCTCGTCGACGCCGAGGGAGTTGAGGATGCGGATGCACGACCACATCTCGTCCTCGACGCGGCGCAGCTGGGCCCGCTCGCAGTCGGTGCCGGAGATGACCGCAAGGGCACCGGCGAGGGCATCGGACTCGGCGAACAGTGCGTCCAGAGTCGGCCTTTCGCGCAGCACCGAGCTCGGGATGAGGGCGGTGAGCCCGGGCGAGCGCTGAGTCAGCAGAATCCGCGGTTCGATGCGGGCCAGACGTGGCCCGATGCTGTCATCGATGTCGGCACCGCCCTGAATCGTCATCAGCCGCCAGGGGCCGAGGAGGCTGAAGCCGCCGGCCCGAGAGCGAGCCTCGAGCTCATCCAGGTCGCGGGTGCCGGCGATGATGTCGACGGCGAGTTCCCCGCGGACACGGTTCTCCGCATCGGCGCGGGCCTGTTCGTTCATGCGGATGAGAGCGAGGGATTGCGCCGCCTGGGCCACGATGTTCGCGTCCCCGTTCGCCGGTTCGCCATGGAAGCGGACGAACAGTCCGCTGTGCTGACGGCGGTGGGAGGCCACCGAGGCGACGAGCAGGTTCCCCGCATCGGCGACCTGCGCGCTCCGCCCGGTCTCTCGGCTGCGACTCAGTGCCGAGACGATATCGGCTCGGTCGACCGTGAGGCCGGTGAAGAAGCGCTCCTCGGCGGGAAAGTCGGGGGAGCCGAGGCGCTCGCTGTCGACGACGAGCACCTCGGCGTCGAGCATCTGCGAGATGGTGTCCTTGACCGCCGGGACGCCCTGGCCCTGCAGGACGAGCTGGGTCAGGTGCTCTTCGACCTCGACGAGCCGCTGGAGCGTGCTCGCCTGAGCGGCGGCCGATTCCTCGGCGTCCGCGGACGCCCGGGCAGCCTCGGCGAGCTCTCCCATCAGCCGTGCCGTCTTGAGTACGACGGAGGCATGGTCGGCCAGTGCCGAGAGCAGAGTGATCTCGTCGGTCGTGAAGTCATGCGCATAGCGGTTGGCGGCGAAGAGGGCGCCGAGGACCTCACCGTCGACGACCATCGGGACACCGAGGAGGGACTCCATGCGCTCGGCTCTGACGGCCGAGTCGACCCGACGTTCGTGCGGCAGAGACGTCAGATCGTAGTTCGAGGTCCAGTGTGCGGCGCGGTCGCGCACCACCTGACCGGCCAGGCCGATGCCGGGCGGGACCCGCAGTTTTTTGAGAGTGCTCGAGATCGCGCCCTGACTGGCCTGGACCCGCAGATCATCGGTGTCCGGATAGTACTGGGAGAGATAGGCGATATCGCATCCGATGAGCGCGCGGGCGCGATCGACGAGCTTCTGCAGCAGCTTCTTCGTGTCCCGCACGCGGATGAGTTCGGAGGCGCTTTCGAGCAGCGCGGAGCGCTCACGGTCCTTCTGCTTCCACCGGGCCATCGTCGCCTGGAGGTCGACGAAGGAGTCGACGAGGTCCGGATGCGCGCCGAGGCGGTGCGTCAGGCCCGCGCGGTCGAGGTCGATTCCGCGGGAGAGCGCGCCGACGATCTCGGTCACGGCGGCCTCCGGCACACCCTTCACTCCACTGTCGACCTCTGCCATGGCTCCAGTGTCTCAGGGACCGGGCGGGGCCGGCTCACCCGGCCGCACCTCGCGCTTCCTCCTCGCGCACGATGGGAAGCTCGCAGGTGGATTTCGCGACCTGCCTGTAACCGGAGAGGAACGTGTCGAGCCGTTCGATCGCTTCGGTCAGCACCTCGACCGAGGGCAGGGTGACGAGGCGGAAGTGATCGGGGTTGGGCCAGTTGAAGGCCGTGCCGTGGGAGATGAGGATCTTCTGCTCGCGCAGCAGATCGAGGGCGAACTGCTCGTCGTCGGTGATGCCGAACCTCTCGACGTCGAGCTTCGCGAACATGTACAGGGCGCCGTCGGCGCGATGGGCCGAGACTCCGTCGATCGAGTTGAGTCCCTCATGCGCGACCTGCATCTGTGCGCCGAGGCGCCCGGTCGGCAGGACGAGGTCCTCGATCGACTGCTTCCCGCCCAGGGCCGCCTGGATCGCGTGCTGAGCCGGGACGTTCGAGCACATGCGCATGTTCGCGAGCAGCTTGATCCCCTCGAGGTAGCTGTGCGCCTCGGGCAGGGGCCCGGTGATCGCGAGCCAGCCGGAGCGGTAGCCGGCGATGCGGTAGGCCTTCGACAGGCCCGAGAAGGTCAGGCACAGCACGTCGTCACCGGTCAGGGTCGCCATGTTGACCAGCTCGACGCCGTTGTAGGTGATCTTCTCGTAGATCTCGTCGGCGAAGACGATGAGGCCGTGGCGACGGGCGATGTCGGCGATCGCCTGCAGCGTCTCCTTCGAGTACACCGCGCCCGTGGGGTTGTTCGGGTTGATGACGACGATGCCGCGCGTGCGTTCGGTGATGCGCGATTCGAGGTCGTCCAGATCCGGCTGCCAGGCGTCCTCCTCGGCGCAGCGGTAGTGGACCGGGGTGCCGCCGGACAGCGCCACCGAGGCGGTCCACAGCGGATAGTCGGGCCCGGGCACGAGGATCTCGTCGCCCGGATTGCACAGGGCCTGCAGGCTCAAGGTGATGAGTTCGCTGACGCCGTTTCCGAGGAAGACCTCCTCGGTGCCGAGATTGTGGATGCCCCGGGTCTCGTAGTACTGGACGACCGCGCGGCGGGCCGAGAGGATTCCGCGCGAATCCGAATAGCCCTGCGTCACCGGCAGATGCTGGACCATGTCCTGGACGATCGCCTCGGGCGCTTCGAAGCCGAACGGGGCGGGGTTGCCGATGTTGAGCTTGAGGATCGTGTGTCCGGCTGCCTCCATCGCCTGGGCCTCTTCGAGGACGGGGCCCCGGATGTCGTAGAGGACATTGGCCAACTTCGACGACTGCCTGAACATGTGAATCGTGGAACCTTTCTTCGCGACGTCTGCTGTCTCCACGCTAAGACCCTCGCCCAGGAGGCCGAGACCGGACAGAGGCGCGTTTTGCGAACCTTTGATCCCGGCGGCGGATCGTTGTGCATACCTTTCAGGGTCCGGGGCGCGCTCATCGCGAGCGCCGGACGGGAATGGACAACGACTACAATGCACGTAAGTGTTCGATGCCAGGAAGCGACCGAGGGCTTCGGACGGTGAGCACACGACCGATCTCCTCGGGCCGGCGTCCGGGCAGCCTCTCGGCGGAGCGCCGCTGTCACGAAGGGAGTGCAGGAATGGGTCGGATGGATGAGCTGCGCGACAAGGCGCAGAAGGTCAACGAGCGTCTCGACGAATTCGCGGCGAAGGCCAGCGGGCCCGATGTCGCCTACGGAGCCACGCCGGGCTATACGGCCGAGGACACCGAAGCCGACGCCAGGGAAGCCGCCGACAGCGAAGGCGTGACTCTCTACCGCAACGCCGACGGAACCCACGAGGCCGTAGACGAGTCGAACCTCCCCGATCCCGACGAGGCCGAGCCCGACAGCTGAGGAGTCCGAGCACAGCCGCCGCCTGTGCGGCCGTCCGACTAAGCTGAGGCGCATGGTCGAGTCAGCATCCGCACCCCGTCGGCGGGGGCGTCCGCGCAAGGCGGGCAGCGGCGACGCCCGCGCGGCGATCGCCGAGGCCGCATCGGCCGAGTTCGCACAGAAGGGGTATGACGCGGCTTCGATCCGCGCAATCGCCCGCCGCGCAGAGGTCGATGCCGCACTCGTGCACCATTACTTCGACTCCAAGGCGGGGCTGTTCGCCGAGGTGATCCGGTTGCCCGTGCGCCCCGATCGCATCGTCAGATCGGCCTTCGAGGTTCCCGACGAGCGCCTCGGCGAATCGCTCGTGCGCACAGTGCTCATGGCCTGGGAGCGCACGACGGTGAAGTCGATCGGGGTGACCGTTCTCCGGTCGGCGGTGAGCGATTCGGACGCCGGCCGTCTGATCCGGCAGTATCTGCTGCGCGAACTCAAGGGCGCGATCAGAGGACGGGTCGAGAGGACCGGTGTCGAGCGCGCCGAGGCGGATCTGCGGGCCACCCTCGTGCTCACCCAGATGGCCGGTGCGCTCATCATCCGCCATGTCCTCGAGCTCGAACCCCTCGTCTCGCTGTCGGTCGATGAGCTGACGGCGCGTCTGGCCCCCGCTGTGCAGGGCCACCTCGACGGAGTCAGCCCAGAAGCCGACGACCGTTCGGCATAGCATCCGCACCTCCGCAAGTCTTGACGGGGCCGGCACCCGGGTGTCTAATTCATCATATGATGAATAATGCGATCGTCGCCCGCGGTCTGCGGGTTCGCCGGGGTCGCTCCACCGTCATCGACGGGCTCGACCTCGAGGTGCCGCGGGGCGCGATCATCGGACTCCTGGGACCCAGCGGCAGCGGGAAGACCACGCTGATGCGCGCCGTCGTCGGAGTCCAGATCATCGCAGGCGGAAGTGTCACGGTCTTGGACCGCAAGGCCGGGTCGGCGCCTCTGCGCAGGCGGGTCGGGTACATGACACAGGCGGCCAGCATCTACGAGGACCTCAGCGTCAAGGACAATCTGCGTTACTTCGCGCGAGTCCAGGGTGCGCCGCCGGCCGATGTCGACCGCGTCCTCGAACGCACCGGCCTCGTCGGGCAGGCCGATCGGCTGGCGCGCACGCTCTCGGGCGGGCAGGCCAACCGGGTGTCGCTGGCCGCGGCGATGCTCGGATCGCCCGAGCTGCTCGTCCTCGACGAGCCCACCGTCGGCCTCGACCCCGTGCTGCGCGCCGACCTGTGGGAGATCTTCCGTCGGCTCGCCGACGACGGCACGACGCTGCTGGTGTCGAGCCATGTGATGGACGAGGCCACGCGCTGCGACCGGCTGCTGCTCATGCGCGAGGGCGCGATCATCGCCGACACGACCCCCGACGAGCTGCTGAGAAGCACGGGGACCGCCTCGGCCGAAGAGGCCTTCCTCCGGATCATCGAACGGGATTCGGCCGGCCCTGGCGGCCGCACGAGGACGAAGCCTGCGAGGCATCTGCTCTCGCGGAGGGGAGGCAGACGATGACCCCGATGCGAACGCTGGCCACCGCGGGTCGGGTGCTGCTTCAGATCCGCAGCGACCCGCGCACGATCGCCCTGCTGCTGATCGTGCCCAGCCTGCTCATCGGCCTCGTGGCGTGGATCTTCGACGAGACCGAAGTGTTCGCCGACATCGGGCCGGCGATGCTCGCGCTCTTCCCGTTCATCGTCATGTTCCTCGTCACGAGCATCGCGACCCTGCGCGAACGCCGCAGCGGAACGCTCGAACGTCTGCTGTCGATGCCGTTGGGCCGCGGCGACTTCATCCTCGGATACACCCTGGCGTTCGGTCTCCTGGCCGTAGTGCAGACGGCCGTGGCGGTCGGCTACGCAACTCTGGTGTGCGGTCTCGAGATCGAAGGATCGGTCGGGCTGCTCTTTGTCGTCGCGATCGCCGATGCTCTGCTCGGCACGGCGTTGGGCCTGTTGGCCAGCGCCTTCGCCCGCACTGAGTTCCAGGTCGTGCAGTTCATGCCCGTGTTCGTCTTCCCTCAGATCCTGCTCGGCGGGATCTTCCTCCCGCGCGAGCAGCTGCCCGATGTGCTCGAGGTGGTCGGCGACTGGCTGCCGCTCTCGCACGCGATCGATGCGCTCGCGGCGGTCTCGACCGGAGATGAGGACAATGCCTATATCTGGCTGCGGGTGCTCTTCATCGCCTGTTGGATCGTCGGTGCCGTCATCGTCGGCTCGCTCACTTTGCGGCGTCGGACGCCGTGAGGTTTGGTGGCGTTTGGTCGCCTAAGTCTTCAGCCAGCCGGTCCTATGTGGTCGCCCGTTTGCTGGCCAGATCGCAGTAAAGAGCGTATTAAGCAACGGCCCGCTACGTCGGGAGCGATACGCCCGGAGGCGGCCATCCGGTACCACGAGATCTGACGACGGACCCCGTCCGTCTTTGGTGAGATGTGCAGTGGCGCAGCGGCGACAGGGGTGCCAGTCTGGGCACATGGAGCAGGTGAATGAGGCACCGAGTCTTCTTCTGCTGGCCGCCGGCAGCGGAACTCGGATGGGCGGGCCGAAGGCCCTGTTGCGCCGCACGGACGGCACTGCGCTGCTGACTGACCAGGTCGAGAGGATGCTGACGGCGGCAGCCGCACGAGGACTCGCCTCGGACGTCATCGTCGTGCTCGGCCCGGTGTCGGCGCAGGCGTCCCTTCTGGTGCCCCGCAGCGCACGGATCGTCGAGAACTCAGACCACCGTCAGGGTCTGAGCAGCTCCCTGTGTGCCGGGCTGCGGGCTGTGCCGCACTCGGCCGCTGGTGTCGTCATCTCACTGCTCGACCTGCCCGACGTCCCGGCCGAAGCGCACGGTCGCCTGCTCGATGTGACAGCCCCCGAGACTCTCGCCCGAGCGCAGTGGAACTCGGTTCCCGGTCACCCCGTCGCCCTCGGTCGCGAGCACATCGCCGAAGCGCTCGCCTCCGCCGCCGGGGACGAGGGGCTGCGGGCCATGCTCAGACGCCACTCGGGAAGCGGCGGCGTCACCGGCGTCGAGTGCGCGGACCTGCTGCCGCCGGGTAGCGATGGGCTGGTCGACGTCGACACCCCGGAAGCCGCAGCCCAATTCGGATTGCACTTGGAAGGAACCCACTCATGACCCAGATCCCATCGAACAGAGCAGCCGAAGCGCGAAGGGTCGCCATCGTCTCCGGCACCGGGAAGACCGGGCGTGCAATCGGAGACGCAGTGGGTGCCGCAGGCCATGTACCGGTCCCTCTCGGGCGGAGGGACCTGGCCGATCCCACTGCCGCTCTGCGCGGCTGTCACGCCGCCTACCTCATGGCCCCGAACCTGCACAGCGACGAACTCGGGCTCATCGAGATGCTCCTCGATTCGTCACACAGAGCAGGCATCGAGCGCATCGTCTATCACTCGGTGGCTGCTCCCTACGCCCCCTCGATGCCGCACCACGTCGCGAAGGCCGAGGCCGAGGACCGAGTGCGCAGGAGCTCTCTGCCTTTCACGATCGTCCAACCCTGCGCCTATGTGGAGAACCTCCTGCCCGGACTGCGCGAGGCTCCACCCGCCATCAGTGTCGCCTACAGCGCCGACACTCCCTTCGGGCTCATCGGTCTGCGCGATGTCGCTGAGGCGGCCGCCCGGCTGCTCACGACCGAGGACCACCTCGGCGCGACCCTTGAGCTCGGCGGACCGGAGCTCGTCAGCGTCCGGGACGTCGCTCGGGCCGCGGGAGAGGTCCTCGGCGCCAAGGTGGGCCTCGAGGTGACGAATCCAGCGGCCTGGGCCGCCGCCCAGGAAGCCCACGCCGATTCCGGCATTGACGCCCGTGAACGCGCATGGCTGACGGCGATGTTCGACTACTACGACCGCTACGGACTGCCCTGCGGCAGTGCCGGGATCCCGGCGATCCTCGGGCGCGAGGCCCGCAGCCTCGATGAGGTGCTCGCCGAGGAGCTGCGCACCAGCCTTGGCGAGAGCCTGTTGTGAACTCTCGCCAACAGACGCACTCGCGTTTGTCAGCTCTTGCCGGTTCAGTCAGCGTGGCTACCGGGAAAGATGGTGGCAAATCCCACGCGACCTGGAAGGACGAAGATGTCGCCCCACGCTCCACGGATCCGCATCGGCATCGACACCGGCGGAACATTCACGGACATCGTCGCATTCGACGAATCCACCGGCACTCTGACGACGACGAAGACTCCGTCGACGCCGTCGAACCCAGCCGACGGGTTCATCAACGGCATCGACAAGGTGCTCGCCATGCTCGGCGACTCGGTCTCGGCGGAGCACATCAGCGCAGTCAGCCACGGCACGACCGTGGCGACGAACCAGCTGCTCGAGGGCAAGCTCGACCGTCTCGGCTTCATCACCACCGAAGGCTATGAGTTCGTCCTCGAGATCGCCCGTCAGGCCGTGCCCGACGGCTACGGCAACTCCTATTTCTGGGTCAAGCCCGAACGCATCGTCCCCGCCGACCTCGTCAAGACCGTGTCCGGTCGGCTCGACTTCGAAGGCGGCGAGGTCCGTCCCTTCGATGAGGAGCAGGCGCGCGAGGTCGCCCAGTGGTTCAAGGATCAGGGCGTGATGACGCTGGGCGTGAACTTCCTCCACGCCTACGCCAACCCAGCCCACGAGCAGAGGATGCGGGAGATCCTCACCGAGATCCACCCCGAGGCGACGGTCTCGCTGAGCTCCGAGGTGCTGCGCGAATACCGCGAGTACGAGCGGTCGATGACCACCCTCGTCGACGCGGCCGTCAAACCGAAGGTCTCGAAGTACGTGCACAACATCCACGAACGCCTCGACGCCTACACCGGCGTCGGCGAGGACTCCGCTCTGCCCTTCTACATCATGAAGTCCAACGGCGGGGTCCTCTCCGCCGAAGAGGTCGTCCACCAGCCCATCACCACCGTGCTCTCGGGGCCAGCCGCCGGTGCGCTCGGCGCCGGGCTCATCGCCCGGGAAGCGGGCTTCGACCAGGTGCTCACCTGCGACGGCGGCGGCACCTCGACCGACGTCACCGTCGTCATCGACGGAGAACCGGCCCTGACCACTGAGGGAACCGTCGGCGTTTACCCCTCGAAGATCCCGATGATCGACGTCGTCACCGTCGGCGCCGGCGGCGGCTCCATCGCCTGGACCACACCGGAGGGCCAGCTCAAGGTCGGCCCCCAGTCCGCGGGAGCCGATCCCGGCCCCATCTGCTACGGCAACGGCGGCACGGAGCCGACGATCACCGACGCCCACGTCTTCCTCGGAAGGATCCCGCCCCACCTCCTCGGTGGGGAGATCCCGCTCGACGTCGGCGCGGCGAAGTCCGGCATCGTCCGGATTGCCGAACGCCTCGGACTGAGCGCGGAGAAGGCGGCGACCGGCATCCTCGAGATCTCCGCCTGGAACCAGGCCAATGCCCTGCGCCAGATCTCCGTCCAGCGCGGACTCGACGTCCGCGACTTCATGCTCGCGACCTTCGGCGGCTCCGGCTCCCTGCTCGCCTGCGCCCTCGTCGACGTCCTCGACCTCGCCGGCGTCGTCGTCCCGCACGACCCGGGCAACGTCTCGGCGTACGGTCTGCTCACCGTCGACGTGAAGAACGACTACGTGCAGACCCACGTCAGCCGCGACGACCGCCTCGAGATCGCCGAAGTGGCCGATCTCTTCACGGGACTCACAGACCGGGCCGCCGCCGCACTCGACGGTGAGGGCTTCCCCGCGTCGGCGCACCAGTTCGACCGTTCGGTCGACTTGCGCTACTTCGGTCAGGCCTTCGAGGTCCGCGTCCCGGCACCGGCGGGCGCGATCACGAGGGAATGGGCCAACGAGGTAACCCGAGCCTTCCACGCCGAGCACCGCAAGCTCTACGGCTACGACTTCGCCGCCGCCGACGACCAGTTCGTCGAATGGGTCAACCTCCGTGTGTCCGGCATCGGACCGATCACGCGACCGGAGACTCGCAGCATCGCCTCGGCCGACGGTGCGCCCGCCCTCGACGAGAGGGCGAAGACCGGACACCGTCCCGTCTGCTTCGACGCCGCCGACGGCTTCGTCGACACCCCGGTCTACTGGCGCGAGGAGCTGCTGGCCGGTGACGAGATCGCGGGGCCCGCGATCATCGAGGAGTTCGGTTCGACGGTGCCTCTGCACCCCGAGTTCAGCGCGCGCATCGATCGCGCGTCCAACATCATCATCACCCGCACCACCGGTCAGGAGGACAGCAAGTGACCACCACAGCGAACACGAGCGCCGTCGATTCGGGTTCGATGCTGCGCACCGAACCCCTGACCGGCCAGGAGCTCGCCGACTACATCGCCGCCTCGCCGATCAACCCGGCCGGCCTGCCGACCGCCTACGAGCACGGCAATCGCCTCACCGCGGAAGGGTCGAGCGTCGACCCGATCATCGTCGAGATCGTCGAAGGCACCCTGGCCAGTGTGGAGATGGAGGTCGAGACCTCGATCTCGCGCACCTCACGCTCCCCGATGATCCGCGATGCCCACGACTTCCGCGCCGGCATCCACGACCGGCAGCTGCGCAAGCTCACAGGCCGTTCGTACTCCGCACTCGTCCACCCCGTCGTCCGGGACTTCCCCATCGAGGAGATGCGCGAAGGCGATGTGTTCTTCCACAACGACGTCTACGAATCCGAAGGCGGCATCGGCCACCTGCCGGACATGTGCGTGACCGTTCCCGTCTTCGCCGAGGGACGGGTCGTGTGCTTCGTCCAGGCTTTCGGCCACCACGACGACATCGGCGGGGCGTGCCCCGGTTCGATGCCCTCAGGGGCGACGAGCGTCTTCGAAGAGGGCCTCATGATCCCGCCGATCAAGTTGTGGTCCGAAGGGGTTCCGAACAGGTCCGCACTGCGGATCATGTCGCGCAACTCCAGGATGCCGGATTCGCTGTCGGCCGATCTCGACGCCGAGTGCTCGGCCTGCCTGATGGGCGCTCGTCGTCTCTCGGAACTCTTCACCCGCTACGGAGTCGAGACCGTCGAGACGGCCTTCGACGCGATTCTGCAGAACTCCACTGAGATCTACCGCCGTGAGATCCTGTCGAAGATCCCCGACGGCCAGTACGTCTGGGAGGACTATGCCGAGCACGACGGCGTCTCGGACCCAATGCTCCACACCCAGCGCATCACGCTGACGAAGACGCCGACCGGGGGACCGGACGACGGACCGCGGCTCATCGTCGACTTCACGGGCACCGCCGCCCAGGCCGCGGGACCGATCAACCACTGCGGTGACTATGTGGGCGGAAACTTCCTTAAGAAGTGGCTCGCCCCGATCCTGCGCAACCTCGCCGACACTCCCGAGCGGATGGGCGAACTCGACGTCAACGAGGGCATCGTGCCGCTCATCGAGATGCGCTTCCCGGAGAAGGGCACCCTGCTCACCCCCGAGTTCCCCGGACCGACGAACGCACGCACGTTCGTCATCCTCCGACTCCTCGGCGTCCTCGCCGGCGTAGTCGCGAAGGCCGTGGACGGCCGCATGCCCGCGGACCAGGAGACGATCCGCTACACCGGGGTCTATGGCAAGGACCGCGACGGCAAGGACTACCTCATGCGCGAGGTCCTCGGCGGAGGCTCCGGCGGACGCTACTACTCCGACGGCGAGGACACGATCCACGTCGTCCCCGATTCCCGGAACCTGCCCACCGAATTCACTGAGTCCCGGTTCCCGTTCCGCGTCGAACGCCTCGGTCTGGCCGTCGACTCAGGCGGTGCCGGTCGTTACCGCGGCGGTCTCGGCTACGAGAAGCACATCCGGATGCTGCGCGACGGACACTTCATGTCGATCGCCGACCGTTCGATCCTCGCGTGCTGGGGCGTCAAGGGCGGAAAGGCGGGCAAGCCGTTCGAAGTGACCATCGATCCGGGGGGCCCGAACGAACGTGAGATCGATGCGCTCGCCGATGCCGAGGTCATCAGCGCCGGTGAGGTCGTGCGGATCCGCACCACGGGCGGTGGAGGCTGGGGCGACCCCCTCGACCGTCCGATCGCCGAGGTGGTCCGCGACGTTAGCTGGGGCAAGGTGAGCATCGCCGGCGCTCGTGAGTCCTACGGAGTCGTCGTCACTGCCGATCCGAGCGCATCCGTCGGCGCCGATGCCGCCGGAGTCGACGGTGCCGAGGCCGACGAGGCGGCCACGACCGCGCTGCGCGAGCAGATGCGGGCTGCCCGGGATGCGAACGAGCCCTTCTTCGACCGTGGACCAGGCTATGCCCAGCTCTCCGTCGACGGAGCCTCAGCTGCGGCGGTCGACTGGCTGTGAGAGTCCTCGTCGCTCTCGGCGGCAATGCGATGACCGGGCCCGACGGAGATCCGTCTCCGTCGGCCCAGCAACGCGCAATCGCCGCCGCGGCCGTGCATCTGGCCGATCTCGTCGCGGCCGGACACGAACTCGTCATCACCCACGGCAACGGGCCGCAGGTCGGCAACATCCTGCGCAAGAACGAACTCTCCGCTCACGAGCTGCCGCCCGTGAGCCTCGACTGGTGCGGAGCGCAGACCCAGGGCACCATCGGCTTCACGATCGTCAGCGCCCTCGAACGCGAACTCGCAGCCCGCGGGCTGGAGAACAAGGTCGCCGCCGTGGTCACCCGCACCGTCGTCGACCCCGACGACCCAGCGTTCGTCGACCCGGTCAAGCCGATCGGGTCCTATCAGGATGCGGACTTCGCCACGGAGATGACCGCTCACGGTCAGACCTGGAAGGACTTCGGCGACAAGGGGTGGCGTCGCGTTGTGGCCTCTCCGGGCCCCGTCGAGATCCTCGAGACCCCGATGATCTCCTTCCTCGCGGACTCCGGCTGGATCGTCGTCGCCGCCGGCGGGGGCGGTATTCCCGTCGTGCCCGGGGACGGGGGCTGTGCCGGGGTCTCCGCGGTCATCGACAAGGACCTCAGTGCCGCGAAGCTCGCCGCCTCGGTGGGCGCGGATCTGCTCATCATCGCCACCGATGTGCCCTGCGCGGTCGCCGGCTTCGGCACTCCGGACGCGAGCGATGTCGGTGCCGTCACCGCAGCCGAGCTCAAAGCCCTGCGTGCCACCGGCACCTTCGCTTCCGGTTCGATGGGACCGAAGGTCGACGCGCTGCTCGACTTCGTCGACAACGGCGGATCACGAGCCGTCATCGCCGAGCTCTCGCAGCTCGCCGCGGCGGTGACCGGGAGAGTCGGCACCGCCGTGAGTTCGCACGGTCAGACGCACTCGAATGACCGGGTGGCAGCGGACGTTCGAGAGAGCAGAGACGATCAGTAGACTCGACTCGGGAGGAGGCGACGCAGCCATGACGATCTTCGACGATCCCCGTGCCCTGGCACAGGAGCTGGAGCGCGTGGGGCACATCGTCGCACCCGAACTCGCGACCACCTGTGTGCTCGCCCACCGCCTCGGCAAACCCCTGCTGTGCGAGGGTTCCCCGGGCGTGGGCAAGACGAGTCTGGCCCGCGCGCTCGCCCGCGCCTCCGGCGGCCCCTTCATCCGGCTGCAGTGCCACGACGGGCTAGAGGCCAGCCAAGCGCTCTACGACTGGGACTTCGCGAAGCAGATCCTCCACGTGCGCACGATCGAGGCGGCGTCCGGCTCGGCGGGGGAGCGTATCGACGCGCTCCGCCTCGACGATGAGCTCCACGACCGGGCCTTCCTGCTCGCCCGTCCGATCCTGCGCGCGATCGAGGACTCGCGGGGACTCGGGCCCGACGAACCGCGACCGGTGCTGCTCATCGACGAGATCGATCGCGCCGGCGACGAATTCGACGCCCTGCTGCTCGAGGCGCTCGCCGACTGGTCGGTCACCGTGCCCGAACTCGGCACGATCTCGACGCAGACCCCGCCGCTGGTCATCCTCACCTCGAACCGCACCCGCGACCTCCACGACGCCCTGCGCAGACGCTGCCTCTACCAGTGGTTCGACCAGCCCGGCGTCGAGGCGGAATCACGGATCCTCTCCCTGCACGTCCCCGAGGCCGACGCGTCCCTGCGCCGGGCCGTCATCGCTGCGGCCAACCGACTCCGCAGCGCCGATCTGCTCAAACCTCCCGGCACCGCCGAGGCTATCGACTGGCTGCGCGCCCTGCACGCCCTCGGCCTCGGCGAACTCGACGACCCAGCGATCGCGGCGACGATTTCCGCCGTTCTCAAGGACGCCGACGACCTCGCCGCCGCCCGCACGGTTCTAAGCCCATCCGGAGGCGATGGAACGTGAGGACCCTGACGGACACCTTCCTGACCCTTGGCATCCGGCTGCGGGCCGCGGGACTGCCCGCAGAACCGGACGCGGTGCGGTCGCTCATCACGGCCGCGGCCTGCCTCGACCCGCTCGATCCGCAGCAGGTCCGAGCCGCGTCCCGTGCGCTGACCTGCACCCGACCCGAACATCTTCGCCTCCACGATGCGATCTTCGACGCCGTCTTCGGACTGGCAGGCAGACAGGATGCCGAGGAGCCGGGCATCGACGTCGAATACCCCCGGCCCGAGATGAGCACCGAGGGCGCAGGCGGGGAGGCGAGCGAGATCACCGAAGCGGGCCGGACCGAACATCTGCGTCATGTCGACCTCGGGTTCGAACACGGCAGTGAAGCCGCCGCCCTCATCGACGGCCTCGTCTTCCGACCACCGTGCGGGCCTGCACATCGGACTCGCCCGGGACACACCGGCATCATCGACGCCCCACGGATCCTGCGCAGGCTCATCCGCTCCGAGGAGATCTCCGCGATCCCGCGCAGGCGCAGCCTCCATCGCCGGCGTCCCGTCACCCTCGTCGCCGATGTGTCCGCCTCGATGACCGTATGGCGGGAGCCCGCACTGCGCTTCCTCGCCCGCGGTTCCGCAGTGCTCGGTGCCCGCTGCTTCACGGCGGGGACCCGCCTGACCAGAGTCGACGGACGCACACGAGCTGCGGCCGGGCACGGGCGAGGAGGCAACGGTGTCGCCTCGGCGCTGAGTGATGTCCTCGACGCGGGAGCCGGGACGCGCCTCGGCGATTCTCTGACCGAACTCCTCAGCGGGCGGATGAAGGACCTGGTCCGCGGCAGCATCCTCGTCGTCATCAGCGACGGTTGGGAACACGGGGACTGTGCGGAGCTCGACACCGCCTGCGCGCGGCTGGCCCGACTCAGTCATCGGTTCCTCTGGATCAATCCCCGCGCCGGACGCGCAGGATTCGAAGCGCGCACTCGAGGCCTGGCCGTCGCGGCGGCACATACCGAGGCCGTGCTTCCGGCGACCACCGTCGCCCAGTGGCAGAACGTCGCCGACCTCATCGCTGCACCGGGATCGGCGCATGGCACCGGCGACGGAGGCGCGTTCGCGACTCCGCGAGCTGCCCGTGGGCCTGTGACCGCCGTGGACGCGACAGCGAGCGCCGTGCCGACAGCGACCATGGTGCCGACAGCGACCGATCAGGGGGCGCACGCATGAACGAGGCCCACGCGATCCTCGCCTGGCTGGACGGAGGTCGGGACTTCGCACTCGCCGTGGTGACGAAGACCTGGTCATCGGCGCCGCGACCGGCGGGCGCGATGATGGCCGTCGCCGCGGACGGACAGGTCATCGGCAGCCTCTCGGGCGGGTGCGTCGAATCCGCCGTGCACGAACTCGCACTCGAGGTCCTCAGCACCGGTCGTGCGGCCTCGGCCCATTACGGAACGAGCGATGCGGAGGCGTTCGCAGTAGGGCTGGCCTGTGGAGGACAGATCGACGTCCTCGTCACCCCCGTCCTCGAGCCCGCCGCTGTCTCCCGACTGCGGATCTACCTCGAGGCGGTCTCCGGATCCCTTGCGGCAGCACTGGCTCTCGAGCTGCCGGGAGCCACCGAGGAGGATGGCGCAGAACTTGATGGACCGAGCCGCATTCTCGCCCTCGACACGGAAGGGAGAGCGCACGGTGACTTCGCTCATGAGCGTCTCACCGAACACATCTCCACCGACGCCCGAGCGATGATCGCCGACGGCGCCACCGGGATCCTCGAATACGATGAGACGGGACGTCGCCTCGGCTCGGGCACTCGCGTCTTCGTCACCACCTCGACGCCTCCGCCGCGCCTGCTCATCTTCGGTGCCATCGACTATGCCGCGGCCCTGGCCGAGCTCGGCCGGTTCCTCGGTTACCGAGTCACGGTCTGCGACGCCCGGCAGGTGTTCACCACCGCAGAGCGCTTCCCCGCGGCCCACGAGGTCGTCGTCCGCTGGCCCCACCGCTACTTCGCCGCCGAGGCCGCAGCTGGACGCATCGATGCCTCGACCGTGGTCGCCGTGCTCACCCACGACCTCAAGTTCGACGTCCCGGTCCTCCTCGAGGCAGTCCGGTCTGCGGCCGGGTATGTCGGTGCCCTGGGGAGCCGGCGCACGCACACCCAACGCACCGAGGCTCTTCTCGAGTCCGGGGCGAGCGAGGAGGAGATCGCGCGGATCCACGGTCCCATCGGTCTCGACTTGGGCGCACGCTCTCCCGAGGCGACCGCGCTCTCGATCCTCGCCGAAGTGCTCGCCGAGAGGTCGCAGGGCACCGGGGCGCCCCTGAGCGCGACCACCGGAGCGATCCACCGCTGACCGCGGTCTGCCCCGGTGGGCGCAGGGCATCAGCGCCGATGTGCGCTCAGGCCCTCGATCGCCGAGGTGAAGCATTCGGCCGGCGGCGTGACGAGTCCCGCGCCCACCTGGCCGACTCCGGCCACCTTCCCGGCCATACCGGTGTTGATCTGCGGCAGCACGTGCGTACGGACCACCTTCGCGAGGTCGATTCCGCTCGGCACCCCGCGGAACTCGAGGACGGGGATCTGATGCTGCGGATGCTCGCCGAGGGTGATCTCATACATCCGTCGGGTGGTGTCGACCGCGAAGGCGACATCCCCGCCGACGAGACGCACGACCGCGGGGGCTGCGGCCATCGCGAGGCCGCCGATGCCCGCGGTCTCCGTGATCGCGGAGTCGCCGATGTCGGGATTGGCGTCCTCGACGCCGTAGGAGCCTAGGTAGAGACCGTCGGCGATCTGCGCCGGGCCCGAGTACCACTGCTCACCGGTGCCGGCGAGCTGAATGCCGAAGTCCGTGCCGTTGCGGGCCATGGTGACGACGAGAGTTGAGCCGGGCACCCCCTTCGCTGCCGCCATGGCGAGCTTGCACGTGGGCATGACGAGGTTGAGCGCGAAGTAGTCGTTGGCCCCGAGGAAGCGCGCGACCTCGGCGAGGTAGTCAGCGGGGAAGTCGAGGGTGAAGAGCTTCGGCATGATGTCACGGAGGAAGAGCAGGGTCGCCGTCCGATTGCGGTTGTGCCCCTCATCCCCGGACTGGAGCATCTGCGTGACGTAATTCTTCGTGTCCAGCGGCCCGGTGGCGGCCACGGCCGCGGCGAGCACGGGGCCGAGCACATCGCGCATCCAGTTCAGGCGAGTGAGCACTTCCTCGTTGTTCGCGCCGTAGCGCAGCACCTTGCCGAGGCCCTCGTTGAGAGAGCAGTAGGCGCGATTGCCGTGGACCGGGTCGACGAGCTCGAACATCCACATCGAGGGGCTGACCACGCCGGCCATCGGCCCGACCGCGTCACGGGAATGGCAGGGGGCGAAGGAGAAACGGCCATCGGCGAGACCGGCCTCCGCTGCCTCCAACGTCTCGGCGAGTCCTTCGAAGACGACGGCGCCGGCCAGAGCCCCGCGCATCGGGCCAGAGGCTCGGTCCCACTCGAGCGGAGGGCCGGAGTGAAGGAACTCGTCCTCGCGCAATCCGAGGCACTCGCGGGCCGGTCGAAGCCCCACGACTTCGGCCCCCGCGGCAAGCATGCGCTCAACCGCCTGGGCGTTCGCCTCCCGGCGACGGGGGTCGGCCATCACCTGATAGAGCGCAGCCGGATCGCCGAGGGCGGGCTTCCACGGAACCTCCGTCACAGGCACAGCCTGGGCACGCAGCTCCTCGGCGAAGAGGCTCAGGCCCACGGAGACCACGGAGGGTGCGGTTTCGAGCAGGCCCGAGAGGCTCTGGGTGTCGGCTGAGTCGGTCGCTGCCTGTGCGCCGGAGGAATTCGGGCAGGCGCGCGACGGTGGCATCGAGGATTCGGCGACCGTACTCACCTGTGCCTCGTAGCCGAGGTGGGCGAGTGCACGGGCGCTCGCCTCAGCGTTCGAGAGGAACACCTCGGCGCCGGCGGCGACGAGCGCGCGGACGGCGGCAGAGAAGCCCTGCGGATCGGCACTCGTGCCGATGAGGCTGACCACGACGGGCAGGACTCGGCCTTCTTCGGCGGCCGCCGACTTGGCCTCGGTGATCGCTGCGGCCAGATCATCGGCGGGGTCCTCGTGGGCGCCGTGGCCGAGCACGAGGTCGAGCAGCAGCACACCGGCCCAAGGGCCGAGATCCCGGATCGCCTGCAGACGCAGCGAGGGGTCGATCATCGGGTGGGCCCGGCCTCGGGTCATCTCGTCGGCACCGAAGTCGATCACGGTGTGCGCGTCGGCGCTGACGGCCGTTCCGCTCACCAGTTCAGCTCCGGCCAGGGGGATGTTCGAAGAGATCGGGCCGAGCGCGGACCGCGCGATGAGCATCGCCTCATCGGCCATGGTCCCACCGCAGAACAGGCCGATGAGCGAACCGGTCAGCGCCCCGGCCGGCTCGGAGACTCCCCAGTGCGGCCATTCGGGCACAGTGAAGTCGGCTGTGCTGAGGGCGGTTTCGACCCCAGCCGTGAGACTCGGGGAATCAGGGCCGAGGATCGCCCAGCTCACACGCACTTCGAGTTCGGCGGCGAGGTCCTCGATCTCGGCGACCACCTCGGCGTCGGCGGGTTTCGAGACCACGATGATGTGCTCGGTCTCGTCGTCGACGGCGAGTGCCCGCATGGCCTGTCGTGCACTGAGGCCGCCGACCTCGTGGGAGAGATCGCGTCCGCCCGTGCCGATGAGATGGCTGACCCCGGCCCCGGCGGCATCGAGGAGGACCGAGACTTGTTGGGCGCCCGTGCCCGAGGCCGCGATGATGCCGAAGGTCCCGCGGCGCACCTCATTGGCGAATCCCAGTCCGACCCCTGAGATGATCGCGGTGCCGCAGTCTGGGCCCATGACGATGAGGTCGCGCTCGGCGGCACGAGTTTTGAGTTCGACCTCGGTCGAGACATCGACATTGTCGCTGAAGAGAAGCACCGAGGACCCGGAATCGAGGGCCGCGAGAGTTTCGACTCCGGCGCTCTCGCCGGGCACCGAGACGAGAGTGAGCCCGGCGTCGGACCCGGCGAGCGCGGATTCGACGGTGAGCGCCGGCTGCACGGAGCCGCCCGGGCCAGTGGACTCGCGGGCGGCGGCGGTGAGCCTGTCGAAGGCGACGTCGACGGCGTCGATGCCGTCTGACAGGGCCGCCTCCGACTGCGCGCGGATGGCGATGATGAGGTCGTTCGGAGTGACCTCTTCGGCGATGTCGAAACCGGCTCCACGGATGAGGTCGAGGTTGAGCTCCGAGGCCATCCCGATGAGGGCGTCGTCGACCCCGGGAGTGGTCTTGACCTCGGTCGAGACCTGCATGAGGGCGACCGAGTCGACGTAGACGCCGTGGCGGACGGTCAGTGAGCGTGGCATGGATGAGTCCCTTTCGATGAGTGCTGGGTCGGAGTCCGCGGGCCGTCGCCGCCGCGGATGCAGATCGTCGCCGCGGTTGGAGGCCGGGGTGGTGACAGCGAACGGCTCACTCCCGGCCGCATTGGGCGGCTGCAGGTGAGAGCTGTGAGGGCGGCGAGGAACCCCGTGAACAGGTCGTGCCCGGAACTGTGTCCGATCCGGTCGAGCGGAGAGAGCACGGCGGGGAAACCCGCTGCCGGGGTTGCGAAGGCGGCTGACCGAGGCGGTGGTTCTCTCCTGTGCGTGGTGAGCAGCGTGTGGGCGGCTTCGATCGCCGCGGCGACCTCGGGCACGCAGTGACCGGCTACGGCCGCCCGGATGAGCGCTGCCGACAGTGCAGGAGTCGCTTGGGCGAGGTCAATAGGTTCGACTGTGCGCGAAAGCAGATCGAGCGGAGGGTTCCTGCCTGTGGATCGGAGCGCGAGGGCGATGCCGGACAGAGCGTCGTCACCGCTGGGGGTGCTGCCGGGTCCGGCGCCGATGAGAGCTTGCACCCCAGCCTCGGTGGCGGCGACGTCCTCGTCGAGGAGGGCGGAGGCGAGGTCACCGGCACGGGAGCCCAGATCCGACAGCCCGGGTCGCAGATGGCCGGCCAGGGCGGCGAGCGTTGTTGGGTCGATGCCCTTCCACGGTTGTGTCTTCACACGAAGCGGCCGGTGCGTGCGGACGATGTGGAGCGCAAAGTCAGGGAACCCAATCCACCGAGGTGAGGGAACATGGTGCTCGAAGATCGGCGGATGAGAGCCGAGTCGCATCGGTGAGACGGCGGGGATCACCCGTGCAATGGTTCCGGCCCGCAGTGTTGCGAGGTGCGTGCTGTCGAGCTGCGGGACACTGACCCCGAAGGGCAGCACCAGGGCGTCAGGCCCCATGATGGGCAGCAGGCGCCGGCCGGTACCTCGGGGACCTTCGCTGTTGCCGACTGCGAGGTAGAGCCCCGCGGCGAAAACATGGACCACCTCGGCGGGGATAGCGCCGACCCCGGCGGGAGCCAGGCGGGCTTCGGCGGGAGCGTGGCGGACTTCGGCGGGGGCCCGGCGGGCTTCGGCGGGGTCGCGGGCGATCGGGGAATGCTCAGCGCCGCCGACCCGTGCCGCATCGATCCGGGGGACCGGCAGGAGGGAGGCGGTGGCGGGAAGAACCACGGACCGAGACCTCATTTCGACAGAGTATCCCGCCCTGTTATCGTCAATGCATGTCAAATGATGCCAAGGTTTCGGGATGTGGTCAGCAGGAATTGACATTCGACGGGGGAGAAGGACACGGTTTCTCCGCCGAATCCCTCACCGTGGCGGATGTGCTCAGCCTGCCGAGCATGCGTGGGGCCAGACTCATCGGCGGTGCCGCCGGTCTCGACAGAGTCGTCGAGTTGTCGAACGTCATGGAGGTTCCGGACATCCTGCCCTGGGTCAAGCCCGGGGAGCTGATGCTCACGACCGCGTATCCGATCCGTGACCGTCCCGAGGACCTCGCGGGTCTGCTCGAGACCTTCGACCGGCACGGACTGGCGGCCATCGGCCTCAAATCCGGGCGCTATCTCGAGCAGATCCCCGAGGCTGCCGTGAGAGCCGCGGATGCCCTCGGCCTGCCGCTCATCCACCTCGGCGAGGACGTCGGCTTCGACGAGATCATGCAGGAGGTGCTCACCGGCAATCTCGACCGGCGCGCTCAGGTCATCGCTCGCACGGAGGCGTCGATGCGCGAACTCGTCGACGTTGTGGTCGGCGGCGGGGACCTCGCGGACGTGTGCCGCATGCTCGCACAGTGGACGGGCGTGGCCGCTGCGGTGACGACGCTTGACGGCCGTGTGAGATGTCTGCGCACGGCCGATGCGGAGGTCTCGTCTGCCGAAGTCTCCGCTCTCGAGTGCTTCGACCGTTCCGGCCGGTTCCGTGTCGAGGACGAACCCGCTGGCGCCAGTCGACGCGGCGAACCCCGAGGCGGCAGCGGAGACGCGCGCAGTGCACGCACAGGGCCCGGCCGAGACGAAAACACTACCGCGAACGAGGCACTGAACTGGGGAAACGTCGTCATCGAGGGTGGTCGGCGGCCGGCGGACGAGACTCTGCCCGCCGCTTCGAACCTCGGCCGGATCGTCGCCTTCGGCGCCCGGACGCTGAGAGCGGGCGACTTCCGTCTGCTCGAGCAGGCCGCGGCCGCGGCCGCCCTCGTCATCACCCGCGAGCAGGCCATCACCGCTGTCGAGAGCAAGTACCGCACCGACTTCGTCCTCGAAGTGCTGCGCGGTCACATCGCCTCGAGTGACCGGGTGCTCTCCCACGCACACTCGCTCGGCTGGGACCTCGACCGGCCGATCAGCATCGCGGTCGCCGAGGTGGATTCCGAAGCCGATTCCACGGACGCGAGCAATAAACGCACGATGCAGTCGCTGTTCGCCGACGCTTGGACGAAGGTCGTCTCCCAGTTCGATCCTCGTGCGGCGGTAGTCGGCTCGGGCGATCAGGTGATCGTGCTCCTGGCAGCGGAACCACGAGAGAGGATAGTCCGTCGCTTGGAGGAATTCGTCTCCTCGGTGAGGGGGCACGGGGGAGGCGGACGGCGACAGTTCTCCGTCGGGATCTCTCGCCCCGCCGAGGGCGTCTCGCGTCTGGCACCGGCCTATCAGGAGGCGATGCGGGCGCTCGAGGTCGGCCGGCAGCTCGCCCGCGGTCAGGGTCTGCGTCACTATGACTCTCTCGGCGTCTACCGACTGCTGCTCCAGGTCGGGGAGCAGACCGAGCTGCGCAACTTCGCCGAAGAGGTCCTCGGACCATTGGCGACTGATGCCAAGGAGGAGTACGCGGGGCTGCGCGAGACCCTGCAGGAGCTGCTCGACCATAATCTCAACGTCGCCGAGACCGCGCGGGCGCTGTTCTTCCACTACAACACTCTGCGTTACCGGATCGGCAAGCTCGAGCAGATGGTCGGTCCCTTTACCGAGGACCCGGACCTGCGGCTCTCCCTCGCGCTCGCCCTGCAGATCGTCAAGCTGCCCTGAAGGCGCGGGTTCGGGATCTGCGGAGCAGGAATGTTGCGAGTAGGGAAGTTGGCGAAGACTGCCGAAGGTCCGGGTCTCTCTTTGGCAGGAAATGACGTGATACAGGACTCGAGGGCGCAATAGAGTCGGTTCCTGAGTCGGAGTGGTCCGTAACCGTGCAGACATCGAGTCAAGCGGCCTATATCACTGACGAACCATGTATCGGAGCCGGCAATTCTCAACGATGAGGAGAGGCACATGTCGATGTTTTCCTGGAAGCTCCACGGCGACGGAAAGACCATAGCGCCTGGGCAGGCTGTTGCTCCGGACGAGCGCCTGACGTGGGGCAGAACCGTAGGGCTCGGCGTCCAGCACGTCGTTGCGATGTTCGGAGCGACCTTCGTCTTCCCGATCATCATGGGGCTCAATCCGCAGCTGGCAGTAATGATGTCCGGAGTCGGCACGATCATCTTTTTGCTCATCGTCAAGGGCAAGGTGCCCAGCTATGTCGGCACCTCGGCCGCCTTCGTCGGGGGCGTCACAGCTGTCACCGCTCAGGGAGGTACTCCCGCAGAGGTCACCGGTGCGATCATGGTTTCGGGCGTCATCCTTGCCCTCGTCGGTACGTTCATCCACTACATCGGCTCTGCAGCTTTGATGAAAGTCCTTCCGCCCGTCGTCACCGGCGGCGTCGTCATGCTTATTGGCTTCAATCTCGCACCGGTGGTTGCGAACACCTATTGGCCTCAGGACCAGTGGATCGCCGTCATCGTCATGGTCTTCATCGTCTTCGTATCAGTATGGGTGCGTGGCTTCCTTGGTCGCATCGCTGTCTTCCTCGGCCTTGTGCTCGGTTATGTGCTGTCCTGGATCTTCGACCAGGTGTTCGGCCAGATCACCTCTTTCAGTGCTACCGCTGGTGAGGTGACGACCCACTTCCGTGTCGACTTCTCTGGTGTCGCTACGGCGCCCTGGATCGGATTTCCGCCCATGACCGACACCGCGGCCGGAGTCGTCGGTGTCCATCTGCCCGTTTTCAATGCCGCGGCTATCATCGTCATGCTTCCTGGCATCATCGCCCTCGTCGCCGAGAATGCTGGTCACGTCAAAGCCGTTGAAGAGATGACGGGAGCCCCGCTCGACAAGTATATGGGCCGTGCCGTCATCGGCGATGGCGTCGCAACCGTCGTCGCCACTTCCGTGGGCGGTTCTCCGACGACGACTTACGCGGAAAACATCGGAGTCATGGCAGCGACTCGGGTCTATTCGACAGCTGCCTACTGGGTTGCCGCTCTGGTGGCGATCCTGTTCGGCCTCTCGCCGAAGTTCGGCGCCCTCATCTCAGCGGTACCCGGAGGTGTCCTAGGAGGTATCACCGTCGTCCTCTACGGCATGATCGGCATGCTGGGCGCGAAGATCTGGATCGAGAACCGCGTGAACTTCGCTAACCCGCTCAACATCGTGCCTGTCTCGGCGGGCCTGATCATTGCGATCGGCGATGTGAGCCTGAACTTCAGCGAGGATTTCGTCCTCTCGGGAATTGCCTTGGGAACCATATCTATGCTGGTCATGTACCATGTTGCCCGCCGGTTGGCACCTGCTGACATGCTTTCCGACTCCGACGGCGGTGCCGGTGGGGCTGGTCTCTCTGTCGGGCGGGAAGGGCACCAAGGACGTGTTGTCGATGGTGCGGAAAGCGACCGCGGCCGACGCGGTCAGGAATCGAGTGAATGAGACGATGAAGCCATCACCCCTGCGAATCCATCGACCGACGACAGTCGACGAGACTCTCGACCTCCTTGCCGCTCGAGGTGACACCGGAAAGATCCTCGCCGGAGGCCAGAGCCTCGTTCCCGTCCTCAACATGCGCCTGGCCGCTCCCAGCGATCTCTTCGACATCACTTCCGTGGTTGGTATCGACGAGCTCGAGGTCTCGGACGCCGACGGTTCGGAGGAGATCTGCGTGGGAGCGAGCGTCACGCATCGACGGGTCGAACGCAGCGCGGAAGTCACCAGGGCCAACCCTCTCCTCGGCGAGGCTCTGCGTTTCGTTGCGCACCCCGCGGTGCGCAATCGGGGCACGACCGTCGGCTCGATCGCCCATGCCGATCCCAACGGCGAGATGCCGATGGTCCTCGCGCTCACCGGTGGTCGCATCGAGGCGCGCAGCCGACGCGGTGAGAGGACATTGGGCGCCGAGGAACTCAACATCGGGCCGTTGGAGACCTCGCTGGAATCCGATGAGCTCATCACCCGTGCGATCTTCCCAGCGCTGTCTGCGGGTTCGCGCACAGGCTTCGACGAACTCGCCCGGCGCAGCGGGGACTACGCGCTTGCGGGAGTGGGGATGATCCTCGACGTCGACGGCGAGACTGTGACGGGGCTGCGTTGTGGATTCGTCTCCGTCACCGACGTTCCCGACATCCTCGACCTCGGCGAAGCCGTATCGGGCGCAAGGCTCAGCGATGCCTCCGAGGTCGCCGCCACGGTCGCCGAGGCGGCGCGCGACTTCATCGACCCCGGTGGAGACATCCACGCCTCGGCGGACTACCGGAGACACCTTGCCGGAGTGATCGCCTCCCGCCTGTTCCGGCGCCTGTGCCGCAGCGACGGCGCGAGCGGTCGCGGCACGGCCGCGGATTCGCGCGGCGAGGACAGCCCGGTCGTGACGACCGGTGACGACACGGAGAGAAGGCGAGCATGACCGAAGACATCGACACAGAACCGACATCGAACATCCGACTCGCAGTCAACGGCACCCTCTACGAGCTCGAGGTTCCCGACCGGAAGCTGCTCTCGGACGTGCTCCGGCAGGACCTGGAGCTGACGGGCACCCATGTGGGCTGCGAACACGGAGTCTGCGGGGCCTGCACGGTCCAGCTCGACGGTGAGCCCGTGCGCTCCTGCCTGATGTTCGCCGTCACGGCTCAGGGCCATGAGATCACAACGGTCGAGGGTATCGGCGACGATCCCGAGAACCCGTCTGACGTCCAACAGGCCTTCATCGACTGCCACGGTCTCCAGTGCGGCTTCTGCACCCCGGGCTTCGTCACGACCATCGACGCCTACATCGACGAGAATCCGAACCCCACCGCGGAAGAGGCGCGCGAGGCCGTATCCGGTAACCTCTGCCGCTGCACCGGCTACCAGAACATCGTCTCCGCAGTGTGTCGAGCCGCCGAACTGCGCGCAGAGGGAGCCTCGCAATGACCACTCGCCTCTTCGGCCAGAAGATCACCCGACGCGAAGACCCACGCCTGCTCACCGGCCACGGCCGGTATGTCGACGACGTCTCGGGAACGGCGATCGCAGCCGCATTCGTGCGCAGCCCCCACGCCCATGCCGACATCCTCGACATCGACGTCACCGGCGCCCTCGACGTCACCGGTGTCATCGCGGTGTGGACGCACGAGGACCTGCCCGGACAGGCCGCGGAACGGCTGCCGATGCTCATTCCGCATCCCTCCATCGTCGCCCCGCACACCGGTTACGCCCTGGCCAAGGACCATGTGAACTTCGTCGGTGAGCCCATCGTCATGGTCATCGCCGAGAACCGCTACATCGCGGAGGACGCTGCGAACCGCATCGAGGTCGAGTACAGCTTCCGCGAGGCCGTCGTCGGCGTCGAAGCGTCCCGCGAGGGAACGCGAATCGTCCATGAGGGGATGGAGGACAACGTCGCCGCTCACATCGTGCAGGACGTCGGCGATGTCGATGCGGGGCTCGAGGGCGCGCCCCATGTCCTCGAACTCGACCTCGAATTCGAGCGTAGCGCCTGCATGCCGATGGAGGGCAAGGGCGTCGTGGCACGGTGGGATCCCGGCGAGGAGAGCCTGGAGGTCCATTCCTCGACGCAGACGAGCACGGGTCTGCGGGCCGTGCTCGCAGCCAAGCTCGAGATCCCGCTGACCCGGGTCGAGGTCATCACCCCCGACGTCGGCGGAGCCTTCGGTGTGAAGATCAACCACCCCTGGCCGGAGGAGCTCGCCGTGGCCTGCGCCGCGCGTGCGCTCGAGACCACTGTCAAATGGACCGAGGACCGTCGCGAGCACTTCATCTCCTCCGCCCACGAAAGAGCGCAGACCCAATGGGTCAAGGTCGGCTTCGACGACGAGGGCCGGATTCTCGGACTCGACGTGAAGTTCTGGCATGACAACGGCGCCTACCTGCCCTACGGCGTGATAGTCCCGCTCAACACCTCCACCCACATCATGGGCCCGTACGTGATCCCAACGTTCCGCGTCGAGTACTGGTCGCTGTACACGAACACCGTCATGGTCACCCCGTACCGTGGTGCCGGTCGCGCCCATGCGGTGTTCATGATGGAGAGGACGATGGACGCGATCGCCGCCGAACTCGGCCTCGACCGCACCGAGGTGCGCCTGCGCAACTTCGTCCGCGACTTCCCGCATCCTATGGGCCTACGGATGCAGGACGGAGCCGAGGGCTGCATCGACTCGGGAGACTTCGTCACCTCGATGGACAAACTCAAGTCGATCGTCGGCTGGGACGAGTTCGAAACCTACCGTGAGCAGGCCCGCAGCGAGGGACGCCGGGTGGGCATCGGCCTCGCCTGCTACATCGAGAGCACCGGCGCCGGGCCCTACGAAGGCGGACACATCGAGGTCGAGTCCTCCGGACGGGTGAACGTCTGGACCGGCCTGACGACCCACGGGCAGGCCCATGCGACGGTCTTCGCCCAGATCGTCGCCGATGAGCTGGGAGTCCCGCTCGAGACAGTCCATGTTAAGACCGGCGATACGCGCAAGCTGCCCTATTCGGTGGGCACGTGGGGTTCGCGCGGAGCGGTCATGGCCGGCAACGCACTCCACCTCACCGCGAAAAAGGTGAGGCAGAAGGCTCTGCGGATCGCCGGCGAGTCCCTCGAGGCCGATCCTGAGGACCTTGAGATCGACGAGGGCATGATCCAGGTCAAGGGCGATCCCAGCGCGTCGATGCCGTTGGCGGCGGTGTCGGTGCTGTCGAACCCGCTGCGCTACGCCTTCGACGAGAGTGCACGGGCGGCCACCCAGTTCGCCAAGGACTCCGCCGAGGACGAGCCCTCGATCGGGCCGGGAGAGCAACCGGGGCTTGAGGAACAGGAGTTCTTCTCGCCGCTGCGCTCAACCGTGGCCAACGGCATGCATGCCGCGATCGTCGAGACCGATCCAGAGACCGCGGACATCAGAATCCTCCGCTACTGTGTCGTCCACGACTGCGGACCGATGGTCAACCCGCTCGTCGTCGAAGGGCAGGTCCACGGAGGTGTGGCCCAAGGAGTCGGCGGGGCGCTGTACGAGAAGATGGCCTATGACGCCGACGGACAGCTGCTCAACGCCTCCTTCATGGACTTCCTCATGCCCTTCGCGTCCGAGGTCCCCCACGTCGAGACCGACCACCTCGAGACTCCGAGTCCGCTCAATCCGCTCGGCATCAAGGGGGCCGGCGAGGCCGGCACGATTCCCGCCGCCACTGCCATCGCCTCGGCGCTCGAGGACGCCGAAGGGATCCCCATCCGCTCGATGCCGCTGGACCCCTCGACCCTGTGGCATATGAGAACTAACCATGCCGCGGGCGAGCTCAATCGCTCCCGCTGAATCCGACCGAAGGACATCCGAACCATGCTCATCTCCTCCACAGCCACGATGATCGCCGATCCGGCGACGGCCTATGCCGCATTCCACGACGAGTCGATCCTCGCCGCGACCATTCCGGGAGTCGAGAGCTTCACCCGGACCGGTGAGGGCAGCTTCGACGTCGTCCTCACCATGGGCGTCGCCGCCATCAAGGGCACATACAAGGGCACCGTCGTCTTCTCCGAGGAGGTCGAGGGCACGTCGTTCGTGCTCAGCGCCAAGGGCGCGGGCGGACCGGGAACGATCGGCGCGGACATCTCGGTGGCACTGGCTCCCGGAGCCGAGGGCGGCAGCGACATCACCTGGGAAGCCGATGCCGTGCTCGGCGGGCCGATCGGGGGAGTCGGACAGCGGATGCTCGGCGGGGTCGCCAAACGCATCGCGAAAAAGTTCTTCGCCGACATCGACGCGGCCATCCGCGACGGTGTGCCGGAGAAGGGTGCGCCCGCAGGTGCTTCGTCCGGAGCGGAGGCGGACGGGCTCTCCGGTTCCGGTGCTGCCGCTCCTGTCGCATCGGGCACCGTCGCCGCGGGCGCGCCCGCAGTTTCGTCCGCACCGGCTGATGCCGCGGTTCCCGCCGCCTGGGCGGCCCGCAGCCATCGATCCTGCGGCGACGGCTTCGTCGTCGGCGCCGCCGTCGGTGCGGGTGCAGCGCTGCTCGGCGTCTGCCTCGGTCTCCTGGCCGGTCGTCGTTGACGACGGAGTCGCCGACGTGGCTGTCCCTGGCCGAGCAGGCGGCCGCTCTCGACAGCGCTGAGATCAGCAGCGTCGAGCTCGTGACCGCGCACCTCGACCGCATTGCCGAGATCAACCCGGCGACGAACGCGATCGTCACCCTCGAACCCGAACGCGCGCTCGCCGCGGCGCGTGAGGCGGACCGGCGGCGTGCGGCCGGTGAAGAGGGCCTGCCGCCACTCTGCGGAGTGCCCATGACCCACAAGGACACGCATGACACCGCAGGTATGCGCACGACCTACGGCAGCGAGCTCTTCGCCGACCATGTGCCGCAGCGGACCAGCACCGTCGTCGCTCGGCTGCAGGCGGCAGGCGTGATCTCCACGGGCAAGTCGAACGTGCCCGAATTCGCGGCCGGAGCGCACACGGCCAACCGCGTCTTCGGGACGACGAGGAACCCCTTCGACACCACCCGGTCGGCCGCCGGATCCTCGGGAGGCGCGGCCGCGGCCATCGCCTGCGGAGTCCAGGCGGCCGGGGACGGTTCCGACACAGGCGGCTCACTGCGCCTGCCCGCCTCGTTCAACAACATCGTCGGGCTCCGGCCCTCGCACGGGTGGATTCCTCGGACCTTTCCCGAAGATCCCTGGCAGTGGCTGAGCCAGCCGGGCTTCATGGCGCGCACCGTCGACGACGTCGCCTGGCTTATGGAGCTGTGCAGCGGGACCGGCTCTGGGCCTGCCTCGCCGCATTTCGAGCCTTCGCGCGGGGAGGCGACCGATCTCAGCGGAATCACCGCAGGGTTCTCTCTCGATCTCGATGGTCTGCTCGAACTCGAGGCCGAAGTCAGGGATGTGGTCGCCGTCGCCGCCTCGGTGTTCGCCGACCTCGGCGCCCGGCTGAGTGAGTCCGTGCCGGACCTCCGTGCGGCCCTCGGTGTGTTCCGCACGGCCAGGGCCTATGAGTTCGCGGCGAACCTGCGGGAGGTGGATGCGGCCCATCCGGGGCGGCTGAAGGCCTCCCTGCAGGCCGATGTCGACGCCGGCCTCGCGCTCACGGCGCCCGATCTCTTCGACTTCGACCGGGCACGCGCGCGGCTGTGGTCGGCGATGAACGACTACTTCTCCACCCACGACGTCCTCGTCACGGTGACCTCGCAGGTCCTCCCGTTCTCCGCGGAGGACGAATATCCCACTCGAATCAACTCTCGACCGATCGAGGACTATATGGCGTGGGTCGACTCGACGACTCTCATCTCCGCCACGGGCTGTCCCGCACTGAGCGTGCCCGCCGGCTTAAGCTCCACCGGTCTGCCGATCGGACTGCAGATCATCGGACCGGTCGGTGGTGATGCCACAGTGCTCCGCATCGCCCGCTGCTTCGAGGCCGCCACCGGATATGCCCGGCGCCGTCCCGACCTGTGAGGATCGGGAAACACAAGTCGGGAAGCCAGGCGGAGAAGAGGAAGCGAACGGTCCGAGAGGGGAGACAGAGATGAAGCGCAGCACAGCTGCTGACCATGCTGCGGTCGGCAATCGGTCGGGCACCGGCTGGACGCTGGCCGCAGCGACCTATGTGTTCGCGGTCGTCATGATCGGCACCACTCTGCCGACGCCGCTCTACCCGCGCTATCAGGTCGAGTTCGGGTTCGGCAGCACACAGACCACGCTGCTCTTCTCGATCTACGCCGGAGCCGTCATCGCCGCGCTCGTCTTCTTCGGCAGGCTCTCGGAGGCCTGGGGCCGCAAGCCGCTGCTGGCCGCAGGCGTCCTCGTCTCCCTCGCCTCGGCGGGGCTGTTCATGAGCGGTGATCATCTCGGTCTGCTCTACACCGGAAGGGTGTTATCCGGGATCGCAGCCGGCATCTTCACAGCCACCGGGACTGTCACAGTGCTCGAGAATTCTCCGCCCGGCAGGCGCAGGCTCGCGACGTCACTGGCCACGGCGGCGAACATCGGCGGCCTCGGATTGGGCAACCTCATGTCGGGAACGGTCGCCGAGGCATTGCCGCGCCCTCTGTTCACGCCGTTCCTCATCCACGCCGTCCTCCTTCTGCTCGCAGGAGCGGCGTTGCTGGGCGTCAGGGAGAGTGCGCTCTCGCGTTCCCATTCCCTGCGCCTGCAGCTGCCCGCCATCCCGCCCGAGTCACGGGCGGTCTTCCTCCGTGCGGTGCCAGGCGCCGTCGCGAGCTTCGCGATCGCCGGACTGTATTCGGCCGTGGCTCCGAGCTTCATGCAGCAGACCCTGGGCATCGGATCCGCGGCCGTCATCGGCGCGGTCGTCTTCGCGCTCTTCGGGGCCTCGGCTGCGTGCCAGCTGCTGTTCCAGGGGCTGGCAGACCGGACTCTCGTCCTATGCGGAGGAATCATTCAGATCGCCTGCATGGCCTCCCTGTCGATCGCGCTCCTGGCGGACTCGACCCTGCTGCTCGTCGCCTCGGCGATCCTCGGTGGGGCCGGGCAGGGCTTCCTCTTCACGACGGGCATGCGAGCCATCACCGCCGTGACCGAGGTGTCGAACAGGACGGCCGTGACGACCTCGTACTTCATCCTCGCCTACCTGGCCATGTCCGCGCCGATCATCGGCGTCGGCGCGCTCGCACTCGTGACAGGGCTCGTCACCTCGACGATCACTTTCGCCGTTGTGACAGTCCTGGTCGCCGGTCTCAGTCTTCTCGGGCTCGGGAGGTGGAGCAGTCAGCCTCGCGGCGTCGACGGGTGATCCCCACCAATATGCTCGAGGTGATCGGCGACTGGCTGCCGCTGTCGCATGCGATCGATGCGCTCGGGGCGGTCTCGACCGGAGATGAGGACAATGCCTATATCTGGCTGCGGGTGCTCTTCATCGCCTGCTGGATCGTCGGCGCCATCATCGTCGGCTCGCTCACTCTGCGGCGTCGGACGCCGTGAGGCGACGGCGTGGCGGACCGTCGCGAGCCGGGTCTTCAGTTCTGCCCGGACGCCGTGATGGGTTCGGTACGATCGGTCAGATCAAAGGGTCGGCGGCCATGGCCGCGGACGAAGGCGAGGTAGCACAGCCACAGCGCAGCCACCCACAGCAGACCGACCCACAGCGCCGGGCGGGAGTCGGGGACGATGCCGACCATGACGACGACGAAGACGATGAACGCGACGGTGATCGAGGAGCCCACCGGCCACAGCGGCATCGGGAATTCGCTGGGAAGGCGCGCCTCCTGGGCGATCACCTTCTTCATCCGGATATGGGAGGCGAGGATGATCAGCCACACGAGCACCGTGGCGAAGGTCGCCAGCGCACCGAGGAGGAACAGCGCCTGGTCGGGGTAGAGGTAGTTGAGGACGACGCCGAGAAGGAGCGCGACGATCATCGTGACCACGGTCGTCACGGGCACGCCGCTGCGCGAGGTGCGGGCGAACGAACGTGGAGCCTGCCCCTGTTCAGCGAGTCCGTGGAGCATCCGGCCCGCACCGAAGATATCGGCGTTGATGGCCGACAGGGCCGCAGTGATGAGGACGACCTGGAGGACGGCGGCGGCTGCGCTGAAGCCGACGGAATCGAAGATCGCGACGAAGGGGCTGATCTCGGAGGTGATCTGGTTCCAGGGCAGGGTACACATGATCACGCCGAGGGTGAGGACGTAGAAGAGGAGGATGCGCACCGGCACCGAGTTGATGGCGGCCGGCAGCACCTGTTTCGGATTCTGCGCCTCTCCGGCCGTGACTCCGATGATCTCGATGCCGCCGAAGGCGAACATCACGATGGTAAACGATGAGAGCAGTCCCCAGAACCCGTTGGGGAAGAAGCCGCCGTGGTCGAACAGAGCCTGTGGACCCAGCTGGTCGTGGTCGGCGATGCCGAAGCCGAAGATGATGATGGCCACGCCGGCGGCGATGAGGGCGATGATCGCGACGATCTTGATGAGGGCGAACCAGAATTCGAGCTCTCCGAAGACCTTGACGCCGATCATATTGAGGGCGGCGATGAAGAAGACGACGGCGAGCACCCAGATCCAGCGGGGGACTCCCGCGAACCAGAAGCCCATGTAGACGCCGATCGCGGTGGCGTCGAAGACGGCGACGAGGACCATTTCGAAGGCGAAGGTCCAGCCGACGAGGAATCCGGCGAAGGGGTGGATGTAGCGGGAGGCGTACTGGCCGAAGGAACCGGAGACGGGGTGGCGGACGACCAGCTCGCCGAGGGCGCGCATGACCATGAAGACGGCGGCACCGCCGATGATGTAGGCGAGCAGCACAGCCGGCCCTGCGGCTTGGATCGACTCGGAGGAGCCCATGAAGAGGCCGGTGCCGATGGCTGAGCCGAGGGCCATGAAGCGGATGTGCCGGGCGGTCAGGCCCCTTCTCAGACCGACGTTCTCTTCGTGTCCGTTCGCGGTTTCGTCGGTATGGAGCGCCTCGTTGCGGTCCTTGTCGGCTGGAGCCATCGGTGTCTGCTGTCCTCTTCTCTCGACTGCCCGAGGTCACCTTGCCTGTTTGATCGTCTGACCGGCCCCAGGGCCACATCAGACTTTCACACCGATACGGCGGCAGAGAACGGATGCCGGGAGAAAGAGTCCGAGATCTCAGAAAGTCGAGTCGGACAGATGGCCGAGAGTCAGGCCGTCTGGCGGTCGGTGGAGAGCATCCCGAAGATGAGGGTGTCCGTCCATTCGCCCTTCGACCACCAGTCCTTGCGCAGGTGCGCTTCCTCCCGCATGCCGATCCTTCGAGCCAATTTCGCCGAGGAGGTGTTCCGAGCGTCCATCTGAGCAACGACCCGGTGGAGACCGTAGTGGTCGAAGGCGACGTTGAGGACCGCGATGGCCGCCTCGGTGGCGAAACCGTGGCCGCCCGCTGCGGGATCGAGGATCCAGCCGATCTCCGCTTTCTCCTGGGAATCCGAATCGAACCACAGTGAGATATCGCCGATGACGTGTGAGCCTGCGATGTCGTCGAGTCCGTCCGCGGTCTCGATCACGAGGGCAAGGGCACGGGATTCGGTCTCGAGCCCCGTACGTCGCATCCGTTCGACGATCTTCGTCCGGGCCACCTCGGCGGTCCAAGGATCCTCGAGGAGGAACCGGGCGACGTCCTCACGGGAGAAGATCGGAAGCTGCGCCTCGGCATCGGATTCGACATACGTGCGCAGGCGCAGACGGTCGGTGGTCAGCGGGAGTTCGAGCGGTTCCATGGGCTCACTCTGCCAGGTCGACCTGTGGAGATGACGGACGATGCCGGACGCTAAGAAGATGGCGGCGCCGATGACCAGCCATTCTTCGCGCCGGAGTCCTCGACCGCGATGCGAACCGCTGACAAATGACACCACTGACTCGGTGACAAATGGCATCAGTGCAGGCGAGTGCTGTTTTCTAGTCTGTGGACATGACTTCGCAGACACCGACTCACACACCCATTTCAGCCCCTCCGAGCCAGACGACAACCGACTCCCCAGCAGCCGTCAGTCTCAATCACCTGAGCAAGAGCTTCGGCGATCTGAAAGCCGTCGACGGCCTCGACCTGGCCATCCGCCCCGGTGAAGTCGTCGCCTTCCTCGGACCCAACGGGGCCGGCAAGACGACGACCATCGACATGCTGCTGGGACTTTCGCAGCCGGACGAGGGCTCGGTCGAGATCTTCGGCATGGCGCCTCGGCGGGCGGTCGCCCTCGGTCTCGTCAGCTCGGTGATGCAGACCGGCGGTCTGCTCGATGACCTCACCGTCCGCGAAACCGTCGACTACACCTCCGCGATCTTCGCCTCCTCCCTCGACACCGACCTCGTCCTGCAGCGCGCCGGGATCACCGACATCGCCGACGCCGTGGTGAAGAAGTGCTCGGGCGGACAGAAACAGCGGCTGCGCTTCGCCATGGCCCTGCTGCCGGACCCGGCCCTCATCGTCCTCGACGAACCGACCACGGGAATGGACGTCACCGGCCGCCGCGACTTCTGGCACCAGATGCGCGCCGACGCCCTGACCGGCAAGACGATCCTCTTCGCCACCCATTACCTCGAAGAGGCCGACGAATTCGCCGACCGCGTCGTCCTCGTCGCAGACGGCACCGTCGTCGCCGACGGACCTGCCCACGAGATCCGTGGAATGACCGCGGCGAAGACCGTGAGCGCGACCCTGCCGCTGACCGACGACACCAGCGAGGCGGGAGTCAGCGAACTGTTCGACCGCCTCGCCGGTCTGGCCGGAGTCGAATCTATCGAAGTGGCGGCCAGACGACTGAAGATGCGCACCACCGACTCGGACGCGGCGGCCAAGACGCTCTTCGACAACGCCTGCACCGACCTCGAGATCACCTCCCACTCTCTTGAAGACGCGTTCATCAGCCTCACCTCGAAAGGAGCCTGACATGTCCGTTCAGCACTCAACCCGACCGACCGGGACCGTCAGCTCGCGCACGGCACCGGGCCCCGCCTCGGCGACGTTCCTCACCTCACTGGAGAACCGACGGGTGCCCCGCCTCGGCGGATTCTCCCTCACCCTGCTGCGGCTCGAACTGCTGCGGAAGCTGCGCAACCGGCGCACACTGATCTTCACGATGATCATGCCCGCGGTCTTCTACCTCATCTTCGGAATGACGAACAAGGACGAGATGCTCGGGAACACGAACGCCGCGCTCTACATCTCGGTGTCCCTGGCCACCTACGGGGCGATGATCGCCACCACCACCGGCGGTGCGCAGGTCGCCGTCGAACGGGCGCTCGGCTGGAGCCGCCAGCTCGCACTGACACCCCTGCACCCGGCGGCCTACATCCTCATCAAGGTGATCGTGTCCATGGCCCTCGGTGCGGTGTCCGTCATCGTCGTCTTCGTCCTCGCCGCCGTCACCGGTGTCCACGCACCATTGGGCACACTCATCGCCTCCGGCCTCCTCGTCATCCTCACCTCCGGGGTCTTCGCGGCCTTCGGCGTCATGCTCGGCTACCTGCTGCCGGCGGAGAACGCGATCCAGGTCGCCAGCATGGTCCTCGGAATCCTCTCGCTCATCGGCGGACTCTTCGTCCCCTTGGAGATCTGGCCGGACACTCTGCAGACGATCGCCCGCTTCACCCCGGCGTATGGAGTCGGCGAAATCGCCCGTGCACCGCTCGGCGGGGGTTACGATCATTGGGCGATCGTCAGCGTCATCGTGTGGCTGGGGATCTTCGTCGCAGGCTCGGCCTGGGCCCTGCGCCGGGACACCGCACGAGTGTGAGCGCGGTGGCCGCCAGCGGAGGCCAGGTCGCGGACCGGCCCGTGGAATCGCGACCGGAGCACACGGCGAACACGATGCAGCCAGGGCACAGTGACCGAGGAAGGAACCAGTGACCGCGAACGAGACCACCGGCGAGGCGAGGACCGGGTCCTCGCCTGCCGGGCTGCGTCCGCTGAATTTCATGAGCTGGTTCTTCCCGTTCTTCTGGCTCGTCTTCCTCGCCTACCCGCTCGCGGGTTCGATCCAGCACGAGGGCACACAGCGGATCTGGGGTGTGAGCCTGACAGTCCTCTTTGCGGTCGTCTTTTACATCGGCATGATCGCCGGCGGCATCGGCCTGGGCACCTTCGCCCGCACGATGCGCAACCCGCGAGCCCGCCGGACGCGGCAGGCCCTCGTCGTCGTCAACGCCTCCATCGTCGGCATGATCGTCATCACCGCTGCGGCTGTTCCGATCGTCGGTGAGGAGGCGCTGTCCTTCCTCGCCTATATCTCCGTCCTTGCCGTCGTTGCCATCCGCAGGGTCGTCCCCGGGGTCATCATCGCGGCCTCGACCCTCCTCGTCGCCGAGGGGGCTCAACGTCTCGTGCCCGGGTGGACTCATGATTGGTCCTCCACCTTCGGAATCTCGATCTCCGGGTTCGCCATGGTCATGGCTCTCATGGCGGGGGACCGAGCCAGAGCGGCCCGTGCGGCCGAGGTGGAGAACCACAGGCTCGAACGGGAGGCCGAACGTCTGCGCGTGTCCCAGGTCGTCCATGATGTGCTCGGGCACTCGCTGACCGTCATCGCGCTCAAGGCTCAGCTGGCGGCGAAGCTCGAAGCCGCCGGCTCCCCGGACGCCGCCCGCCACATCGCCGAGATCGAAGAACTCGCCCGCAGCGCGCTCGCCGACGTCCGCACGACCGTGCAGGGCACACGGATGGTCTCCCTGGCCGAGGAACTCGTCGAAGCGACGCGGGCGCTGCGGGCCGCCGACATCTTGGTCGACGCCCCGACCTCGGTCGATGTCGTCGACCCACGGCTGCGGGAACTCTTCGCCTGGAGCCTGCGCGAAGGCAGCACGAACATCCTCCGGCACGCCCGTGCCCGACGGGTCATCATCGTCCTCGAGAGGAACCGATTGACCATCAGCAACGACAACGGTCGCAACGATGTCCCCGCGCACCCGGCTGCGACGCTCAACCTCGGCGAGGTGGGTGCCGGCTCCGGGCTGCAGGGATTGCGGAATCGGGCCCTCGCACTCGGCGGGAGCCTGCGGACACAGCGGACCGATGACGGCTTCGAACTCATCGTCGAAGGAGCGGAGGTGGACGTCGGCCGTCCCCGCGGGGGCGCAGATGCCATCGAACTCGACGCAGAGGGAGGTGAGGCCGGTGACGACGCTGCTCATCGCTGACGATCAGACCATGGTCCGTGAGGCGCTCGCCGCTCTGCTGGGAATGGAGTCCGACTTCGAGGTCGTCGCCCAGTGCACCCGCGGCGCCGAGGTCGTGCCCGCCGTCGCCGAGGCCCGCCCCGATGTCGCACTGCTCGACGTGGACATGCCCGAACCCGACGGTCTCACTGTCGCCGCGACCCTGAACGTGGAGTTTCCTGAGGTCAAGGTCATCATCGTCACGACCTATGGCCGGCCCGGCTGGGTCAAGCGAGCCTTGGATGCCGGGGTCAGCGGATTCATGGTCAAGGACGCCCCGGTCGACCACCTCGCCGACGGGATTCGACGCGTCATGGCCGGGATGTCGGTCATCGACCCCGAGCTCGTCGTCGAATCGACGATGCACGGGGCTTCGCCGCTCACGGCTCGGGAGACCGATGTGCTCCGCGCAGCCGCGGACGGGGCCAGCGTCGACGAGGTGGCCGCTCAGCTGTTCCTGTCCGCCGGGACCGTGCGGAATCGGCTGTCCTCGGCGATCGGGAAGACGAACGCTCGCAACCGTGCCGATGCCGCCCGGATCGCCGCGGAGAACGGTTGGCTGTAGGCCTCAGCCCGTCACCGCTTGAGCGCCTGGCCCCACGTCAGCTTCGGTCCCGACTTGAGGATCGAGCGCTCGAAGATGCGGGTCGCCAGGAGCAGCGCCAGCAGTGTGGTGACGATGAGGATGAGCAGGGAGACGAGCGGCTCCCACCATGCGATCGTGCCGAGGAAGACGCGCATCGGCACCGCGACCGCCGCCGAGAACGGGATGTAGGACAGCACGGCCATGACGGTCTCGTTCGATGAGAAGATGATCACGCCCATATAGGGCAGGAAGATGAGCATCATGATCGGCGTGCTCGTCGAAGCCAGGTCTTCGGTGCGCGAGACCATGGACGCGGCGGCCGCGTAGAGGGCGGCGACCATGACGAAACCGACGACGAAGAGCGGGATGAACCAGGCGATCGGTTCGACCACCTTGCCGAGCACGAGATCGTTCCCACTGATCGCGGCGCCGGTCAGCACCGCGACCGCGGTGAGCCCGATCTGTGCGAAGGCGAGGACAGTGCACGCGATGACCTTGCCGAACATGAGCACCCGCGCCGAGGTGGACGCGAGCAGGATCTCGACGATCCGCGACTGCTTCTCCTCCACGACCGAGGAGGCGATCGTGTTGCCGAAGGTCATGGCGGCCATGAAGAACACCAGGCCGAGGCCGAGCCCGATGAAGTATGTCAGCGTCGGATCCGGGGCGTCGGGGTCGAGGAGTTCGACCTCAGGCGTGAGGCTGAGCGAGGCGATGAGCGACTCCGGTGCCGAGCGCAGGGAGAGCACGGCGAGCCCGGTCGGTGAGCTCGGGGACTCGAGGACGGCCGCTTCGACCTCCTCGGCGGTGATCAGGGCCTTCGCCTCGCCTGCGTCGTCGACTTCGACGGGCTCGATGTCCTCGATGCCGGCCACGGCCTGCGCCGACGCCGAGGTGACCGCCACCTTGTCCGTGGAGGAGAACAGAGAGGGCAGCGCCCCCGAGACCCCGACGAGCACGCCGAGGATGACGATGGAGAGGATCGTCGAGATCATGAACGCCTTGGACTTGAGGCGGACCATGATCTCGCGTTCGATGACCAGGCCCATGGCGGTGGTGAATCCTGCCCTGTGCGTGACTGCCCGGCTCATGACTGTGTGACCTCCTGGAAGAGTCGGTTGAGCGCGACCTCGTGCGGGGCGAAGGACGAGACCGATGACACGCTCAGGGCCTGTCGCAGGACCGCTTCGGCCGCTGCGGAATCCGGGGCGGTGAAGCGGACCCAGTTGCCGTCGAGTTCGACGACGGAGACCGCGGGCACCCCGCGCACCCAGCCGAGATCGGCATCGGCCTGCAGGGTCCATTCGGGCAGGCTGCGCTGGCGGCGCAGCTCTTCTGTGGTGCCGGCGGCGACGAGGCGGCCGTCATTGATGATGACGAGATCGTCGACGAGGCGTTCGACGAGGTCGAGCTGATGGCTGGAGAACAGCACCGGGGCGCCGGAGGCGGCGAAGGAGGTGAGCACGTCGAGGGTGCGTTCGACGGCTGCGGGGTCGAGGCCGGAGAAGGGCTCGTCGAGGACGAGGGCCTGCGGGTCGTGGATGAGGGCGGCGGCGATCTGGACTTTCTGCTGATTGCCGAGGCTGACGGATTCGAGGGTGTCGGTCGGCTCGCCCCTCAGTTCGAGCTGTTCGAGGAGCTCGAGTCCGCGCGCCTTCGCGGCCCGGCGGGTCAGCCCGTGGAAGCGGGCGAGGTAGACGAGCTGGTCGATGATCGGCATCTTCGGGTACAGGCCGCGCTCTTCGGGCATGTAGCCGATGGCGCTGCGGTGGCCCGGGGCGATCGGTTCGCCGTCGACGGTGATGCGTCCGCGGTCGGCGGCCAGCACCCCGAGGAGGATCCGCATGGTCGTGGTCTTGCCCGAACCGTTCGATCCGACGAATCCGGTCATCCGACCATCGCCGATGTCGAAGCTGAGGTCGTGCAGGACCTGCTTGTCGCCGAAGCTGCGGCTGATGCTGTCCAGGGTGATCATGCCTCAACGCTATGCGGAGATCGGCCTCGGGGGATCAGCCCTGCGGGTGATATTGCGACCCCCTGTGTGGGGGAGTGGGGACAGGCGAGAAGCCGAGATGGCAGGCTCACGCGCCGGATCAGCGCCTGTCCTCGTACCGGCCGATCGTGACGACACCGTTCTCGTAGGCCCAGATCACGGCGTGGATGCGGTCGCGGAGGTCGAGCTTCGTCAACAGGTTCGACACATGGGTCTTCACGGTCGCCTCACCGACGAAGAGCGAGCCGGCGATCTCGGCATTGCTCGCTCCGGTCGCCACCAGTCGAAGCACTTCGAGTTCCCGCTCGGTCAGCCGCTCGAGTTCCGGCGCCGAGGGGGCGGTCGGTTCCGGCGTGGATACCGAGCGTTCGATGACGCGCCGGGTCACCTCGGGAGACAGCAGGCCATCGCCTCCGGCCAGGGCGACGACGGCGGCGATGAGCTGCTCCGCCTCGGCGGTCTTGAGGAGGAACCCGCTGGCCCCTGCCGCCAGCGCGCGGAACAGGAAGTCGTCGCGGTCGAAGGTCGTGAGCATGAGGACGGCGCCGGCGGCGCCTCGGCGGACGATCTCCGCGGTCGACTCGAGCCCGTCCATGACAGGCATCTGCACATCCATGCAGATGACGTCCGGGGAGAGTTCGAGGGCGCGATCGATGGCGATCCGGCCGTTCTCGGCCTCACCGACGACGGTGATGCCGTCCTCGCTCTCGAGGATCGTGCGGAAGCCGGTGCGGACCATCGACTGGTCGTCGACGAGGAGGACTCGGATCATCTCGATGCCTTCGCTGGGTTCTCGGGTGCTGGGTTCTCGGGTGCTGGATATTCGGTCGCTGGGTACTCGAGCTCGACCGCCTCGGCGGTGCTGCGCGGATAGGGGATGCGCGCCCTGACCAGCCAGCCCCCGCGTGACTTCGGGCCGGCTTCGAGACTGCCGCCGAGCGCGCTCATGCGCTCCCTCATACCGACGATGCCCAGCCCCAGCCCCTCTCCCGCAGGCGGCGCTTCACGGGAACTCATCGGTGCGGGACCGCCGCTGGGTCGGGCATCACTGATCTCGACCTCGAGTTCGGCGGTGCCGTAGCGCAGCCTCACATCCACCTCGGCGCCGGTTCCCGCGTGGCGCGAGCAGTTGGTCAGCGATTCCTGGATGACGCGATAGATCGACATCTCGGTGATCGGGGTCAGCTCTCGCACGGTGCCGATCGTCGTGAACTCGACCGTCTGCCCGAACCGCCGCGCCGATTCCATGAGTTCGGGCAGGTCGCCGAGGCCGGGGTTGCCGTGCGTCGTCATCGTCGCAGCCTCTGCGTCGGCCCGATCGTCCGGGCCCGGCGAGGACTGAGTATCACGCAGGGTATAGACGAGGGCCCGCAGTTCGTCCACGGTTTCGCGCGTGGACGACTCGATGACCTGCAAGGACTCCCGAGCTTTGGCGGGATTCCTCTCAAGGCTGCGACGCGCGGCGGCCGCATGGATGCCGACGCCGGCAATATGGTGGGCGACCCCGTCATGGAGTTCCCGTGCGATGCGCACACGCTCGAGGTCGAGGGCCTGCCGGGTCAGCTGCTGTTCCTGCTCACGGACCTCTGCATTGGCAGCCCGAAGCTCGGCCAACAGCAGCCGTTGAGTCCACGCACGATCTCCGAAGAGCCACGCCCCGCCGAAGAAGGCCACGTTGATGAGGAAAGAGACGCCGGTCGCGGCCGCGAACTGAAGCAGCGTCATGTCTCCGAGGTCGCCGTACTGCAGCATCGCCGCGACGATGATGTAGACGAAGATGGCCAGGCACAGCAGACATCGGGAGATGAAGGCCGTCCGCCGGCTGCGGCGGAATGCGCCGATCGCGTAGACGGAGATGAAGACGATGATCTGCGAGACTCCGGGTTCCATCACCTTGAGAATCTGCGCAGTGACATAGAGCGCGGCGGTGAACCAGGCGACGAGATTCGGGTGACGTCGTCTCCACAGCAGGGGCACGGCCACGGCCACCGAGAGCAGGCAGGTGACCCACAGCGGGGACGTGAAGTCCCAGAACCCGCTGCCGGCGTAGAGCACGGCGAAGACGATCGAACCGGCGGCCAGCCCCGCGACGAGCCAGACATCGGACCGCTTCGGGTTCCGGTCCTCGGGTGTGAGGATTCCGAACTCCGAGGCCGCCGACTCGTCTCTGCCACTCATTCCTCCAGCTTAGACATCGCGCGCGTGTGCGGGCATCCGTCTCCGTGGGGAAAGAGGCGGCGACGCTTCCGGCTCAGGAGGGAGACTCTGGGGCACTGAGCGCGCGAAGCGAGCCCACTGGATTGCGCACGCGATGCGGGCTCACCGCGGAGCGCGGGCCATCGGCTGCTTCTTGGCACTGACCACCGCGAGGTCGCGGTGGCGCCAGTGCACACGGGTTCTCATCCCCGCCTCGGCGAGCCAGGCCAGCTGATCTTCGAGGGTGCTGGGAGTATCCTCGACTCCGTCGATCGGGGTGACCACGTCCTCAGGATCGGCGGGGACGATGAGGTCGGCGAGCACGAACCTGCCGCCTGCGGGGAGGATCTCGGCGATGCGGGTGAAGAGATCGGCCTTGTCGGGCCCATCGAGGTGATGGATCGCCAGCGTGGACATGACGAGGTCGAAGGGACCGGGCGGCAGCGGATCCTCGAGCCGACTCTCACGCAGCTCGGCGCGTTCGGGATCGAGGGTCCGTGCGGCGGCTGCGAGCATCTCGGCGCTGGCGTCGATGCCGAGGAAGCGGGCTTCGGGAAGTGCCTCGGCGACGTTCTTCGCCGTCAGTCCGCTGCCGATGCCGAGGTCGAGGACGGTCCGCGGCCGGTGTTCGATCGCGGCGGCGGTCAGTTCGGCCTGCAGGCGTGGGTAGTCGGGGATCTCCTCGGCCATGAGCGCCCGGTAGGAGTCGGGGTCCCATACGAATTCGGTCATCGTGAGCTCCTTCGCCGCTGATGCGAGTGAGCCTACTCCCAGCAGCGGCTACAGGTCGATGGCGACGATCGGATCCGTGGTCGGCTGCTTCGAGCCGCCCTCGGGTTCGACCGTGATGCCGAAGACGCTGCCGGCGGAGAACTTCTCGTCGGCGATGGTCACCGCCTTGTCCGACATCAGACCGACGCTTTCAGGACCGGAATCGCCGATCACCCACATCTGCATCGACTTGCCCGAAGGGGCGGGTCCGACGTCGTTGGGGCTGAGTCGGATGAGCTGCTGGCTTTCGGAGGAGAGCACGGTGACCGATCCGCCTTCCGGCAGCTCGGCGGTGCTCGTGCGCAGATCGGTCGCCTCCATCAGTCGAGTGGACTCGTCGAGCTGCTGCTGCGTCGCCGCGAGATCGGCTTCGAGTTCGTTCTGACGCTGATTCTGCTGCCAGATCGTCGCTCCGAAACCAGCGACGACGATGAGGACGGCCGCCGCGGCGACGTAGGGCAGCCAGGATCGGCGTCCGCCCCTGCGCTCCCGACGCTCGGCCAACGACACCGGCTCGGCCGGCGGCGCAGATTCGGACGTCGATGCCGGTTCGGGCGACGACTCGGCCGGTCTTCCGGTCTGCACCTCGGCGCTGGTCTCCTGCTCATGGGTCTCGGGGATCCGCAGGATCGCCGCACGAGCTGCGGCACTGACCTCGGCCGGTTCATCAGATCCTGCCGTCTCCGCCATGACCTCGTCATAGGCAGCGACCTCGGCTCGGAAGTCCGGATCGGACTCGGACAGGGCACGTGCCTCAGCGAGTTCGGCATCGCTGAGCCCGCCGAGGGCCAGGCCGGCGGCCAGATAATCACGATCGGTGCTCATCGGCTCGCCTCCAACTCGTCTCGCAGCTTCTTCATTCCGTCTCTGATCCGTGACTTGATGGTACCCAGCGGCACCTTGAGATTCTCCGAGATCTGGGCGTGGGTCAGTCCCTGGTAGAAGGCCATGACGATCGGCGTGGACTGCTCCGGGGGAAGGACCTTCAGGGCGGTCACGGTGCGGTCGGACTCGGCCCGGTCGATGACCGTCTGTTCGACCTGATCGCCTGCCTCCGCGGACGAGCGCAGACCGTCGGCGAGGTCACGATCCTGCTGGGACTGAACGCTGCGCACACAGTCGATGGCTCGCCTGCGGCACAGCGTGATCAGCCATGCTCTGCCCGTGCCGCGCTCGGGATCGAATCGCCCGCAGCGCGTCCACACCTCGGCGAAGCACTCCTGGAGGACTTCCTCGGCCAGAGACCGGCTCTTCACGATCCGCAGGATCACAGCCAGGAGGAGACGGGACTGATCCGTGAACAGGCGCTCGAACGCTGCTCGGTCGCCGCCGGCGATGCGCATCAGGAGATCGCCGGTGGAATCCGTGGAAGCCTCCGTCGGGGCATCAGAACTCATTGCTCCATCATGCCACCCCAGCACAGGCCGCTCACTCCTGCCGGTGACGGTCGGGCGTGTGATGGACCGACGTGTGCTGATCTGCGGTGGCGCGAGCGCTGCTGTCGTGGACTGAGATGCGGGCACGGCAGAGAAGGCGAACGAGGAAGTGGCCGGGGACCGAACTCCGGTCGGAGGATCGATTCCCGGCCACTGCACTGTGAGCCTCTATCGGATGCAGTGCTCCGCTCACTTCTCCGGCATCATCACGGCATCGACCATGTACACGGTGGCATTCGCCGTCTTGACTCCACCGCAGACCAGCTCGGCGTCGTCGAACTTCATGTCCTCGCCCTTACCGGACACCTCGACCTTCGAACCCTCGACGGTCTTGTGTTCGCCGGCGATCTCATCGGGGGAGAGCTGACCGGGGATGACATGGTAGGTCAGCACCTTCGTGAGTTCGTCGGAGTCCTCGGCCAGGGCGTCGAGGTCGTCCTTCGGCACATCGGCGAAGGCGTCGTCGGTCGGGGCGATGACCGTGAACTCGTCGCTGTTGAGCGTGTCGACGAGGTCGACATCCGGGTTGAGTTCGCCCGAGACCGCTTTGGTCAGGGTCGAGAGCATCGGATTGTTCGAGGCCGCAGTGGCGACCGGATCCTCAGCCATGCCCTCGACGGAGCCGGCGCCTTCGGGGTTCTGTTCGGCATAGGAGCTGCAGCCGGAGCCGACGAGGTCGCTGTCCTCCATCGAAGCGTCGCCGGACTCCTCGGGCATCTGGGATTCATTCGAGTCCGCCGGCTGGGACTCGGAACTGCCGGAATCCGAACCGGACTTCTCGCTTCCCGAATCCGAACCCATGCCCGAGCAGCCGCTCAGTGCCATGAGCCCGATCGCTCCGGCCGAGAGAATGGTGGCGGTCCGTGTGCGAAGCAGTGTTTTCATCGTTCTTCTCCTTGTCGACAGTGATGCGTTTCAGGGCACAGCTGTGAAGTCGTCTCCATTGCTCGCTGTGTACTTGGTATTCGCAGCGGATGCGGATGCGGATGGGTGGATCGCCGAAGAGATTTGAGAGACTCATCGTCGAGGCGGTGCCGGTCCTCATTCGACTCGGAACTGGATGTGGTGGTGACCGGTGGCGGAGTTCGGGATCGGGTCCCGGCGCTTGGCAGTCTGCACCGTCCCGTCCTTGTCCGTGGCGCGGACGGTCAGAGTGTGAGAGCCGGGCTCCACCTCGGCGAAATCGGTCCGCCACTGTCGCCACGTGTCGATGGTGACCTCCTCGGCGAGTGCGGCTTCGGTCCAGTCACCGTCGTCGAGGCGGACCTCGACGCTCTCGATCCCCGATCGCTGCGCCCAGGCCGTGCCGCCGACTCGGACGTTCCCGGCGGAGACCGTCGCCAGGGGCTTCGGCACCTCGATTCGGGAGGCGACGAGGATGGGGGCCTGCGCGTCCCAGCCGCGGTCGGTCCAATAGGCGGTCTTCTCATCGAAGCGGGTGACCTCGAGTTCGGTCACCCATTTGGTGGCCGAGACGAAGCCGTAGAGGCCGGGCACGACGAGCCGAGCGGGGAACCCGTGTTCGGGAGGCAGGGGCGCTCCATTCATCCCGACGGCCAGCAGCGCATCGCGCTCATCGGTCAGTGCCGCCAGCGGAGTCGAGGCGGTGAAGCCGTCGAAGGAATGGGACAGCACCATATCGGCATCCTGGCTCGGTCCAGCGCGGCCGAGCAGCTCGCGCACCGGGAAGCCCAACCAGGTGGCAGTGCCGACGAGGTCGCCTCCGACGGGGTTCGAGACGCAGGTGAGGGTGATGTGATGCTCCTCGAGCGGCAGGTCGAGGACGTCTTCCATCGTCAGCGTGACCTCGTTCTCGACCATTCCGTGGATGCGCAGCGACCACTCGACCGGTTCGATGGCCGGCGGAGCGAGCACCGTGTCGATGCGATAGAAGTCCTCGGGATCGGTGACGAAAGGAACCGCTCCCGCGACGTTCGCGCTCGCCGAGGCGGGTATCGCCGGTGCCTTCCTCGCCGGTTCGGGCAGGACCAGCCGCGTGACCGCGGCTCCGGCGTCCTGTGCCAAGGAGGCCACGGTCTGACCGGCGGCGACGGCGGCGGCACCGGCGGCTGCGAGGACGCCGGCGAGGCGGATGAATTGTCGCCGGTCCGCCTGTCCCGCCGCTGCCTCGCCCGTCGACGAGGCGTGTGCCTCTCGAGCCGGTCCGCCGGGACGGTGCGATCCGAGCAGCAGGCGGAAGACGATGAGGCCGAGCACGAGACCGACGAGTGCGGGGACTGCGTCGGCGGGGCGGGCCCCGGGCTGCAGCAGGATCGCCGCGACGGGGACCAGGCCCGCGGCAGTCAGCAGCAGCGTCGCCAGGCGGGTTCTCCGGGCGGAGCCGGTGCCTCCCCGAGCCAGGCTGCCGATGAGTCCCCCGAGGGCGAGTGCGGCCAGACCCGTGCAGGCGATGAGGAAAGGTTTGTCGTTGCGCCCGAGCAGGTCGATGACCGGTTCGACGACCGCCGGGGGTGCCAGCGGGATGAGAGTCTGTCCGAGAGTGAGCAGCGGTGCGGCAGGCGGCCCGAGCGCGCGGGCGAGCAGATCGGCCGCACCGAAGAGGACGAGAGCGGCGGCGATTCCGGCGGCCGCACCTCGGGCGCGGCCTTCCACGTGATGACGTCGGTTCATGACGGTGATTCGGAGCCATGGCCGGAGCGGATGGGCTGGAGCCCGCTTTCTCCGTCCGTTCATCGGATGGTCAGTGACCTCGTCGGTGAGCTGTCGTAGCATGGTGCAATGACTGAGAACCCCGGATACGCCCAACCGCAGGCTCCGAGCGGAGACTCGGACGAGCCGAAGAGCCCGAGTGCTCCCATCTACACCGCGAAGGTCGAGAACCTCGGCGGCACCTCCGGAGAGGTGCGAGTCGATGACGGTCAGACCCTGCCCACGGCACCGACGTCGAACGTCGACCAGGGCAACAACCCCGAACAGTTCCTCGCCATGGCCTGGTCGACCTGCCTCGGCGAGACCCTGAAGGTCGTGCTCGCCGTCAACGAGCTCGAGGCCCTGTCCCGTGTGCGAGTCGAGGTCGAACTGCACAAGGAGGCCTCGGGCAACGGCTTCTACTTCGCACCGCACGCCTTCATCTCCATCGAGGGAGTCTCCGACGAGGACGCGGAGAAGTACGCCGCCCGCGCCCACGCCCGCTGCCCGATCTCGAAGCTGCTCATGGGCAAGGGCACCCCGATCGTCGATATCGAACCGTACAAGAACCCGGACGACTTCCAGCTCAGCTGAGTCCGATCCGTCGGGATTCGGGAACCGGGTGATGTGAGGAGTCGGTATGGAGGCGGATCTGCAGGAAGCCATCTTCCTCGCACTCGACCTCACCGGAACCTTCGTCTTCGCCGTATCCGGAGTGCTGTTGGCCGCCCGGCGCAGCTTCGACATCACCGGTGGGCTGGTGCTCGGGATGATGACCGGCATCGGCGGCGGAATGATCCGTGATGTCCTGCTCGACCGGGTGCCCAATGCGCTCGGCCAGCCCATCTATCTCGCCCCCGCGGTGATCGCGACCCTGCTCGTCTACATCATCGGCACCCATGTCTCCCGCGCCCGGATCTGGATCGTCGCCTTCGACGCGATGGGCCTCGCACTCTTCAGCGTCACGGGTACGACCATCGCGCTGGCGGCCGATGCGAACTATCCCGCCGCGTTGCTCATGGGTGCGCTGACGGCCTGCGGCGGCGGACTCATGCGCGATGCCGTGGCCAGCGAGGATCCGGCGATCTTCCGCGGCACCGACCTCTACCTCATCCCTGCCCTGTTCGGATCCGGTCTGACGCTCCTCGCCGAGGTGGCCGGACTGCTGAACGGCATCACCTCGCTGCTCATCGCGGCCGCCGCCTTCGCCTTCCGCATGCTCGCCTGGAGACTGCAGTGGAGGGTCCCGCAGCCGATGCGGCAGTGGTCCTACCGGGAGACCGGCCGGCGGATGAAGAAGCTGCCCTCGGTGTTCCGGAAGCCTGACTGAGACGTGCGACGATGAAGGCATGAACACGACACCGCCCGAGAATTCCGAGCAGCCGGAGACCGAACCCGTTCCGACATGGTCGCGTGACTTGCGGAGAGTGCTCGGCATCAGCCTCTTCGGAGCCCTGTTCGTGACTCTTTACGTCTGGCTCGCCTCGACCGGCCTCATGCGTGAGAAGGGCTCACTCGACACGCTCGAGGCCGATGCGGTGTGGGCGGGCATCTGCGCCGGCGTGCTGGTCTTCATGTTCCCGTTCCTGTTCTTCGAGATCAAGCGGGTCGACAACGGGTTCCGTCGTGATGGTCTCGTGCCGCTGGTCCTGCTCAGCGTGGGCGGCGGCGGGGTGATCATCACACTGGTGATGATGGTCTGGCCTCTCTTCCTCGGAGACCGGGCACTTCCCGGCACAGTCGCGGCCGAACTGGGCAGCGACCCCGCCAGCGTCCTCCTCGTGCTGTTCTTCGTCATCGCCGGCATGGCGTGGTGCCTGGCCCTGCTGCTGCCGATGATGGTCGGCGGGTACAAGGTCGCTCTGCCCCTGCTCCTGCCCTATCTGGGGACGATCTTCCTCTTCCCCATCGCGGGGGTGAAGATCTTCGAGAACCCGCCGAGCCCCGCGAGCACGGTCATCTGGGCTGGAGCCGCCCTGGCCGGACTGGCGGTGCTGACGATTCTCGCAGATCTGCGCAACATCATCGACCGGCCGAAGCCGCAGACGACCGAGGTCGAGCGGGCCGAGGCCCATCGGCGGTACCAGCAGCTGCGACAGCGGTTCGGCCACACGAACGGCGGACCCCGGCCGGGAATCGATGAGCTGCCGCCGCGACCACCCCACCCGCCGCGACCACCCCACCCGCCGCGGAGGTGACTGCGCGGGGCCGCCTCGGGGAGGTGGGACTCAGTCGCGGCGGATGCTGAAGTCGACGTTCGTGGGATGTTCGACGGTGCGTGAGACCGTGCAGTACTTGTCGTGCGAGAGCCCGACGAGCCGTTCGATGCGCGCATCGGCCTTGCGTCCGTCTTCGTCGTCGGGGAAGGCGAGGTCGAAGTCGAGGTGGACGTTGTCCAGCCGAGATGCGCCGTCCTCATCGAGCTTGTCGGCGGCCGCCGAGACCTCGAAGCGCGTCGGTTCGGTGTGCCGACTGGTGACGGTGTCGACGTCGATCGACGAGCAGCCGGCGACGGCGGCCAGCAGCAGCTCGACGGGCGACATGAGCCCTTCGCCGCGGCCGAATTCAATGCTCGCCCCGCTCGGTGCGGTGGCCCGGTAGTGGTTCTCGGCGATCCTGGTCAGTTCGATGCTGCGGGTGTCTTCACTCATGCATCAATGATGTCAGACTCCCACGTCGGTCATGCCCCGCCTCGGCGAGGGTGTGAGAATGGGTGCGTGAGCGAGAATATCCCCAGTGCCGGCGACGAGTCGGCGGCCCCACGTCGTTTCAGCGTGCTGCGCAGCTGGAAGACCGCACCATACCTGGTCGGATCCGGAACCGCGATGATGGGTGACAACATCGAGCACGTCATCACCTACTGGGTGCTGTGGCAGAAGTTCGAATCCCCGGCGCTCGTCGGCTTCCAGCTCATCAGCCACTGGCTGCCGTTCCTGCTCCTGTCCGTCTACGCGGGCTCCCTGGCGGAGAGATTCGACTGCCGACGACTCATCCAGATCGGCCAGATCATGTTCATGGCCGTCTCCCTGTGCTGGGGCATCCTGTTCCTCACCGATTCCCTGCAGCTGTGGCAGGCGTGCATCCTCCTCGTCATCCACGGGCTCGCCGGGTGCCTGTGGGGGCCGGCGGAGCAGATGATGCTCCACGACTTCGTCGACCGGTCAGAGCTGCCGAGCGCGGTGCGGCTCAACGCGACCTTCCGCAGCCTCGGCATCCTCTTCGGGCCCGTCGTCGGTTCCGCCCTGCTGCTCGGGTTCGGACCGACCTGGGGCATCTTCATCAACATCGTCTTCTACCTGCCGCTGACGCTCTTCCTCATCCGCACCCCGTTCACCGGCCACCTGCGCAGCGGCGGTGTGCGGACGGCCAGGACGACGCTGCTGGCATCGCTCAAGGTGCTCGTGGAGGTCCGCCACAACCGGTCGATCATCGGCATGCTCCTGCTCGCCGCGCTCGCCTCGATCACGATCGGTGCGGTGCTGCAGACCGCGATGCCGGTCTTCGGTGAGATCCTCACCCCGACGGGTGGAGACAGCGACTTCACCTACGGGGTGCTGCTCTTCGCGATGGGCGCCGGCGGAGTGCTCGGCGGATTCGCCCTCGAGGCGACCGGTTGGATCAAGGCGGTCCCCTCCGCGGCGGCGCTGGCGGCCGCGGCCATGGGGCTGAGCGCGGTGATCTTCGCCGTGACTGCGCAGCTGTGGTTGGCGATCATCATGCTCGTGCTGGCCGGGGTCTCGAAGATCACGGCCGAATCCACCGAGATGGCGATCATCCAGCTCGAGGCGCCCGCAGAGATCCGCGGACGCGTCATCGGGTCCTATGCGATGTTCGGGCCCGGCATGCAGACCTTCTCCGGAGTCACCGTCGGTGTGCTCGGCACGATCGCCACGATCCCACAGGCCGTCATCATCGGCGGCACGACCTTGGCCATCGGAGCGGTGGCTATCGGCGCCTACGCCGTGACCGGACGGAGGCTCACATGACCTCATGGTCCGGGGAGAGCCTCGGCGTCGTGTCGGTCGGGTTCGCTCCCGTCAAGGGCACACGGCACGCCCGCCGTCCGGAGGCGCAGTTCGACGCCGAGGGGCCGGTCGGCGACCGCCGTTACTGCCTCGTCGACGTCGAGCGGCGTCAGGTGCTCAAGACCGTCCAGCACCCGAGCCTCCTCGGGGTTACGGCCGAACTGCGCGGGCAGGAGCTGGCCATGACGCTGCCCGACGGCCGATCCGTCTGCGCCGTCCCCGCCACCCACGGTGAGGTTCTCACCTGCGACTACTGGAAGCGCAAGACCGATCTCAGCCTCACACACGGCCCGCACGCCGCACTGCTGTCGATGTGGCTCGGACGTCCCGTGCGTCTGGCCCGGGCCCCTCGGGGAGACATCGTCTTCGATGCACCGGTGTCTATCGTCACCACGGCCTCGATCGGCGAACTCGCCGACCGGGTGTCCCGCCCGGAGCTGATCGACGAGGCGGCCCGATTCCGTGCGACCTTCGTCGTCGACACGGATGCCCCCTTCGCCGAGGAGGCCTGGCAGGGTCGGGAGGTCAGCCTCGTCGGCCCCGACCACGGCGAGGTCCGGGTGCGCATCGGGGCACCGATCCCGCGATGCGCGGTGATCGACCTCGACCCGGTCACCGGTGAGCGGAATGCGCGCCTGCTGAGAGCACTGGCCGACTACCGTCCGGCCAATGAGTTCGGCGAACCCCTCTTCGGGGTCTACGCCGAGATCGTCAGCCGGCCCGGACTCAGGTGACGGCGCCGCGGACCTTGTGCTGCGGAGCGTCCCAGAGCCGATTGTCGAGGATGTCGCGCAGGACCTCGACGGTGTCCCAGACATCGGCGAAGCCGACGTAGAGCGGGGTGAGGCCGAAGCGCAGCACCTCGGGCTCGCGGTAGTCGCCGATGACGCCGCGTTCGATGAGCGCACTCATCACCGCGAATCCCTCGGGGTGGGTGATCGAGACCTGCGAGCCGCGCTGCGCGTGCTCGCGCGGAGTCACGACCTCGACGGGATGATGCGACAGACGCGAATCGACGAGCTCGATGAAGAGATCGGACAGTGCCAGCGACTTCTGCCGCACTGCCGCCATGTCGGCCCGGGAGTGGATGTCGAGACCGACTTCGGCCACGGACATCGAGATGATGCCCTGTGTGCCGGTGAGGTAGCGCCGGATGCCCTCGGCCGGGGTGTAGCTCGGCTCCATCTCGAAGGGCTGCTTGTGGCCCCACCATCCCGACAGCGGCTGTGTGAAGCGTGTCCGCAGAGCCTCGGAGACCCAGACGAACGCGGGGGAGCCCGGACCGCCGTTGAGGAACTTGTAGGTGCATCCGACCGCCATGTCCGCACCCGAGCCGGCCAGGTCGATCTCGAGCGCACCGGCCGAATGGCAGAGGTCCCAGATCGCCAGGGCTCCGCCGGCATGGATCGCCGAGGTCGTCGACTCCATATCGAAGAGGCGCCCGGTGCGGTAGTTGACGTGGGTGAGGACGACGAAGGCCACCTCATCGGTCAGGGCCGTGGGGAACCCGGCGGTCACCTCGGCGTCATCGACGAGGCGGACCTCCCAGCCGTCGCCGAGCTGTTCGGCCAGTCCCTCGAGCATGTAGATGTCGGAGGGGAAGTTCTCCCTCTGGGTGAGGATGACGCGGCGTCCCGGAGCATCGGCGGTCTGGATCTTGCAGGCGGCCGAGGCGGCTTTGAACAGGTTGATCGAGGTCGTGTCGGTCACGACAGTGGCCCCGGCACCGCCCCCGACGAGGCCCGCGACCTTGTCGCCGAGCACGGCGGGCAGGTCGAACCAGCCGGCGTCGTTCCAGGAGCGGATCAATCCGGTGCCCCATTCCTGGGAGATGACGTCCTGGGCCCGCTCGGCGGCTCCCTTCGTCTGTGCGCCGAGGGAGTTGCCGTCGAGGTAGATCGTCTCCGGCGGGAGGACGAACTCATCGCGGAATCCGCGGAGGGGATCGTCGGCATCTCGCTGCGCACAGGCCGCGCGATCGAGCGCATCTGCGCCGACACGGGCCCGTTCGGAAGCGCGAGAGTCAGCAGGGTCAGTGATCGGCTCGGCGTCGCGTCCGTCGTCGAGAGTCGTCATGGTGTCGTCCTTTCGATGCTGTTGTCGTTCAGTCTGGCAGGTTCGTCGGCGTCTGAGTCAGAAGCGGCCTCGCGAGCGGCGAGGATCCTGGCCACGGCCGGGTATCGGAGAGCCATGATGAGGACTCCGATCGCCAGCCACGCCGCCAGCGCGATCCACACCACCGGTGTGAAGTCGGCTGCGAGCAGGGTGATCTGGTAGAGGTTGACCGCCGTGCCGACCACCGTCAGCGCCCAATGCAGCCAGACGGGGATCGAGAAGGGTGCCCGGGCGAGGGCGTCGGGCATGACATAGCGCATGCGCAGGGAGACGATGAGGATGACGATGAGCATGACCTGCACCAGCGCCGAGGCGGCCGTGCCGATGATAGAGATGTCGAGACCGGCGATCGCGGGGACGATGCCGAGGACGAAGAGCGCGGTGAGGATCCGATGCGGAGTGCCGAACCGGGCATTGACCCGTCCGAACGCCGCCGGCAGCCAGCCGTCGTCGGTGGCGGCGACCAGGCCCTTCGACCCCCACAGGAGCTGGGCGTTGAGCGTCGAGACGATCGCGACCATCGCTCCGCCGAGGATGAAGAACACCCACCAACCGTGGGGCATGATCTCTTCGGCCACGACCGACAGGGGCTGATCGGCGACCTCGGCGATGGGAAGGACGCCGACGGCGGGAATCGCGATGAGCACGTAGAGGAGCCCGACGACGAGGGTGCCGCCGATCATCGCCAGAGGGATGTCGCGAGAGGGGTTCTTCATCTCGCGCCCGAGCTCGGCGACGCCGAAGCTGCCCATCGTGGCGAAGGTGAGCAGCGCCGCCGCGGACAGGAGCTGGGTGAAGCCGTGCGGCAGCGGCTCGGGATAGGCGTTCCATTCGATGTGGCCGAAGCCGTTGACGATGAACACGGAGAAGCCGATGAGCATGAGGACCATGAGCCAGACCCCCACCCGCGAGGAGAAGGCGGCGCCCATGAGGTTCGCGATGTAGAAGATGCTGACGATGACGACCGCGACGATGACCGGATCGAAGAAGCCCGAGAGCGAGTGCAGATAGATCCCGGCGGACAGGCCGTAGAGGCTGAGCGCGCACTGCTGCATGAGCGCCATCCACATATTGATGAAACCGAGCCGCGGGTCGACGACCCGTGCGGGCCAAGTGTAGGTCCCGCCGACCGCGGGAAGCGCCGAGGCCATCGCCGCATAGGGGATCGAGACGAGGATGATCGTGACCACTGCGATGATGTAGGCCCAGGGCGTTCCGCCGCCGGTGATTCCGATCGCCACGCCCGTGAGCGAGACGATGCCGCCGCCGATCACCTGATTGATCGTCACACTCAGCGCACCGGGCAGTCCGATCGTGCGTTTGAGCTGGTCCTGATTGAGCTTGGCTGCCACGAGAGTCTCCCGAGTCGTCGTCTTCGCCGATCCGTTCCGCCTCTGCGATGAGGGGCGCGGCGAGCATTCGCGTATGTGCCTCATCCTGGCATGGCATTCGGATATGATGGGCAGAATCCGAACAGAACCGAGGTGAGGACGGGAGATTTCGTGAATGATTCGACACTGATCGCCGATCATCGCTCCGATTCGGCGGATGTTCGGCTCGCCGAGGTGGACCTGGCGATTCTGCGTGAGCTCAGTGCCGACGCTCGGATCTCGAACAAGACCCTTGCCGCGCGCGTGGGGTTGGCGCCATCGACCTGCTCGGGTCGCGTCAGCGCGCTGCGGCAGAGCGGGGTGCTGCGCGGTTTCCACGCCGACATCGACTACGAGAAGCTCGGGCTGAGCGTGTTCGGGATGATCTCCGTGCGCGTGACCCCGGTCGGCCGTTCGCAGCTGCGCAGCGTCATCGACCGGCTGCTCGAGGCGGCCGAGACGCTCGAGGTGTATCAGGTGTCGGGGGAGCGGGATCTCCTCGTTCACGTCGCCTGCGACCATCCGACGGGCCTGCACCGATTCATCGAGCAGAACCTGTCCGATCCGACGATCGCGCACACACAGACGAGTCTTGTGTTCGGCCATCATCGGAAGTGACGGTCTCGCACATACTGATGACGGCGCAGACGATGGCTCGTGTGTCGGCAGATGACGCCGAATGACCCGAAGATGTCGCCGGGAGTCGGAAGCCGACGGAGTCAAGGCGGCCCGTCGGCGGAGATTCCTAGGCTGGGGTCGGCAATCACCCAAGCAATAGCACCGACACCGGGAGGACCCGTCATGACTGCATCCGCCACTGAACTCGACATCGCCGACATCACTGCGCAGGAGCGTGCCGAGCGCCTCGACGCAGCGGGCAGCGCCTGGAATGAGCGTCTGGCCGCCTCGGCGACGAATGGCCGCCTGAAGTTCTCGGCCTCCGGCACGGCCCGCGGGTCAGTGTCTTCGGTGATCACCGCCGGGAAGCACAGCTTCGCCGTCGACGAACCGACCCCGCTGGCCGGCGATGACGCAGCCCCGAACCCCGTCGAATACGCGCTCGGAGCGCTCATCTCCTGCCAGATCGTCGTCTACCGCCTCTACGCCCACAATCTCGGGCTGACCATCGACGAACTCGATGTCACCGCCGAGGGCGACCTCGACGTGCAGGGACTCTTCGGAGCCGATGAGACCGTCCGCCCCGGGTTCTCCGCCGTGCGGGTGTCCGTGAACGTCTCAGGACCCGACGACGCCGAGGACTACCGCAGGCTGCAGGAGACCGTCGATGCCCACTGCCCGGTCTTCGACATCTTCACCAACCCGACGCCGATCGACGTCACCGTGACGAAAGTCGACTGAGGACGAAGGCCGTCACGGTCGGAGAGACGGCTGAGGCGTGGCCGTCGGTCGGAGGGCCGGCTGACGAGTATTCGCCGGCCCTGTCTGATCAGCCCGAATGCGCGGCGAGGACCTCGAGGACGGCCTCTCCGTAGCGGTCGAGCTTCTTCAGGCCCACCCCGCTGATCTGGCCGAGTTCGCTGATCGAGTTCGGCTTCGCCTCGACGACGCCGTAGAGCGTGGCATCGGGGAAGACGACGTAGGCGGGCACACCCTGCTCCTTCGCCTGCTCACCGCGCCAACTGCGCAGAGCTTCGAACAGGGAGGCATCGGCAGGGTCGAGCTCGACCTCGGGGCCGCCTCGGCGGCGTGTTCCTGCTTTCTTCGCGCCCGACTTCTTCACCGGGTCGACGCGCAGTGAGATCTCCTCTTCGCCGCGCAGGACGGGCCCGGCCGCCTCGCCGAGGACGAGCACCCCGTAGTCACCGTGGGACTCGAGCAGCCCGCGGGCGAGCACCTGCCTGATGACGGTCTTCCACTGGCTCTCGGAGAGATCCGCTCCCACACCCCAGACGCTCAGGCTCTCATGATCGGAGGCCCGGGAGCGCTCGTTGTCGTTTCCGCGCAGCACATCGATGACCTGACCGGAACCGAAGCGCTGCCCGCGTTCCCGGTCGAGGCGGATGACCGCCGACAGCAGCTTCTGCACGGCCACGGTCGCGTCCCAGGTCGCCGGCGGCGTGAGGCAGGTATCGCAGTTGCCGCAGGGTGCGGAGTCCTCATCGAAGTAGCGCAGCAGCTGGACGCGCCGGCAGTCGACGGTCTCGCACAGGGCGAGCATCGCATCGAGGTGGCTCATCTGGCGGCGCTTGAACGCCTGGTCGCCCTCACCGGATTCGATGAGGCGGCGCTGGGAGACGACATCGCCGAGGCCGTAGACCATCCATGCGTCCGCGGGCAGTCCGTCGCGACCGGCGCGTCCGGTCTCCTGGTAGTAGCCTTCGACGGATCGAGGCAGGTCGAGGTGGGCGACGAAGCGGACGTCGGGTTTGTCGATGCCCATGCCGAAGGCGATCGTGGCGACCATGACGATGCCGTCCTCGCGGAGGAACCGGGCCTGGTTCTCCGCCCGCACCTCGGCGGGCAGTCCCGCGTGATAGGGCAGGGCGGTGATGCCGCGGGCGGCAAGCGCCTCGGCAAGCTGGTCGACTCCGCGGCGGGAGAGGCAGTAGACGATCCCCGCGTCCCCGGGATGCTCGGTGGTGATGAAGTTCAGCAGCTGCGACCGCGCCGAGGCCTTCGGCTCGATCCGGTAGGTGATGTTCGGCCGGTCGAAGCTCGCCACATAGTGCTCGGCGCCCTGCATGTGGAGCCGCTCGGTGAGTTCGGCGTGGGTGGCCGGTGTCGCCGTGGCGGTCAGCGCGATGCGCGGGACATCGGGGAACCGTTCGGCCAGCACCCCGAGGCCCAGATAGTCGCTGCGGAAGTCGTGGCCCCATTGGGACACGCAGTGGGCCTCGTCGATGGCGAACAGCGAGATCTGCGCCTGCTCGAGCAGCCGCATCGTCCGCGGCAGCACGAGGCGTTCGGGAGCGAGGTAGAGCAGGTCGATCTCACCGGCCAGCAGCTGCTGCTCGACCTGGCCGGCGGTGTCGAGATCGAGGGAGGAGTTGAGGTAGGCGGCGCGCACGCCGAGGTTCTCCAAAGCGGCGACCTGATCGGCCATGAGCGCGATGAGCGGTGAGACGACCACGCCCGTACCTGGTCTGACCAGGCTCGGAACCTGGTAGCACAGGGACTTTCCGCCACCGGTGGGCATGAGGACGACGGCGTCCCCTCCGCCGACGACCTGGTCGACGACGGCCGCCTGCTGACCCCGGAAGTCCTCATAGCCGAAGACATCATGGAGGACGTCGAGGGCGGAGGTCGTGGCTGTGGAGGTCATGCCTCCCACCCTAGTTCACGCACCTGACACGAACATCGTGGTGCCTCGGCCCGGCTGCTGGAGGTCGGGACGGCGCCGGCCGCTGGAGGCCGGGGCGGCTCCGGCGGCTGGAGGCCGGGACGGCTCCGGCGGCTGGAGGCGAGAGGTGGTCGCAATCGGATACTTTGCCGCGAAAAAACTGTCCGAACGCGACCACTTCTCGACGGGCATCATCCGAAGGTGACCACTTCTCGACGGGCACAGCCCTCAGCACCGCTCCTCAGCGGACAGCGAACCTGCGGGCCGCGACGAGGCCGAGCACGGAGACGGCGGCCACCGCGACGGCGAAGATCGTCGTCGCCTCGGCCAGCCCAACCTCGGCGGCGAGGAAGCCGACGCCGATCGCGGGCACGGACATGAACACATAGGAGAGGATGAAGTACGAGGTCGTCGCCTCGGTGCGTCGATCCGGCTCGGTCGCCGAGGTGATCGCCCGCATCCCGGTCATGAACACGAGCCCCTGGCCGACGCCGGCCAGCAGCGCCGAGCCTATGAGGACCGCCAGGGAGCTCAGCGTCAGCGCGAGCACGAGGGCGCCCATGCTCACGATCATCGTCAGGGTGCCGCCGATGATGAGGCGACGATCGCTCAGTCCGCGCAGGAGCAGCTGCGCGGTCGCCGAGGCTCCGAAGAGGAGGAAGACGACGGTGCCGGTGATCGCGGTCGAGGTGATCTGCAGGGTCTGGCCGATGAAGCTCGGCGCGATCGCCGAATACAGCCCGCACACGGCGAAGCCCGTGGTCGCTCCCGGAGCGGCCGCCAGGAACATCCGCCTCGATTCTGACGGGATCCCCGGCAGCTGCAGGCGCACGGCGGCGGGGTTCGCGCGTGTGCGGTCACGGATTAGGGCCAGGGCGAATCCGGCGACGATGAGCATGATCGCGTTGACGAGGAAGGGCGTGAACAGGGGACCGGAGGCGAACCGGGCGAGGAGGCCGGACATGAGGATGCCCAGCCCGAGCCCACCCATGTTCGCGGCTGTCGCCAGGGAACCGGCCAGCCGTTCGCGTCCGGACGGGGCGTTCTCGAGCACGGTGACGGTGGCCGTGGAGGTGAAGATCCCCGCGGCCAGACCCGACAGGACGCGCCCGACGAGCAGCAGGCCCACGTTCGCACCGATGAGGAACAGCACCGCCGAGGCGATCGAGAAGACCACTCCGACCGCGAGGACCGGTCGGCGGCCGAGCCCGTCGGAGAGGCGACCGAAGAGCACGAGGGCGGCGATGACGCCGAGCGCGTAGATCGCGAAGAGCTGCGTGGTGAACGCGGTGCCGAAGTCGAACCGGCCCGCGTAGAGGGGGTAGAGAGGCGTGGGCAGAGTCGTGCCCATCATGACGACGGTGAACACATACGCCGAGGCGGCCAGGCCCCACCCGGAATTCGCGTGGGGTCTCGCGGGCTGCCGATCGTCCGGCGCCGTTTCCTCGGACACTGCCCCACCGCCTTCCTCTCTGGGTCCTGCGCGCCCGCCGATGCGGCTGCGCAGCGAGCCGTGAGCGATTGTACGCTGGAACCCGGGCACCCATGCCCTGATATCGGCATGATGGATTGCGCGCACCCGCGAGAAGGAGCAGATTCCGATGGAGACGAGACCGAACGGCCCCGAGACGGCTGGAACGACCGCGCACCCGAACCGGCGCCGTGTGATGAGGACCGCGGGCGCCGCCGGGACGGTGGCGGTCATCGGTTCCTCGGTGGCGTTCACCTCGGCGTGCTCCTCGGACGAGGAGGAGTCGGCCCCGACGAAGGACGCGAACCTTCCGTCCTCCGACGTGCCCGTCGGATCGGGCACGGTCATCGAGGACACCTATGTCGTGACTCAGCCGAAGGAGGGGGAGTTCTTCGCCTTCTCCTCCGTGTGCACTCACCAGGGCTGCCAGGTCAAGAGGGTCACCGAGGAGGCCATCATCTGCCCCTGCCACTCCTCGAACTTCTCGGTCACCACCGGCGAGGTGCTGTCCGGTCCGGCCGAGGAGCCGCTCCCGCAGTACGAAGTCACCGAGACGGGCGGGACCCTGACGATCAAGGGCAGGTGAGGCGGCCGCCGCCGTCGGCGAACTCTCTCGTCCTCGGCGCGCCAGGACCGGTCGGCCCAGACCGTCGCTCACGGACCGGCGGGGGCTGATCGGACAGACTCAGGCGGGACACCTAGACTGGTGTCGTGATGAGTACCGAAGAACCGCGCACTGAATCCACGTCTCAGCGTTCCGAACCGTCCCCGCAGGCCGTCGCCGCGGCGAAACGGCTCGGTGCGCCCATGATCGTCCGCGGAATCCTCGGCGTCGCCTTCGGGATCGTGACCGTTTTCTGGCCACGCGACGCCGTCAACCCCGCGCAGCTGAGCCTGCCGACCGATGTCGTCGACCACCTCGCGATCGGATACCTCATCCTCTTCGCCCTGGTCCTCGTGTTCCAGGCTGTGCGCTCACCGCTGAATGTGCGCACTGCGGTCTACGGACAGGCCGTCATCGCGGTCCCGGCCATTGTCTTCCTCTTCCTCGCCGACCAGCCCGCCGAACTGCGTGCGGCACTGAGCATCTGGGCCCTGCTCCACGGCGTCCTCGAACTCTGGAGCTGGCGCCAGCTGAAATCTCAGCCCATGGCCTCGGACTTCCTCATCGCCGCGGGAGTCCACGTGCTGCTGGGCATCATCCTCGTCTTCGGCGACGGCATGGAGGCCCTGTCGATCCTCGGCTTCACCGGCGCCGCGACCCTCATCGCCGGCGTGATCCTCATCATCGGCGGCTACTCCCGCCTGAGCAAGGCGCGCCAGCTGGCCCAGCGCGGCGAACTGCCGGAGCCGATCGATCCCGACGCAGCCAACCCCGCCGAGGCGACCGACCGTTCCGCCGATGCCACCGATGACCCTGACGAAACCGCGCCGAAGAACGAGCCCTGAGGGGCACCCGAGGCACTCAAGACACCCGAGGTGAGATGAGCACTGTCGAGCACGAGAGCGTGACCGAGTCCCGATTGGCCTCCATCGCCGCTTCGGTGAGGTCCTCCGAACTGCTGGGCGACCTGGCCGAAGCCAGTCGCGAACTCGACCCGGCGCTGTTCCGGCGCCTGTTCGAGCTCTCCCGTTCCCCGTCCCTGCTGGTGGCCACCGATTACGACGGCACAATCGCGCCGATCGTCGAAATGCCGGGCGAGGCCTTCCCGCTGGAGAGCTCGGTGGATTCGATGCGCGCGCTAGCCCTGCTGCCGGCGACCTCGACCGGCGTGATCTCCGGGCGCAGCCTCCGCGATCTCGCGGCGATGTCGAGGCTGCCTCGCGAGGTCCACCTCTTCGGTTCCCACGGCGGCGAGACGGACACTTTCACCATCAACGCCCTCGACGAGGCGCAGCGGGCGACCCTGGCGGCCTTCCGTGCCGAGCTCACCCGCGTCCTGCCCGACGAGATCATCGAACACAAGACCACCGGCGCGGCCGTCCACCTGCGCGGACTGGACGAGACCGAACGTCTCCGCATCGAATCGGCCGTCGCGGAACTCGCCGCCGCTCACCCGATCCACCCGACGCGAGGCAAGCAGGTCATCGACCTCTCCGTTGTGCCCTCGTCGAAGGCCGAAGCGCTCACTCGGCTGCGGGCCCAGACGGACGTGGAATCCGTCGTGTTCATCGGCGATGACACCGCGGATGAATTCGCGCTCGAGACCCTGGGCGAGAACGACCTCGGGCTCAAGGTCGGCCACGAGTCCGCAGCCACCCACGCGGACTTCCGTCTGCGCTCGCCCGACGAGGTCTCCGTGGTCCTCGGGGCGCTGTTCGAGCTGCGCAAATCCTGGCTCTTCGGCCGTCGGGCCACTCCGATCCAACGGCACAGTCTGCTGGGCAACGGGCAGTCGACCGCGCTCGTCGATCCGTCCGGAAGCATCTGCTGGATGCCGCACCCCCTGCCCCACTCGGCCTCGATGTTCTCCGAGATCCTCGGTTCGGAGACGGCCGGCTTCTTCGCCGTCGCCCCCGCCTCGGGAGCTGCGCCCCTGACCCAGCGCTACATCGGCAATTCGACCCTGCTCGAGACGCGGTGGGCGGGCCTGAACTGCATCGACTACCTCGCTCCGGTCGACGGGTACAGCGATGACACGATCGTCGTGCGCGTGCTCACCGGAGACGTGCCCGTCCGGATCCGCTTCGCGCCTCGCCTCGACTATGCGACGGTGCCCACGCGCATGGCCAGGACCGACGAGGGCGTGCAGGTCCTCGGCACCTCGGAGCCGATCGAACTCTACGGTCCCGGGATCGACTTCGAACTCGTCGAGACCGGTGACTCCCACACCGCCGAGGCGACCGTCGTGCCCTCGCAGCAGCCCGACGGCCGGGTCGTGCTCGTCCTCGCCTGCGGAACGGGCACCGGCGATGCCGGCTTCATGGCCACCGGGGGAGAGCACTATGTGCGCGAGCGGGCCCTGAACTTCTGGACCAACTGGGTCGATACGCTCACCCTGCCGGCACATCACCGCGAGGAGGTCATCCGTTCGGCGATCACCCTGCGCGCGCTGTGCCACGAACCGACCGGGGGAGTGCTCGCCGCGCCCACGACCTCTCTGCCCGAGGGCATCGGCGGCGTCCGCAACTGGGACTACCGCTACACCTGGCTGCGCGATGGTTCGATGACCGTGCGCGCTCTCCTCGCCCTCGGATCGACCGGCGAGGCCGAGGGCTTCCTGACCTGGCTGTCAGGGGTGCTGGCCCGCACGGTCTCGCCCGAACAGCTCCACCCGCTCTACGCCGTGGACGGATCGGCGCTGACCACCGAGGCGGTGCTGGCCCACCTGCCCGGATACGCCGGGTCCCGGCCGGTGCGCGTGGGCAACGCCGCCGAGCATCAGGTGCAGCTGGACGTGTTCGGCCCGGTCACGGAGCTGCTCGACGAACTCAGCGACCACCTCGGCGAGCTGCCCGAGAACTATTGGCTGCTCACCTGTCAGATGGTCGAGGCCGTGGGCAAACGGTGGTTCGAACCCGATCACGGCATCTGGGAGGCCAGACGGCCGCCCAAGCACAATATCTACACGCGAGTGATGTGCTGGGTGACGGTCGATCGGGCCCTGCGGATCGCGCACCGTTTCGGTCGGGAACCGCGCGGTGCGTGGCGGCAGCTGCGCGAGGAGATCGCCCAGGATGTGCTCACCTACGGCTTCAACGAGGAAGTCGGCGCCTTCACCGTCGCCTACGGCGAGACGGACCTCGATTCGGCGGCTCTGTTCGTCGGGCTCTCGGGTCTGCTGGAGGCCGATGATCCGCGCTTCGTGTCCACCGTCGACGCGATCGAGAGGGAGCTGCGGGTCGGGCCCACGGTCTTCCGCTACCGCTACGACGACGGGATGCCGGGGCTGGAGGGCGGATTCCACATCTGCACGACGTGGCTCATCGAGGCCTTCATCAAGGTCGGCCGCATCGATGACGCCTGGGATCTGTTCCGTCAGGTGAACAACCTGCTCGGCCCGTCCGGGCTGCTGTCGGAGGAGTACGATCCCGTCGCCGAGGAGCACCTGGGCAACCACCCCCAGGCGTACTCCCACCTCGGCTACATCCGGGTCGCGCAGCTGCTCGACGAGCATCGTCCGAGCTGAGCACGGCATAGAGAAACGGGTCGCGCGTCGAAACACGCGGGACGCCTGCGTTTCTCGATATGCAGCCCGTTTCTCGACGCGAAACCCGTCTTTCGACACGCAGCCCGTCTCTCGGCGGGAGCGTCGCAGTCTCACTCGACGAGGAGGGTGACCACCTCGGCGATGCATGCGGGGCGTTCCTGGCCGTCGATCTCGATCGTGTGAGCGAGGATGACCTGTGTGCCCTTCTCCCCGCGGATGACGTCCTTGATCTCGATCTTCCCGCGCAGGCGCGAGCCGACGACGACGGGCTGGAGGAAGCGGACCTTGTTGAGGCCGTAGTTGACGCGGATGGAGACGCCTTCGATGCTGAAGACCTCTGAGGAGAACTTCGGGATGAGCGAGAGGGTGAAGAAGCCGTGGACGATGGTCGCGCCATAAGGGCCCTCGGCCGCGCGGGCTTCGTCGACGTGGATCCACTGGTGGTCGGCGGTGACATCGGCGAAGGTGTTGATGGCGTCCTGGTCGATCGTCGTCCACTCGGAGACGCCGAGCTCCTGACCGATGAGCGATTCGATCTCGTCGATGCCGTTGATGGTGCGCATATGAGGTCCTCCTTGACTGAGCGGACATTCGATTGAAAAGTGTCCTCTCAGGCATCATACGCGGGCGACCGGCAGGGGCCGCCAGTCCGTCCGGACTGCGAGTCGCAGATGTGCCGCTGCCCCGCCTCTCTCGCCGAGGTGGCTGGACCGTCCCGACGGCTGCGGCGACTTCGAATCCGCATCCGCCCGGGTCCCTTCCGGCTGCCTGCAGCTTGTCGCGGTTCAGTTGCCCTTGATCGAGCCCCGAGCGGGCGTGTACTCCCAGTGCCAGGGCTCGTACATGCTCGACTTCGCCCAGTCGGGATTCTCCCAGCCGTATTCGGCGCCGTGCTCGACGAGCCAGCTCCAGGCTCCGGACTTCGCTTCGACGCCGCCGCCGAGGTCGAGGGCGATGCCCCAGCCGTGCAGCGAGGTGCCCGGCTTGGCGGCCAGTCCCGGCTTGCGACCGGCGACCGAGACCTGCCCGGCCATGTCACGGTAGGAGTCGGTGATCTCGAGCTCCTTGCCCGTGTCCTTCTTGTACGCGGCGTTCATCTTCGCGAAGGAGACCGCGGCATCGGCACGCAGACGGTGATCCTCCTTGCCGAGGTCGCACAGCCATTCCTCGGGCAGCTCGCCGTTCCCGGCGGACCGGTCGAAGTTCTGCTTCGCATCGCAGCCGGGCAGCGCGCTCTTCTCGATGGCGCGGGACGCGGCTTCGACGTTCTTCTGCTTCGCGCTCGGGGCACCGATCTCGATCGACGACTTCCCCTTCGTCTCCGGCACGTCGGCGCTGACCTTTTCCGGGCTGATCGCCGCGGGCTCACCGGCGGCGTTCGGATCGGTCTTGACCTCGGCCCCGCCGAGGTTGTTGACGAGCATGGTCACCGCAGTTGCGGCACCGGCCACGGAGACCGCGGCCAGTGTCGAGGCGGTCCGCAGCTTCCGCTTGCGCACGCTCTTCAGAAGAGTGCCGTCGGAGCCGCGGCGTTCGGCGATGTCGGCACTGACGCGTCGCGGCGACTGGCCGGCAGTGGAGCCGAACGTGGAAGCCGACCCTGCTTCGGCCCTCTCGCGGGCCATCGCGGCCCGGCGCGGGGAGACTCCTGCGGCCTGGGCTTCGGCGGCTATCGCTGCCCGCCTGGTCGGCAGAGGGGCGGAGGCAGAAGACCCATGGGAGGCCGGTGAATCGGCCGGTTCAACCGTCGCCGACGCGGTCGGTGCCGAGGCTTCTGCGGCGGAAGCGCTGCGCTTGGGCGCGCGTCCGCGGGTGAAGGGGGCCGATCGCCGCCGGTGCAGATCCCGTCGACGCACCGGTGTCTCTGTGGTCGAGGATGGCTCTGACATAACTCTCCGTGTGTTTCGCTGACTTGTCGAAGGCTGTCGGCCTCTCCGACCGCTTCAACACAACATCACAAAAGTGTAACGGCCATATATAGAAACTGTCATATTTAAGTGACGAGTCGCACGATTTCCGCGGAATCCGTTCGGGCGTGAAGGGGCGGCGAAACGAAGTCGCTCCTGGTCAGAGCCCTATCGTGACGGAGAGTCGCCTCGGCGAGGCTACCCGCTCTTGCTGTCGATGTATTGTCTCAGCGCGCGTTCCTGGGCCTCTTCGCTGGGGAAGATCACCTCGGTGCGGGCGCCGCCCGTGACCGAATCGTTGCTGAAGATGAGCTTGATGCCGAGCAGGCGGGCCTGGCCCTGAGCGATGACGAGGCCGAGTCCCATTCCGCCGCCGCCGGCGGAGACGAAGCGGGTCGGGCCGGTGTTGACGATGTCGGGCGGGTAGCCGGGGCCCGAATCGGTGATGATGATGCTGCGGGTGCTCGTCTCCAGGCGGATCGGGTCGCCGCCGTGCTTGATGGCGTTGACGAGCAGATTCGAGATGATGCGCTCGAAACGGCGCACATCGGTGACCAGCGTCGAGTTCAGGGCCGCCAGCTGCGTGTCGATCGTATGTCCGGCCAGAGCCCCGGAGGCCTCCATGGTGCCCAGCAGCGAACGGATCGCCTGATCGACGTCGACCCGGGAGAACTCGGGATTCGCTCGGCCGGCATCGAGGCGGGAGACCTCGAGGAGGTCCTCGACGAGGATCTGCATGCGCTGCACCCGGTCCTTGACGAGCTCGGCCGGCCGGGAGTCCTCCTCGAGCAGGTTCGCCGCGTTGACCAGACCGGTCAGCGGGGTCCGCATCTCATGGGCGAGATCGGCGGTGAAGCGCTGCTCGGAGTCGATGCGCTCGGTCAGTCGGGCGACCGCGGTGTCCACGGCCGTGGCGAAGGCCCAGACCTCCTGATCGGATTCGTCGATGACGTCGGCGATGCGCGTGCTCGTGTCCCCGCCGGCGATCTTTCGGGCGGCCTGCGCGCCGAGGGTGAGGCGGCGGGAGATCCGTCCGGCCACGATGGAGCCGACGCCGCCGACGACGAGGGCGGATCCGATCATGCCCACCAGCAGGGCTTGGTCGATGCGGCCGATGAGCTCCTGACTGTCCTTCGTCGAGGCACGCACGGAGATCACCTCGGTGTAGGTGCCGACCTCGATCGGGGCCGCGGCCCAGACGATCTCCTCACCGTCGACCTCGGAGCGGATCGTCACGCTCTGGCCCTTGAGCGCCGCGCTGCGGGCGTCCTTGGGAAGCTGCGGATCATCGATGCGAGCATTGAGGGTGAGCACCCCCGTCTCGGAGAAGATGGCGGTCGCGTTCGTCAGCTGCTCAGTCACCGTCGAGCGCATCCGGTCGTCCTCGGCGCGGGCCGCGGACTGGCGGAGCACGATCGAGCAGGAGAGGACGGCGATGATCACCGAGGCGACGATGAGCAGAGAGATCTTCCAGCGCAGCGACATGCGTTCAGCCTGCGAAGCGGTAGCCGAATCCGCGGACGGTTTCGATCATGCTCGCCCCGATCTTCTTGCGCAGGCGCTGGATGTGGACGTCGACGACACGGGAGTCGCCGGCCCATTCATAGCCCCAGACGGTGAAGGCGATCTTCTCGCGGGAGTACACGTGTTCGGGCTGTTCGGTCAGCAGCAGGAGGACGCGCAGCTCGGTGGGGGTGAGGTGGACCTCCTCGCCGTCGATCTCCACGGTCAGGCGGCCGGTGTCGAGGACGAGCGAACCGAGGCGAGTGCGGAAGGGGCCGAGCCCATCGCCGCCTGCCACCGCACCGGACTGCACCGACGGGGTGCCGGTCGGGCGCGGAGGGACACCGGAGTCACCGCCGATGGCGTCTTCGTCATCGGCCTCCTCGGGGCCGGTGGTGAACTTCCCGCCCGCACCGAGGTACGTGTCATCGGACTCGAGCTGGGCGCGCAGACGGTCTCGCGTGTCCATCCCCGGGCTGGCCCCGAGCACCTCGGGGATGCCGTCGCCGGTGACCATGCCGCCGGGGCCGATGACGGTCTCGTGCTCATCGGCCGCCTCGGGGGCGGGGGAGTAGCCGAGCTTGTCGGTCCCGGTGGTGATGAAGCGACGGACGACGGCGCGGATGCGCGCGTTGAGGACCTGCATGTCGAATGGCTTGGTGAGGTAGTCGTCGGCTCCGGCCTCGAGGGCCTGGACGATGTCGATGGCATCGGAGCGGGCGGAGATGATGATGATCGGGATCGTCGACCGCTCACGCACGGCCCGGCAGATGGAGGCGCCGTTCATCGTCGGCAGCATGAGGTCGAGGAGGAGGACGTCGGCGCCGTGGGCGGAGACGAATTCGTACCCCTCACGGCCGTCGGCGAAGGCCGAGACCGTGTAATCGAAGCGTTCGAGCCCGATCTGGGTCGTTTCCCGGATGACCTCGTCATCCTCAACCAGAACAATATGCATTACGTTTCTCCATTAAGCCGCGTGAAGCGTTGACCCGGTTCAAACCTACCGTCGTGCAGGCGGAAGACCTGCACCGACCACCCCGAAGGGCAACAGGCATCGTCGCCGTCGGCGAACATCGCCTCCTGCACCACCAGTGTCCCATTCTTGCCCGGACTGAGCGTGAGCTGATTGCCGGTGGCGATGAGCTCGAGCCGGGGTTCGCCGTCGTGCTTGCTGATGACAGCGCCCGCGATGACCTCGTCCCTCTGCTTCGGATTCGCCACCGTTACGACCTGGAACTTCTTGTCGTCGCTGAGGAACGGAGTGGAGAACTTCAGGCACTTCTCACAGTCGGCGACGACCTTCGCCGACTCCGAGGCGCTGCCGGTGACCGCCACACCCGAGGACTTCTCGATGGTCCTGCGGATCTCATCGAGGGAGAACGGTTCGTTCGGCGGACCGGCGTCGGTGTTGTCAGGGGCGAAGAGGGAAGGGGAGGGATTGCCCTCGGGAGAGACCTTGAGGCCGCGGTCGGGCCCGCACGCGGTGGCCGCGAACGCCACGACGGCGATGAGCAGAAGGGCTGCGAAGGCGCGCAGACCGCTGCGGCCGGTGTTCGTGCGCCCGGGGACGGTGCGAGGGGTGCCGGCGCAGCAATCGCGACCAGGCGGGATGCGGGGGATGTCGGAGCAGCAATCGCGACCAGGCAGGGCCTGGCCGGTGCGAAATGGGCGCGACGCCTCCCCGGAGGCGTGTCGAGAGGGGATTGACACACACTCATTTTTGCCTGTTCCGGGCCTGTAGTCCACCTGATCGACCGCCGAGGCGAGTCGGATCCCACCCGCATGACCAGCGGTCGAGCGCCGTTCAGGCTTCTCAAGGCGGCTTGTGCCGACCTCGCTCGAGGTGCGCATCCACTTCGCGCGAGATGTGCATCGACCTCGCGCGAGTCGCGGGGGCCGCTCGCGTCCCAGGGATCACTCCGGTGGGGACGGGGCGCCCGCCGCGGCGGGATGAAGGGGCATCGAGGGGCGGCTGTGATCTCAGGCACGGACGGGGCCGGCTCTCAGCTGGGGCCGGTAGACTGGGGGCATGGCGCCAACGAACACCCCGAAGAAGAAGTCCTCAGGCGGCAAGCCCACGAGCACCGTTTCGTACAAGGACGCGATCAAGGTCGGCGTCTTCTGCGGCATCGCGACCCTGATCCTCGCCCTCATCGTCACTCGTGCTTGGCAGGACGGCCGAGCCTTCGGCTACGCATTCATCTACGCCGGCGCAGCCTTCGTGGTGGTGGCCGGCTTCGCAAGCTACCTCAATTGGGTGATGCGCAAGGACACGCAGAACAAGGACCAGTCCTACCCCGTCCTCAAGTAAGCAGCCCGTGCTCAAGGAGCACGGCAGAGGCAGCGGCGCTCTAGCAGTGCTCTGAGCAGCGCTCTGCTGACGGATTTCGAGGGAAGGAAATGCAGGTTTCGATGCCGAAACCCTGCATTTCCTTCCCTCGAAGTCTCTCCTGTATCGGACACCGGTCCGCGGGAGACCGGCCGACCCGAGCGTCGGCCGGCCCAGCCTCTGCTACTCGAAGCGGAGCAGCCGGAGGCTGTTGAGGATGACGAAGACCGAGGAGAAGGCCATGGCGGCCCCCGCGATCATCGGATCCAGCAGACCGAAGGCCGCGATCGGAATCGCTGCCGTGTTGTAGGCGAATGCCCAGAACAGGTTGCCCTTGATGAGGCTGAGGGTTCTGCGCGAGAGCCGAACGGCCTGGGGGATCTGCCGCGGATCGGACTTGACCATGGTGATGTCCGAGGCGGCCATCGCGGCGTCCGTGCCCGAACCCATTGCGATGCCGAGATCGGCACCGGCCAGGGCTGCGGCGTCGTTGATCCCGTCGCCGACCATGGCCACGGCCCGACCCCGCTCCTGGAGCTCGGTGATCACCGAGACCTTGCCTTCGGGACGGACGTCGGCCCGGACCTCGGTGATTCCGAGAGTCTCGGCGACGACCTCGGCTGCTTGGGCGTTGTCCCCGGTCAGCAGCACGGTCTCGAGTCCGAGTGAGTGCAGCTCGGCGATCGCCTCGGCAGCGGAGGGCTTGGCCTCGTCGGCGACGAAGCTCAGACCCCGGAATCGGCCGTCGATCGCCAGGGCGACGATCGTGGCTCCGCGGGGAACGGACTCGGCGGAGACCTCGACCTCGATGCCGTGCTCGCGGAGCAGGTCCGGACGGCCGGCGAGCACCTCGGCGCCGTCGATCGTGGCCCGCAGCCCGCCGCCGGGGATGTTCTCGAAGTCCGTGACCTCCTGGGTCTCGGCCAGCGTGCCCGTCGGGGATCCGGCCGCCGCACCGACGACCTCGGGGGCGGCTTCGACGAGGGCGCGGGCGATCGGGTGTTCGCTGCGGGACTCCAGTCGTGCCAGGATCCCGAATTCCGCGGCCGGCAGATCGGTTCCGACCAGACTCATCACTCCCGTGGTCAGGGTGCCGGTCTTGTCGAGCACGACCGTGTCGATCGACCGCGTCGACTCCAGGGCCTCGGGCCCCGAGACGAGGATGCCCAGCTGCGATCCGCGGCCGGACGACACTGCCAGCGCGGTCGGTGTGGCCAGTCCCAGCGCGCAGGGGCAGGCGATGATGAGGACGGTGAGGCCCGCGTGGAGGCCCATCGCCCAATCGCCGGTGGCGAAGCCCCAGACCAGCAGTGTGACCACAGCGATGCCGAAGACGATCGGCACGAACACCGCCGAGATCCGGTCGGCCAGGCGTGCTACGGCGGGCTTGCCGGTCTGGGCGCGGCTGACGAGATCGGCCATGGCCGCCAGCGTCGTATCCGAGCCCACCCGTGTGGCCCTGACCTCGAGCGCTCCCGAGGTGTTGATGGTGGCGCCGGTGACGCTGTCGCCGGGAGCGACCTCGACCGGCACTGATTCTCCGGTGAGCATCGCCTCGTCGATCGCCGAGTGGCCGGTGAGCACCTCGCCGTCGGTGGCGATCTTCTCACCGGGGCGGACGAGGAAGACGTCGCCGACGGCGAGTTCGTCGATCGGCACCTGCACCTCGGTACGCGAGCCGTGCGCGGCAGCCTCGGAAGCAGACGCGGCCGGCCCGGAGGCAGCCGCTGTCGTCCCAGGGGCAGCCGCTGTCGTGCCAGGGGCAGACGCAGCCTCTCCCGGCCCTTCCCGGAGCACGGTCGCGGACTTCGCGCCGAGGTCGAGCAGGGCCTTGAGCGCCGCGGTCGCCCGGGTCTTCGCGCGGTCCTCGGTGAGCTTGCCGATGAGCAGGAACACCGTGATCGCCGCGGCCGCCTCGAACCACACGTGGTACTCGGCCGGGATCGTCCAGCTGTAGCCGTCGGCCACCGCCCGAGCGAGCGTGTAATAGGAGTATCCGCTGGCGACGATGATGCCGACGCTGACGAGGGTGTCCATGGTCGTCGACCCGCCTCGTGCGGCCTTGTACGCGGCCGAGTGGAACGGCCACGCGCCCCAGGTCACCACGGGCAGGGCGAGAAGCGCCACGACCCACTGCCAGCCGGCGAAGTGCCAGCCCATGACCATGGAGACCGCGACGATCGGCACGGCGAGGATGAGCGAGCCGATGAAACGCGGCCGCAGATGCCTCGGATCGTAGTCGACGATCTCGGGACCCGAGGAGCCCGTCGAGGACTCGCGCACCCTCGCCCCGTAGCCGGCCTTCTCGACGGCGGCGGTGATGTCCGCATCGGTCAGATCCGAGTCGATGACGACGTGTGCGGTCTCGAGCGGAAGGTTGACCTCGGCGGACACCCCCTCGAGGCGGGTGAGCTTCTTCTCGATCCGCGCTGAGCAGGACGCGCAGGTCATTCCCGTGATGTCGAGATCGACCTCGCGGGACATCACTTCACCTCGTAGCCGGCCTCGTCGACGGCGGCGCGGATCGCCGCAGCATCGAGCTCAGCCTCCGAGGTGATCGTCACCGGGGAGTCGCCCCCGGCGTTGAGATCGACGGCGACGTCGCTCACGCCCGGCAGCGCGCCGAGCTCTTCCTTGACTGCGGCTTCGCAGTGTCCGCAGGTCATGCCCGTTACGGTGATGTTCGTGGTGGTCATTGCATTCTCCGATCAGCTGTGTACTGTGTCCGACTGCCGATCCCAGGCGTCGTCCCTCCCTTTCCGGGCGGACGCGGCCCGGGGTTCAGCTCTTGATGAGTCGGGCGATGGCGGCTGATGCCTCCTCGATCTTCTTCCGCGCGGCCTCGTCGTCGCCGGATGAGGCGGCGTCGACCACGCAGTGAGCGATGTGCTCCTCGAGGAGGTTGATGGAGACCGCATGCAGCGCGGCTGTCGCGGCGGAGACCTGGGTGAGGATGTCGATGCAGTACTTGTCGTCATCGATCATCTTCCCGATGCCGCGGACCTGACCTTCGATCCGCTTCATCCTCCGCGCGAGAGCGTCCTTCTGCGGGGTGTATCCATGATGCTCAGTCATGAATACACCATATACCCCTACAGGGTATCAAGCAATGTCTCCGCACCGAGGAGGATGTGCGTTTGCTCTCACCGCGGGTCCTGTTCCTCGTCCTGCCTCCTACAATCGAGGGTATGCGTGTTGCCAATCTGTTCCGTTTCCCGGTGAAGGGATTCCCCGCCGAGGAACTCACCGAGGCGAGGGTGGTCAAGGACCGCGGAATCCGCGGCGACCGGGTCGCCGCGTTCACCAATGGCAGCCTCGATGTCCCCGACGATGCCTGGCATTCGTATTCGGCGTTCACCGTGCTCAAGAACGAAACCGAGCTGCAGAAGTGGCGCGTCGCCGTCTCCCCGGCCGAGGCGGCCGGGCCCGAGACCGCTCCCGAGTCGCCGGACGCGGCTCCCCGCCGTGACGATGCTGCGAGCGGATCCGCGACGGTGACGCTGACGGACCCGGCGGGAGAATCGACGACCTTCACCACGGACGACGGGGAGGAGAGGGCCGCCTCGGCGGAATTCCTCTCCGAGCGCATATCCCCTCAGGGTGAGTTCCCGCGGGCGCTGGCCGTTGCGGAGCAGGGGATGTTCGACTCGCAGAAGTCGGGGGTCTCGCTCATCAACCCGGCCACGGTCGCCGCGATCGCCGACACCGAGGAGGGCCGGGCGGCACTCGGCGCCGACGCCGACGAGCTCGATCCCCTGCGCTTCCGAGGCAATGTCCTCGTCGACGGTCTCGAGCCCTTCGAGGAATTCGCGCTCATCGGCACGGTCATCCGCCTCGGCGGGGTGCGGCTGGCGATCCGCTCGACGATCGAACGCTGCCCGGCGACCACGGTCAACCCCCGCACCACCGCGGTCGACGTCAACGTCCCGCAGGTGCTCAACGCCGCCTGCGGACATCTGCACTGCGGAATCTACGGGCAGATCCTCGAGACCGGTGACATCGCCGTCGGCGACGAGATCGTCGTCGAGGGCGAGGCACCTCGCGAGCTCGTCAAGACCGCACGCACCCCGCGCTTCATGACCGTGGTCGGTCGCCGTCAGATCTGCAACGACATCGTCGAGGTGGCGCTGCGTGACGATCTCGGATGGATCCGCGAATTCGACGAACCGGGCACGAATCTGCGCGTCCACCTCGATCTCGGCGCACCGTTCTGGCGCACCTACACGATCACCGACGTCGACGACGACATCGTCCGCATCGCCGTGCGCACACAGGGCAGAGGCTCGCGCGCGGTCGCCGAACTCGAGGCCGGCCAGCGCATCCTCACCTCCGGCCCACATGGGACCATGACCGCCTCCCGCGTCTTCGGCGGCACTACGGCCCTGATCACCGCCGGCATCGGCATCACCCCGAGTCTCGGGCTGCTGCGCTCCGACGGGCTCGAGGAGCTGCCCGACACCGAGAGGATCAAGCTCTTCCACGTCGACCGCGATCACCGCACCGCCTGCCTGTGGAACCGCCTGCAGGAGAGGGCAGGCGGCGGCCGGGTCCCCGTCGAGGCCCACCACCGGGACACCGCGACCGCGGGAAGACCGAGCCACCGGGAGCTCGTCGACTGGGTGGCAGGCTGCGACAACGTCATGGTCTGCGGGCCCAGGGACTTCACGGCGGCCGTGCTCTCGGCCAGCGCCGAGGCCGGAGTCCCGGCCGTCCACCAGGAGACCTTCGCCTCCCCGAACACGGGAATGAGCGAGATCATCGCCGGCTGCTCGGCCGCCGAGGTGACGCTGGAGAACTCCGGGACGAGCTTCGTCTGGGAACCGAAGGAGGGCACGCTGCTCGAGTCCCTCGAGGCCCGCGGATTCCGCTCCCCGAGCTCGTGCCGCGGCGGCTCCTGCGGAACCTGCGCGGTGTCCCTGGCCGCCGGGTCCGTGCTCTACCCGATCGAACCGGCCGCACGGATCAGCGACGACGAAGTGCTCGTGTGCTCTGCGGTTCCCGCGGGACCGATCAGCCTGGACCTCTGAAGCCTGCGGGGCAGATCATCCTGGGCCCTGAAGCCTGCGGGCCCAGGTCCTGTCCTGTCTCCGACCGCGGCCCGGAGCCTAGCGGATTCGTCCCGGCCGGCGGGTGATTCGCAGGTGGCACAATGGTTTCCATGCCCAGGGAGAAGCGAACCATTCTGTCGAAGGGGCCCGCCGGACCGGTGGTCCGCCTGAGTCGGTGGGTCCGCCTCGGCGTGGCCGGACGGATCATGTTCGCGAACTCGATCATGCTCGTGGGCATCATGGTGCTCACGACGAGTCTCCTCTACATCCAGCTCTCCCAGCTGAACACGAAGCGGGAGCAGGACCTGCTGAGCTCGGCCGCGGACAACCTGTCGCTGTCCCTCGGCCTCGTCGGCACCGGAGAGGCCGGGCAGGACGACTTCCTCGATGCCGAGTCCCGAGCCGATGTCGAGACCATGCTGGGCAACGTCATCAGCCAGTACGAATTCGATGTGGCCGCCGTCGTGCCCTTGGACTTCCTGCTCACCCCGCCCACCCTCGGCTCACCCGATCGGCAGCAGACGCTGGAGGAGCAGATCGCCTCGGCGAACTCCGGGCGGATCCCCGAGGACTCGATCGACCAGCTGGCGCAGTCCGTCGACGAGGAGGCCATCGAGGACGGCGAGTCGAGCGTGCGCTTCATCGACGACGGCGGGCCCGGCGACGGCACCATGTACGTCATCACCCCGGTGCACGCCGAACACGTCGGCGCAGACGGGCTGGGACCGGACACCGTCGTCGGCGCCGTGATCGTCGGCAGCTCCGCCGACTCGGTCCGTGAGGGCTTCCTCGCGCAGAGCAAATGGCTCATCGGCATCGCCGCGCTCACCCTCGCCCTCGGCATCGGTTCCTCCTGGGTGACGTCCCGGGGGCTGCGCAGAGTCACCGGCGACTACGGCGCCGATGAGCTGCGCAGCATGCTCGATTTCTACTCCTCGGTGCTCAAGGCGGTCTCCGAAGGGCTGCTGCTGGTCGACCGCTCACGTGGGATCGTGCTCATCAACGCCGAGGCCAGAGAGCTGCTCGGCTTGCCGACGGCCGACGACGAAGCGGACTCGGTCTCCGCCTCGGCCGGTGACGCGCCCCCGGCCGAGACCTCTGCGGTGGGTGCGCCGCTGGACGAGCTCGACCTGCCCGAGGCACTGCTCGATCTGCTCGCCTCGGGCCGCTGGGCCCGCGACGAGATCCACTACACCGACGACCGCGTCCTCGTGGTCAACCAGCAGCCGACCGAGGCCGCCAGCGACACCTGGGTCGTGACGATGCGCGACCACACGGAACTGGCCGAGCTCTCGGGCGAACTCGTCTCCGTCCGCTCCTTCTCCGACTCGCTGCGGGCGCAGACCCACGAATACGCGAACCGGCTGCACATGGTCGTGTCCCTGCTCGAGACCGGGCATGTCGACGAGGCCATCGACTTCGCGGCCAAAGACCTCGACGATCTCAACCGCGCGGGCGGGGACGGCTCGATGACCTTCGACCACCCGGTCCTCTCCGCACTGCTGCTGTCGAAGATCGCGCAGGCCGGTGAGGTGGGAATCGAGATGACGGTGGACACCGCGGGTCTCACCGGCAGCCTCGGCGGGGACGACCGGGATCTCGCGACGATCCTCGGCAACCTCATCGACAATGCCTTCGACGCCCTGAGCAGACAGGACGTGCTGCCCGAGGACAAGAGGGTGCACGTCCACCTCTCCGGTGCGGGCGGCCCCGCGGGCTTCACGATCGAGGTCAGCGACGACGGGCCCGGCATCGACGAGGAGCATCTCGATGCGATCTTCGAACGGGGCTGGTCGACGAAGCACGATGGAGTCGAGACCGACCAGGGACAGGGACGTCAGCAGACAGGCACCCGCGGGGTCGGACTGTCGCTGGTCGTACAGGCGATCCGGCGCCTCGGGGGAGCCGTGGACGTGCAGGGCCGGGGTGAGGACTGCGACCGATTCAAGGGAGCTGTGCTCACGGTGTGGCTGCCGGATGCCGCCGGGACCGGACTCGGCTCGTTTGCCAATGAATGAAACCGATCCCGCCCGACGGGCATTCCCGATCTAGACTGCACGCAGGATGCGCGCGGCCGGCGAGGGCCGCGTGCCGAGGAGTGGAGGAGCTCAATGGACCAGGACATCGTCGTATGTGAGCCGCTGCGGACCCCGATCGGAGCCTTCGGAGGTCAGTTCCGGGACATTCCCGCGCATGAACTCTCCGCCACCGTCGTCCGAGAGCTGATGCACCGCACCGGACTGAACCCCGAACTCGTCGCCGACGTCATCATGGGGCAGGGCTACGCCACCTCCGAGGCTCCCTGCATCGGCCGTGTCACCGCGCTCGACGCGGGACTGCCCGTGACCGTGCCCGGCAAGCAGGTCGACCGGCGCTGCGGTTCGGGTCTGCAGGCGATCATCGACGCGGCCATGGTCGTCGGCTCCGGAAACGGCGACTTCGTCATCGCCGGTGGCGTCGAGTCCATGTCGCACGCTCCCTTCTACAACGACACCATCAGGTGGGGTGTGCGCGGGGGCAATGCCGATTTCATCGACTCGCTCGCCCGCGGCCGGACCACTCCGGGCGGGAGGTTCCACCCCGTTGCAGGCGGCATGCTCGAGACCGCTGAGAACCTGCGCCGCGAGTACTCGATCGGCCGCGAGGAACAGGACGAGCTGGCCTTCACCTCCCACCAGCGGGCGGCCGCGGCGGCAGCCGATGGACGGTTCGCCGAGGAGATCGTGCCCGTGACGATCCCCGCCAGCCGCAAGGTCGCCGAACACGAGGTCGAAACTGATGAGCACATCCGCCCCGATACGGACCTCGAGAAGCTCGCGCGGCTGCGTCCCATCAGGGGCAAGGTCGACGAGGAAGCGACCGTGACCGCCGGCAACGCCTCGGGACAGAACGACGGAGCAGCGGCCGCCATCGTCACCACCCGGTCCGCCGCCGAGGCGCACGGACTCAAACCGCTCGGCCGCCTGGTCAGCTGGGCTGTTTCCGGTGTGGCCCCGGAGACCATGGGCATCGGCCCGGTCCCGGCTACCGCCCGGGCGCTCGAGAAGGCCGGGCTCGAGCTGTCCGACATCGACCTCATCGAGCTCAACGAGGCCTTCGCCGCGCAGGCGCTCGCAGTCACCCGCGAATGGGGACTGGGCAAGGAGGACTTCGACCGCCTCAACGTCAACGGCTCGGGCATCTCGCTCGGACACCCCGTCGGCGCTACGGGCGGCCGGATCTTGGCCACTCTGCTGCGCGAGATGGATCGCCGCGAGGCCCGTTTCGGCCTGGAGACCATGTGCATCGGCGGCGGCCAGGGCATCGCCGCCGTCTTCGAACGCATCTGACTCGCACGGCACGCATGGCTGCGCGTTCCGGACCTGTGTCGCTGATGTGCCCAGGCTGGAACACGAACCAAGGGTCCCCTCAGTGAGCTGAAGCTAGACTGAGGGACATGTCAGACACAACTGGGTCCGAATCGAGCATCGGTGTGCTCGTCGTCGAGGACGAGGCGGTCGCCGCGCGTGCTCACGCGAAGTACGTCGAACGTCTCGACGGCTATCACGTTGCGGGAGTGGCGAAGAACGCCACCCAGGCGATGGCCGCGCTGACCGGACAGATCTACGGACTCGACCCCGAGGGCATCCACCTCGTCCTCCTGGATATGAATCTGCCCGACGGTCACGGGATCCAGGTCTGCCGGGCGATCCGCGGGCAGCGCGTCGAGGTCGACATCATCGCCGTCACTGCCGCTCGTGACATGCAGATCGTGCAGGAGGCCCTCTCCTACGGGGTCGCCCAGTACATCATCAAGCCCTTCACCTTCCCGGTCTTCAAGTCCAAGCTCGAGGCCTACTCCTCGTTCCGCAACCGCCTCGGCGGGGACTCGGGCGAGGGCGAGGTCACGCAGACCGAGGTCGACAAGGCGATCTCGGCTCTGCGCACCCACACCGTGGCGGCCACCGCCAAAGGGGTCCCCGACGCTGTGCAGGACGAAGTCAGGAGCCTCCTCGGTGAGAAGCCGGGCCAGTCCGCCGCCGAGGTGGCCGAAGGCCTCGGAGTCTCCCGGGTCACCGCTCGCCGCTACCTCGAGTCCATGGCCGACGCCGGCATGCTCGAGCGTCGCCCGAGGTACGGGGCCGCAGGTCGCCCCGTCCTCGAGTACACCGTCGTCACCGAGAACGCCTGAGACGGCAGGCGCTGCCCTCGAGCATCGGGCCGCGCACCTCGGTGCGCCCCGGCGCGCGAAGCGGCTTCCGCGCAGCGGATATGCTCGCAGGTGGCGGCGCAGCGGACATGCTCGCAGGCCGCTAGGTGGTCGAAATGGGCGGATCCGCCTGCGGCGGAAGCATCCCAAAACGACCACCTATGCCCGCTTGCGATGACGCCAGGCGCCGCTCGCGGCCCTATCGCATCCGCAGGGCCCGCATCACCGACAGCGCCCCGGTCATGAGCGAGGCGAACCTCTGCTGATCGAGGAGGCCGGCGGGCGCGAGCGGGTGGAGCCGCTGTTCGGCGATCGTGTGCGTGTGCATGAACTGGTGGATGCCCTCGATCCCGTGCCGGTGCCCCAGCCCCGAGGCCTTGACGCCGCCGGCCGGTGCCGCGACCGAGCCCCAGCTCGCCGGGTAGACCTCGTTGACATTGACCATTCCCGCCGCCACCTGGCGGGCGAACTCGCGCCCGCGGGAGCGCGAATAGACGGAAGCGCTCAAGCCGTACTCGCTGTCATTGGCTGCTGTCACCGCCTCGGCGTCGGACGACACCGGGTAGACGGCGACGACGGGGCCGAAGGTCTCCTGCCGGCGCAGCTCCGCCTCGGCGGGAACGTCCGTGAGCACGGTCGGAGCATAGAAGAACGGTCCGAGTTCGGGCACGGGGTGCCCGCCGGCGATGACCGTCGCCCCGACCTCCCGGGCCTGATCGACATGAGCGCTCACCCGCTCGAGCTGCTTCGGCCCGGCCAGGGTTCCCATCCCCGGGCCGTATGCGTAGTCGGCGCTCAGGGTCAGGGCACGGGCCGCCTCGGCGAAGTGGGCGCAGAAGAGGGGGTAGAGGTCCTCGTGGACGTAGATGCGCTCGATGGAGATGCACAGCTGCCCGGCCGAGGAGAAGCTGCCCCGGACGGCGCCCTCGACCGCGGCGGGCAGATCGGCGTCCGAGAGCACGAGCAGGGGGTTCTTGCCCCCGAGCTCGAGAGCGGTCGGCAGCAGCCGCTGCCCCGCCTCGGCGGCGATCGATCGTCCTGCGGCCGTCGACCCGGTGAACGAGAGCCCATCGGCGCCGGCCATGAGGGCGGGCCCGACCTCCTCGACGGTGCCGGGCACGAGCTGCCAGACCTCAGCGGGCAGACCGGCCGCGATCGCGAGGCGACGCATGAGGATCGCGGTCAGGGTGGTCTGCGAATCGGGTTTGTGGACCACGGCGTTGCCGGCGGCCAAGGACGCGAACAGATCGGTCGCGCCCAAGGTCAGCGGGTAGTTCCACGGCGTGATGAACCCGATCACGCCCAGCGGAGTGCGGGTCACCTCGGTGCGGGTGAGTGCCGGGATCGCTCCGCGCCGGCGCTCAGGTCGGAGGTACTGAGCTGTCATCACGCCGTAGTGGCGCAGGACGTTGAATGTGTCGAGGACCTCGTCATAGGCGTGGATGCGGGCCTTGCCGGTCTCGAACTGGATGACGTCGAGCAGCAGGTCCTCGTGCCGGCGCAGTGTCGAATGCAGTCGCATCAGCACCTTCGCCCGGTGCTCGGGGGACTGAGCGGCCCATGCTCGAGCGGCGATGCGAGCGGTCGTATAGGCGGCCTCGACATCGGCGGCCGTGTTCTGGGCGAAGCGATCGAACTCCTCACCGGTGAACGGCTCGGGGCTGCGCACCCGCGTACCCGATCCCGAGGCCTCGGCATAGGGATCGGTGTCGAGGAGGTCCCGCAGGGCCGCGGTGACGTGGGAGGCGGTGGGAGCAGCGGCGGATTCGGATCTCATCAGGTTCCCTCTCATGTGACGTGGGTCATCTGCGGATAGACTACCGAACATGGTTTCGAGGGATCTGCGTCGTGCATTGGATGGAATCGGGGCACCGACGGCCGTGATCGATCTCGGGGCATTCGATTCCAATCTCGACGCGCTGGCCGAACGTGCCCGAGGCCTGCCGATCCGGATCGCCACGAAGTCCCTGCGCACCTCATCTGCGATCGAACGGGCACTGGAGCATCCCGCATACTCCGGCGTGCTCGCCTATTCGGTGCCGGAGGCCCTCACACTCCATGCCCGCGGCGTCCGCGACATCGTCATCGGCTACCCGAGCCTCGATCGGCGGGCCCTGGCCGATCTCCTCGCGGAGGCGGATGCGATCGGCAGCATCACGCTGATGATCGATTCCGTCGCCCACCTCGACGTCATCGACGACGTCCGCAGAGGCCTCGCCGAAGCGGGGGAGGGCACCGTCGCGGGGCGGTCGATGACCGCGCAGCATCGCGACACCGCCGAGGCGGCGGCCGCCTCGGTGCGAGTGTGCATCGACGTCGATTCCTCCTTCCGCCCCGCCGAGGCCTGGCTGGGCGATCGGATCCACATCGGGGCCCGGCGCTCGCCGATCAGAGAAGCGAGCTCCGCCGTCGCACTGGCGGAACAGGTCGCGGCCCGACCCGGATTCGAACTCGTCGGACTGATGTTCTACGAGGGACAGATCGCCGGCACCGCCGACGCCGGACGCTCCGCCCGCCAAGCAGTCGTCCGGGCCCTGCAGAGGGCCTCGATCGCGGAACTCGCCGAGCGCAGGGCCGCCGTCACCGCCGCCGTGCGCGATGTCGCCGAACTCGAATTCGTCAACGGCGGCGGCACTGGCTCCTTCGAATCCAGCGCCGTCGCGGGCACGCTCACCGAACTCGCTGCGGGCTCCGGGCTCTTCTCCCCGGCGCTCTTCGACGGATACACGCAATTCCGCCACACACCCGCCGCCTTTTTCGCCACTCCGGTCGTACGCCGACCGGCGCCCGGCTGGGTGACGGTGTTCAAAGGCGGTTTCATCGCCTCGGGAGTGCCCGGAGAAGACCGGGTGCCGACCATCGCCTGGCCGCCGGGACTCGAGTACTCGGGCCTCGAAGGAGCCGGCGAGGTGCAGACGCCGCTGACCGGCCCCGGGACCGAGGACCTGCGGATCGGAGATCTCGTGTGGTTCCGCCATGCGAAGGCCGGGGAGCTGGCCGAACACTTCAACGAATTCCTCGTCGTCTCGGGATCGACCGTCGTCGCGAGGTGGTCGACGTACCGAGGAGAAGGGCTGGTGCTGTGAGCACGATGAACAGGGACGGAGCGGTTCGCGCCGGACGTTTCGCAGGAACCGGTGCCGCCGGGCAGCGTACGGGCCGAGCCAGACGCGGGTTCAGGAGCTGGTCCGGGCACGTCCACGCTCATCCGCACACCTTCGAAAGCCCCGCCTCGGTCGAAGCGCTGTCAGATGCGGTCGAACGGGCGAGCGCTGCCGGTGACCGGCTGCGCGTCGTCGGAGCGGGCCATTCCTTCACCCCGATCGCCGCGGGAACGGACGTCATGGTCAACCTCGACGGAATCCGCGGCATCGTCGCCGTCGACGAGTCCGCACACCGCGTGCGCTTTCGCGCCGGCACCCGCCTGCGTGACATCCCCGCCCTCTTGGAGCCGTTCGGGCTGGCCCTGGCCAATCAGGGCGACGTCAACCCGCAGTCGCTGGCCGGGGCGATCTCGACGAGCACCCACGGCACCGGCCTCGGCTTCACCGGTTTCGCCGGCACCGTCACCGGGCTGAGCCTCATGGGCCCGGACGGAACCGTGCGCGAACTGTCCGCGGAGACTGAACCCGAGGCCTTCGATCTGGCTCGAGTGAGCCTGGGCGTGCTCGGAGTCGTCACCGAGATCGAACTCCAATGCGTTCGCGCTTTCGACCTCATCGCCGAGGAGCGCGTCGTCGGATTCGCCGAACTGCTCGACGGTCTCGCCGAGAGGATGCGGGCGGCGGACCACTTCGAGTTCTACTGGTTCCCGCACACCGATGCGGCGCTGACGAAGACGAACACCCGTGTGGCTCCGAACGGTGCCGGACCCGGGCGACTGGCCGCGGCGGCGCCGCGCAACCGCTGGGCCACCCTGCTCGACAAGGAGATCGTGGAGAACGGAGCCCTGCGGCTGGCCGTCGAGCTCGGCGCCGCAGTGCCGAAGGCGGTGCCCTCGATCAACCGCCTCGCCCAGTCCCTGGTCTCGGACCGGATGTACCGGGCGGCCGGACATGAGGTGTTCGTGACCCCGCGCCGGGTGCGATTCAACGAGATGGAGTACGCCCTGCCGTTCGCCGCCGGCGCCGAGGCGATCCGGGAGATCCGGGCGATGATCGAGGCGAAGGGCTGGTCCATTTCCTTCCCCATCGAGGTCCGATGCGCGGCCGCAGACGATGTGCCGCTGTCGACGGCGACGGGACGGGAGACGATGTACATCGCCGTCCACCGGTTCGCCAAGGAGGACTTCGCCGAGTACTTCCGTGTCATCGAAACGATCCTCCGCAGTCACGGAGGCCGGCCCCACTGGGGGAAGATCCATACGCTTGCGGCCGCTGAACTGCGCGGACTCTACCCGCGCTTCGACGACTTCTGCGCCCTGCGGGCCCGCCTGGACCCCGAAGCGATGTTCGGCAACCGGTACACGGACTCACTCTTCGGGCTCGGCCGCCGCTGACGGGTTCGGCTCCGACCGCTCGCTGCGCCCGAGGCTCCGCCCAGCCCGTCGGCGCGGCCACTGGCGATTCACGCTGAGAACCTGAGGGGTCTTGTGGCCCCTGAGCGGGCTGATACGCTCAGGCCATGACCGAGTTCGACGGGAACCGTCCTGCTGCACCCACTGCGGCCGAGAACCGAGAGCGGGAGAAGGGGCGCCGCCGGTCGATGTTCGTCGCAGCGTTCGGCACCGTCGTCGAATGGTACGACTTCTCGATTTTCTTCTATGTCGCCACGACTCTGACCACCGAGTTCTTCGGCGATCAGACCGATTCGCTGCTGCTCACCCTCGGTGTGGGGGCGGCGGGATTCCTCTTCCGCCCCTTGGGCGCGATGGTCTTCGGCCACCTCGGCGATCGGATCGGCCGTCGATCCACGCTCATCATCTCCGCGGTCCTCATGGCCATCTCCATGCTCGGCATCGCCGTGATTCCGAACTACGAAGCGATCGGCATCTGGGCGGGTGTCCTCATGGTCACGCTGCGGTGCCTGTCCGGCTTCTCCGTCGGCGCCGAGTACACCGGCATCATGGTCTTCCTCATGGAATCGGCCGGACCGGGCAGGCGCGGACTGGCGGCGAGCTGGGCCGCGGCCAACAGCGAGGTCGGCGCCCTCCTCGCGGTCGGTTCCGGGGCGCTGCTGGCCAATACGCTCAGCCCCGACGCGATGAGTTCGTGGGGCTGGCGACTGCTGTTCGTCCTCGGCGCTGTGCTCGCCGCGCTCATGGTGCCGCTGCGGACGATGATGGAGGAGACCGACACCTTCAAACGGCTGCAGAAGGCGGAGGAGGAGAAGAAGGAGAAGAAGGACCCCGCCCTCGAGCGCTCGCCGCTCATCACCGCCTTTCTCGAACAGCCTCGGGCGATCATCGTCGCCTTCCTCATCTCCTCGATCGGCTCGGTCAGCTACTTCCTCAACATCACCTATGTGCCCACCTATATCGAGGAGGTCGCGAAGGTCCCGAACTCCGGCTCCCTGGCCCTCGGCACGGTGGCCGCCGTCGTCGCCATCATCGTCACGCCCTTCTTCGGGGTGGCCTCCGACAGGTTCGGACGGAAGCCGACGCTGGCCGCACTCATGGTCGTCTTCGTCCTCACCACAATTCCCGCCTATGTGCTGCTTTCCAATCAGTCCGCAGGCATCGCCATCGCCGGTTCGGCCTTCCTCGCCATCCCCGCTGCCGGGTGGAGTGGTGTGGCTGCGGCCATGGTTCCCGAGCAGTTCACCGGCACGAGCCGGTTCTCGGGCATGGCGATCGGCTACAACATCGCCACCGTCCTCTTCGGCGGGCTCTCCCCGCTCATCGCGACTGCGCTCATGTCGTCGACCGGAGTGCCCCTGGCCCCCGCGATCTACGCAACGGTGGTCATCGTCGTCGCGGGAATCCCCACCCTCATCCTCGCTCGCAGCATGGGGCACAAAACGCTCGCCGAGGTGGACGCGGACAGGCACCTCGTCCCCGCCTTAGTCCGGTGGCCGCGCCGGACTGCGTCGGATCGATGACAGACGTGGCAGTTCTGCCACACACAGCGCACACCTCGAACATCCGCCGCTCCTAGGTTGGAGTCATGACAGGCATTCGGGTGATCGACTCCCGGGTGTGAGAATCCGATCAAGGAGCCATCATGAAACGCGTGAACCGCGCCGCATTCACCGCCGCCGCCCTGCTCAGCTGCACATTGACCTTCTCAGGCTGCTCCCTCATCAGCCAGGCCCTGCCACAGGGACAGGACGGAACGGCCGGCGAGCAGGCAGGCTCGGACGGACAGGAGCAGGGGACCGGAGCAGACGACTCCGGACAGAGCCCGGAGACCGACGAGGTGGCCGCCGACCCCTCCTCGGCAGCGGCCGAGGGCGCGTCGGGCACGGAGGGAGGCGCCGCGGGCACGGCCGCATCGGGCACTGACGACGGGGCCGCAGCCTCCGAGGACGGGGCCACCGGCTCGGATGCCGGGGAGTCCTCCGGCAGCCAGACCGAAGTGTCCATCGGTGAGAGCTTCACGGATCCGGAGATGGAGGACAGCATCGAGGTGCTCTCGGCCGTGCGGAACTTCGACTCGAGCAAGAAGTCCTCCGCCATCGATCTGGGCGGCGAGGTCGTCCTCCTCGAGGTCAAGATCACCCCGGGGCAGAAATACGGCGGGCTCGTCTCAACCGGAGACTTCAAGATCTCCTACGACGGCGGATCCGACTACCGATTCAACCAGACGACCGGCGTCGAAGAGGAGATGAAGGCCGCGGGCTATACGCCGCTGGAGAACGTGTCCCGGCGCGACGGAGGCACCCATCAGGGGTGGATCGCCTTCGTCCCGAGCGAGAAGGGCGACACGTACAAGATCCGCTACGAACGCGGCGCCGGCGAGGTCATGGGGACCGGGGAGAAGGTCCCCGCATTCACCGAGGTCTTCGACATTCCGAACTCCTGAGACGACGACCGGATCAGGCTTCGCTGAATGCCTTCCAGTCGGAGACCTCGGCTTCGGCCAGCTGGGCGGCCACGCCGATGTAGGTGGCGGGCGTGAGTGCCTTGAGCAGCTCGGCCCGGTCCTCGGGCAGGCCGAGACCGGAGACGAACTCCTGCAGGTCGGCCTGATCGATGCGTTTGCCGCGCGTGAGCTCCTTGAGCGTTTCGTACGGGTTCTCCATCCCCGGCACACCCTGGAGCCCGGCGGCACGCATCACCGACTGGACGGCCTCGCCGAGGACCTCCCAGTTCGCGTCGAGGTCGGCGGCCAGCGCATCCTCGTTGATGGCCAGGGCCTTCAGGCCCTTGACCAGGTTGTTCAACGCCAGCACCGAGTGTCCGAAGGCGACGCCGATATTGCGCTGTGAGGTCGAGTCGGTGAGGTCGCGCTGCATCCGCGAGGTCACCAGGGTCGAGGCCAGGGAATCGAGCAGCGCGCATGAGAGCTCGAGATTCGCTTCGGCGTTCTCGAAGCGGATGGGGTTGACCTTGTGCGGCATCGTCGACGAGCCGGTCGCCCCAGCCACGGGGATCTGCTTGAAGTAGTTCATCGAGATGTAGGTCCACATATCGGTCGCGAGATTATGGGCGATGCGATTGAACCGGGCGATGTCTGCGAAGAGCTCGGCGTCCCAATCATGGGACTCGATCTGCGTGGTCAGGGAGTTGAAGCTCAGCCCGAGGCGATCCTCGACGAAGGTCTGCGCGATCTGCGGCCAGTCCGCTCCCGGCACAGCGGCCATATGCGCCGAGTAGGTGCCGGTGGCGCCGTTGATCTTGCCGAGGAAGTCGGTGGCGGCGATGCGTTCGTACTGGCGGCGCAGGCGGTGGACGAAGACCGCGAGCTCCTTGCCCATCGTCGTCGGGGTGGCCGGCTGACCGTGGGTGTGGGCGAGCATCGGCACCTCGGCGAGCGCCGAGGCGGATTCGGCGAGGGCATCGATGAGCGCTTTCGCACGGGGCAGCCACACCTGCTCGGTCGCTCCCTTGATCCCCAGCGCCCACGACAGATTGTTGATGTCCTCCGAGGTGCAGCAGAAGTGCACGAGCTCGCTCAGATCATCGGCGCCGATCTCGACTAGGGCCTCTTTGACTGTGTATTCGACGGCTTTGACATCGTGCACGGTGACCGCCTCATGCGCAGCCAGCGTGCCGATGGTCTCGGCGTCGAAGTCGGCGGCGAAGGCCCGCAGCCCGTCGACCTCCTCGGGGGTGAGGCGACGCACCGAATCGATCACGGAGTTCTGCGCGAGGTGGATGAACCATTCGATCTCGACGGTGATGCGGTTGCGGTTGAGTGCCGCCTCGGAGAGGTGATCGACGAGGTCAGCAGTGTCTTTGCGATAGCGACCATCAAGCGGTCCGAGAGCGATGGAGGGCGTGATTTCGGCAAGGGAAACAGTCGGCATGCCCCTATTTTCTCATGATCGGCAGGACAGGGCGGAACGCGGCCGCTCGACGGTCCCGGCGACGGCGATGGAAAGAGGCGGCGGCAGCTGACTCGGATGCATCCGTCTGTGGACAGGCAGCCGACTTCGACGTGTGCGCCCTGTGGATCCCCGAGGGCCGTCCCCAGCGTCCGGAGCGGGCCTTCCCCTCTCATTCCCGGCCTGCCTACGGTCGAGGAGATCGATTGCAGGCGGCGAGGACGGAGGAGGGCAGTTCGGGACGGAGACGAGCCGACGAGAACCGTGACGAAGAGAGCTGCACCGGCGAGAGCCGCACGTGTGAGAGGGGAGAAGGGTGATCACGGACGAGCTGGCGCGCAATCGAGACCAATGGCTGCGCCGGGCGGAGAGGCTGCGCACGCTCGCGCAGGAGTGCCGCGGGATCGACAGCTGGGATTCCCCGGCCGGACAGCTGCTTGATGACAGGGTGAGATCGTGCGCGGAGTCGATCGACCTCCTCGCCGCATGCGCGGACGAACTCGCTGAGGCGTACGAGCTGCACCTGCAGGTCGTTTCGGTGGGAGGGCGGATCCAACTGTGAGTGCCGCTTCCGAATCCGCCGCCGAGACGCTCGAGAGATGGATCGTCGTCGATCTCGAACGGATCAGGAGGCTGCCCGAGCGTCTGCGCAGGCTCTGGCCGCATGAATTGCTCCCAGCCAGGGACGATGGAGGCTCGGGACCTGCCTCGATGGGGAACGCGGGCTCCGGGGCTGCCTCGATGGGGAACGCGGACTCCGCGACTGCCTCGACGGCACACGGAGACGAAGACGTCGTCGTCCTCGACGAACCCGGCACTTCGCGCCGGGAACCCGATGTGCTCATGGCCTGGGTGGCGGGCTTCGCTGCTGAGCTCAACCACGCCGACGCACGAGTCACGGTCGTCGTGTCCTCGGGTGTCGAAACCCTTCATCTCGCGCTCTGCCTCGGCAGGAACACCGGTCTGGCGATGCTGGCGCTGAAGGGCGAGGGCTTCGAGGACTTCTCAGGCCATCAGCTCCTGCGCAGGATCGCCCCTGTGGAGATCGGACCCGTCGTCGAGGGGCTTGCAGGACTCGTCGAACAGGACTGCGTGCTCACACTGAGCTGGGCCGCGCGTGGGGGAGCCACGGGGCTCGAGTTCCTCCACCGCAGGGACGGTCGCTGGTTCCGTCCGGTCCTCGAGCGTTCCGGGGGCTCTGTCACCGTCGATGCCGGCGACGAAGCCGGAGCCTCGGCGGTGCGGATGCTGTTGGCCGCCGTCCTCGCGCGGATGCTGACGACGGGAACGCGGCGGTGATCGACTCACACACCCGCGGCGGCGGGAGGATCACCGTCGACGAGCGGGCCGACGCCAGTGGTGACGCGCTGCAGACCGTCATCACCGATGTCGGCGATCTGAGCCTCGAAGCCGCGGTCGGTGACTTCGACCTCGCGACCCTGCTGACGCAGGTGCCCGCACCCGTCACGGCGTTCAACCTCGATGCCTGTCGAACCCGCTTCCACCAGCAGCTGGCGGCTTCGCTCCTCGAACTCGAGGCCACGATGCTCGGGGTCCGGGCCGCGGCCTTGGCCTACCGACAGGCGGAGAAAGGTCTCAGCGAGGTATTCGGCGGGCTCCTCGACGCCCTCGGCTACGCCACCGGACGTGTCATCGCCATCAGCCTCCCGGTGCTCATCCCAGTCGCCCTCGCCGTCGGCAGCCAGATCGTGGTGGCGACGAAGATCCTCGATGCCACGGGTCTCGACGAGGCGATCGCGAAACGCTTCGGCATCGATCTCGGCACGACCAAGGCGAAGGCCAAAGAAGCGCTGACCAGACTCGTGTTCGAGCACTCCGATGCCTCCGGGGCGGTCATCGAGCACGTGCTTCCGGGCATGATCGTCGGTTTCATCGGCCTGCCTCCCGCTGTCCTGGACACGGACGCCGACCACGCCTTCTGGCCGCACGATTCACAGTCGATGACGATCTGGCTGCTGGCCGGAGCGAATCGGTTCGGCCTCCTGCTCCCCTCCGAGGTGGAGGTGTGGAAGGCCGAAGGTCTGACCCCGCCGCACGAGACGCCGCCGCAGGACCTCGAAGACCTCTACGTCCGCGAGGCCGGCCGCCACCACGGGGCGGACTCCGGCCAGGTCCGCATCGAGGAGATCGTCGGCGCTGACGGGACGACCCGGTACATCGTCTACATCCCGGCCACCACCGACTGGTCCGCGACATCGGGAGACAACACGACCGATATGACGACGAACGTCCAGGGCATGGCGGGCAACGACACGGTGATGCGCGAGATGGTGCGGCAGGCCATCGCCGATGCTGGAATCGGCGCGGACGCCGAGGTCATGCTCGTCGGCTATTCGCAGGGCGGCATCACTGCCGGCTCCCTGGCCGCGGACCCGGCGTTCCTGGCCGATGTCAACGTCACCGCACTGATGACGGTGGGTGCTCCGATCTCGGATTTCCCCATCGGCACAGGAGTCGACGTGCTGTCCGTCGAGCACGAACAGGACCTGGTGCCCGACCTCGACGGGAACGAGAACCCGGCCACCGACAACTGGTCGACGGTGACCGTCGACTACGACCCCGATGAGCTCCATCGGGCTCCGAGCCTGACGGGCAAGACCGATGCCGAGCTCGACGACATGTTCGCCTCGGCGGGGGCGGCTCACTCGTCCGCGGCCTATGCTGCGTCGATCGCCCTGCTGCTGCGAGCGGGACACCCGGCTCTCAGCCGGTTCACTGCGAACAACTCGGGGTTCTTCACCGGAGATCTCAAGAAGACCCGCGACTACCAGGGCAGACGCAAGCACACCTGAGTGCAGGAGCGCTCTCGCTCCGGCCCGGCGCGGGGGTCGGCAAGCCTCGATCACGGGTTCGGCGGAGCCTCCTCCCAGTGGTCGGACGTGCGTTGGTCGGACGATGGAGCAACTCAGCGCCGACCGACAATTGTCCTCCCAGAGCTTTGGAACTCGACCACATGTGTCGATCTGGGGCCATAGTCTGTTCTTGACCTGCACTTTTGAAGCTCGAACCGCTGGGTGAGAGTGGCAAGCGGTGAGTGGATTCGGTATCGTTGGATCACCTGTGAATCAGATCACTCGAGGGTGAGTTCTCACATCCGAGGGCCTGCCCGACGGACACGGTCCACCACTGGTCACCTCCGGTGAAGATGGACCTCGAACAAAGGAGAACTGAAATGACCTCCAACATTTCAGTGGGAACCGGCGCTGGCCACAGCCAGTCCGCGGAGCCCAGAATGATCCAGATGCTCACCGAAGACGGAAATCGCGTCGAATCCGGTGAGTACGACGCTTTCGCCGCAGAACTCACTGACGAGGATCTGCGCGGCTTCTATCGCGACATGGTCCTCGTACGCCGCATCGATGCCGAGGGCGCGGCCCTCCAGCGTCAGGGACAGCTGGGCCTGTGGGCGCCGCTGTTCGGCCAGGAAGCGGCCCAGATCGGCATGGGACGGGCTGCCCGGCCACAGGACTTCGTCTTCCCCACCTACCGTGAGCACGGACTGGCCTACACCCGCGGTGTCGAGCCCGAAACGCTGCTCGGCATCTTCCGCGGCCAGAACCACGGCGGCTGGGATCCCCAGGAGCACCGCTTCCACACCTACACGATCGTCATCGGCTCCCAGACTCTGCACGCCACCGGCTACGCCATGGGCATCAGCATGGACGGCGACGTCGGCACCGGTGACATCGATCGCGACACCGTGGCCATCGCCTGCTTCGGCGACGGCGCCACCTCGCAGGGCGATGTCTCGGAGGCACTGACCTTCGCCGGAGCCTTCCACGCCCCGGTCCTCTTCTTCTGCCAGAACAACCAGTGGGCCATCTCCGAACCCACCCACGTCCAGACGGCCGCGCCCCTGTGCAAGCGCGGCGAGGGCTTCGGCGTTCCCGGCATCCGCGTCGACGGCAACGACATCATCGCGATGTACTCCGTCGCCCGTGCCAGCCTCGATTCGGTGCGCGCGGGCCACGGCCCGATGCTCATCGAGGCCTTCACCTACCGTCGCGGCGCCCACACCACCGCCGACGATCCGACGAAATACCGCGACAAGGCCGAAGAGGAGATCTGGGAGGACCGGGATCCGATCACCCGCCTCAAGGCCTATCTCGACAAGCACACCGAAACGAGCGACGACTTCTTCGCCGAGGTGGACGCCGAGGCCGACACCCTGGCCGCACGCATCCGCCACAACTGCATGACGATGGAGAACCCCGACGGCGTCGAGATGTTCGCCCACGTCACCTCCGAGCCCCACTCCCTCGTCGACGAGGAACGCGCCGGATTCCTGGCGTACCAGGCCTCGTTCGCCGATGCGGGTGAGGCCTGATGGAGAAGCTTCCCCTCTCGAAGGCGATCACCGCCGGAATGCGCAAGGCCATGGAGGACGACCCGAAGGTCGTCCTCATCGGTGAGGACATCGGCAAACTCGGCGGCGTCTTCCGCGTCACCGAAGGCCTGCAGAAGGACTTCGGTCCGCAGCGCGTCATCGATGCCCCGCTGGCCGAATCCGGCATCGTCGGCACCTCGATCGGCATGGCCATCCGCGGCTACCGGCCGGTCGTCGAGATCCAGTTCGATGCGTTCATCTTCCCGGCCTACGACCAGATCGTCACGCAGGTCGCGAAGCTGTACAACCGGACGTTGGGCAAGGAACGCATCCCGATGGTCATCCGGGTGCCCTACGGCGGCGGCATCGGCTCGCCCGAGCACCATTCGGAGAGCCCGGAGACCGTCTTCGCCCACCATGCCGGCCTCAAGCTGATCTCACCGTCGAACGCCCATGATGCGTACTGGATGATTCAGGACGCGATCAAGAGCGACGACCCGGTGATGTTCTTCGAACCCAAGCGCCGCTACTGGCTGCGCGGAGACGTCGACACCGCCGACCGCGGCGGGAAGGGCATGCATGACGCCCGCGTCGTGTCCGAGGGCACCGACGTCACTCTCGTCGCCTACGGTCCGCTGGTGCCGACTGCGCAGGACGTCGTCTCAGCAGCCGCAGACGAAGGCAAGAGCATCGAGTTCATCGACCTGCGCAGCCTCAACCCGATCGACTTCACTACGATCGAGAAGTCGGTGGCCAAGACCGGTCGCCTCGTGGTCGCGCACGAGGCCCCGACATTCCTGGGGCTGGGCTCCGAGATCGCCGCGCGGATCACCGAACGCTGCTTCTTCAGCCTCGAGGCGCCGGTCATCCGGGTCGGCGGCTACCACACGCCGTACCCGGGATCGCGAATGGAAGAACACTATCTGCCCGACCTGGACCGCATCTTCGACGGTGTCGACCAGGCGCTGGCCTACTGAGCTGAGGAGAGTAAGCATGTCATTCGAATTTCCTCTGCCTGACGTCGGTGAGGGTCTGACCGAAGCCGATATCGTCGCCTGGAAGGTCGCCCCCGGCGACACCGTCACCGTCAACCAGATCCTCGTCGAGATCGAGACCGCGAAATCACTCGTCGAGCTGCCCAGCCCACAGGCCGGCACCGTCGACGCGCTGCTCGTCGACGAGGGCCAGACCATTGAGGTCGGCACCCCGATCATCCGTTTCGGAGGGGCCGGCTCCGGCGCCGAGGCGGGCGCCGGTGCCTCCGCCGCCGGAGAAGCCGGTGCCAGCGATTCCACCGAGGCGGCCGGTGCCGCGACGGAGGACGACGACAGCGGAGCCACCCTGGTCGGCTATGGGGCGAAGGCGACCTCGTCGAAGCGTCGCCCGCGCAAGGGCGGCCCGGTCCCGGCCCCGGCATCCGCGCCGGCTCCGGCCGCTGCCTCAGAGCAGCCTGCACCACCGGCCGCGGAACCTGCACCGACCCCGACTGCGGCACCTGCCCAGGGCCAGGCTGCAGCCGCGGGGGCCGCACCCGCTTCCCCTGGAGCCGGGAGGCCTTTGGCGAAGCCGCCGGTGCGCAAGCTCGCGAAGGACCTCGGCGTCGATCTCTCCCAGGTGGTGGCGACCGGTCCCCACGGGGACGTGACGCGTGAAGACGTCCATGCCGCCGCGAACTCGGCCGCCGCCCCGACCGCGGATGCGCCGGCACAGTCGGCCGCCTCGGCGAGTGCTCCGGGCGAACTCGAGGAGCGGATCCCGTTCAAGGGCGTGACGAAGATGATGGCCAAGGCGATGGTCGATTCGGCGTTCACGATGCCGCACGTCACCGAATTCCTCGATGTCGATGTCACCGAGACGATGGCGATGGTTCGCCGGTTGAAGACCACGAAGTTCCTCGGCGAGGACGTCAAGGTCTCGCCGCTGCTCATCGTGGCCAAGGCTGTGGCCTGGGCCGCGGGGCGCAACCCGCGGATCAATTCGTGCCTCGAAGGCGACGAGATCATCGTCAAGAAGTACGTCAACCTCGGGATCGCAGCCGCCACACCGCGCGGGCTCATGGTGCCGAACATCAAGAACGCGCACAGCATGGGTCTGGGCGAGTTGGCGCAGGGCATCCAGGAGCTGACCGCGCTGGCACGTTCCGGCAAGACTCCGCCCGCCGATCAGGCCGGGGGCACGATCACCATCACGAACGTCGGCGTGTTCGGCGTCGATGCCGGCACTCCGATCATCAACCCCGGTGAGGCCGCGATCCTCGCCTTCGGCCAGGTGCGGAAGAAGCCGTGGGTCGTCGGTGACGAGATCGTGCCGCGTGATATCACCACGCTCTCGGTCAGCGCCGACCATCGTGTCGTCGACGGCGAGATCATCTCGAAGTTCCTCGCCGACGTCGGTCGCGGTTTGGAGGACCTGACCCTGCTGTTGGCCTGAGGCAGCTCGGCTTGAGCTGAAGTGACTGCCCTGGTTTGAGGGGCTGCCCTTGGCTTCAAGCCACGGGCTTGTTCGAGACAACGGTTGAGCGCCGAGACCACTGTGCACGCACAGGGTTCTCGGCGCTCAACCGTTGTCTCGCTGAATCGACGTGTTCTGTCTGCAGCGCTGATTCATCTCACTCGTCGAGGTAGGCGCTGTTGTCCTTCGAGCTGCCGTCCTTGACGAGACGTTTGGCCAGGCAGTGGTTGCGGTCGAGGCCCCAGGAGCGGCATTGGTCGAGAGCCGGTTCCGGGTCGCTGAAACCGGTGTCGACGATGGTCACCCAGTAGCTTCCGTCCCGGTAGGAGGCCCAGTCGCCGCTGTGGATGAGGATCGATCCCGGATACTTGACCTTATTGGCCTCGAATTCGTCGAGGATGTCCTGTGCGGTCCAGGTCTTGCCGTCGGCTTCGAGGCCGACGTTCTTCGCGCTCACCTGTGTCACCCACTGGCCTTCGAGGTCGGCGGCTCTCTCCGTGCCCGTCTTCGTGTACGAGGCGAGCTTATCCTTGGGGCTCTGCGACGGTTGGACCAAGTCCTCGGACGGGCTGGGGGAGGGCGAGGCCGATTCACCGACATCGACGGGCACGGTGCCCGATGAGGGAGCGAGCCAGCGGATGCCGAAGAACGCCACGAGAGCCAGCACCATGGTCATGGCGATGATGACGGCAGTGATCTTGAGCCACTTGCGCGGCCTGGCTTCACCCTGCGCCGGGACGGTGGGAGGGAACTGCGGCGGAGGAGGAGCCTGCGGCCGCTGACCGATCGCGGAACCTGGGGTGCGACCGCTCCCGACAGTGTGCCTCTCATCGGCGCTTCCGGGCCACTGCGCGTGTGCGGGCTGAGCGTGTTCGTAGAAGGGGGAGCGTCCTGCGGGAGCGAACACGTTGCTCGCCCGTGCCTTCGAGATCGACTGTTCCCCGGTGTGCCGTTCGAGATACTCGTAGTAGGTCGAGTTGTCGAATTCGGCAGGCGAATGTCCCGCCTCACTCCCGTACGACGGGTTCTGACCAGCGTGTTCGTTGTGTTCTTTCTGCCAGTCGTCGCTTGTCGCCGGACGAATGCGCGGCCTCTGTGGAACGTCGCTCATCGGTCCTCCTGAGTGCCAGGTGTGGTGGCAATCATCTTCTAACCTTGGCACGAGTCACGCAGGCGTTCAACACGACCGCAGGCAGGACACGTTGCCGACGAAAGCCTACTGCGGATTTCCCCGTGTTGCCTTGGCCCCAGCTGGGAAAGTCCCTGTGAAGGTCCGCGAATGCGTGCGACAGCTGTGCGTACGGCACTCCGGCAGGCCGGCGAACCGAGCCGCCGGGCCTGCGAAAGCCCCGAGCGACGGTGCGGATTGAATTTGCTCTGCACCCCCGACCCTCAGTAGGATTGATTCTTGTTGTGTCGTACCAGAGCGGTCTCTGACCGATCTGCTAAGACCGACATGGTGCTCACCCACCGCTGCACTCCAGCTTCGGCCATCTCTCACAGGCTACGGCTTCAGCGCTGGTGAGACATCTCGCCCGAACGGGCAAACCTGTTTTGGCGTACACAATTTTCACGGCGAACGTCGCGCACCGGGTCGCACCGGATGCGAGTCGGGCGAAGGCGACTCAGGCCGCCTCGGCTGCGACCGTGGTCGGGCACGCTCGACCAGGTGGCATTCGCGAGAATTTGTTGATGTCTTCCGACATCGGCGCAAGCGAGCGGGGAGATTGCAGCAGCGATATCCCGCAAGAGCTTGTTTCGAGAGTCGGTAACTTGTGAACTGGAGGAGAGACATGGCAGCAACCTGCCAGGTAACCGGGGCCGTCCCCGGTTTCGGACACAATGTGTCCCACTCGAAGCGCCGCACGAAGCGTCGCTTCAACCCGAATATTCAGAAGAAGCGGTACTACGTTCCGTCTCTGCGCCGCAGCGTCACCCTGACTGTGTCCGCCAAGGGCATCAAGGTCATCGACGCGCGTGGAATCGACGCCGTGGTCAACGAACTGATTGCCAAGGGAGTGAAGCTCTGATGGCCAAGGCCCAGGATATTCGTCCCATCATCAAGCTCAAGTCGACCGCCGGCACCGGGTACACCTACGTGACCCGCAAGAACCGCCGCAACACCCCGGATCGCATCGTGCTGAAGAAGTACGATCCCGTCATCCGCAAGCACGTCGATTTCCGAGAGGAGCGCTGAGCGCACATGGCTAAGAAGTCCAAGATCGCCCGCGACAAGCAGCGTCGCGTCATCGTCGAGCGCTATGCAGAGCGCCGCGCAGCTCTCAAGCGTCAGCTGACCCACCCCGATTCCACCGATGAGCAGCGCGAGGAGGCACGCCTCGGACTGCAGAAGCTTCCGCGTGATGCCTCGCCCGTTCGCGTTCGCAACCGGGACCAGGTCGATGGTCGTCCGCGTGGTTACCTCCGCAAGTTCGGGCTCTCCCGAGTTCGTTTCCGCGAAATGGCTCACAACGGCGAGTTGCCCGGAATCACTAAGTCGAGCTGGTAATCTCGAGGAAGTTCGTCATCGGAAAAACGGACCGGTGACCGACCGACTTGTCCTAAGGAGGACACTTTTATGGCTAAGAACCGCAGTGAGCTCGTTGCAGAAGTTGCCGAGAACTCCGGCCTGACTCAGAAGCAGGTCTCGGATGTGCTCGATGGTGTCTTCGATGTCTTCTCCGACGTCGTGGCCAAGGGCGAAAAGCTCACCATCCCCGGCTGGCTCTCCGTTGAGCGCACCGAGCGTGCCGCTCGCAAGGGTCGCAACCCTCAGACCGGTGAAGAGATCCAGATCAAGGCCGGTTACTCCGTCAAGCTGTCCGCTGGTTCGAAGCTGAAGGGCGCCGCTGGCAGCCCGAAGTGATCGACGCAGCAGCGTCGAATGGCCCGGACCCGATGGTCCGGGCCATTTGCTGTTCGCGCCGAGGCGACGCCCGCGGCGCTGCCCCGCGACGAGTTCCCGCCCACCACGCTGCTCCGCGCCGAGGCGGCGCCCCGAGATCTCGGCCCCTCGGCGGTCTCCCGGTTGGCTGAGGCGCGGCGCCCAGCGATATCCTTGAACCATGTCAGAAGGGGCGGTCCGCGCGCAGTGAGTTCTCCAGTCTTCGAATCGATCACCCGGTTCGCCCAGCGGGCCTCTGTCCCCATCGTGGTCTTCCTCGGCTGCGGGGCCGGCTTGGCCGCTCTGTTCTTCACCGGTGCCGCGAATCCCACTCTGCTCAACGACCCGGGCACTGTCGTCCGTTTCGGTCTGCCCGCAGCGAAGTTCGTCTTCAATATCGCGATGTCCCTGACTGTCGGCGCCCTGATGTTCGCAGTCCTCATCCTGCCGCGCACGGCCGGCGGTCGCGACCGGCGGCACAGGGCCAGCACCGCGGACCTCCCTCTCGACCCCCTGTGGACGAAGGCGCTGCGGATCGCCGAGTACTCCTCGGTGGTGTGGACGCTCTCCGCTGTCGCCGTGCTCGTCTTCTCCTTCGTCGACACCGTCGGTGCCCAGGCCTATCTCGACTTCTCGAATCAGCTCGGCGTGTTCGTCACCCAGATCGCCTATGGTCAGCTGTGGGTCCTCATCGTCGTGCTCATCGCCATCGTCTCGACACTGTGCTTCGGCACTCGCTCCCACGTCGGCATCGCCGCCGCCGGGGTCCTCGGCATCGGAGTGATGATTCCTCTGGCGCTGATGGGCCACTCCGCCGAAGCTTCCGGACATACCCAGGCAGTCAACAGCCTCGGCCTCCACATCTTCGGTGCGACGATCTGGCTGGGCGGGCTCTTCGTCATCGCCCTGCTCGGTACCCGACTGGCGGAGTCGAAGAACCTCAAGCCGGTCGTCGAACGCTATTCGACGATCGCGCTCATCGCCTTCGGTCTCGTCGTCTTCTCCGGAGTCGTCAACGCGCTCCTGCGTGTGCATAGCCTGGACGATCTCATGACCGGCTACGGGGAGGTCATCCTTGCGAAGGCGTTCGCCACGGTTCTGCTCGGTCTCATCGGGTTCTGGCACCGGCAGTTCGTCATCGCACGGCTGGGCACGGCCGCCTCGGCGACGGTGGAGTTCTGGCGCCTCATCACGGTCGAGTTCGTCATCTTCGGCGCCACCATGGGTCTGGCTGTGGCCTTGGCGCGCTCGCAGCCCCCGGTTCCGCAGGAGCCCGTCGGCAACCCCACACCGACCGAGATCCTCACCGGCGATCCGTTGCCTCCGAAGCCTGACTTCGCGCGGTTCTTCACCGAATGGGCGATCGATCCGCTGTGGATCGCGATCGCCGCAGGCACGTCGATCGCCTATATCGTCGCCTTCATCAATCTCCGTCGCCGAGGCGACAAATGGCCGGTGCTGCGCCTGATCAGCTGGCTGGTGGGGATGGTCTTCCTCGTCTTCGTGACCTCCGCCGGGCCGCGCGTCTACGGTGAGGTGCAGTTCTCCTCGCACATGATCGAGCACATGCTGCTGGTCATGGTCGTACCGCTGCCGATGGTCCTGGGCGCACCGATCACGATGCTCATGCGGGCGACGAAGGCCCGTCGCGACGGTTCCGCCGGTGTGCGCGAATGGGTGCTCTGGCTCGTCCACACCCCGTATCTGCGCTTCTTCGCGCATCCGATCGTGGCCAGTGTGAACTTCGCGGGCTCTCTCGTCGTCTTCTACTACTCGGGCATCATGTACTACGCCCTCGACACTCACATCGGGCACGAACTGATGATCGCCCACTTCCTCGGCGCAGGCTATCTGTTCGGCCAGGCGCTCATCGGCATCGATCCGGGCGTGGAACGACCGGCCTATCCGCTGCGCCTGGTGATGCTGCTGGTCACGATGGCCTTCCACGCGTTCTTCGGCATCTCGATCATGAGTTCGAACGTACTCATCGCCGGTGATTGGTTCGGCAACATCGGTGCCGGCTGGGGATATACGGCGATCGAGGACCAGCAGCTCGGAGGGGCCATCGCCTGGGGGATCGGAGAGTTCCCGACGCTGTTCGTGGCGATCATGGTCGCCCTGCAATGGGCGAAGTCCTCGGACAGGGAGGCCAAGCGCATCGACCGGCGCGAGGACCGCAGTCATGACGCCGAGCTGCGAGCCTACAACGAGATGCTCGCCACGATGGCCGAACGCGACGCGAAGCTCGATCACCGCCGGCGCTGAGCTGCTGACCCATTCGCGAGTGATCCGCGGAACAAACCCGAGCGGCACGGCGGGCCGCATGCAGGTCCGCGCAGCTCGAGGAACGAAGCGGCGACAGTCGCCATTGTCAGGTCCGCCGAACATGCACACCCGATGTGCACGAATACACATGGCGAATTCTCGGATTCTGCCCAGGAGACTACCCAAAAGACTGTAATGTGACGCACACTGTTGCTCGGATGAGAAATATCCGGGCGCCCGATGTGCCAGGGCTCGGCCGATGATCGTCAACCGCATCGCAGCGGTGTGCGATGTTCGGACTGCCCCTCCATCGACGCAAGTGCTGATCGATTCGCGCATTCAACGGTGACGCGGATTGTGGAATTGAAGGAGTCGCATGAGTTCCCAGAACAACGCTGAGAGGAAGTCGATCCGCGCTCAGCTGCGCAAGGTCGTCGTCGCCTCGATGGCCGGAACGGTCGTCGAATGGTACGAATTCTTCCTCTATGGTTCGGCCGCCACGCTGGTCTTCAACCACATCCTGTTTCCGCCTTCCGACAACCCGCTCACCCCGATCCTGGCCGGCTTCGCCACCTACGCGGTCGGCTTCATCGCCCGCCCCATCGGCGGCATCGTCTTCGGGCACTTCGGCGACAAGTACGGGCGCAAGAAGCTGTTGCAGCTCTCGATCGTCCTCGTCGGTGTGGCCACCTTCCTCATGGGCTGCCTGCCGACCTATGACGCGATCGGTGCCTTGGCGCCGATCCTGCTCGTGCTGCTCCGCATCGTCCAGGGCTTCGCCGTCGGCGGTGAGTGGGGCGGCGCTGTCCTCCTCGTCGCCGAGCACGCGCCGAACAAGGAACGCGGCTTCTGGGCTTCCTTCCCCCAGTCGGGTGTGCCTCTGGGCAATCTGCTGGCCACCGCAGTGCTGTTCATCCTCACCGCGACCCTCACCGAAGAGCACTTCCTCTCCTGGGGCTGGCGCGTGTCGTTCTGGCTCTCGGCCGTCATCGTCCTCATCGGCTACTACATCCGCACACGTGTCTCCGACGCCCCGATCTTCGACGAGGTCCAGTCGGAGGAGATCGAGGAAGGGGTCGACTACGGGGTCAAGGCCGTGTTCAAGCGCTACCCGCGTGAGGTCTTCGCAGCGATGGGCCTGCGCTTCGTCGAGAACATCCACTACTACCTCGTGGTGACGTTCTCGATCACCTATCTCGCGACCCAGGTGAAGATCGAGTCGAGCGAGATCCTCGGTCTGCTGCTCGGCGCGCATGCGATCCACGCGGTCCTCGTTCCGCTCGTCGGCGCGGCCACCGACCGGGTGGGACGGCGGATGCCCTACGGCGTGGGCATCGTGCTCACCGCCAGCTGGGGGTTCCTCGCCTTCCCGATGTACGACACCGGCAGCGCCGTCATGATCTTCCTCGCGCTGCTCCTGGGTCTGATCTTCCACGCGCTCATGTACGCCGGGCAGCCGGCGATCATGGCCGAGATGTTCCCGACCCGCATGCGCAACTCCGGCGTCTCGACCGGCTATCAGGTGACCGCGATCGTCGCCGGCTCCTTCGCGCCGATCATCGCCACCGCGCTGCTCGATGCGTTCGGCTCCTCGATCCCGATCGCTCTCTATCTGCTCGTCGCCGCGGCGATCTCGTTCATCGCACTCATGTTCACCCGCGAAACGAAGGGCATCGACCTGCGTTCGCTCGACCACGCAGACAAGGTCCGCCGCGGAGTCGCCTGAATCGGTTCACGCCGGGCCCCAGCCCGCCCGGCGGCGGTGCCGCTGAATGCCGGCACCGCCGCCCCCTCCGAGGGTGCATGATGAGCCCGGGTGCATGATGGACGGGGACCGCAGAGAACAAGGAAAGGACATCGGCATGGGAGATCTTTCGAACAGGCGCGCACTCGTCACAGGCGGTGCCTCCGGACTCGGCAAGGCGATCAGCCGGGCATTCGCGCAGGTCGGCGCCCGCGTCGTCGTCGCCGACGTCGATGCTGAGTCCGCGGAGGCCGTGGCCGCCGAGGTCGGAGGCGAGGCATGGGCAGTCAACCTCGCGGACACCTCGGCGCTGGACGGGATCGACCTCGATATCGACATCCTCGTCAACAACGCCGGCATCCAGCGGATCCACCCGATCACCGAGTTCCCGCTCGAGGAGTGGCGTCTGATCAACACACTCATGCTCGAAGCGCCGTTCGTGCTCACCAAGGCCGCGCTGCCGAAGATGTGCGAACGCGGTTGGGGCCGGATCATCAACGTCTCCTCCGTCCATGGGCTGCGCGCCTCGGCGAACAAATCCGCCTATGTCGCGGCCAAGCACGGGCTGATGGGGCTGACGAAGACCACCGCGCTCGAGGCCGGCCCGCACGGGGTGACCTGCAATGCGATCAACCCCGGCTATGTGCTCACGCCCTTGGTCAAGGGGCAGATCGCGGACCAGGCGAAGACGAACGGCATCAGCGAGGACGAGGTCCTCGAGCAGGTGTTCCTCGGACATTCCGCGGTGCCCAAGCTCGCTGAGCCCGAGGACGTCGCGGCCATCGCACTGTTCCTCGCCGGTGAGCATGCCGCGGTCGTCAACGGCAGCGCCCACAGCATCGACGGGGGCTGGTCCGCGGCCTGAGAGGTGCGGCTCAGAGGACCTCGAGCACGCTGCGGACGCCGGAATTGCGCAGCGACTCGTGGCGGACCGAGGCCCAATAGGAGACCCGCTTCGAGAACTGCTCGGGCAGCACCTGCACCAGCCGTGAGCTGTCGCGGGCGACGAAGTCCGGGAGGATCCCGATGCCCACCCCATTGGAGGTGGCGAGCACGTGCGCATGCACCGAGGTGGAGCGGAAGAAGCCGTTCCCGCGTGGGAGGGCGTCGGCCGCCTCGTCGAGGTCGTCGACCTGCAGTGAGTTCTCGATGTAGTAGATCATCCGGTGTTCGGCCAGATCATCGAGCGTGCGCGGCATGCTGTGCGTGGCGATGTAGTCCTGCGAGGCGTAGAGCTGGAGTCGGTAGTCGCGGATGTGCTTGGCGATGGAGCGCGGGGCATCGGGACGACCGACGACGACCTCGATGTCGACTCCGGACCGGTATTGGCGGGCTCTCTGCGTGGCCGTGATGAGTTCGACCTGCAGTCCCGGATGCCGGTGCTGCAGCGCGGTGAGCGCGGGCACCGCGTACTCGAGTGCGAACGCCTGCGGGCAGGCCAGACGGATCGTCCCCGCCAGGGCGGAATTCGTATGCGCGTCGATCCGGCCGAGCGCGGCTTCGATGTCCTCCGCGATCGGCAGGAGCTGGCGTCCGGCCGCGTTGAGCTCCCAGCCGTCGGGGGAGGCCACGAGCACTCGTTCCCCGTAGGCCTTCTCGAGCGCGGTGATGCGCCGGGACACGGTCGTGTGGTTGAGGCCGAGGCTGTGGGCGGCGGCCGTGAACTTCCCCAGACGGGCGACGGCGAGGAGTGTCAGCAGATCCTCGGGGGCGATCTGCGGACCGGATCCGCCAGGTGCATAGGAGGCCATAGTGGCTCCATTCTATCTGCGTGTGCGCACATAACCGGTGCGCAATAGGTGAGGGGCCGGACCGGACTTCCGTGCTATGACTGGCGTAATGTGAGAGAGAACACTGCATACGCGCTGAACATGATGCGAGGAGGCATATTATGTCGACGATTGGATGGGTGGGCCTGGGCAATATGGGCCGCCCGATGACTGCGAACCTGGTCAGGGCCGGGCACACCGTCAACGGTTTTGATCTCGTGCCCGAAGCCGTGGCCGCGGCCGCCGAGAACGGCGTGACGCCCGTGGATTCGATCGCCGAGGCGGTCGCCGGCGCCGATATCGTCTTCACCATGCTGCCCAAGGGCGAGCACGCCCGCACGGCCTACCTCGAATCCGACGGCGTCCTGGCGAATGCGGATACGAAGACCCTGCTCGTCGACTCCTCGACGATCGACTTCGACTCCGCCCGTGAGCTGCACGCCGAGGCGGCCGAGGCAGGCTTCCGCTTCGTCGACGGCCCGGTCTCCGGAGGTGTCACCGGTGCTGAAGCGGGCACCCTGACCTTCATGCTCGGCGGCAGCGAGGCCGACGTCGCCGAGGCGGTCGTCTTCATCAAGCCGATGGCGGGCAACATCTTCCACGCGGGCGGCGACGCTGCCGGTCAGGCCGCGAAGATCGTCAACAACATGATGCTCTCGATCAGCCTCCAGGGCGTCGTCGAGGGCGCCGTTCTCGCCGAACGGTTCGGTCTGAATGCGAAGACCTTCTACGACATCGCGAAGGTGTCCTCGGGCGACTCCTGGCCGCTGCGCACCTGGTACCCGGTGCCCGGGGTGACCGAGACCGCCGCATCGAACAACGAGTTCCAGCCGGGCTTCGCCACTGCCCTCATGCACAAGGACGTCGGGCTCGCGCTCGCCGGCGCGCAGACCCAGGGCGTCGACCTCCCTGCGGCGGCCCTCGTCCATGCTCAGCTGCAGAAGCTCATGGACGAAGACCTCGGCGGACTCGACACCTCCGCGCTGATCAGGAACATCGACCCCGACGCCGCGGGCCTGCCGAAGTAATCCGCGGTGCGGCCGAGCAATCGGCATTTCCCACGCTGTGCGTCGAGGGGCCGAGCTGAAACTCGCTCCGGCTCGTGGAAGACTGGAGGCATGAGTACGCCTGATTCGATCCCCGCGCTGTCGACAGAGGACATCGCCGCCATCACCGGAAACCTCGACGAGGTGGCCGAACGCGCCCGGGCCGCTGCCCGGGCCGGCGGCCGCAGCGGCGAGGAGGTGCGAGTGCTCCTGGCGACGAAGACGCAGCCGGCTGAGAAGATCCGGGTGGCCCTCGAGCACGGATTCACGCTCATCGGTGAGAACAAGGTCCAGGAGATCGTCGGCAAGGCCGACGCTCTGGCCGACCTCCACCCCGAGACCCACCTCATCGGACCCCTGCAGAGGAACAAGGTCAACCACACCCTGCGCCATGCGACCTGCATCCAGTCGGTCGACAACCTCGCGCTCGCGGAGAAGATCCACAACCGCCTCGAGGTGCTCGAGACCACCGTCGACTGCTTCGTCCAGGTCAACACCTCACGTGAGGACTCGAAGTTCGGAGTCGCTCCGGAAGACGCCGAGGCACTCGTCGCCGAGGTCCGGAAGCTCGAGCGGATCCGTCTGCGCGGTCTGATGACGATCGGCCTGCCCGGCAGCAGCGCCGAAGAGATCCGCCCGAGCTATGCCGATCTGCGCGAACTCAGCGAGAGGCTCATCACCGCCGGAGTCCTGCCCGCCGAGGCGACCGAACTGTCCATGGGCATGAGCAATGATTTCGAGCTCGCGATCGCCGAAGGCGCGTCCATGGTGCGCGTCGGTTCGAGCGTCTTCGGCGCTCGCGACTACTCATGAGCGGTCGAATCGGGTCCCGCTGCGTCCCCGGGGATCCCGTTGGGATCCGGCGGCGACAGCACCCATCCGTTCGATCGGGTCACATGATGACACCTGGGCGGCCGCCTCGGTGCCGGATCTGAGACCATGGAGTCATGACCAGCAGCTCGGAAGAATCCGCCGCCCCCACCGCCTCGGCGCCGTCCGCCTCCTCGCACGATGTCAAGGTCCGCGCCCCCGAACTCGTCGGACGCCGGTGGATGAACTCCGGCGGCAAGGACCTCACCCTGGCCGAGCTGCGCGGCAAAGTGGTCCTGCTCGACTTCTGGACCTTCTGCTGCATCAATTGCCTGCACGTCCTCGACGAGCTGCGCCCGCTCGAGGAGAAGTACGCCAAGGAACTGGTCATCATCGGCGTCCATTCGCCGAAGTTCGAGTTCGAACGCACCGTCGAGGCCGTCGACCAGGCCGTGGAGCGCTACCAGGTCGAGCACCTCGTCCTCGATGACCCCGATCTCGTCACCTGGCAGGCCTACACCGCCCGCGCCTGGCCGACCCTGGCCGTGATCGACCCCGAGGGCTACCTCGTGGCGACGATGTCGGGCGAAGGCCACGCCGCCGGCCTCACCGAGATCATCGAGGGCCTCATCGCCGAGCACTCGGCCAAGGGCACCCTCCACTCCGGTGACGGCCCCTACGTCCCACCGCCGGCACCGGAGACCGACCTGTTCTACCCGGGCAAGGCCACGAGGCTGCCCTCGGGGCATCTGCTCGTCGCCGATTCCGGTCACCACAGCCTCGTCGAGTACGACGCCGACGGGACCACGATCATCCGCCGCATCGGCACAGGCGTCCGCGGCTTCAGCGATGGAGGCTTCGCCGCGGCATCGTTCAGCGAACCCGGCGGCATCACCGTGCTGCCCGACGACCTCGCCCGCCAGGTCGGCTACCAGCTCGTCGTCGCCGACACCGTCAACCACGCCCTGCGGGGGATCGACCTCGGATCCGAGACCGTGACGACGATCGCCGGCACCGGTGAGCAGCATATGGTCGGCGCGATCGACAACGTCCGCGGCAAGCACGGTGAACTGGGGCGATACGACGGTCCCGGGCTCGACGTGAAGCTCTCATCGCCCTGGGACGTCGTCTTCGTCCCCGCCACCGCCGAGGTGGTCGTGGCGATGGCCGGCAACCACACCATCTGGTCGTTCCGCCCCCAGGAGGGCACGATCCGCCTGCTCTCGGGCACGATGAACGAGGGACTGACGGACGGTGGCGGTGAGTACGCATGGTACGCGCAGTCATCGGGCCTCGACCTCACCCCCGACGGTCAGGTGCTCGTCGCTGACTCCGAGACCTCGGCGATCCGACGCCTCGATCCCGCCACCGGCGAGGTCACGACACTCCTCGGCGTCGGGCTCTTCGACTTCGGGTTCCGCGACGGCCCGGCCGCCGAAGCCCGACTGCAGCATCCGCTGGGCGTGCGCAGCCTGCCCGACGGATCGATCGCGATCGCCGACACCTACAACGGCGCGATCCGCCGCTTCGACCCGACCACCGCCGAGGTGACGACTCTGGCCCGAGGCCTGCGCGAGCCCTCGGACATCCTCGTCATCGACGTCGGCTCGGCAGCCGCGGGCGAGGACTCAGGCGAGGCCGAACTCCTCGTCGTCGAATCCGCCGCCCATGCGCTGACGCGGGTGAAGCTGCCCAAGGACGTCCAGAAGGTCGACGAAGGCGCCCTGACGACGAAGCGACCCTCGACCGAGATCGCTTCCGGGCCGGTGTCGATCAGCGTGAGCTTCACGGTGCCGGCCGGCCAGAAGCTCGACGACCGATGGGGCGATCCCACCTTCCTGCAGGTAACTGCGACCCCACCGGAACTCATCGTCTCCGGCGACGGCGGCTCCGAAGGGCTCGACCGTGACATCGTCATCAACCCCGATCTCGACGGCGGAGTCCTCCACGTGACCGCGCGGGCGGCCGCCTGTGATGGCGAGCCCGGCGGTGAGATCCCGCTCCACGCCGCCTGCCATCTCTACCAGCAGGACTGGGGCATCCCCGTCGACCTCGTGGATTCGGCGCCGAAGGAGCTCCGCCTCGACCTCCGCGGCACCTGAGCCGGCGGCACGGCGACCGCGCGGCCCGGCCCAGCCCGCGGCACCTGAGCCGGCGGCACGGCGACCGCGCGGCCCGGCCCAGCCGCGTTTGTGGTCACAGAACCGAGGCGAGATCGCCGAATCGGGCTTTGCGCCTCGGTTCAGTGACCACAAACCGGCCTGTTATCCGACCGCGCGGGCCTCACATGACCGAGACGTCGCCCATCCGCCGCGGTTCGAAGCTGACCTGGGAGGACCTGACGACCACGGAACCGCCGAGGACGAAGGAGAGCTTCTCGTCGAGGTCGTGCTCGGCCGCGGTGACGATGTCCCGGTAGCGTCCCTTGACCCGCACTTCCACGGTCGAGGGAGTGAGCTCGAGGTCGTTGCCCGAGGCGGTGAGGCTGATCTGCGGTCTGCGTTCGAGCGACCAGGAGATATCGCCGATGATCTCGTTGTCCGTGTCGTAGCCGAAGACGCAGCCGGCGGGCATGAGGGTCTTCGATTTGACGCAGTCCTCGAGGTGGTCGGTGACCTGCTCGGTCACGGTCTCCTCGAGTTCGGCCGTCGGTTCGGGGGACAGCGTGATGGTGGGGGAGTCGCCGGGGGCGGTCACCTCGGCGCGTTCGGATTTCGACTTGAGATAGGTCGCGTCGAAGCCGACGAGGTAGCTGGCCGGAAACAGCACGGGTACGGAGCCGGCGCTGACGCCGTAGCCGTTGACCGTCGCCGTCGACGAACCCGAGACGTCCAGGGTCAGAGTCGGCCATTCCTTCTGTTCGATGGCCCACCGGTCGAAGAGCCCGGCGCTCGCCGGCAGCCTGACCATGGTCAGATCGATGGTCTGCTCCTGCGAGGACAGGGTGTAGCTGAGACGGACCTTCGCGTGATCGCCGTCGACGGAGACGGTCTCGGCTTCGGCGTCTCGTGGCAGGTCGGGCGCGGCCGAGAGCACCTCACTGCTCAGCGCAAGCGTCGAGGACGGGGTCGGCGAGGACAGATACGAGAAGGCGCGGTGGGCGTTGCCGTCCTCGAGCGCGCCGATATACGCTTCGGCGGCCCTGGCGGGGGTGTAGACGGTGAGGTTGAGGAGGGGAACCGCTGCGACAGTGAGGACGATGATCGTCAACGCCGAGATCAGAAGCTTGCGCGAGGGTCGCATGGCTCTCCTGATTCGGTTGGGGACGGAGCAGGAACAAGTCTATCCGCCGGCTGTCACTCAATTGTGTAGGCGTGCAGCGCTGATGTGTCGACCTCGACGAAGACATGTGTGCCGACCCTGACGTTGCGCAGCAGCTCGGCGATCGTCGAGCCGAGTCCGGGATGGATCACCCCGAAGTCCGCTGCGGAGCGTCCGTCCGAGACCCCGGCGAGATCGGCCAGGTCGACATCGAGGGCGAGCCCCATCTCGGTGTCGACCGGCGACAGCTTCGCCTGCAGGCAGGAGCCGCGATCGCGCAGGCCGGTGACGATGGCCTCGAACACCGTCGCCGAGGTGAATGCCGGGTCGTGCTCGTCCAAGGACAGCAGTGCGGCCCGCCAGCCGAGGGTGACGTAGACCTTCCCGTCGAGCTCGGTGCGGGCACGGACTGCCGAATGTCCGATGGACAGCCAGCCCTTGCGGGCCAGACCGGAGTAGACGTTCACGCCGCTGAGCTCGGCCGGCAGCGAGCCCTTGGGCTCGCTGACGATCTGCTCCAAAGAGCCGAACGCGACGAGCTGGTCCTTCTCGATATCGGCCACACCCGCCTCGGCGATGGTGTGGTCGGGCAGAGAGTTCGAGCTGAACACGACTCCGCGGCCGTCGTGAGCGACGAGTTCGGCGAAGCGATTGCGCAGCCCCGTGCGCAGGTGACCCGGCACCGAGGCGAAGGGATCGATGAGCGTCAGCCACTTCGCGCCGGTCGCCCAGGCCGCAGCCAGAGCGAGGCGGGCGCGTTCGATGGCGTCGAGTTCGTCGATCCGACGACGCAGGACCTCCGGCCGCAGCCCGAATGCCCTCAGAGCAGCGGATTCGCTCGCAGCGACCGCCGATGCCGCCTCCCCAGATCCGGCATCGGCTTCGCGGAGATAGCTCCTCATCCACCTGCGCACACGCGAACGACCCGACCGGCGGCCGGTCGGGAAGCGTGGCGGGGGTGCGACGTGGGGCAGGGCGGCCACGGACAGCACCACCGAGGTGGTGCTGTCCGGGCTGCCCATGAGTCCGAGCATTGTCCCTGCTCGCAGACGGCCTAAGTCGATCTCGCGTCTGTCGAGCTGCAGCCCCGCGAGGGACAATTCATCGTTCAACGGATCTTAGAACTCCGCTGGATCGTCGGAGGCGTTCATCCGCCGACGGGTGATGATGACGGCTGCGGCACCGACGGCGAGCAGACCGACGCCCAGCGCCAGTCCGGTCATCTCGGCACCGGTGCGCGGCAGGTCGCTGCCGCCGGAATCCGAGCCGCTGCCACCGTCGTCGACCGCGGTGCCGTTGGTCAGCACCGTGAAGCTTCCGCCCTGGGGCTCATCGAAGCTCTCGGCCTGGGCACGCACGTTGTAGGTGCCGAGCACGGCCTTGACCTTCGCCTGGACGCCGAAGGTGGCCTTGCCCTCGGAGTCGGCTTCCTTGGTCATCGTGTAGCGATCGACCTTGCCCTGGGCGTGCTCGACCGTGATGGTGACCTTCTCGCCGGGCTGGGCGCCGCTGACGCCGAGCTTGATGCCCTCATCGAGGAAGTCCTCGGAGCTGATCTCGGTCGGGTCGATGAAGAGGGCCTGCTTGGCAGCGGCCGGGGCCTTCTTCTCCTCGGAGCCGGGGCTGGCCGGACCGGTGGATTCGGGCGCCTCGTCCTCGGACTTCTCGTCCTCGGCGGCTTCGGAGCCCTGCGCACCGTCTTCCGCGGCGTCGTCGGCGTCCGTGTCCTCGGAGTCCTGCGCGTCGCCGTCGGACTCGGTGCCGTCTTCTCCGGCTTCGTCCGTCTTGGGGGCCTCGTCGGTCTTGGCTGTATCCTCAGGCTTCTCGTCGTCGGCAGCTTTGTCCTCGGACTTCTTCTTGTCGTCGGACTTGTCGGCGTCGTCAGACTTCTCCGACTCGTCGCCCTTGTCGGAGTCGGCCTTGTCATCTCCAGTGGGTTCCTTGGCCGGTCCCGGGTTGACTCGCTTGGCGGGTGCCTTGTCTTCCTTCTCGGTCTCCGACGGGCTCGGGGTGCTCGTCTCCGAGGGCTTTTCGGATTCGGTTTCCGTGGGCTTCGGGGCGTCAGTCTCGGACGGCGTCTCCGAGGGAGTCTCGGACGGCGTCTCCGAGGGAGTCTCGGACGGTGTCTCCGAAGGCGTCTCGGACGGCGCCTCCGACTCGTCACCGTTGTCGATCGGACCGGTGGCGGAATCGCACTTGTCCTCGTTGCCCGGCTCGTCGACCTCGGAGGCCTTCGAGACGACCTCGAAGGTGACCTTCGAGGACTTCTTCTCCGACTCGAGGTCGGTGAGGTAGAGAGAGTACTTCCCGACAGGGACCTTGGCGTCCTCGGTTACGGAGAAGTAGTAGGTGCCGGACACCTTGCCCTTCTCGTCGACCGTGAGCTTGGTCTTCGGGGAATATTCGGTGCCATCGGTGCCGACGACCGTCACCGTCGCCTTCTCGTCCGGGCTGAATCCGGTGCCGGAGAAGCCGATTCCCTTCTTGCGGTCCGCGATGTCGGCTCGGGACACCTGCGCCTGCGCAAGGGTCGCCTGAGGATCCGATTCATCGGGAACCGAGGAATCCGATTCGGAGTCGCTCGATGACTGCTCGTCGCCATAGGCGCAGAGCGGTTGTTGAGGTACCGAAGCGGTGGACTCTGTCGCTGCGAACGCCGGGGCGCCAGCAAGACCTGTCAATGCAACGGCTACTGCGGGGGCAAGCACAAGACGCGAGGTCTTCACAGTAATGCCTTTCGATTGTTGTCTACCCACGAAAGGCGATGGGACTCCCGGCATTCCTTGGCTTAAGAAGGGGAAGGCACCATCGTGCGCGGGTCCGTACAGCTCATTACTCTAAAGCATTCATCAGTCGCAGTGGGGAGACACACGGGGAAAAACCAGCCGAAATTGGAGAAATCGTTATCTGTTTGTGACATAGTTTCGGCGTGTCGCTCGGTGTCTCCGAGCGTGCGGGGAGCGGAGCGATTACCATCGGATACGTGACTCTCCTTTCCGACCGCGACATCCGCGCCGAACTCGACTCCGGCCGCATCGCCCTCGACCCCTACGATCCCTCGCTGATCCAGCCGGCCAGCGTCGACGTCTGCCTCGACCGGTATTTCCGGCTGTTCGACAATCACAAGTACCCGGTCATCGATCCGAGCCTCGAACAGCCCGAACTCACCCGCTTCGTCGAGGCCGCACCGGGTGAGCCGTTCGTCCTCCATCCGGGCGAGTTCGTCCTCGCCTCCACTCATGAGCTCGTGACGCTGCCCGACGATGTGGCGGCACGCCTCGAGGGCAAGTCGTCGCTGGGTCGGCTCGGCCTGCTCACGCATTCGACCGCCGGTTTCATCGATCCCGGCTTCAGCGGGCATGTGACGCTCGAGCTGTCCAATGTCGCGACCCTTCCGATCACGCTGTGGCCGGGGATGAAGATCGGTCAGCTGTGCTTCTTCCGCCTCAGTTCCTCGGCGGTCAACCCGTACGGCTCGCAGGCCACGGGCAACCGGTATCAGGGCCAGCGCGGTCCGACCGCCTCGCGTTCGCATCTCAACTTCTACGGGAGGGAGATGTGATCACCCGCCGCGAACTGCGGCTGCAACGCGAAGCCGCCGAACGCGCCGCTCGCGAACAGGCCGCCGGTGCTCCCGGGGCCCCAGCCTCCGGTGCTCCCGGCGCCCGGGCCGCCGGAGGCTCGGCCGCGCCCGAGGCCGCTTCGGCCGGCCGGCGCAGGACCGGGATGCCGTCGACCGGCAGGCCCGGATACGGCGCGCACAGTGCGTCCGCGCCGAACGACACACCCACCTCGGCGGACCTGCGGGGATTCCACCTTCTGCTCCTCGACGCCGATGTCGAGGTCTCCGATGTCCTCGCGCTCATCCACAACAAGCTGCCGGACCTGCAGCCGCGCCTCGACGAGCACGGGCAGATGCGGCTGAGTCGGCATTCCCGCCTCAGTGCCGGGGTCGATCTCGACCCTGCCGATGCCGCGGCGCTCGAGGTCCCCGACTGGGCCCGACACGCGATCGTCCTCGACTGCCCCCGCGACCGGCAGCCTGCTCCGCCGCCGGAGTGGTTCGCCGATGCGGACGGCCTCCACGAGGCCTTCCCGGCCGGAATGCCGGAACGGGAGGAGGAGCGGATGCTCAGCCTCATGCTGTCGGTCGCCTCCCGGCTGCACACGGGCGTCCGTCTGGCCGACGAGCCCGAACTGCCGACGCGCGTGATCATCCCCGACCCCGATGCGAAGGTCGACCTCTATCTCTACTCGCCGTATTGGCTGGAGCCGAAGGTGGCACTGGACTTTGTTCGCCGGCACGCCCCGCATGCCTTCCAGCAGGCGCTGCCCACCCCCGATGAGGATGTGCTGGCGCAGGCGAGCATCGACGACCCGCTCTTCGACCCGTCCGCCCCCGTCATCCTCGACGGCTATGCCCTCCTCGTTCCGCTCGGGGAGATCGCCGAGAGCGCCGGCAGCCTCGAGATCCGCGTGATGGAGGCCGAATGGGTCCCGCCGATCATCGCCGCGCATTCGGACGCTCCGCAGATCGAATACCACGTGCACTGGATGGACACCGAATCCCGGCGCTACCAGCCGAACCAGGGCCGCCGGTTCCGCAGGATGCGGGGCGAAGTGGCGCGCCTCACCGACGCGATCGCAGCCGAGCTCCTCGTCGGCTGCAACGGAGTGGGGCTCGACGAGAACGGCTTCCTCGTGACCAGCCGCCAGCTGCGCGAGTGAGTCCCGCCGAGCGCGCGAATGATCCCCTCCATCTGCGTCTGTGAGACCCGTCATGGCGGGCGAGGGGCGTGCATATCAGAGCTCGCCTGATTGGGGAAACAACGTCTGGCCGTGCGAAAATGAGCCCACGAACCTTTCCCACATACAGGCATATGATGGAGGTGGCTGCTGGTGATAGCCATGACAGGTGCCTTCTTCGGCGCGTCTGTCATCGCCTACCCCCTGGTTCGCCTCCTCGGCCGCAGCGGCTTCTTCTACCTCGCCCTCGTCCCCCTGGCCGGACTGCTCTTCAGCCTGTCGACGATCCCCGATCTCTTCGGACCGGACCCGCGGCCCTTGGTCGAGACGCTCGACTGGCTGCCGGCGCTCGGGCTCGAAGGCGTGTTCCGACTCGACGTGCTCTCGTGGATCATGGCGCTGCTCGTCACCGGCATCGGGGCGCTCGTCTTCGTTTACTGCGCTCGCTACTTCCCGCCCGACGAACCCGGACTGGCCCGCTTCGCCGGCATCTTCATGGCCTTCGCGGGCATGATGTACGGACTCGTCATCGCCGACGAGCTGCTCATGCTCTATCTGTTCTGGGAAGGCACCACCGTCTTCTCGTATCTGCTCATCGGCCACAGCCAGTCCCGCCGACGCTCCCGCCAGGCGGCCCTGCAGGCGCTGATCGTCACCACCGCCGGCGGCCTGGCCATGCTCGTGGGGATGGTCCTGCTCATCACCGCCACCGGCACGGGGCGGATCTCGGCGCTCATCGACCGCGCCCAGCTGGGCATGGACACCGGGCCGGTCATCGTCTCCGCGGTCATCCTCATCCTCGTCGGCGCGATCTCGAAGTCCGCCCTCATGCCCTTCCACTTCTGGCTGCCCGGTGCCATGGCCGCCCCCACACCGGTCAGCGCCTATCTCCACGCCGCGGCCATGGTCAAGGCCGGCATCTACCTCGTGCTGCGTCTGGCGCCGGGCTACAACAACATCCCCGGCTGGTCGGAGACGCTGCTGACACTGGGCCTGCTGACCATGTTCATCGGCGGCTGGCAGGCGCTGAAGCAGACCGACCTCAAACTGCTGCTGGCCTTCGGCACGGTCTCACAGCTGGGCTTCCTCACGACGATGGCCTCCTTCGGCACCCCCGACATCACGAAGGCGGCGCTGGGCCTGCTCATCGCCCACGCACTGTTCAAGTCCTGCCTGTTCCTGTGCGTGGGCATCATCGACCACCGGGCCGGCACCCGTGACCTCACGAAGCTCTCCGGCGGCTGGAGGGCCTTCCCCGTCGTCGCCGTGTGCGCGACGATCGCGGCCGCCTCGATGGCCGGGGTGCCCCCGCTGCTCGGCTTCGCCGCGAAAGAGGCCGCCTACTCGACCCTGCTGGCGTCTCCGGACAAGACCTCGGTCATCGGCTTCATCGGCATCATGATCGGTTCGGTCCTCACTGTCGCATATTCGGCCCGATTCGTCTGGGGCGCCTTCTCGTCCAAGCCCGGCGTCGACGACATCGCCCGCCGCGACGAGAAGCTCACTCTCGTGATCTCCCCGATCATCCTCACCGCGCTCACCTTGGCCCTGGGGCCGGGGGCCGGCCTCCTCGACGGCTACTTCTCCGCCTGGACCTCCGCGCTGCCGGTCGTGGCGGCCGGGGACGGGCATTACCATCTCGCGCTGTGGCACGGCCTCGAACCGGCGCTCGCCTACTCGGCCGTGACGATCGCGGCCGGCGTGACGCTCTTCGTCCTCCGTCGCCCGTTCGCGAGGGTGCAGACGACGCTGCCGTCGGGAATCGACTTCCACGAGCTCTACCGGAAGATGATCGGCTGGATGGAGGCGCTGGCCCTGTGGGTGACCGCACGCACCCAGCGCGGTTCGCTGCCGTTCTACCAGGGAGTGGTCTACCTCGTCCTCGTCGCGGGAATCGGCCTGGCCGTCATCGTCAACGACACATGGAACATCGAGTTCCGGCTGGCCGACACCCCTCTCGACCTCATCGTCGCCTCCGTCCTCATCATCGTCGCGATCGCGGCGACCAGGGCGAAGAAGCGCTTCACCGCCGTCGTCGTCACCGGCATCTCCGGCTATGCGATGGTCGCCTACTTCGCCTTCGTCGGCGCACCGGACCTGGCCCTGACCCAGGTGCTGGTCGAGACCATCACGATCGTCGTCTTCGTCCTCGTCCTCCGTCGCCTGCCGGCACGCATCGGTGAGTCCACCGGCCGCTTCACCCCGGCCTGGCGCGCGATCATCGGCGGTGCCGTGGGCATCACGGTGATGCTCGTGGTCCTCATCGCCGCGGGAGTGCGCGTGGCCGATCCGATCTCGACGGACTTCGGCCAGCTCGCCTACGAGATCGGGCACGGCCGCAACATCGTCAACGTCACCCTCGTCGACATCCGCGCCTGGGACACCATGGGCGAGATCTCCGTGCTCGTGGCCGCAGGCACGGGTGTCGCCGGGCTCATCTTCGTCCGCGGACGCGAAGGCCACCTCCACCGTTTCGAGAGGAAGAGAGACGGCACCGAGGCGGCCGGCCGGGTCCGCTTCCAGCCCGTGTCCGAAGAGGTCTCCGACATCCACCATCCGGGTCGCGAGGGCCTGTCGCAGAAGCGCGTGTCCTGGCTCATCGCCGGTCGGACCCTGGCCCCGCGCAACCGCTCCATCATCCTCGAGGTGACCGCGCGCCTGATCTTCCACGCCGTCCTCGTCTTCTCCGTCTACCTCCTCTTCGCCGGCCACAACGATCCCGGCGGCGGCTTCTCCGGCGGACTCGTCGCCGGGCTCGCTCTCGTCGTGCGCTATCTGGCCGGAGGCAAGTACGAACTCGCCGAGGCGGCCCCCTTCACTCCCTCGGCGATGCTCGGCACCGGCCTCGTCACCGCCATCGGCACCGTCATCGGCGGCTGGGTGTGGGGTGAGACCGTCTTCGACTCCGTCTACCTCGAGGGCGATGTGCCGCTGCTGGGGCATCTGTCCTTCGGCACCTCGACCTTCTTCGACATCGGCGTCTACCTCATCGTCATCGGTCTGATGCTCGACATCCTCCGCTCGTTGGGCGCCGAGGTCGACCTGCATCAGGAGCGCGACGAGATGATGCTGGCCGACCGCATCCACGACAACATCAACTTCTCCGAGAACATGGGCGCCACCGCCGAACACCGTGCCGTGTCCGAGATCATGGATCGGGTCAACGAGCTCGACGTCGACAACGGTGCGGAAGGGGGCCGCCTATGAGCATGCCCTTCGTCATGGTCCTGGCCATGGGCGTCCTCTTCGCCTCGGGCATCTACCTCATGCTCGAACGCTCGTTGACCCGCGTTCTGCTCGGATTCATCCTGCTCGGCAACGGCGTCAACCTGCTCATCATCCTCACCGCCGGCCGCGGAGCCCCGCCCCTGACCGACGGGAAGAACCTCTCGACAGCGGGCATGTCCGATCCGCTGCCGCAGGCGCTCATCCTCACGGCCATCGTCATCACCTTCGCCGTGACCGCGTTCCTGCTGGCGATGATCTACCGCTCCTGGAGGCTCATGCGCGCCGATTCGCTGCAGGACGACGACACCGACCTCCAGGTCGCGATCACGAAGGTCATCGACTCCGAGGCGGAGGCGAGCACGGACTACGACGACACCGAGTTCGGTGACGAGGCCGAATCCCCGATCACCGGCGCCGTGGACCTCGACGACGACGGCACGCCCGATGAGAGGGACGAGATCGCCGAGGAGATCGACGACGCCTCCACTCCGAACGAGGCCGATGACATCGCCGAGGCGGCCGCGAACTCACAGACCCGGGCGCACTCCGCCGACGAGGCCCAGGCGGCCGAATCGGCGCAGGAGGCGAAGCAGCCGGAAGAGGAGTCCGATGACCGGCCCGAGAAAGGGGACCGGCCATGATCGATCTCCTGCCCGTCCTCGTTCCGCTGCCCGTGCTCCTGCCGCTCATCGGCGCCGGCATCGCGCTCATCCTCTCGAAGCACACGCGGGCCCAGAACATCGTCTCGATCGCCATCCTCTGCGCCGTCATGGTCATCGCCACGTTCATCCTCGTCGGCACCGACGCGCACGGGCCGCAGGTGGTCGCCATCGGCGGCTGGCAGCCGCCGAAGGGCATCGTGCTCGTGGCCGACAGGCTCTCGGCCCTCATGCTCATCGTCTCCGCACTGGTGACCCTGTGCGTGCTCGTCTACGCACTGAGCCAGGACGCCAACGACGACTCGAACGAGACCCCGGTCTCCGTGTTCAACCCCAGCTATCTGGTGCTGTGCGCGGGCATCGCGAACTCCTTCCTCGCCGGGGACCTGTTCAACCTCTACGTCGGCTTCGAGATGTTCCTCGTTGCCTCCTACGTGCTGCTCACGCTCGGTGCCACGGCCGAGCGGATCCGAGCGGGAGTCACCTACGTGATCATCTCGCTCGTGTCCTCGGTCATCTTCCTCGCCGCGATCGGCATCATCTATGCCGCGACCGGCACGGTGAACATGGCACAGCTGTCGGAGCGGCTGAGCGACCTGCCGTCCGATGTGCAGATGATCCTTCACGTGATGCTCCTGCTCGGATTCGGCATCAAGGCTGCGATCTTCCCGCTCTCGTTCTGGCTGCCCGACTCCTACCCGACGGCCCCGGCCCCGGTCACCGCGGTGTTCGCGGGACTGCTGACGAAGGTCGGCATCTACGCGATCATCCGCACGGAGACGCTGCTGTTCGCCGATTCTTCGCTCCGCGTGCCCCTGCTCATCGCCGCCGGCCTGACCATGCTCGTGGGCATACTCGGCGCGATCGCACAGTCGGAGATCAAGAGGATCGTGTCCTTCACCCTGGTCTCCCATATCGGCTACATGCTCTTCGGCGTCGCCTTGGGCACGAGCGTCGGGCTGTCCGCGGCGATCTACTACACGGTCCACCACATCATCGTCCAGACCGCGCTGTTCCTGGCCATCGGTCTCGTGGAGATGCGCGGCGGCTCCACCTCGACGCGGTCGCTGGGCGGACTGATGGTGCTCTCGCCCGTGCTCACGATCATCTTCTTCATCCCGGCCCTCAACCTCTCGGGCATCCCGCCGTTCTCCGGGTTCATCGGCAAGGTCGCGCTCTTCCTCGCCGGGTTCGACGACCGTGCCTGGCTGCCCACCGTCCTCATCGTCGCGGGCACCGTGACGAGTCTGCTCACGCTCTACGTCATCGGCCGCACATTCAACCTCGCATTCTGGCGCGACCCAGCCGACGTCGAGGAGCCCAATGCGGACCTCGTCGACGAGTTCGCCGACCGCAAGAAGACGCTGCTGGCCGGGCGGAAGTGGACCTCTCAGATCGGGGTGCCCCCTGCTATGGTGGTGGCCACCTCGGTGGTCGTCGCCGCCTCCCTCGTGCTCACGCTCGCGGCAGAGCCTCTGTGGGGGATGGCGGACCGGGCCGCCGTGAATCTGCAGACCCCGGTCGACTACATCACCAACGTGCTCGGAGGTGAGGACGGATGAGTGCGAACCGAGCGCGGATGACGCGGGGCAGAGGCCTCGTCCAGCAGCTCGTGCTGGTCGTCTCTCTCGTCCTGCTGTGGCTGATGCTGTGGGACTCCGTGACCGTGGTCTCCGTCGTCTCCGGCATCGTCATCGCCTTCCTCGTCACCCGCGTCTTCTACCTGCCGCCGGTGGTACTCTCGGGCCGCTTCAACGTCTGGCATGCGTTGGTCTACGGACTGTGGTTCCTCTACTCGGTCCTCCACGCGTCCATCGAGGTCGCCTGGTACGCCTTCCGCAGGCGCGCCGTCGGCGCCGGCTCGGTCGTCGCCTGCGATCTGCGCACGAGTTCGGACCTCGTGCTCACGCTCATCGCCGACACCGCCAGCCTCATCCCGGGTTCGATCATCATCGACAGCGACCGTGCGATGGGCATCCTCTACCTGCACTTCCTCGACTGCGACTCCGAGGAGAAGGTGCGCCGGGCCAAGGCGCAGGTCTACCACATCGAAGAACTGCTCATCCGCACGCTCGGTTCGCACCGTGACCTCGCAGCGCTGCGGTCCCGCCCCGATCCTCTGAACGAGACGCCGGGAGGACGCGCATGAGCCAGATCGTCATCGACGTCCTCATCATCGCCGGTTCGGTGCTCCTGGCCGCTTCGGTGATCATCGCGCTCTACCGGATCGTCCGCGGGCCCTCGATTCTCGACCGCATGATCGGCACCGATGTGGTGCTCGCATCGATCATGTGCGGACTCGGCGGCTATATGGCCCTGTCCGACCGTACCGATCTGCTGCCCGTGCTCATCGTCCTCGCGATGCTCGGCTTCGTCGGGTCCGTGAGCGTGTCCCGGTACGTGTCGAAGTCCGATTCGATGACGCCCGGCGCTGAGGCGGGAGCGCTCAGCGACTTCTCCAACTCGGACTGGCACATGCCCCGCGACGGCCAGGGGAAGGCGACCGCCGAGGCCGCGCCCGAGTCCGCGGCGTACTCCGAGGTCGACGAGGTGACCGAGATCGAGGACCCGACCTTCGATCCGCACGCCGACGCGGACGGGGAGGGGTTGGGCACCGGCCCCGATCCGGGACCGGACGATGCCGAGGACCTGGGATCGGGAACCTCGGCGAAGAGAGGGGAGAACAATGGTCCTTGACATCATCTCCGCCGTGCTCATCTTCCTCGGCGCGCTCCTGTCGCTGGCCGCGGCGGTCGGTCTCGTCCGCTTCGGCGATCTGCTGTCCCGGATGCACGCGAGTGCGAAGCCCCAGGTCCTGGGCCTGATCCTCGTCGCTGTCGCGATCGCCGTCCAGTTCCCGACCTGGGCCACGGTGTCGACTCTGGCGATCATCATCTCCTTCCAGCTGGTCACGATCCCCGTCGCCACGCATATGGTCGGTCGCGCGGGCTATCGCACGAAGCACCTGCGCCGTTCTATGCTGTATCGAGACGAACTCGCCGAGGCGGTCGACCGTGCCGAGGCCAGAGAACTTGCCTGGGAACGCCAGAGAGGAATCGGAACTGACCACCATGACGGCTGACAACCACAATGAGGCCCAACCGCTCGTCCTGGTCGCCGATGACGAACCGGACGTGCTGGGTGCGGTGGTGCCCTTCCTCGAACGCTCCGGATTCCGGGTGCTGCCCGCCAGCGACGGACTGCTGGCGCTCGACGAGATCCACCGGCACAAGCCCGATGTCTGCGTCCTCGACGTGCTCATGCCCGGAGCCGACGGACGGCAGGTGCTGCGCCGACTGCGGCAGGAGGAGAACTGGGTGCCGGTGCTGCTGCTCACGCAGGTCGGCGAGGGCGTCGAGAGGGCCATGGCGCTGGAAGAGGGCGCCGACGACTACCTCAACAAGCCCTTCGACCCGCACGAACTCGTCGCTCGGATCCGCGCCGTGCTGCGCCGCACCCGCAATGACGGTCCGCCCCTGGCCACGGCCCCCGTTCTCGTGTCGAGTTTCGGCCTGCGCGTCGACCGGGTCGGTCGACGGGCCTGGCTCGGCCAGCGCGAACTCGTCGTCACCCCGAAGGGCTTCACTCTGCTCGAGTACCTCATGGTGCACAAGGACGAGCTCATCGAGCGCTCCCGTCTGCTCGAGGTGCTGTGGGGTTTCGAAGAGGCCGTGGGCACCCGTGCCGTCGATTCCCGCGTCGCCGAGCTGCGCCGGGTGCTTGGCGAAGACGCCGCCGAACCGAGATGGATCGCCACTGTGCAGGGGCGCGGCTACCGCTTCGTCGGCGAGGTCCGCGGTGAGGACGGGCAGAGGCGCGTATGACGAACTTCCTTGTCATCGAAGTCCAGGTCTGGCTGTTCCTGCTCCTCCTCGTCCTCGTGCTCGGCGGACTCGCCGTCGGTGCCTGGTTCGGGTGGAGGCACCTGAAGAAGCGCGAGACCGAACTGCGGGAGTCCGTCGAGGCGGCCGCGGCCGAGGACTCGCTGACCAAGCGCAACCGGATGCTCATCCGACTCGATCATGAGCTGAAGAACCCGCTCACGGCCCTGCGCACCTCGGCAGCGAGCATCCGCGAGGTCGTCCGTGCCGGCGGCACGCTGTCCGAGGTGGAGCCCGCGGCCAAACAGGTCGACGTGTCCTCCCGGCGAGTTGCCCGCCTGCTTGCGGATCTGCGCAGGCTCGCCGATGTCGAGACTCGCATCATCGAATACGCGCGCGTCGACCTCGATGCGCTCATCCACCAGGCAGTCGAGGACGCCTCGACTGCGCCCGGCGCGGAGGACCGGATGATCGTGGCCACCGTCGCGCGGGCTCCGTGGCGGCTGCCCGATGTCGCCGGCGAAGAGGACCTGCTGCTCACAGCGATCCTCAACCTGCTCGGCAATGCGCTCAAATACTCCTCGCAGGGCGAGGTCGTCGAACTGCGGGCCAATGAGCAGATCATCGACGGCCACCGCTGGGTCGTCGTCGAGGTCGCCGACACCGGCAGCGGCATTCCGCTGGCCGAGCAGGAGGCCGTGTGGGACGAACTCTCCCGCGGCTCCCGGGTGCGCGCGGTCGCCGGCTCCGGCATGGGCCTGTCGCTCGTGCGTGCGATCGTCACCCGCCACGGCGGCTCCGTGCAGCTGTTCAGCCAGGAGGGCGTGGGCACCTCGGTGCGCATGGTCCTGCCGGTGCTCGCCGACGCCGCGCCCGTGACCGTTCCCCAGATGGCCGATCACATGGATCGGGTCGTCGCAGGCTCGCGGCCCGTGCAGCCGACGCAGCAGGCGGATTCGGGGCAGGGCCCCGGGTTCCTCCCGCCGCGACAGCCGAACGAGGCCGAACTGCAGGGACGCATCCTCGGCACCCCGAGGCGGACCTCGAAGCGACGTCTCGAACGCATCGACGGCGCTCTCGTCAACCGGACCACGGGTGAGTCCGTCGCCGGTGGGCTGCCGCCGGATTCCGGACAGCACTCACAGTTCAAACCGCCGATGGCCCGACCGGATGCGGCGCATCCGGCTCATGGGCAGCCGCCGGCCGGCAGTCAGCCGGGCCCGCAGACTTTCGGGCAGCCGAACAGCGGCCCGCAGCCGCCCCACCCGCAGGTTCGGCCGAATCTTCCGCAGCGGCCCGGGCCGGAAGCGGGATACCCGCACCGGCACGATCAGGGTGACCGGCGGTGATCCCGACCGAGCCCTCGACGTCATCGAAGTCCTCAGCGAGATCCCGGATCACCGCAGCCGCCGGAGCGCTCGCCCTGAGCGTCGTCCTCAGTGGCTGCTCGGTCCTGCAGATCCGCACCGAGGACAAGGACGCCGGTCCGGTGCGAGTCGCCTTGGAGGAGACCGCAGGTCCCGAGCCCACGGGAGAGCCCACCGATGCGGGCGTGCCTGAGGGAATGTCGAGGAAGACGCTCAACCTCGGCGACACCTGCCCCGTGAAGATCAGCTTCGCCGTCGGTGAGGGGTGGACGGAGGGCAGCGGAAGCACGGACAGGATCCATGTCTTCACCCGCGGCACGGACAGCACCGATTCCGATGTGGTCCTGGTCAGCTGCACCGACGAATACGGCGGCAGCCCGCAGGAAGTCGTCGATTCGAAGCGCCGCTACACCTTCTCCGAACAGGACTCTCAGGTGCTCTCCGAACGGACCGGGTCCCTCGACGCCGGAGAGTACTGGAGCTTCCAAGGGGAACTCGGACCGACCGAGATCCTGGCCATCGACAGCGAACCCACCCTCATGTACGGCGTGCAGACCGGCTACAAACTCAACGGACGCCTCGTCAACCTCTCCATCGAGATGCGCACCCCGAAGGCTGACGCGAAAACAGCAGAGGAGTTCGAGACGATGCTGCCGACGGTGACCATCGACGACCAGAGAGTCCCGGCGCCGAGCTTCAGGTGAGGGACCCCGCGGGGACCGTCGCCCGGACAGCCCACGAGATCCGCCGGCCGGTCGTCGTTGCGAACTAGGATGGAGCAATGACGATCCACGACGCAGTGACCCGACTTCTCGACGCCCGCCGCCTGCAAGGCCTCCTGACGAATCAGGCCGGACGCGTCATCGCCCAGTACTCCTTCCTCAACTCCGAGGGCAACGCCTCGCTGAGCCATCTCGCCGATATCAGCGGAGAGCAGCCTCGCCGCATCACCCGCGGCGACCAGTCCGTCGGCCCGGTCGCACTGAGCGAGGACGGCACCATCGTCTTCGCGTCCAAACGCAGGGGCGAGGACGGCAAGGATGCCGACAGCCCGAGCCTGTGGGTCCTGCCCGACAATGGAGAGGCCCGCAAACTCGCCGATCATGAAGGCGGCTTCTCCCGGATCGAGATCAAGGGCGAGACCCTCATCGTCGAATTCCCCGTCCACACATGGGCCGCCGACGAGAACGACCATCAGGAATTCAGCGTCGAACGCAGCGAGGCGAAGGTCAGCGGCATCCTCCACACGGGTTTTCCCATCCGCCGCTGGGACCACGACCTGGGTCCGGGCGAGCAGACCCTGGCCGTGGCGAAGCTCAACGAGGAAGCCAACGATTTCCCCGAGGTCTCCGACGAACTCAGCCGCCCGGCCGGTCCTGACTTCCGGTATCTGTCCCTGCCCTCGGGGCGGCTCGTCGACTGGGCTGTCGACGACGAGGCCCGGTTCGTTCTCGTGCAGCTCGAGAAGCCGATACCCGGCCAGCTCGAGGCCAGCGAGATCTGGCGCATCGACCTCGAGGGGGAGCCCGAACTGCGGCGTCTGACGAAACCGGCCGCAGACCACGGCTTCAGCATCGAGGCCATCAGCCCGGACGGGACCAAGGCCCTGGTCAGCCGCGAGCAGTTCTGGACTCCACAGGCCAGCCTCGCCGTCGAACTCATGGTCCTCGACCTCGGGACGGCGACTCTGGAGCCGGTCTGGCCCGAGGCCGACTTCTGGTTCTCACCGATCTGGGTCGATGATTCGACGATCGTGGCCAGCACCGACGACCACGGGCGCGGCAGTGTCTTCATCGGCGGTCTCGACGATGAGCAGCCTCGGCGCCTCGTCGGGGGAGAGGGGCAGAAGTATACGTTCTCGGGCCTCGCGCTGCGCGGGGACACGGTCGTCGCGACCGCCTCGGCGATCGATGTCGCGCCTCTGCCGATCTCGATCGACCTCGACTCCGGCGTCATCAGCGAGCTCGCGAATCCGGCGACCGTCCTCGATGAGGAGGGCACGCTGACCGAGGTCGAGGCCCGCGCCGAGGACGGCACGCCGATCCGTGCGTGGCTGGTCGTGCCCCACGGGGAAGGGCCGCATCCGCTCGTCGTCTTCGCCCATGGCGGTCCGTGGGGATCGTGGAACGCCTGGACCTATCGATGGAATCCCGGCCCCTTCGCCGCCGCCGGCTATGCGGTGCTGCTGCCGGACCCGGCGATCTCCACCGGCTACGGGCAGGCGATGATCGACCGTGGTCAGCAGCAGCTCGGCGGCACGCCATTCACCGACATCATGTCGCTGACCGAGGCCGCGGGCTCACGTGCGGACATCGACGAGGAGCACATCGCTCTGGCTGGCGGCTCCTACGGCGGCTATATGGCCAACTGGGTCGCCGGGCACACGGGCAGCACATTCAAGTGCATCGTCACCCATGCCTCGCTGTGGAACACCACCTCGATGGGTCGGACCACGGACAACGCCTCATGGGATGCGGCGATGCGCGAGCAGTCGGCGGACTATTCTCCGCACCTCTTCGCCGCCGAGATCGAGGTCCCCGTGCTCGTCATCCACGGGGACAAGGACTACCGGGTGCCGATCGGGCAGGGACAGGAGCTGTGGTTCGATCTGCTCACCCAGGCGAAGACCCCGCTCGACGCCGACGGCGACACCCAGCATCGTTTCCTCTATTTCCCGGACGAAGGACACTGGATACTCGGCCGCGGCAACGCCGAGGTCTGGTACCGCACCGTGCTCGCCTTCCTCGACACGCACGTGCTCGGCATCGATGCGAATCGGGCCCGCACACTGGGGTGAGCCGAGCCGGCTCGCCCTCGCGGGAGGCCGGGGAGGGGCCTGTGAGTCCTCGGGGAGGCCGGGGAGGCCCCGGCGTCCCCGCGGAGTGCCGGCCGAGGGTGCGGCGTCCACGGGGAGTGCCGCTCAGCGCTGGGGGCTCGACCACTTCGCTCCGTTGGCCCAATAGGCCGAGATCTCCGTGAGGTCCCTGCCCTTCGTCTCCGGCGCGAAGCGGAAGACGAAGAGGAAGGCGAGCAGCGAGAGCACTCCGAAGACGATGAACACGCCCGCGCCGCCGATGAGGTCGAGCAGGCCCGGGAAGAACTGCGCGACGATCGCGTTGGCGACGAGGTCCGAGGTGAGCATGAGCGATGCTCCCAGAGCCCGGTACTTCGCGGGGAACGTCTCGCCCGCGTAGACCCAGACGAGGGACCCGAAGCCGAATGTGTAGCCCATTGTGAACGCGATGATCCCCACGACACCGGCGACCGTTCCCCAAGAAGTGCTGCCGGCCTCGCCGCCGAAGCTGAAGACGAGCACGAGCACGAGCGTCGAGACGATCATGATCCCGATGCCGGTGAGCAGAACGGGTCTGCGCCCGAGGCGGTCGACGATGAACATCGAGACGATGACCGCGATGAGAGCGAAGCTCTGCACGACCGCGGGCAGCCCGAGCAGCGAGCCGTAGCCGGTGAAGCCCATGGACTCGAAGATCGAGGGGGCGTAGTAGATCGTGGCATTGATGCCGGTGATCTGAATGAAGAACCCCAGCCCGATGACGAACATCGTGGCTTTGAGCAGATGTCCCCGGAACATGTCGACCAGATGCCCGCTCTCGGCCTCGAGCTCGGTCCGGATCAGACCGACTTCGTGGTCGATGTCGCGATCCGGTTCGAGGGCGCGCAGCGCATCTGCGGCTTCGGCTTCCCGCCCTTTGAGCATGAGCCAGTGAGGGGTCTCGCGCGCCCGCAGCAGCAGGATGAAGACGACCGCGGCAGGCAGTGCCGCGATCCCGAGCATGAGCCGCCAGGATTCGATGAGCGCCAATGCCCAGCACACCAAGTAGCCGACGACGATGCCGATGACGGTGGTGACCTGGTAGGCGACGAGGAGGCCGCCGCGCACGTTCGTCGGCGACGACTCCGCGATGAACACGGGGACGACGGCCAGGGCGATTCCGATGGAGACGCCGAGGAGCAGACGAGCCACCAGCAGCGACAAGTAGCCGGGGGCGAAGCCGGAGATGACGGAGAAGACGATGTAGCCGCCGGCGATGACGAACATCGTCCGGCGTCGCCCGATGGCGTTCGAGATCGGTCCGCCGCAGAGGGCTCCGGCGATCTGGCCGATGACGACCGCGGTGGCGAGTCCTCCGAGTTCGGCATTGCCCAGCCCGAGATCGGTTTCCAGGAACAGCAGGGCCCCGGCGATGTTCGAGATGTCGTAGCCGTAGGTGATGCCGAGCGCGACCGCGGCGACAGCGACGATCGTGACGAGACGAGGCGCTCGTCTGAGATCCGTGAGGAAAGCCATGCGGCTGCTCCTTCTTCCATCAAGACAGAATGCGTGAATATGGTGCTCGTCACATAAAACCGGACAGGGTTACTGTCTGTCAAGGGAAAAATATGACACCATGATGGTTGAATCATCGTGAAACCGAGCAGAAAGATGATCGATGTCGAAACTTGGCGTGTTCATGGAAGAGGAGCTGCGCAGCCAGCCCGAGATGTGGGATCGAGCAGCCGACCTTGCCGCTTCCTCCTCTGCGAGGCCTGCGGACGGTGAGCGGATCGCCGTCATCGGCTGCGGGACATCATGGTTCGGCGCTCAGGTCTTCGCCTCGCTGCGCGAATCGCTGGGCAAGGGGGAGACCGATGCCTTCACCGCAAGCGAGTTCCCTGCCGCACGCAGCTACGACCGCGTGATCACGATCTCGCGATCCGGCACCACCACCGAGGTGGTCGCGGCCCTCGACGGTCTGCGCGACCGGGTGCCGGTGACCTCGATCCTCGGGGTCGAAGAATCACCGATCGGACAGCGTTCCGCCCACGTCGTCTATCTCGGCTTCGCCGATGAGCGGTCGGTCGTCCAGACGCGCTTCGGCACATCGGCGATCGTCGCCCTGCGTGCCTGGCTCGGCCAGGCCGAGGAACTTGCAGAGGCCGCGGCCGAGGCGAGGGCCGTGCTTGAAGGGGTCGCCGCGGATTTCGCTGAGGTCGACCCGGCCGTCATCGATGAGACTCTGCTGAGCGCGGAGCAGTTCAGCTTCCTCGGCATGGGGTGGACCTGGGGGCTGGCCAACGAGGCCGCGCTGAAGCTGCGCGAGTCCGCACAGGCATGGACCGAGTCCTACTCCTCGATGGAATACCGCCACGGACCCATCGCCATCGCCGCTCCAGGACGCGTCAGCTGGCAGTTCGGTGAGCCGCCGGCAGGACTGCGGGAGCAGGTCGAAGCCACAGGAGCGCGATTCGAATATGCCGACCGCGATCCTCTGGCCGATCTCGTCCGCCTCCATGTGCTCGCTCTGCTCCGGGCCCGCCGGGCCGGAGTCGATCCCGACAATCCGCGGTCTCTGTCCCGCTCGGTCGTGCTCGGCGGATGACTACGCGGGCGGAGATCCTTCGGGTGGCCGAGGGGCTGAACCTCGGTCGGGGACCGAGCGCACTCGCAGTCGACGTCGGAGGCACCGGCCTCAAGGCCGCACTGTTCGACTCGAGCGGCGACCTCGTCGATGCGGTCACCATGCCGACGCCCGAATGCGACAGCGGTTCCGGGACGGAGATCGTCGAGTTGGTCAGCGACATCCGCGATGAGTTCGCGGCCGGGCACGGCGACCATGAGGTCGGCGCGGCCGCCGTCGTCATCCCCGGAATCGTCGACGAGGAGAGCGGGGCCGGGATCTACTCCGCCAACCTCGGGTGGCGGGACGTGCCCTTCCGCTCTCTGCTCGCCGAGCGGCTCGGCCTCGAGATCGCGCTGGCGCACGATGTGCGCTCAGCCGGCCTGGCGGAATTCGAATTCGCCGAGGCGATGCCCGACGATGCCATGATGGTCACCATCGGCACAGGCGTCGCCGCCGCCATCCGAGCGGAGGGCCGGCTGATCTCTGCCGGAGGCTATGCCGGAGAGATCGGCTTCACCGAAGTCGCCGTGGACACCGCCGACGGTCTCTTCCGCGGACCCGTCGAGCACATCGCCTCGGCCGCCGCGATCGCCAAGCGCTACGCAACCCGCAGCGGCACGGCCGCGGCGGGATCGCTCGACGTCCTCGACGCCGTCCATGCCGATGACCCCGTCGCTCGGGAAGTCTTCGCCGAAGCCGTCGACGCCCTCGGCGCCGTCTGCGCGCAGCTCGTCGCCGTCACCGCCCCGGAGGCGATCGTGTTCGGGGGCGGACTCAGCGGTGCCGATGAGCTCATCCACGGTGTCGACACCGCGATGCGCCGCCGCCTGGACTTCCACCGCGTGCCGAGCATCCGGCGCGCCGCGCTCGGACCCGTGGCCGGGCTCATCGGCGCCGGCCTGCTGACGAGGGGGCGGGGATGAACACCGCTGCTCCTGGCATCATGACGGTGACGCTCAGCCCGGCACTCGACCTCACGATCACATCCGACGTCCTCGAGCCGGGCACCTCGCATCGAGTCCCGCCCGCGGTCGGGCGGCTCGGCGGGAAGGGGATCAATGTCGCCCGCGTCCTCACCGAGATCGGCCGACCGGTGTATGTGCTCGGACCGGTCGCGCCCGAGGAATGGCCGGACAGGGACAGGGTCTCCGGCAGCCCCGACGGCTCGGCCGCCGGGCAGATCTGGGACCTCACCGCCACCCCGTCCCGCCTGCGACGCAGCTATGCCATCGTCGAGGACTCCGGCCGAGCCACAGTGCTCAACGAACGCACCCGCCCGCACCCCGCCGAGGTCTGGGCGGAACTCGAAGCGAGCATCCTCCGCCGCCTGGCGGAACCGAACGTCGGAGTCCTCGTCATCTCCGGCTCGACCCCGAGCGACCTGCCCGCGGGCTTCTACGAGCGTGTCGTCTCCGCAGCCCGCCTCTGCCAGGTCCGCGTCATCGTCGACACCTCGGGTCCGGCCCTGCTCACCGCCGCACGCGCCGGCGCCGACTGGGTCAAACCCAACCGCGAGGAGCTGGCGGAGCTCGTGATCGATGAGATCCATGACGACGAGCCCGCCGTCGTCGACGCGGGCGCTCGCCTGCTCATCGAGGCCGGAGCGGGCTCCGTCCTCGTCTCCTGCGGCAGCGAGGGCATGATCCTCACCGACGGATCCGGGCCGCGCATGCGCGCGCGTCCGGGTTCCCCTCTGCGCGGCAATCCGACCGGAGCCGGAGACGCCTCGGTGGCCGCGCTGGCCCGATGGCTGGCCGACGCGGACGAGTGCGCAGACGGTGAGATCAGGACAGGACACGTGACGGCCGGGGACCACTCGCCGCGCGGTGCGGGTCCGCCGAGCGACGACGATGTTCGGGCCCTGCTCACGGACGCGGTCGCGCTCTCGGCCTCGGCTGTGCTCATGCCCCAGGCCGGGCAGATCCACACGGATTGGCGCGACCTGCGTGAGGGCATCATCCTCGAGCCGCTCGACCGACCGTTTCCCGCGGAGACGTCCCCCACCACACGACGAGAGTGAGAACATGACGAGAGAGACGACGCTCGACCTGCTGCGAGCCGCCGCGCCCGGAGCGGTGGGGGCCTTCAACGTCATCCATCTGGAATCGGCAGAGGCCATCGCCGCCGGGGCAGAGAAGGCAGGCGGCCCCGCGATCATGCAGATCTCGCAGAACTGCGTGAAATACCACGGCGGGCTCGCGCCCATCGCGCGCGCCACGATCGCCGTCGCCGAGGCCGCGCACGTGCCGATCGCCGTCCACCTCGACCACGCGACCGAGTTAGGACTCGTCACCGAGGCGATCGACCTCGGTTTCGACTCCGTGATGTACGACGGCGCCCACCTCGACTTCGCCGCCAATTGTGCGACCACCGCCGAGGTGGTCCGCCGGGCCCATACTCACGGAATCGGAGTCGAAGCCGAGCTCGGCGAGATCGGCGGGAAGGACGGAGCACACGCCCCCGGTGTGCGTACGAACCCCTCGGAGGCGGTCGATTTCGTCGCTGACACCGGCGTCGACGCCCTGGCCGTGGCAGTGGGCAGCTCCCACGCGATGGTCGAGCGCACCAGCACACTCGACCTCGCTCTCATCAGACGTTTGGATGAGGTCCTGTCGGTGCCGCTGGTGCTGCACGGCTCATCCGGCGTCGCCGAGGACGAGATCTCTCGGGCCGTCACCGCCGGAATGCGCAAGATCAACATCTCCACGCACCTGAACAGAGTCTTCACCGCCTCGGTGCGGGCGACCCTCGCAGCGCAGACCGACCTCGTCGACTCCCGGAAGTATCTCGGGCCCGCGCGGGAGGCGTTCGCAGGCGAGGTCGCTCACCTCATCGAGATGCTCTCCGGGTTTGCCAAACCGCGCGATGAGGACTGAAGCTTGGCGTATGAGCACGCGTGAAGATCGCCTCGATGCCATCCTGGCGAGGCTCGACGAGCAGGGTTCGGTCGGAGTCGAGGCGCTGAGCGGTGAACTCGAGGTCTCCGTGGCGACGATCCGCCGCGACCTCGGTCTGCTCGAACAGCGTCGGCTCGTCGAACGAACCCACGGCGGTGCCACTCGTCGTGCCGTCGACTACGAACTCTCCCTGCGCTACAAGGAAGCCGCTGCCACCGAGGCGAAGACCGCCATCGCCCGTGCTGCGGTCGATCGCATCCGTCCGGGGTCCGTCGTCGGGCTCTCCGGCGGGACGACGACATTCATGGTCGCCGACGCCCTCAGCGAGCGCGATGACCTCCTCGCCGACCTCACGATCGTCACCAACGCTGTCGACATCGCGAATCGGCTCGCCGTCCACCCCGGAGTCAGGGTGATCGTTTGCGGGGGAGTCATCAACACCTCGAGCTTCGAACTCGTCGGGTCCTTCGTCGACGGTGTGCTGCGCAGCATCTGGCTGGATCTCGCCTACGTCGGCGTCCACGCGATCTCCGCCACCGGGGGAGGGCTCACGGCCAACGTGGACGAAGCCTATGTCAACCGGCTCATGGCCGAACGGGCCGAACGGGCGATCGTCGTCGCAGACTCCTCGAAGTACGGTCGCCGATCCTTCGCCTCCGTCGGCGGTGCCGACGTGTTCCACACGATCATCACCGACGACCATCTCAGCGACAGCGGCCGCGATGAGCTCATCGCAGCCGGCTTCGAAGTCGAGCTCGCTGCGACGGGAGGGAAGAGCTGATGCCGACAGCAGCAGTCGCCGCCGAGCTCGTCATCCACGACACGGTCGTCCTCGACGGCGAACCGTCTCGGTTCCAGGCCTCCTCGGCCGATACGTGGCTCGCCGTCACCGGCGGAGAAGTCATCGCACGCGGGCGCGGTGCCGGGTGGAAGGACCTCCTGGCCTCGCCCGATGCCCGCATCATCGACGGTGCGGCCGGTTATGTCGCGCCCGCCTATGTCGACATCCACTGCCACGGGGCCGGTGGCGCCAGCGCCGAGGACGGCCGTGACGGTCTCGAGGAGATCCTCGCAGTGCACCGAGCACACGGCACTCGCGGGCTCGCGCTCTCCTACGTCTCGGACACGATCGACGGGCTCTGCCGAGCATTGGCCGAAGGCGCGGACGCTGCCCGCGAACGCCCCGGCATCATCGGCCTCCACGCCGAAGGGCCGTTCCTGTCCCGGGACTTCAAAGGCGCGCACGCACCCGAGGTCCTCACCGCGCCCACCCCGGACGCGGTCGAGCGGATCCTCACCGCAGCCGACGGACGACTCGTCCAGATCACTCTCGCCCCCGAGCTCCCGGGCGCCCTCGATGCGATCGCTCGATTCACCTCGGCGGGGGTCAGGGTCGCCATCGGGCACACCGCGGCCGACTATGCGCAGACAGCAGCCGCCTTCGACGACGGCGCGAGCATCCTCACCCATGCCTTCAACGGGATGCCGGGCATCCACCACCGTGCCCCCGGCCCGATCCTCGCCGCAGTCGAGGCCGCGCACGTGTCGCTCGAACTCATCAACGACGGTGTGCACGTGAGCGGGCCGGCGGCCCGCATGATCAGCGACCTCGCTCCGGGACGCATTGTGCTCATCACCGACGCGATGTCTGCGACCGGGATGAGCGATGGGCGCTATGAGCTCGGCTCGCTGCCGGTCGTCGTCGAGGACTCGGTGGCCAGGCTCGTCACTGCGGACGGCTCGCCCGGTTCGATCGCCGGCTCCACCCTGACCATGGACGAGGCGGTGAAACGCGCCGTCGCCGAGGTCGGGCTCAGCCCGTTCGAGGCCGTCCGGGCAGCGACGTCGGTGCCGCTGCGCGCCCTCGGGCTCGACCCGTCCGTTGACGGCGACCTGCTCGCGGTGGGCATGCCTGCCGATTTTCTGCTCTTGGACCCGGACATGGGCATCCGCGAATCGTGGATCGCGGGATGAGACCTCCGATCGGCTGATTCCCGGCCGGCCTCCGTGTGTGCCTCGACGGGTGCGACATGGCACGATTGAGGTATGGATGCCCTGCTCCTCATCGACACCGACGACGCCAGCTACCCCAACGACGACGCCATGGAGACCCTCGGCGATATCGTCACCCGCACTCGCGCAGTCGGAGGCGTGCTCATCTTCGCCTCCACGAAGGAGTCCCTCGCGGAGACTCCGGATGAGGAGCTGAGCGTGTTCGTGCCCGATGAGGAGGACCTCGTTCTGCGCTCGGAGGGCCCCGATGTCTTCGACAGCATCAGCGATCTTGCTCCCGGCCTGCACGACATGGCCGTCGACCGCATCGTCATCGCCGGTGCCGACGCTGCGCCCGGAGCCGTCTACGCCTCGGCGATGGCGGCGCTCGTGTGCAATTTCGACGTCATCGTCCTCTCCGATTCCACCACCGACCTCAAGGGCGCGCCCGTCGATTGGATGGGCTCCGCCGAGGAGGCAGGCGCCATGGTCAAGAAGACCGCCGACACCTGGCTGCGGATGTAGGTCCGATCGCGCGTCCTTGCTCGCATGGGCCATGAAGCTTTGTTTGTGGTCACAGCGCCGAGGAACAACGGCCGAAAAGGCGCATTCGCCTCGGCGCACTGACCATAAATGCTTGTGGGCCGAGCCGGCGTTCCTGGGCCGGCCGACTTTCCAGGCCGACCGTCAGTGGGTGAGGTGGGCGCGTTCGAGGTGAGCGCGGATCTGCCGCTCGAGCCTGCGCCGGTCGGTGCGGGAGGTCACTCTGATGAGCGCCCAGCCTTCGTGCTCGAGCGCATTCTCCCGGTCGATGTCCAGATTCCACTGGCGCGCGTCGGTGCGGTGGAAATCGCTTTCGTACTCGATCGCCAACCGTGCTGCGACGTAGCCGAGATCCGGTCGAATCGCTGTGTTCAGCTGCTCACAGAAGATCCGGGGGTGGACTTCGGGCTCGGGCAGACCGGCCGAAATGATCCACAGCCTGAGCTCGGTCTCTTTCGGGGAGTCGACATCGGGCCGGATGAGAGCAAGCGCCTCCTCGACGCGACGTCGATTCTTGACCGACTTACGGGATGTGAAGTGTCCCCGCAGCTGAGGGAGAGTGCACAGCCTCGGTCCATGCCATCTCCCGATCATCGCGTCCCCGATCATGACCAACGACGGGACATCGAGGGAAGCGGCGAACTGCAGGAAAAGCGAAGGGCCGGTCATCAGCTGGTGGCCGAACACGTTCGTTCGCTGAAAGTCGGAGACTCGGTGCAGGACGACTCCGGGACGACGAATTCGCAGATTCCGATCATCGACGGACACGTGCAGCTGTCCGTCCATGCTGCCGCTGGGAAGCGGCAGTCCGTAGAGCACGCCGGCAGATGCGTGGCTGGCGGCGACCTGCGGGTACTTCAGCTGGAGGGCGCGGAGCCTGAGTCCCATGCGGTCCCATTCTTCGTCTGCCCACTCGGGCGCAACCCGTGTGACCTGACGATTCGGGTCCGCGCGGATCCCGTACATCACGCGCTCGGTCGGTTCGGGGACTCGGAGCTTCCATTCGCTGATCCCGTGGCGTGCCGCGTCGCCGGACAGGAAGAGTCGAGGTGCAGAGCGTTTGTCTGTGTATCCGTTCATCCGCGTATCCTCACGGTCGTGGGTTCCAGTCGGAAAGGGCCCGCGGGGAGGCTGTGGATGATTTCCGGAGTCCAGTGGACCTGTGGAGGCGAGTGGGCCGAGTCGGGAGTCCTGGTTGTGGTCACTGCACCGAGGTGAAATCGGCAGAAATGTGGTTTCGCCTCGGTGCAGTGACCACACACGGGTCGATTGCTGTGGACAGTGGGCACATGAGTCGACATGCGAGGGGCGGTGCCATGGTCGAGAAGACCGCCGACGCCTGACCGCGGATGCAGGGACGCTCCGTTGCCCGCGAAGTTCTACATTGAGTAGAATGCGTGAGTGGGCTGAGAGTTCAGCTGTGAGAGCGTGGCCGCCGTCGGACACCCGCAGCTTCCCCGAGGCCCGAGAGGAGGACGCATGACCGGATGGACGAAATCCGCGCGTGCGCTCTTCGCCGCGCTCGTCACGACCCAGTTGGCGCTGCTCATGCACATCGGCGCCGGAGGAAGTGCTTCGCCGATCGGCACCGCCGTCGTCTTCGTCCTCGTGCTCTGGGCCGCGATGATCCTTGCGAGTCGACGTCTCGGCTATCTCAGCCTGAGCGCCCTGCTCGGCCTCGGACAAGTGCTCATGCACCTGACGATGAGCTGGTCCTCGGGCGCACAGATGGGCGCGCACACCGCCTCGGCGAGTGGCGGGTCCGGTCACGGCTCAATGGCCTCGGGGTCCCACTCCGGGCATCTCGTCCCCGCTTCGGGGTCCCTTGATCTGAGTTCTGCGACCGCGGCGGTGGGCCATTCGACTCACGGGGACACCTCGTCCGGCATGATCCTCGCCCACCTCGTCGCTGTTGCGCTCACCGCGGTGGTCCTCAAGCGCGGTGAGGACATCGTCCTCAGCATCCTGCAGCTGGCTCTGGGCCCCGTGATCGGTGCCATGCATGCCCTCGCCGAGGCGGCCGGAGTCCTGGCCGACCGACCGGCTCGGCTGCTTGCGAGCCGGTGCCCGCTGCCGCAGGCGATCGCCTCGGCAGTGGTCGGAGCGAACTATCGCCGCGGGCCGCCCGCACTCGTCTGACACCTCTTTCCGGTGGCGAATGCCACCGCGAACCACCCACCATGCGGTGACAGTCGAGCGCGCCGGGAAACGGCAGAGCTCCATCCGGAACGGTCTTCGCCCGGTTGTGACGCCTGCACTCACGCACGCCTGCGTCGCAGGTACGCCTGCACTCACGCACGCCTGCGGCACCACCTCGGCGTCGGTACCCGGCCGTGCTCGACTGCACCAGGAAAAGAAAGTGCAGACAACATGCGAAAGAACATCACACCGGCCATCGCCCTGCCCGTCGCCGTCGTCCTCGGTCTGTCCGGCTGCGGCCAGGACGAGACCCGGGCCGCCGACTCCGAGCCGAGCTCGGCCGCCGCCTCCCAGATCGATGCCGATGCCCTCAGTCTCGATGGCGCCTGGGTCAAGGCCGCCGACGACGGGATGACGGCGGTCTTCGGCGAACTGCACAACAGCACAGACCGCGACATCAACCTCGTGGCCGTGAAGTATCCGGAAGCGAAGTCCGTCGAACTGCACGAGACGAACGAGGACGGTTCAGGAGGGATGTCGATGCAGGAGAAGAAGGGAGGTTTCGTCGTCCCGGCCGGGCAGAGCCTCAGGCTCGAACCCGGCGGCGAACACATCATGATCATGGGCCTGCAGAAGGCTATCGAGCCGGGCGAGCAGATCACCCTCGAACTCGTCACTGCCGATGACCAGACCATCGAGGCCACAGCCGTGGCGAAGGACTACTCCGGGGCCCAGGAGAACTACGCCCCGGGCGAAGCCGACGGAGCCCACGACGGCCACGAGGAGTCCGGGAACTCGGAACACGGAGCCCACGGTGACCACTGAGTCGGGCCGGACCGGTTTCAGTCGTCGCGGTCTCATCACCTCGGCGGCCGCAGCCGGAGGGGCGGGGCTCATCGGAGCCGCGGGATTCGGCCTCGGCCGAGCCGATTTCGGCTCTGGCTCCGGTTCCGCCGGAGAATCTGCCGGTGGCGGAGAGCCGCCTGGGCGGGATCAGGACGGAGCGAACGGGGCGGCAGTCGAGCCGTTCTTCGGAGCCCGTCAAGCCGGAGTCGAGACTCCGCCCCAGGCCTATGCGCATTTCCTCGCCTTCACGCTTCGACCTGGTATGAAGGCCGCCGAGGCGGTCCGGTGGCTGCGTCTGCTCACCGCGGACGCGGCCGCCCTGACCCAGGGACAGGCGCCGCTGGCCGACTCCGACGCCGAACTCGCCGCCGATCCCGCCCGGCTGACCGTGACCTTCGGTTTCGGGCCCGGACTCGTCGCCCTGGCGGGAGAGGAGCATGTGCCCGATTGGCTGGGGCCACTGGAAGGCTTCACGATCGATCGTCTCGACCCCGATCGATGCACGGGCGACCTGCTCCTGCAGATCTGCGGCGACGACCGGCTGACGACGGCGCATGCGCGTCGCATGCTGTTCAAGGACTCGCGGACCTTCGCCGAGGTGGCCTGGCAGCGCGACGGGTTCCGCCGCGCCTACGGCAGCTCGGAAGAGGGGCGGACTCAGCGGAACCTCTTCGGTCAGCTCGACGGCACGGCCAACCCCGGGCCCGGGTCGGAGGACTTCGAGCGGATCGTCTGGGGGAGCGGCCGTGCGGTGGATGACCCGGTGTTCTCGGCGCGGGGCGAGCCGCCGGCCGACCTCGGGGCGCATCTGCCGCCGTGGCTGCGAGGAGGGACGACGCTCGTGCTGCGGGACATCGCGATGAACCTCGACACCTGGGACAAGGCCGACCGACCGGCCCGCGAATTCTCGACCGGCCGGACCCTCGACACCGGCGCCCCGTTATCGGGGACGGACGAGTTCGACGTTCCGGACTTCACCGCCGTCGACGCACGGGGACTGACGAAGATCTCGAAGGCCTCACATGTGGCACGGGCCCGGGACGGGCTCGACCCGGAGGTGCAGATCCACCGGCGCACGTTCAACTACGACACCGGTGCCGGAGAGGGTGCGGGGCTGCTGTTCGCCTCTTTCCAGGCCGATATCGACCGGCAGTTCCTGCCGATCCAGCGCCGCCTCGCCGAGGTCGATCTGCTCAATGAGTGGACCACGCCGATCGGATCGACGGTGTGGGCGATTCCCCCGGGCGCGTCTGAAGACGGCTATATCGGGCAGAGCCTGTTCGAGGGGTGATGCGTGTGGCGGCCGGGGCCGGTCTGTCCGTCCGGCCCCGGCCTGGGCGCTCCGTGGTCAGAACAGCGGCTGCGGCAGTGCATCCTCCCACTCGAGCAGTCGACGCTTGGTCTCGATCTCGTTCCCGGGCAGCCCACCCGAATAGCCGCCGAGGCCGGCACCTGAGACGACCCGGTGACAGGGGACGATGATCGGAATCGGGTTGAGGCCCATGATCCCGCCGACGGCACGGGCCGGAATGCCCGTGCCGCTGGCCGCGGCGAGTTCCCCGTAGGTGACGGTGGTCCCGGCCGCGACGGTCTCGACCAGAGTCGTGAGCACCGCCCGTGCGACATCCGAGATCGGTCCGAAGTCGACCGGCAGGTCGAAATCTCCGAGGCGACCGTCGAAGTAGGCGCGCAGCTGAGCGAGCGCCTCGACCAGAACAGGGGAGCCGTCGTCGATTTCGGTCCGGCCCCGTTCGCGCTCAGGGTCGGTCGCCTCGGCGGTCGCGTCCCATTCGAGTCCGACGATGGAGTGACCGTCAGTGCTCACGATGATGGGGCCGACGGGAGTGCCGAGTGCGGCGAACGCGCAGTCGGAGGTTTCCCAAGCTCGGCTCCCTTCACCTCGGCGGAGTTCTCGGACCCGTGAGTCACGACCGAGCGGTGTGGTCGTCTCGATCAGCCTACGAGCTTTCCTGCTCGGAAGTCGTCGACGAAGTCAGGATTCTCATCGAGCCATTCGGCGACGGCGTCTTCCAGGTTCTCGCCGTTGTACTCGTCCTCCGAGAACATCAGTGCTTCGAGATCAGCGAGCTGGTCTTCGGTCATCGCGAAGTTCTTCACTGCCTGCGCCACATATGGGAACTTCTTCACGGAGTCCTTATTGCCGAGATTGTAGAGGATCTCCTTATCGCCGAGTGAGTTCTTCGGATCTTCGAGGTCGCGCATCGGGAACTTGCTGTATGCCCAGTGCGGGTGCCACAGCGTGACCGCGATGTTGTCGCCGGCATCGGTGGATTTCTTCACCTGTGCGAGCATCGCCGGCGTCGACGAGATCTTGTATTCGAGCTGTTCCAATCCGTAGTCGGGAATGACCTTCTCCTTCGTGGCCTTGGTCAGCCCGGCTCCTGCCTCGATGCCGTAGAGCGTGTTGCCGTAGTCGTCGGCCATCGTCTTGAGGTCCTCGATCGTCTTCGCCGGTGAGTCCTCATTCACTGCGATGGTGTTCTGTGCCGCACCGTACCAGCAGCCCTGGATGTCGACGTCGTCCTTGACCGTCTCGTAGTAGGAGGCATGCGTAGTCGGCATCATCATGTCCATGTGGAAGTCGACATCGCCGACCGCGACTGCCTGGTAAGCGGGACCCGCCTCGAGCTCCTTGATCTCGACGGTGTATCCGTCTCGTTCCAAGAGATTCGTCAGGGTGTAGACACTCGCGTAAGTCTCGTCCCAGCCGTTGAAGACGGCGAAGGTCACGTTCTTGTCATCGTCGGGGTCGAGCGAGTCGAGATCTTCGGAATCCGAGCCCGGCTCGCATGCGGTCCAATCCTTGTCGCCGGCCGTTGAATCTGCACTATCACCCTCTCCGCCTCCGCTGTTGCTCACACCACAGGCTGAGAGGGTGAGCAGAGACGCCGCAATGAGGCTGCCGGCTTTGAGGATCGTTGAACGTACCATTTCATGTCCCTTTCGATGATTCGTCCCGAAACTGAGAGTCGCTGCTTCAGGACATATGTGATCACAATCGGTTGTCAAAAAATGAGGAGGGTGTGCGGCAAACATCTGTTCGCGGCACACCCTCCTCACTGGCTGATCCGAACGGGTTCTTCGGATCGATGAGGTTCCGATCTGATGCGAACCTCATCGGTGCGGCGAGCACATCGGCTCGGTTTCAGTTACTTGGCGAGTTCGCCCTTCTTCCACTGGTCGACGAAGTCCGGGTTGTCCTTCAGCCATTCGGCAACGGCCTTCTCGTGGTCGTCGCCGCCGTAGTGCTCATCGGAGAACATGAGGTTCTCGAGGCTGGCCAGGTGGTCATCGTCGAGGACGAGGTTCTGCAGGAGCTGCGAGACATAGGGGTGCTCGTCGGCAGCGTCCTTGCCTGAGAAGCTGAAGATGCGCTCGGCATCGCCCATGGCCCCCTTCGGGTCCTTGAGATCCCGGACCGGGAAGGCGTCATAGGCCCAGTGCGGACGCCACAGGGTCACTGCGACGTTCTCTCCGGCCTCTGTCGACTTCTTCAGCTGCGCGAGCATCGCCGGAGTCGAGGAGATCTTGAACTCGAGGTTGTCGAGCCCGTACTCGGGAATCGCCTTCTCCTTGGTGGTCTTCGTCAGACCGGCACCGGCGTCGATGCCGTAGAGGATGTTGTTGTACTCATCGCCCATGTCCTTGAGATCGCCGATCTCCTTGGCCGGGGAGTCTTCGTTCACGGCGATGGTCAGCTTGGCGTTGTCGTACCAGCAGCCGTGGTCGACGAGTTTGTCACCGTACTGCTCGATGTAGCTCTCGTGCGTCAGCGGCAGCCAGCCATCGGTGAAGAAGTCGATATCGCCCTTGGCCACACCGGTGAACATCGGTCCGGCATCGAGTTCCTTGGTCTCGACCTTGTATCCGTCCTCTTCGAGGACGTTCTTGATGAGGTAGACGGTGGCGTAGGACTCGTCCCAGCCGTTGAAGATGCCGAGGGACACGGTCTTCTCGTCGTCCTCGAGGTCGGCGACGTCCTTCGACCCTTCGCCGGGTGTGCACTGGGACCAGTCCTTGCCGTCGGCATTCGTCTCGTCGCCACCGCCGCCGGCGGGTTCGCCGCCGGAGTTCGATGCTCCGCACGCCGAGAGGGCAAGTGCGCTGGCGGCGAGGATGCCTCCCAGCTTGGTCAAGGTTGTCGTTTTCATGTGACTCTCCTTCGGTACTCGAATTGAATGGATGGGGATCACGCGGCCGCGGCCTTGTGGGCGCGTTCGATCGGGGTCTTCTTTCCGAGAGCGGCGGTGACTCGGTCGAGGAAGATCGCCACGACCACCACGGCCAGGCCTGCTTCGACGGCGAGGGGCACGTCGAGGGCGCTGATGCCGCCGACGACTGCGCCACCGAGGCCACCGGAGCCGACCATGCCGGCGAGGACGACCATCGACAGTGCGAGCATGATCACCTGGTTGATGCCGGCCATGATGGTGGGCATCGCCAGGGGGATCTGGATCTTCGACAGAATATGGCCCGGGCTGGCACCGAAGGCCTGACCGGCCTCGACGACCTCGGTGTTGACCTGTCGGATGGCGAGCTCGGTCAGGCGCACGCCCGGGGGCAGCGCGAAGATGATGGTCGCGATCGCGCCCGGTGTCTGGCCGATGCCGAACATGAGGATCGCCGGTACCAGGTAGGCCAGTGCCGGCATCGACTGCATGAAGTCGAGGATCGGTTTGACCGCGGTCGACACCCAGCTCACCTTGGCGGCGAGGATGCCGAGCGGGATGGCGATGATCAGTGCGACGAGGACTGCCACGATGACCAGAGCCAGAGTCGACATCGTGTTGTCCCACTGGTCGAGGGCGCGGACGAAGTAGAACCCGATGAGGGTGAAGACGGCGACCTTCCAACCGGCGGCGAAGAACGCGATCGCTGCCAGGATGACGATCATGATGAGGTAGACCGGCGATGAGAATACGAGGTAGAGAATGTCGTAGAGGCCGCCGAGGACGAGGTTGATGAAGTCGAGCAGCCACTGAAATGCTGAAGTGAACCAGGTGAGGAAGTCGTTGACCCAATCACCGAGCGGCAGACGCGGATTCATGAAGTCCATCAGTGCTTACCTCCTTCTACGTCGGCCGTGCCCCCTGTGGCGGCATCGGTTCCCTGGTTCTTGTCGCCGTCGGCGACGAGTCCGTCTGCGGTCGCCGCTTCCGCCGTTGCTGGAGCCGCCTGCTCGTCGGTGAAAGCGGCGCCGTTCTCACTGTCAGCCTCAGCCGCGCTCGGCGATTCGAGCACGGGCTCGTACTCTTCCCTGACCGGTGGGATTTCTCCGGTCGCCGGCCCCGGATCGGCCATGGAGTTGAGCAGGGCCACTCGGGGAACGATCCCGAGCAGACGCCGGTTCTCATCGACGACGGTCAGAGGCACCTTGGCCGTGGAGCTGGGAGCGAAGAGCTCGGAGATCGGAGTCTCCGGGCTGACCGTGAACAGGTTCGTCTTCTCCACGATGTCGGTTATCGTGTGCTGCCCCTCGCGGGCGGCCTTGACCACGTTGCGGTCGCTGACGAGCCCGACCACCCTGCGATTCTCGTCGAGGACGAGCAGCCCGGAGGAGTTGTTGTCCTCAAGCGTCTTCATGGCCAGGCGCGGGCCGGCCTCGATGCTGATCGTGGCCTCGGTCTCGCGCATGATCGACGCGGCGGTCAGCACTCGCGTGCGGTCGACATCCTGGACGAACTCGGCGATGTAGTCATCGGCCGGCTGTGTGAGGATCTCCTCGGAGGTTCCGATCTGGACGATGCGGCCATCGCGCATGACGGCGATCCTGTCGCCGAGGAACATCGCCTCATTGAGGTCGTGGGTGATGAAGATGATGGTCTTGTTCAATTTGGACTGCAGTTCGACGAGTTGCTCCTGCATCTCGCGGCGGATCAGCGGATCGAGTGCAGAGAACGCTTCGTCCATGAGCAGGATGTCCGTCTCCGCCGCCAGTGCGCGCGCCAGTCCGACTCGCTGCTGCATGCCGCCGGAGAGCTGCTGGGGATATTTGTCGCCCCAGCCCTCGAGACCGACGGTCTTGAGCCATTCCTCCGCCTTCTCCATGCGCTCGGCCTTCGGCACCCTCTGGACCTCCAGGGAGTAGGCGGCGTTCTCTCGCACGGTGCGGTGCGGCAGCAGTGCGAAGTGCTGGAACACCATCGACACATGCTTGCCGCGGACTTTCCGCAGAGTCGAGGAGTCCGCCTTCGAAATATCGGTTCCGAGCACCTCGACGGATCCCCCGGAAGGCGCCCAGAGCCCGTTGAGAGTGCGGATCAGGGTCGACTTGCCGGAACCCGACAGGCCCATGACGACGAAGATCTCGCCCTCTTCGACCTCGAAGCTCGCGTCGATGACTGCGGCTGTGCCGAGTTTGGTGAGGTCTTTGCGATCGGCGCCTTCTTCGAGTCGTTTGATCACTTCGTTCGGCCGTTTGCCGAAGACTTTGTAGACATGTGATGCCTTGACGACAACGCTCATGTGCTTCCTCCTTGCATTCTTGGCTCTCCGCAAGAACGAGAGGCCCACCCCCGTTTGCACGGTTCGGTGATCGCAGATCCGATTGGTTCGATTGCGAACACGCCTCACCGCACACGGATATCTGATTGACCATTGTAGTTTTGTTCAGAAATTTCGGTAGAGATTTTATCCGGTTTATGCGGAGTGGCGCTCTTGACTAGTCCCCTGACCTGGAGAAACGCAGAGCGTTGCGTTACTTGATTGTTATAATCAACAGTTGGAACACGTAGGTGTTCCGTAAATGGATTTGCTGTCGGATGCGAATTCTTGATGCCGAAAGTGACCTTGTCAGCAGAACTCCTCGAGTGCCCCTATGAGAAACCGGACGACGGCAGGAGTGACCACCTCGGCGAACTCTTCGAAGAATCCGTGGCGTCCTTCGGGGAGGATGAGCAGCCGAGAACCGGCGATGCGCTCGTGGAGGATGTGGGCATTGGCCACCGGGTTCATCCGGTCCTCGCCGCCGTGGATGATGAGCGTGGGCGCCTCGATCTCGGGCAGCCGGTCCCAGGCATCGTGATTGGCGCTGATGCGAAGGTGAGCGGCTGACTCGGCCGCGGTCATCGTATCGTCGCCGAGCAGCTTGCTGTACTCGGGAGACACAGTCCAGGCCGGGGTGTAGAACAGGTCGAACAGGTACTGCGTGTGCTCCGCTCCGCGCAGCCGCGCCAAGGACTGGCCGACCTCGCGTGCCCGCCTGACAGCATGCGCTCCGCCCGGAGTCGTGCACGCGAGTACCAGTGCGCTCACCCGTTCGGGAAAGTCGACGGCGAGCATCTGCGCAATGCGTCCGCCCATCGAAGTGCCGTAGACGGCGGCCCGTTCGACGCCGAGGCGGTCGAGCACCTCGGCAGCGTCGGCGGCGAAGCTCGCGGTCGACAGTTCGCCGAGCTCACCTCGGCTGCCGCCCGTGCCTCGGTAATCGAAGGTGATGGTGCGCATCTGCAGCTCGAAGCTCTCGCGCAGACCGTCCCACCATGCGTGCGAGTTCGCCTGGCCTTGGAGCAGCAGCAGTGCAGGGGCCTCGGCGGGGCCGGTGTCCTGGACCGCGATGGGGAAGCCGTCGCGTGTGCTGATCGTGTGCGCTTCCCTCGTCCCCATCCGTGTCCTCCCGCCTGCGTGCGCCGAGCGAGCGCCTACGCTTGAACCATGAAGCCATTGCCCTTCCTCAATCCTGCCGCAGGAACGCCCGCCGCGAGGAATCCGGCGCGACCGGCCGTGATCGTGCCGACCCAGGGCGTCGATTCCGAGGAGCTCTCCGCCCAGTGTGCCGCGGTGGCAGCGACGGGCGTCGTCGACGTCATCGAATGGCGCATCGATCCGCTGCTCGCGCGCTCGATCGCCGGTGGGTCCCTGAACGACGAGGCACCCGCGGTGGTCAGCGGGGAAGTGCCCGGCAGTGCGGCGCCACGGGCCGAGGAGGTTCTCGAGCTGCTGCCGCAGGCAGCCGCGGCCGGTCTGCCGGTGCTCCTGACCGCGCGCACCGCCGGCGAGGGCGGGCTCGTCGAGATCGCAGCCGACGAATACGCCGAGGTGCTCCGACGCCTGATCGCTGGGCTGGCCGACGCCGAGGTGGGAGCGGTTCCCGTGGCAATCGACGTGGAGATCGATCGCGCCGAGGCCCGCGAGCTCATCGCCTCGGCGCGAGAGCACGGCATCCCGACGATCGCCTCGCTCCATGACTTCGAGTCCACGGGTTCGTATGAGGCGCTGCTCGCGACATTCCGCTCCATGGCCGACGCCGGCGCGGATGTGGCGAAGGCGGCGATGATGCCGCAGACCCCGGCAGATGTCTGCCGGCTGTTGGCGGCGACAGCGAAGGCTGATGTGATGTTGGGTGTGCCCGTCCTCGGCATCTCGATGGGAGCTCTGGGGCGCACCAGCCGGATCATGGGTGCGGATTTCGGCAGCTGTGCGACGTTCGCGCAGATCGGAGAGGCCTCGGCACCGGGGCAGATCGACGCCGCGCGGCTGGCCGAGATCCTCGACCGCGTCTGCGATTGAGGTCGTCTTAGGCGGAAGTCCCCGCTTAGGTGGTCGTTCTGGGCGGAAATCTCTGCGGCGAATCCGCCCATTTCGCCCACCTACGCAGCTCATCGCGTGTGCTGGAGCGGGCGGTCGTGCTCACATCAGCCCCAGCTTGCGTCGGATCTTCGCCTCCAGTTGCCTGTAATCGGTCTTCCGGGTCACCTTGAGCACGGTCCACCCGGCGTCGACCAGTGCTTCGTCCACGAGGTCGTCCAGGCTGAGGCGGGCGCGAGCCGGGGAGGCGGGACGGCGGCCGAGCCCGCCTCCGCCGAAGAGGTCAGTCGGTGATCTCCTCGATCTGCTTGCGGAACTTCTTCGGCAGGGCTTCCTCGCCGAAGTTGTTTCGCACGGTGTTCGCGGCGATGCGCTGCACGACGAGCTGAGCCACGGCCACGCCGACGCCGGAGACGATCGTCCAGGCCAGGGCCTCGGACATCGAGATCTCGTCATCGACGGGATTCGACGGTGCCGGACGCTTCGTCGACTTCTCCCACGCGAAGGTCAGGGTCTTGCGAGCGACGAATGCGGCTGCGATGGGCGCTCCCACGCCGATGATCTGCCAAGCGAGCTTTCCCATGCTCGTGTCCTTTCCTCTGAAGCTCAATCCCACGACGACGCTGCGCCGAGGGAGACGTGTTCCGTCCGAGTCAACACTAACGCAGTCCGCAGCGTGCGGTGCCCAACGGCACAGAAGCGGTGCGCGAAACCGCCGCGCTGCGAGCCTCAGCCGGCCCGGATGATCTCCTGGAACCTCTTGGTGAGTGTTTCATCGACGGCGAGGGTGTTGCCGTCGAGTTCGCGCAGCGCCACGGCCGTGCGCATCGATGAGACGTACCACGCGCCATCGGCGGTCTTGACGTCCTCGAGGCCGAGGTCGGCGTATTCCGCTCGCAGTCCGAGTTCCGCGGCATGATCGAAGATCAGCCGCTGCGTCGTGCCCGAGAGCAGGCCGGCCTCAGGGTCGGGCGTGAGCAGGAGCTCGCCGCGTCGGATGATGAGGTTCGCGGTCGGGCCTTCGAGGACGACGCCGTCGTGGGAGACGAACAGCGCCTCATCGGCCCCGTGCTCTCCGGCGTAGCGGCCGGCTGCCTGGTTGACCGCATAGGACAGGGTCTTGGCCCCGATGAGCAGCCACGGGGCCTTGCTGCCGATGTACGCGTCGAAGCCGCGGTCGAGGCTGACGGCGCTGACGCCCTGTGCGCGAGCGGCGAGGATGTGCTCGTCCACAGGGACGGGGAACGCCCACCCGCGGGGCCGGAGCTCGCCGTCCGTGCGCTGCTCACCGCGCGACATCGCATAGCGGATCCCGAATTCGGTGATGCTCGGGTCGGCGGCGGTCACCTCGGCGATCACCGCGGCGATGACCCGATCCCACAGGTGGGGGTCGGGTTCGGGCAGGCTCAGGGCCGAGGCGGAGGCGCAGAACCGCTGGAAGTGGCGCTCCCGCGAGACGATGGTGGTCCCGGCCGAGCCGCGGGAGACGAGCACGGTTTCGAAGATTCCGTCGCCGCGGTGGGCAGAGAGGTCGGTGACCGGTAGCTGCGGCGCTGTCAGATCAGTGATCTCGAACGTCGAGGACGTCGGGTCGACGAGGATGAGCGTGTCGGTCATGCGGTACCTCCGAAGAGCAGTCCGAGTGCATAGGTCACGGCGGCGGCACCGAAGCCGATGCCGAGCTGGCGCAGCGCGCGCGGTCCCGGGGCCTTGCCCGAGAGCAGTCCGACGACGCCGCCGGTGAATAGCAGCGCGATGCCCACCAGGCCGGCGGACAAGAGGACGGCGGGCAGACCGGACATCCCGAAGATATAGGGCAGGATCGGAATGAGCGCGCCGGAGGAGAAGAAGCAGAAGCTCGACAGGGAAGCTCCGAGGCCGGTGCCGAGCTCATCGCGGTCGACGCCGGAATCGAGGGTCGGCAGCTTCGGGGCCTGCTTGTTCTTCGCCGCGGCGATCGTGCGATTCGCCTGGGCTTCGGCCTCGCGACCGTCCATCCCGCGGGCGCGGAAGACGAGCGCGAGCTCGTTGGCGTCGATGTTGAGATCGGCCAGGGCATGCCGGGATTCGGGGTCCGGGGTCGATGCCTCGAGCAGCTCGCGCTGGGATCGCACGGAGATGTACTCCCCGGCTCCCATCGACAGGGCGCCAGCGAGCAGTCCGGAGGCTCCGGTGAGGAGGATGACCGTGTTCGACACTCCTGCCGCTCCGACGCCGAGGACGAGGGCCAGATTGGAGACCAGCCCGTCGTTGGCGCCGAAGACGGCAGCCCGGAAATTGCCCGACAGTCGGGCCCGGGAGCGGGCGGCCAGAGCGCGGACCACCTCGGCGTGAATGCGTTCGTCGGCGGCCATTTCGGCCGAAGCCGCCTCGTCGTCCTCATAGGGCGAGCTCGTCTCGGACTGCTGCGCGAGCGCGAGCACGAACACGGAGCCGAACATGCGACCGAGAAAGGCCAGGCAGCGGGTGAGGAGATCGGCGGAGCGGCGCTTCTCGGCATGCTCGCCGAGCAATGAGATCCAGTGCTCCTGATGGCGGGACTCCGCGGTGGCCAGACTGAGGAGGATCTCTCTGTCCTCGCCCGTGCGGCGTTCGGCGAGATCCCGGTACACCCGCTCCTCGAGCCGTTCATTGGCGAGGTAGCGCTGCCAGCGGCGAATGGTCCGTCTGTCGGGTGAGGCGGGCTGGGCACCTGCGGCGGATTCGTTGGTCGTCACTGGTCCGAGTCTAGCCGGGAGAAGGGATTCCGGCACCAGAGCGCACGGTTGCGAGCCACGGAGGCGGCAGGCAGGCGAACATGGATGCGAACGACGCGGCCTGCGAGCGCGAAACCATGACGTCGCCTGCGGGCGCGAAACCATTCGGTGACCGGTTGTTATCAATTCGTGATATTAAACCCGTCCGATCTGGGCTAGATTAAAGCCCAATGTGAATTGTGTCACCGTTTCGTTATAGAAGAATGTGATTCGTTACCAATGACGGGTCATGACGGAACGTCAGAATCGAGCTTCCCCACAGCGCGTCCGACGAGGCCGACATCGGTGTGAAAGGCCACACCGTGACGGTCGGCCTCGGCGCGCCGTTCCATACGATTCCGCAGGCACGGACGAGGAGCGAAAGGAACTCCATGAAGTTGCGCACGAAGAGCTGGCTCGCGGTCACGGCCGCAGCCGGAATGGTGCTGGGTGGGGTGAGCCCGGCGCTGGCGACGGGAACCGCCGGACCGACCGAACACACGGACATGGGTGTCACCGGCGACGCCGTGATGGAGCATCTGCAGAAGATCTCCGACATCTCCACCGCCCACGCCGGCGAGGGGTTCCGGTCCCTCGGGACTCCGGGCTATGAGGAGGCTGTGGAGTACGTCGAAGCCACGCTCGAGGCCACCGGTGCCTTCGATGTCGAACGACAGGCCTTCGAGGTCGAGCAGCAGACCTTCGACACCGTCGATGTCCGCGTCGACGGGGAGAAGGTCGAGGTCACTCCGGCCAGCCTGACAGAGGGCACGACAGAACCGCTGACCGACATCCCCGTGGCGCTGCCGGTCGACGACGACTACAGCGACCTGGCCGGCGGGCAGCTCGGCTGCGAGGCCGGAGACTTTGATGCGGACGCCGAGGGCGCGCTCGTGCTCGTGGCCCGCGGAACCTGCTCCTTCGGAGAGAAGACCCAGGCCGCCACCGATGCCGGGGCCGCCGCGGTCATCATCTACAACAACGACACCGCCAACCCCGACGAGGCGCTCAATGCGACCCTCGGCGAGAGGATCGAGAACGGCGCCCCGACCGCCGCGGTCACCTACAACGTCGGCAGCGACCTGATCGCTGCAGTCCAGGAGGCGGCAGAGGGCGAGGCCCTGACGGCCGACTTCACTCTGGAGACGGAGTTCGTCACCTCGAAGACGTGGAACGTCATCGCCGAGACCAAGGCCGGCGACCACGACAACGTGCAGATGTTCGGCGCTCACCTCGACGGCGTCGCCGAAGGCCCCGGTGCCAATGACAACGGGTCCGGCTCCGCGGCACTGCTGGCCTCGGCCGAGGCCCTCGCCGAGCAGCCGACCGAGGTCGACAATGCCATCCGCTTCGGATGGTGGGGCGCCGAGGAGGTCGGTCTCGTGGGTTCGACGAAGTACGTCGAGAGCCTCGGTGAGTCCGAGCTGGGCAAGATCAAGGCGTACATGAACTTCGACATGATCGGTTCGGACAACTACATCGTCGGCACGCTCGACTCCGACGGCTCCGATGTACCGATTCCCGACGACGTCACCGTTCCCGAGGGCTCGGCCGAGCTCGAGAAGGTCTTCACCGACTACTTCGCGGATATCGATCAGCCGAATGTCGGCACGGACTTCTCCGGACGCTCGGACTACCAGGCATTCATCGACAACGGCATCCCGTCCAGCGGCCTGTTCTCCGGTGCCGATGGCACGAAGACCGCCGAGGAGGCCGGGATGTTCGGCGGTACGGTCGGTGAGAAGCACGATACGAACTACCACCAGCCCACGGACACGATCGAGAACGTCAGCCAGGAATCGCTCGATATCTTCGCTCCCGCGATCGGGTTCGCCGTCCACACGCTGGGCTACGAGCTCGCAGAAGAGCCCACGGATCCGCCGACCGATCCGACGGACCCGCCGACGAGCCCCTCGGATCCTCCGACGGAGACTCCCACCGACGATCCCACTGACGAGCCCACCGAACGAGAGCTGAGCATCGATCCGCAGACGATCGAGGCCGAAGCCTTCGTCGGTGACGAGGGGGTCCAGGTCACGGCCACCGGCTGCACCGCCGACACCACGGCGACGATGACCGTCGACCCGCAGAACGGTGAGATCGAGAAGTTCGAGCAGACCGCCGAGGTCGGCGAGGACACCGCGGCCCGATTCGGAGTCCGCGGACTCGAGGAGTCGAAGGTCGAATCCTATATCGGCACCTACGCCGTCACTGTCGACTGCGAGGGCGGCGATCCATTGACCGGATCCTTCGAGGTCGTCGCCGCGGAGGAAGGCCCCGGCGCCGGCGGTGGGGGCGGCGGAGATCTGCCGCGCACCGGCAACGAGGCACTGCCGCTGGTCGTCTCCGCCGGAGCTCTCATCGTGCTCGGTGTCGCGATGACCCTGGGCTCGCGTCGTCGCCGGAAGAGCTGAGCGAAGAGGCGGCGGGCACAGCCCGACGCGCCTGGAGACACCCGCTGATCGGCGCGGGCCGGTGACTGAGAGGTCGCCGGCCCGCGCTGCCGTTCGCGTCTGCGACAATGGCGCTGTTCGTGAGGTCGGTGCGAACCGAGCGGCGGTCGCGGATGGTGATCGCGGACGGTGCCAACGGCGGAAAGGCAGTGACATGAATCGCTTCGAACACAGAGTCGCACTGGTCACCGGCGGCAGATCGGGAATCGGACGCGCCATCGCTCGCCGTCTCAGGTCCGAGGGCGCTGATGTCTGCACCGCGCAGCGCCGAGCCGATGACGAGCTCCCCTCGGTCGCCATCGACCTCGCCGATCCCGCCGACGTCGAATCCGCGGTCGCCGAGGTGGTCGAGCGCTTCGGCCGCCTCGACGTCCTCGTCAACTGCGCGGGGATGATGCAGGAGGCGAAAGTGGAGGACATGTCGGTCGAGGACTGGAAGCGCAGCCTCGACGTCAACCTCACCGGTCCCTTTCTCATGATCAGGGCGGCACTGCCGCACCTGCGCGCAGCCGGCGGCTCCATCGTCAACGTCGGGTCGATCGAAGGGCTCGGTTCGAACCCCGGTCATGCGGCGTACTCGGCCGCGAAATCAGGACTGCACGGACTCACTCGCGCCGTGGCGGTCGACCACGGAAGAGAGGGAGTCAGGTGCAATGCCATCGCGCCCGGCTGGATCGACACCGAACTCAACGACGAGTTCATCGATTCCTCGCCCGACCCCATGCGCTTCAGACGCGAGATCGGAGGCATCCACCCCGTCGGCAGGTCCGGTCGGCCCGAGGAGGTGGCTGCGCTGGTCGCCTTCCTCGCCGCTGATGAGGCCGCCTTCGTCACGGGACAGGTCTACACGGTCGATGGGGGACGGATGACGCAGCTGAATCTCCCCTGATGCGCATCTGAGACGAAGCGGCTCGCCTGCCGGCGGCCCTCAGGGGCCATTCACTTTGGCCGGGCACAATGGTCTTCCGTGACTCCCAAACGCTTTTTCAACTTCTTCGCCGTGGCCGAAGCCATCACCTGGGCTCTGCTCATCTTCGGCATGATCCTCAAGTACGGAACCAAGACCACCGAGGTGGGCGTGAGGATCGGCGGCAGCATCCACGGTTTCGTGTTCCTCTGCTTCGTCCTCGCCGTCATTCTCGTCGGTGTCTCCCAGCAGTGGAGGATGCGCCGCATCCTCATCGGTCTCGTCTGCGCGATCGTGCCGTTTGCGACCGTCCCCTTCGAACTCGCCTCGGCACGGGCCGGGGCGCTCGACGGTGATTGGGGGCTCGGTGATGGCGGCCGTCATCCGCGCGGGGCAATCGAGAAGCTCGCGGCATGGGCGATCCGCTCGCCGTGGCTGGCCGCCGGTATCGGTCTGCTCGTCGTCATCGTCGTCTTCGCCGCCCTGTTGGTCGTCGGACCACCCGGAAGCTGATGCGGAGGCGCCGGGACCTGGGCAAGCCGGCGGGGCTCGCATAGGATGAGACGGATCGGCCGGTCCAGCGCCGGCCGCCTCATCCATCCTCATCGACGGAAGGCCCACTGATGGACCTGCTCTTCGGCGTCGGAGGGATCGGCGTTCTCGTCGTCATCCTCCTGATCGCGCTGTTCGTGATCCTGCGCTCCTATAAGATCGCCTCGCCCTCGGAGGCGCTCATCATCACCGGCCGGAACGCCTCGGGAGCCTCAGGGACCGGTCGCATCGTCATCGGCGGACGCTCGGTCGTCTACCCGATCGTGCAGAAGGCGTTCATCCTCTCGCTGTCCTCACGGCAGATTTCCGTCGAGATCGACGGCATCTCCATCAACGGCATTGCGCTGCGCCTGCGCGGGGTCGCCCAGGTCAAAGTCGGCGGCACCGAGGACGATGTGCGGAAGGCCGCGCAGCGCTTCCTCGACCAGCAGGATCAGATCGACCACTATTCGAAGGAGATCCTCTCCGGCACCCTCCGCGCGGTGGTCGGCACTCTCACGGTCGAGCAGATCATCCAGGACCGCGCTTCCTTCGCCGCACAGGTGCAGGAGGAATCCGCGCATTCGATGAACAACCAGGGCCTCATCATCGACACCTTCCAGATCTCGGCGGTCGAGGACGAGGGCAGCTATCTGCGCGACTGGGGCCGCCCGCAGGCTGCCGAGGTGGCCAAGAACGCTGCCATCGCCGAGGCGAACGCCGGTCGTGCATCGGCGGTCGAAGAAGCTCAGCAGAACGAGGAGACCCAGAAGCAGCAGGCGCTGACCGATCAGGCCATCGCCGAACAGCAGCAGCAGCTGGCCCTGCGTCGCGCAGCGCTGAAGGAAGAGGCCGATCAGCGGCAGGCGACTGCGGACAACGCCGGACCCCTGGCCGCAGCGGCCGAGAAGCAGAAGCTGCTCGAGAAGGACCGGATCGTCGCGAAGGAAGCCGCGGAGCTGCGCGCTGAGCAGCTCGACGCCGAGGTCAGACGCCCCGCCGATGCCGAACGCTACCGGCAGCAGGCCGAAGCCGACGCACGTGCGTATGAGATCGAGGCCCAGGGCCGAGCCGAAGCCGCGGCCGAACTGCATCGTCGCTCGAAGGACGCCGAGGCGATCCGGCTCGAGGGCGAAGCCGAAGCGGATGCGATCAGGGCGCGCGGCGAGGCCGAAGCCGAAGCGCTGCGTGCGCAGGCCGAGGCCTACAAGCAGTTCAACGACGCGGCCGTGCTGTCGAAGGTCCTCGAAGTGCTGCCGACAGTCGCCGGTGAGCTGGTGGCTCCCTATGCGAACATCAAGGACCTTTCGATCGTGTCCACCGATGGCGAGTCGAAGCTCGCGAACTCGGTGTCGAACAACCTTGCGCAGGTCCTCGAGGTGGTGCGTGGGACGACGGGCGTCGATCTCACCGACCTCGTAGCTCAGGCGAAGGCGGCAGGAGGCGCGGGCACGATCGGACGGGACGAGGGCCGCTCGTCGGCGTCTGCCGGGAGCGGTTCCTCAGGGTCTGACGGGGGCGGTTCCTCGGGGTCTGACGGGGGCGGTTCGACCGGTTCGGCTGCGGGCGCCGCGAATGCCGAGGGGTCGGACGAGGCCGTCGACGGAGTCGTGGCGGACTCTCCGGCTTCGAAGGCCGACCGAACGCGTTTCGATCCGAAGGCTTTCCTCGACGACAGCGGAATCGACCTCGACCAGATCGGCGATGAGGTGAAGAAGGCCACCGGGTTCGACGTGCAGTCCTATATAGACGAGGCCAAGCGCCGCCTCGACGACCGGGACGCGACCCGCGGCGAGTCGGGCGCCGCAGGCTCCGACTCGCCTCAGGACGAGCGAGGCCCCGACGGCGAGGATGCGGACGACGAGGACGGCCGGGCATCCGAAGACTGACAACCCAGGGCGTCCCCTGCGGACACGCCCACTCACGGGCACGCCCACCCACCTCACGAGCACGCCCACCCACCTCGCGGACACGCCCACTCACGGGCACGTGCCGTCACGTCTCCTGCGGGTGGATCCACCCCGATTTCCGGAGCCAGATCAAAGGGGATCCACCCGCAGGAGACGCGCTCACGCACTCACGCAAGGTGTGCCCTCGCGATAATACATAGATACATGCACATATGTTAATATGAAGAGGTCAGGAGGCAATCATGGCTCATGATCATTCGCACGGTTCGAGTTCGCGACGGCAATTGGCGATCGTATTCGCCATCGTCGCCGCGATCTTCGTCTTCCAGCTCATCGGCTCGATCGTCACGGGCAGCCTCGCACTGCTCATCGACACGGGCCATAACGCCGTTGACCTCATCGGCATCGGCATCGCACTCTTCGCGGCGACGCTCGTCAATAAGCCGGCGAGCGGCCAGAAGACGTGGGGCTTCCGGCGAGCCGAAGTGCTCGCCGCCGGAGCGCAGGCGACCCTGCTGCTCGGGCTCGGCGTCTACAGCCTCGTCGAAGGCATCCGCCGCTTCTTCGTTCCGCCCGAGGTCCCTGGCCCGGGCCTGCTCCTCTTCGGTGCGATCGGCCTGGCCGGAAACCTCGTCTCGATCGTCATCCTCAGTTCGTCGAAGGAGGACTCACTCAACCTCAAGGCGGCCTTCCTCGAGGTCATCGCCGATGCGCTCGGCTCCGTGGCAGTCATCCTCGCCGCTCTGGCGATCTGGCTGTTCGGATGGGAGCGCGCGGATGCGGTGGCCGCACTGTTCATCGCGGCGCTCATCGTTCCCCGCGCCTTCTCGATTCTGCGGGAGACCGGTTCGATCCTCCTCGAGGCGGCTCCGAAGGAGCTCGACCTCGAGAAGGTCACGGAGCACATCGAATCGGTCGAGCATGTGCAGGAGGTCCACGACCTCCATGTCACCCGCATCGATTCGAACCTGCCCGTGCTCACCGCTCACGTAGTGCTCGCCGACGAATGCTTCTACGACGGGCACGCCCCGCGGATACTCAAGGCGCTGCAGGAGTGCCTGACCGAACACTTCGAGATCGCGATCGAGCACTCGACGTTCCAGTTCGACCGCGCCGTCGACGCCGCGGAGGAGACCCACACCCACGGCTGAGCGCTGGCGGACAGCAGCAGTCGGGGCGCCTCCGTCTGCCGGTTCGTCCCGCCTCGGCGGGAATCGGGTCACTGCCCGGGCAGGATCTCCACCGAATCAGTGCGGAAGCGCTCGAGCTTCGCCGGGTCGATCGAGACGCCGAAGCCGACGCCGGTGGGGACATCGACCTTGCCGTCGCGCATGACGATCTCGTCGGTGATGTCCTCGTGGAAGAAGCGGTTCGACCCGGAGATGTCGCCGGGCAGGGTGAAGCCCGGCAATGAGGCCAGGGCCGCATTCGCCGCACGTCCCAGACCGGTTTCGACCATGCCCCCGTGCCACACGGCGACACCGTGGGCGGCTGCGAGATCATGGATCTTCTTCGCTTCAATGAACCCGCCCACGCGTCCGGGTTTGATGTTGATCACCGAGGTGGCTCCCAGCATGATCGCGTCGGCAGCCGCCTCGGCGGAGACGATCGACTCGTCCAGGCACATCGGGGTGTCCATGAGCTTCGCGAGCTCCGCGTGCTGCCGGATATCGGCCTCGCCGAGGGGCTGTTCGATGAGCAGCAGACCGTACTCGTCGAGACGGCGCAGATGGGCGGCATCGACGAGGGTGTAAGCGGCGTTCGCATCGACCTGGAACCCGAAGTCGTCACCGAAGGCCTTGCGCACCGCAGCGACCGGCGCGATGTCCTTGCCGGGCTTGATCTTGAGCTTGATCCGGGCGTAGCCCTCCTCGAGGTAACCGCCGATGACCCTGACGGTCTCCTCGACGGAGTCCTGGATGCCCACCGAGACGCCTGAGGGAACCGAGTCGACGACTCCGCCGAGGTAGTCCTTGAAGGACTGGCCGTGCAGTCTGAGCTGAGCTTCGATCACCGCCATCTCCAGAGCCGACTTCGCCATCGGATGGCCGATGACATGGCGCAGGTGCCAACCGACGGTCTCAGCGGTCAGGTCCTCGACATCGAAGAGCAGCGGAGCCAGCCAGCGTCGGGTGACGTCGATGCCGGAGGCGACGTATTCGGAGGAGTAGAGCGGGGAGATCATCGCCACGGACTCTCCCCAGCCGGTGATCTCACCCTGCGGGGTGTCGAAGACCGCCTCGACGAGGTAGCAGTCCTTCTCCGTCTCCCGCATGAACGAGGTCTCGAACGGGGTGACTAGCGGAATCGAGACCTGGTGGAGGGTGACCGATCTGAGTTTCATATGCCGGGCTCCTGCTTCGCAACGTGGCGGATGATTCGTCGCCCTCAAGCTTAGGCCAGCACTCTGGAGCGGCGGCGCAGCCGTTGATAGTGTGAACAGAAGTCGTCCTGTCGGCAAGGGGGCCTTCGTCATGAATGACTACCTGCGAACTCGCAAGGCGCGCAGACAGTCCTGGTTCGGTCTCAAGCTTCCGGTCAAGACCGCGCTTGCCCAGCCTTTCCTCCACCCAGTGCTGCGGACGATCGCGCCCCGTGTGAGAGGACTGAGGATCGGCCGCCTGCCCGCGCCGATCGAACTGAGCGAGGTCCGCGGCCGAGCCGGCGGCGCCGAATTCTTCCTCGTCGAACCGTTCCGCTGCGAGATCGCCAAGGAGTTCTACTGGGGACGGGGTCGGCGCACCGAGCCCGAAGATGCCTTCGCCCTCGAGCTCATGGTCGACCTCAGCTCCGACGCCGAGGTGTTCCTCGACATCGGCGCCTACACGGGAGTATTCACCATGGCCGTCCTCGCAGCGAATCCGCGAACGCGGGCGCATGCCTTCGAAATCATCCCCGCCGTGGTCGCCGGCATGGAGAAGAACATCGCCCGCAACGGGTTCACCGAGCGCGTCACCGTCCATCCCACCGGAGTCGGCAGCCCCGAGACCTGGATGAGGGTGCCTCTCGGCCACGGGGGATCGGCTCTGCCCTCGTTCTACTCCGCTGATATGGACTTCGACTCCGACGCCGAGGTGCGTTTCACCTCACTCGACAGCCTCCTTCCCCAGCTGCAGGAGGAGAGCCCCGTGCTGGCCGAAGGCGCGGACACCACCGCGACCCGTCCGCGCGTGACCATGAAGATCGACGTCGAAGGCGGCGAGAACGCCGTCTTCGCCCACGGCCGCGAATTCCTCGCAGCGCTGCGCCCGGACATCCTCTGCGAGGTCCTCGACGACCGGGCGGAGCCGCGAGAGCTCATGGGCCACCTCGGTGCGCATGGGTACCACTGCTATCTCGTCGGCGAGGATCGGCTGTTCGCTCGCACGACGATCAGACCCGATCCGCATCTGCGCGACTGGCTGTTCACACTGAAGACTCCAGCGCAGATGCGGGCGGGCAGCTACCCGGTCGAGTGAGAAGCGCGCCGGCCTCAGCTCTGCAGCTGGTCGGCGATGAGGGCGGCCAGCAGTGCGGTCCGCGGAGCGATCTCGTCGATCACGGCGTGCTCGTGCTCGGCATGCGCACCATCACCGACGGCACCGAGGCCGTCGAGGGTGGGAATGCCGTCGCCGGCGGTGAAGTTCCCGTCCGAGGCCCCGCCGACGGACACGCCCTGCGGTGTCGGCAGGCCGAGCTCGCCGGCCAGCGCGGTGGCCCGTCCGAACAGCTCGGCCGACTGCTCGGGTTCGAACGGAGGTCGGTTGATCCCGCCGAGCACCTCGGTCGTCGAGCCCTCCACCTGCGGATTCTCCGCTAGGGCACGGATCTGCGCGTCGACGCGTTCGAGTTCGGCGGCAGTGCGCGCCCGGACGTCGACATCGACGCGCGCCTCGGCGGGCACGGTGTTCGAGGTCGTCCCCGCACTGATCACGGTCGGCACCACCGTGGTGCCGGCTGCGGCATCGGCGAGGTCGGCCACCAGCGGCAGGGTCAGGGCCAAAGCCATGCCGGCGTTGATTCCCTTCTCCGGTTCGAGTCCGGCGTGCGAGGCCCTGCCCGAGAAGACGAGGACGTAGTTGCTCGTGCCCTTGCGCTCGAGTTTGAGCGCCCCGCCGGCGCTCGCCTCCATGACGAACACGGCGCTCGCCTCGGCCGCCTCGGCGCGGATGAGTTCGGAGGAGGACAGCGAGCCGATCTCCTCATCGCCGGTGACGAGGAGCGACAGCCCGTCCAGGGCGTCCTCGCCGAGGTGGTCGCGCAGGATCGCAGTCGCATGCACACTCATGATCGCTCCCGTGAGCATGTCGAAGCTGCCCGGGCCGCGAAGGATCCCGTCGGCGGTGGAGAAGGGGATGCGCTCGAGCGTCCCGTGCGGCCACACCGTGTCCTGATGGTTGAGCAGGACGACTCGGGCCGGTCCCGTCCCGAAGCGCAGGCGCACGTGGGCGGTGCCGTCGATCTCGAGCAGCTCCGCATCGGCTCCGAGGCGGTCGTGCAGCAGGGCGGCGAAGTCTCGTGCCCCGGCGGCCACGGCCTCTTTGTCGCTTGACGGAGTCTCGATCGAGATCACGCGTTCGATGTCGGCGAGGATGGCGGGAAGGCGCTCGGCGGCCTGTTGCACGAGGTGGGAGGGCTGGAAGACAGCTGGTTCGGTCGAAGTCATAGTCATGATTCTACGAAGGCCGGCCTGTGCGGACCCGAGCTGTCCGGATAGTGCGACCGCTGGGCGGGCGGAGATGACCGCACAGAACCGCGCACAAACCCGGGCGTCTGTGGTTTGCTAGTCCTATGGGTGAGGCAGTCAGCTCGAAGCGGTACACGCCGGAGGAACGCACACTGTATCGGGAGAAGCTCGCGGAGAACCTCGAGCTCTTCGATACCTACCTCCGTCATGCGGAATTCAAGTCCGCGGGGACGATCGGGCTCGAACTCGAGCTCAACCTCGTCGACGGCGACAATCAGCCCAGCCTGCGCAACAAGGACGTGCTCGCTCGCCTCGATGACGATTACCAGTCGGAGATCGGCGGATTCAACCTCGAACTCAACCATCCCGTGCTGCAGGTCGCCGGGCGCGGGCTGAAGACCCTCGAGGCCGGGGTGGCCCACCGCTTGGAGAGGGTCCAGAAGGCCGCCGAGGCGGACGGTCTCACAGCGGTGTCGATCGGCACTCTGCCGACGCTGACCACTCAGTTCCTCACCGATGAGAAGTGGATGACCGAGGAGAACCGCTATGAGGCGCTGAGCAACTCGATCGTCGATGCGCGCGGAGAGTTCGTGCAGATCGAACTCGGCCGGGATGAGCGGTACAAGGCGGAGTTCGCCGATATCGCCCCGGAGTCCTCGTGCACGTCGATGCAGCTGCACCTGCAGGTGGCGCCGAACAGGTTCGCCGATGCGTGGAACGCCTCGCAGGCGATCGCCGGGGCTCAGGTGGCGATGGGAGCGAACTCGCCGCTGTTCGTCGGACGCAGACTGTGGCACGAATCCCGGATCCCGGTCTTCTCGCAGTCCATCGACACCCGCACTCCGGAGCTGGTCAACCAGGGTGTGCGCCCGCGCGTGTGGTTCGGGGAACGTTGGATCACCAGCGTGTTCGACCTGTTCGAGGAGAACGTCCGCTACTTCCCGCCGCTGCTGCCGGAGATCAAGGACTTCGTCGAGTTCCGTGCCGCCGATGCCCCGAAGCTCTTCGAGCTCAATCTGCACAACGGCACCGTGTGGCGGTGGAACCGGCCGATCTACAACTCCGGCGACAGCGGCGCGCACATCCGGGTCGAGAATCGTCTGCTGCCGGCCGGGCCGACCCCGGTCGACATGGTCGCCGATGCGGCCTTCTACTACGGTCTGGCGGAATTCCTCGTCGGGGAGAACCGTCCCGTGTGGTCGCGGATGTCGTTCGCCGAGGCGGAGGAGAACTTCTTCGCCTGTGCCCGGGACGGCATCGAGGCGCGCGTGACCTGGCCGAAGATCGGACGGATCGGCGTGGCCGACCTCGTCACCGATGTGCTCGCGCCGCAGGCCAGGCGCGGTCTGGCGCGGCTGAACATCGACAAGGACGTCATCGAGGAGTACATGTCGATCATCGAGGGCCGTGCCGCCAACCGCATCAACGGTGCGACCTGGCAGCTGCGCACGCTCGAGAGCCTCGCGCCCGGCAGCCGACCGGACTCGCCCGAACGCAGCGAGGGCCTGAAGTCGATGATGGATGCGTATCTGGCCAATCAGGCCTCGGGTCGTCCCGTCCACACCTGGGACATTCCCGCCTGATCTGCGGGCTCGGTCGGTCGTTCTGGGCGGAAGTCCTCTCTTAGGTGGTCGTTCTGGGCGGAAGCCCCCGCTTAGGTGGTCGTTCTGGGCGGAAATACCTCCGGCGAATCCGCCCATTTCGCCCACCTACGCAGCTCATCGCCAGTGCTGGAGCGGGCGGACGTGATCACATCAGACCCAGCTTGCGCCGAATCTTCGCCTCCAGCTGCCTGTAATCGGTCTTCCGGGTCACCTTGAGCACGGTCCACCCGGCATCGACCAGTGCTTCGTCGCGTTCGTTATCGCGGGTCCACTGCTCCGTCGACTCACGGTGAAGGTCGCTGTCGTACTCCAGAGCGAGCTTCGCGTCCTCGTAACCCAGGTCGGGTTCGATGGTTCCTCTGGCCAGCTGACTCTCGACCTGCGGATGGACCGTCGGTTCAGGCAGCCCCACCTTGATGGCCCACAGTCGAAGCCCGGTCTCCTGCGGCGAATCGACACCGGGCCGGATCAGGCGCACAGCCTCGAGCAGTTTCTCTCGACCCCGCAGCCGGCGGCGTGACTCCAGAATGGAGTTGAGATCGGCGATGCACATCTGCGGCGGGTCATGCCAGTTGCCGACTCCCGCATCTCCGGCCTTCACGAGGTCGTCCAGGCTGAGGCGGGCGCCGAGCCGGACGAAGACCTCCGCCGGCATGAGCACGGGCAGGTCGAGCCAGTGAGCAGGAACGATGTGCTGCGTACGACGGAGGGACACCTTCGGCAGCCGGATCCGCAGATTCCTGTCGGTGGTGCACAGGTACAGGTGGTCATTCATCTGGCTCTTCGGCAGCGGCCATCCGAAGATGCGAGCAGCGGTGACATCGTCGGCCAGGACATTCGGGAACTTGAGCCGGGCCGCGCGCAGCCGCAGCGAGTCTCCGGTCCACGAACTGTCGGCCCATTCGGGTGTCCGGAGAGACTCGGTCGTATCGCGATCCATTCGGACGCCCGGCAGGACGATCGGGCATCGCCGGGTGTACAGCAGGTGGTGCCGGGAGATGCCGAGTTCCTCTGCCTGTCCCACGCGAAACAGACGCGGGTAATCACGCCGCTCCCACATTCGACTGTTGTACATGCACGCCATGCTGTCGCAGTCTCGGCAAGAAGGGGAGAGACGAGATTCTGCCTGTGGACAGAGTTTCCTCGTCCACAGGAATGAGCGCGCAAGTCACTGCGAGTACACGAGCTCAGGCAGTTGTTCGGGCCAGACATCTCCCGCTTAGGTGGTCGTTCTAGGCGGAAAGCGTGCGCTTAGGTGGTCGCTTTGGGCGGATCCTCCCAGCGATTTTTCCGCCCATTTCGTCCACCTAAGGCACTGTCAGCACGTATGCGGACGCGGCCAGTGCATACGCTGCCCGCGCCGAGGTGGCCGCACCGAGGTGACCGCCCCGCGCCGAGGTGGCCGTCCCGAGGCGACCCCCCGCGCCGAGGTAGCCGACCCGAGGTGACCGCCCCGCGCTGCCCGTTCCGAGCAGGTGGTCAGAGCCGTTCGATCTCGACGAAGACGACATCGGCGCTGCCGCCTGGGTTCGACACCTCGTGCTCGGAGCCGGCGGGGCGCGTATAGGAGACTCCGGCCTCGAGCTCGGCGCGGATCTCGGTGCCGTCGGAATTGCGCACGAGCATCGTGTCGGTGACCATCGGCACTACGACGTACTCGTGCTCATGCCTGTGCATCGGGATCACGCCTTCGGGTCTGATCGTCCACTTCGTCACCCGGAACACCCCGTTGTCGAGCTGGACCTCGCCGGTCGATCCGGTGTCTTCTGCGGGGTTGTCAGCGGTCATATTGCGATCTCCTTCGATGCATGGACGGACGTCGTGCCCTCACTGTATCGTCCCCTGGGCGGGCGCGGAGCGACTCGGGCTAGCATGAGCCCTCGGCGGGCGCGGAGGGACTCGGGCTAGCATGAGAGATATGCGATATCCCCTTGCTGAGATCGACGACGTCGACGATGACATCCGAGCCCAGATCCTCGAAGTGTCCGAGAAGTCGGGCTTCGTGCCCAATGTCTTCCTCGCCCTGGCTCGCCGGCCGGCCGAGTTCCGCGCCTTCTTCGCCTATTACGACGCGCTCATGGAGAAGGAGACCGGCAACCTCACCAAGGCCGACCGGGAGATGATCGTCGTGGCCACCTCGGCGGTGAACAATTGCCTCTACTGCGTGGTCGCGCACGGGGCGATGCTCCGGATCTTCCAGAAGGACCCCTATATCGCCGATGTCGTGGCCACGAACTACCGTCAGGCGAACATCAGCGCACGGCAGACGGCGATGCTCGACTTCGCCGTCAAGGTGTGCGAGGAGCCGTGGGCCGTCGACGAGAGCGACCACGCCGAGCTGGCTGAGCACGGATTCGATGACGAAGATGCCTGGGACATCGCCGCCATCACGGGATTCTTCGGCCTGTCCAACCGCATGGCCCACATCTCCGGGATGGTCCCGAACCCCGAATTCCATCTCCTCGGCCGTGTCCCGCGTGAGAAGAAGTGAGACGATGACTGCCTGCACCCCTGCTGCCTCCGCCCGGTCCGGCCTCGTCAGACCCTTCGCGGCGATGGGCATCGTCGCCACCGTCGGGCAGATGCAGCGCGCCGGCCGCGACACCATCGCCATGTGCCTGGGCGAACCGACTCAGGGCGCCCCCACACCCGTTCTGCGCCGCGCCGCCGAAGTCGCCCAGGACGGAACCGGCCTCGGCTATTCCCCGATCCTCGGCATCCCCGAACTGCGGGAGGCGATCGCCGGACACTACCGCGACTGGTACGGCCTCGAGATCCCACCTGAACGCATCGCCGTCACCACAGGATCCTCAGGTGCCTTCCAGACGACGTTCCTCACCTGTTTCGATGTCGGCGACCGGGTGGCTCTGGCGAGGCCCGGCTACGGGGCGTACAAGAACATCCTCGCCGCGCTCGGCTGCGAGGTCGTCGAACTCGACTGCGGGGCGGACGAGGGCTTCCAGCCCAGCGTCGAACTGCTCGAGGCCGCTCATGCCGAAGCCCCGCTCAAGGGACTCATGCTCGCCTCGCCGGCGAATCCGACGGGAACGATGATCGGCGCCGAAGCTCTCGGAGAGCTCACGGACTGGTGCCGCGACCACGGGGTGCAGGTGATCTCCGACGAGATCTACCACGGCATCAGCTACATCGGCACCCGCGGAGAGTGCGTGCTGGCCCACGACGACGATGCGATCGTCATCTCCTCCTTCTCGAAGTACTGGGGCATGACGGGATGGCGTCTCGGCTGGGCGATCCTGCCCGAGTCGCTGGTGGGACCGGCACAGAACGTCACGGGCAACCTGTCACTGTGCGCCCCGGTCCCGGCCCAGTACGCGGCGGTGGCGGGGTTCACCGAGGAGTCCTATGCCGAATGCGAGGCGGCCGTGTCCTCCTTCGCCGGCGCCCGCGAGCACGTGCTGGCGGCCAACCGTGATCTGGGCTTCGGTGAGATGGCTCCGCCCGACGGCGCCTTCTACATGTACTCGCGCATCGACGACATCCTCGACAGTGCAGGACTCGAGACCTCCGGCCAGTGGTGTGAGCAGCTGCTCGAAGCCACCGGCGTCGCGCTCGCCCCGGGCGACGACTTCGACTCGGTCGACGGCTCTCGCGCGGTGCGTCTGTCCCTGGCCGTCGGCGCGGATCGCACCGCCGAGGCGATCGACCGCATCCTCGACTGGATGGGATGAGCTCCGGCGAGGCGGACGGGGACCGGCAGACTCCCGCCCCGCAGGTGCTGCCCGTCCTCGGTGTCATCGTGGCCGCCGTGCTACTGGGGTCGGCGGGACTGTTCGTCATCCTCGCCGAGGCGACCGCCCCCACCGCAGCATTCCTGCGGTGCTGGATCGCCGTCGTCGTGCTCGCACCCCTGGCCGTGCTCGAGATCCGCAGACACGGGCGTGTGCCGCCCAAGGCGCTCGTCATCGCCGGGATCTCCGGGGCGGCACTGGGTCTGGACTATGTGCTCTGGGCCCAGAGCGTGCTCGATGCCGGGCTCGGGGTCTCCACGGTGCTCATCAGCGTCCAGGTCATCGTCTTCCCGGCCCTCGTGTGGATGTTCGGCGGGCGTCGTCCCGGATGGCTGTTCATCGGCTGCGTGCCGCTGATGATCATCGGCATGCTGCTGACCGGGGGAGTCTTCGGCGTCGACGCGGCCGCCGAGAACCCGACCAGGGGAGCGATCTTCGGCATCCTCTCGGGCGTGCTCTACGGCGTCTACATCTTCGGCATCCACCATTGCCGTCGCCTGGCACCGGACTTCGTCGTCGCCCCCGTCGAGGTCGGCACCATCGCGGCCGGAGTGATGACGGCGGTGGCCGGCCTCGGCCTGGGCGGCCTCGACTTCGCTCTCGGCTGGGACGGTTGGGCGTGGATGCTCGCACTCGCCGTCTGCGGGCAGGCGCTGTCCTGGGTGCTGCTGAGCATCTCCAGTCCCCTCGTCCCCGTGCCCACGACAGCGGCCCTCATGCTGCTGCAGCCGCTCTCTGCCGTCGTCCTCGGATCGTTCATCGCCGGTGAACGGCTGCAGCCGGCCCAATGGGCGGGCGCGGTGGTGGTCGCCGCGATCGTGTGGGTCGTCGGCGGGGGACCGGAGGCGCTGATACGGAACCGGCGGCGGCCTCCGCGATGAGATCGCACCGCGGAGGCCGCCTCGGCGAGATCACATCGGTCAGCCGCCTCGGCGAGGTCAGTGCTCCAAGGCCAGTTCTCCGAGGTCAGCGCTCGTGGACTCAGTGCTCGTGGGCTTCGATCGTGTGGGCGATCGCGTCGAGGATGATGTGAGCGACGTGGTCGTCCTTGAGCGAATAGTAGGCTTCGCGACCGATCCGATTGACCCCGACGAGGTGAAGGCCGCGGAGGAACTTCAGATGCTGGGACACCAGCGGCTGGGACAGGCCGGTCGATTCGACGATATGCGTCACCGTCGCCTCCCCGTGGGTGAGGACGAGGAGCATCTTCAGCCGCGAGGGCGTGGCCAGGGCCTTGAAGAGGTCGGCGGTCTCCGTGATGGCTTCGAGATTGTCCTCGGGATTGAGCAGCAGCTGCTCGACCTCGTCATCGACGGGAACGGAATCGGGAGTGGAAGCCATGAGTGCAGATTACCGGACAACCGACTCGGCCACCCGGCTGCCGGCCGCTGACGGGTCAGATCAGACCCTCTGAGCCTCCGCCGAGGCAGGCCGGGGATCGACGCGAGAGCTCGGGCGATTCAGTCCAGGGCCTCGACATCGGACTGCGACCCCAGCAGATCGTCGGCGAGCTTCTCCCATTGCTCGTAGGCATCGGGAAGGGCAGAGCGCTGCACGGACTGCGCCGCCTCGGTCGGCGACATCGTGTTCCAGCCCTCGATCTGGTCGAGTCCGGGGTTCTCGACCTCGGGGTTGATGCCATAGAACGCCTTCGCGGCGTAGACCGGATCGGTGAGCTGCTCCGGCTCGCCCCATCCTTGCGAGGGCCGCTGCTGGAACAGGCCGACGGAGTCGCGATCGCCGGAATCGAGATTGCGCAGCGAGGATTCCTGCAGCGCCGTCATGAGGGCGATGCGGATCGCCCTGTCGTCGAAACCGCCGCCGAGGCCGACGCCGATGATGAGGCGAGCATTGCCGATCTGCTGCTCATTGAGCTGGTTGACGGTAGCCATCTGCATCTGCCTGATCTTCGTGGAGCCGAATGAGAAGGGCGCGTTTATGATGATGACGGCCGCCACGACGAGTGCCGTCACTGCTGCTCCGAGTCCGAGCAGGGCACCGACGAGCACGGACCGGCGGCCCTTGCGGTGTCGTGTCAGTCGAGGCATGAATATAACGATAATGCAACAAACTGAAGACCTCATCAGACCACGCCGTGCCTTCTATCACAGGGAGGTCACGGAAGGGCGAGCGGGACAGAGAAGAGGCATTGCGCGCTCGCATGTTCCAACCCTGCACCATTCCCGCTCTCGGAGCGCCGGGGAGAGGGAGACGACCTAATATCGAGCCATGGTGAATTTCGCACGGCACAATCGGCGGCCGCCTCTGTTCAGCTGTCTGATCGCGGCCTTCGTGTTCGTCGCTGTCGGTGTGACGGTGCTCCTGGTGGTCATCCTCGTCCTCGTCGGCGTCGCCGACGATTCGGTCACCGGTGACGCCGGAACTCCGGACGCGACCTCCACGGCCCCGGCGACCGGCGGCTGGTCGGGTGAGGGCTGAGGTGACCGAAGTGCTTGACTTTGACACGATGTGAAGGTCTTCACTGAGGGGACAGGAGGTGGACATCATGACCGATCCACAGACGGAACTCGTCCCCGCGCTCTCAGCGCCCGATCCGCAGCAGCGCCTGCAGGCCGCCCTGCAGATCGGAATCAGAGCCGACCCTCGCGACCTCGGCGCACTCGTGGCCAGGTGCGAGACCGAGCCGGACTTCTTCGTCCGCGACATGCTCACCTGGGCCCTTACCCGCCTGCCCGCCGAGGACACCGTGCCGCGGCTGATCAGTGAGCTCGACTCGGCGGTGCCGCAGGCGATCTCCCAGGCGCTGCACACCCTGTCGAAGATCGGCGACCGGCGCGGCTGGCAGGCTCAGGACCCGAGGCGCATCGGGGATCGCCTGATCGCCCATCCCGACACCGAGGTGGCTCGCAGCGCCTGGCGCTCTGCGGCTGCGCTGGTGCCCGGCGACGAGCGGGAGGACCTTGCAGAGGTGCTGATCACGCAGCTGGGGCGCGGGGATGTGGAGATGCAGAAGAGTCTCAGCCGAACCGTCGTCGCCCTGGGCGAGGATCTCGTGTCAGTGCTCGATGAGAAGCTTCTCGCAGAGGACGACACAGTGCGGGCGCACGCGATGGCGACCCGGGAGATGTTCGCAGATCCCGACGCCGGCTTCGCCCACGCCTTGGCCGCAGCCAAACGGGTGGTCGCACTGGGGCCCGAGACGACGATCTAGATCGGCTTCGGGAAGGGACGATCGTGCGCATGCCGTCGGGCGGGGCAAGCCTGACGGTATGCGGCTTCGGTCTCGGGCCCCTTCCTCCGGACACGAGCCGCGGACAACAAGCCGGGAAGCGAGGCGGGAAGTGAGGCGGGAAGTGAGGCGGAGATGCTCATCGGCGAGGTGGCACGGCGCTCCGGTGTGAGCGCGCGCATGCTGCGACACTACGAATCCATCGGCCTGCTCGCGCCCGACCAGCGGACAGCCGCCGGCTACCGCAGATACTCCGACGCCGACATCGGGCGGATCTTCCACATCGAGGGTCTGCGCAAACTCGGGATGTCGCTGACCGAAGTCGGAGAGGTGCTCGCCGACCCGAACTTCGACGCCGGAGGGCTGATGCGCGATCTCATTGCGCAGACGCGTCAGCGCATCGCCTCAGAGCAGCGCCTGCTCGACCACCTCGAGCGGGTCGATCGGCTCGGGCGGACCGACTCCGAGGCGCTGCTGTGGACCGTCGACCTCATGCGCTCCCTCGAATCCGCCGACGTCATTCAACGGCACAAAGCGGCTCTGGGCGGCGGAGTCGATGGAAGCGTGCCGATCGAAGCCCTCTCGGCGGCGGTCCTCGACGAACCCGAACTCAATGCGGCGGGGGCCATGCGGTGGGCGCTCGCCCAGGCCGGGCCCGCCGCGATCGCTCATCTCGTCGATGGGGCGGACGATGTCTCTGCCGAGGTGCGGCTGAGAGCGATCCGCGCACTCGATGAGATCAGTCGCACGACCGACGCCGATGAGCTCGCCCCCGAGTCCGCGGAACTGATTCGGGGCGCCCTGCGGAGGTTGTTGGAAGATGAGGACGATGAGGTCAGAAGCCTCTCCGCCTTCGCCGCGGCCGGGCTCGACGACCCCGCCGCTGTGCCGGAGCTGCTGGCCATTGCGATGACCGGGCCTCGCGACATCGAGGCGGCCGAGGCGCTCGCCGGCTACGTCACCCGGGGCTGTTCCTCTGCCGCCGCGATCATGTCCGAGCTGGCCCGCGCCGCAGGCTCGCCGCGCGCCGTCGAGCGTTTTCGGGCCCTGCAGGTCCTCATCGAGATTCCTGATGGGCAGGCTGCCGCTGGACACCCGCCGGGCGCCGAACACCCGCCGGGCGCCGAACACCCGCCGGGCGCCGAGCATCGGGCGCTGGTGTCGGATCTGCTCGTGCGACTGGCCCACGACGAGAGTCGGGAGGTGGCCGCGACGGCGACCGCGGAGCTGCGACGTCGGGGGTCGGGCCGCCTCGGCGAAGGAGGTTCGGGTTCTCCGCATTCCGGCGGGTGAGGCCATTTCACTACACTGTCACCCATGACCTCAGGAGGTGCGACGGACGAGCCGGCTGCCGCGGAAGCGGTGGCCGGGCACAAGCGTCGGCTCAAGCAGCCGTTCATCTATCGTCGGCACCATTTCACGCCCACCGGGGTGCTCGACTACCTCTTCTTCCTCTTCGGCGGCGCGGCGTCGACCTGGTTGGCTCTGCTGATCCTGCTCAAGGGATTCAGCCTCGGGTGGTGGCAGGTGCTGACCCTGCTCGTGTTCTGGGCCGTGGTGTCCTATCTCGCCCTGCCGCGGCTCCATCGCATCCTCTCGCAGATCTATGTGCCGAACTATTTCATCGGGCGCACTCGGACGTCCGACGGTCTGCTCGGCGACCCGGTCAACCTCGCCTGGCGCGGTGATGAAGCGCAGATCCATCACGCGATGAGGGCGGCCGGGTGGATCCTCGCCGACAGCATCACGCCCGCATCGACCTGGGAGATCATCCGTTCGACGGTGACGAAGCGCAGCTATCCGCAGGCGCCGGTGTCCCCGCTGCTGCTGTTCGGCCGGCGGCAGGACTTCGCCTATCAGCAGGAGGTCGACGGCGACCCCGGGCAACGGCACCACGTGCGCTTCTGGAAGTGTCCGCGCGGATGGCTGCTGCCCGGCGGCCATCAGGCCGACTGGCTGGCCGCGGGCACCTATGACAAGGCCGTCGGGATCTCCCTGTTCACCCTCCAGTTCACGCACAGGATCGAGGAGGACACCGACGTCGAACGCGATCACATCGTCGAGACCGTGACCGCGGTCGGCGAATCGATCACCGTGCACAGGATCAAGGACTTCTCGACGGGCTACCACTCCCGCAATGGCGGCGGGGACGCGATCGTCACCGATGGGCATCTGCCGATCCTCGACGTCGCCGAGGTGGTCGCCGATGAGGGGGATCGCCCGGAGCGTCTGGAACTGACTCTGGACGCCACGCAGATCTACACGGAATCGCGGTCCGTGTCGGACGTGACGAAGACGCTGTGGCGGCGGCGCCCGCTGCAGACGGTCATCGGCGCCGCCCTCGTTCTCGTGCTGCTCATCTTCCAGGCCTGGGATGTGATCGGCACGCTGCTCGACTGGGACGGTCTGCGCTCCGAGGTCACCGACTACAGCGCTGATATCACCGCGCTCAGCGACGATACGGCCACGCGCATCGCCGCGGGAGTGCTCATCGGGCTCAGCCTCCTCATCGGGTGCCTGCAGGTGATTGCGTCGACTGCGGTGTTCCGCGGCAGCAATCGGGCCCGACTGTGGATCCTCACCCTGTCGACGATCTCCGTGATCGTGTCGATGACGAACTACTTCACCGGGGATCGGGATCTGGCCACGAACATGTACGCACTGATGACGATTGCCATGCAGGTCGCCGTGCTGCTCAGCCTCTCCAGCGACTCGTCGCGACTGTTCACCCGTTTCAGTACGGCTGCCCAGCGAGCTGAGCGCCAGGACCGTGCACTCGAGGACTGAGCGAGCGGCAGGAACTCGCGCTGCGTGCGCTCGCTGCCCGACGTGCCTGGCCGGAAGGCAGCTCGAGTCCGCGGGATGCAGGGTCGGATCTGTGTATCCTGACTGTGTCTCATCCATGCGAACCATGAGCCCGCACCGGGACCGAGAGCACACGAGAAGGCAGAACATCATGACCGAACAGGCACCTGACGCATCAGTATTCGACTCGATCGACCCCGCTCTCAAGGTCGTCAGCGCCGAACTCGACGTTGCGGCCCCGGCGGCAGCGGTGTTCGAGCTCATCGCCGATCCCGCGAGGCAGCCCGAATGGGACGGCAACGACAACCTCGGATCGGCCGTCGACGATCAGCGGGTGAGAGGCATCGGCGATTCCTTCGTCACGACGCTGACGAAGGGCGTCGACCGGGAGAACCGCATCGTCGACTTCGCCGAGGGCAGGCTCATCGCCTGGAAGCCCTCGGAGGTCGGGGGAGAGCCCTTCGGCCAGAAGTGGGTCTGGGAGATCGAGCCGTCCGGGGAGGGCGCCTGCCTCGTCCGTCACACCTACGACTGGACCGAGTTGCGCGATCCCCAGCGCCTGCCGCGGGCGCAGTCGACGACGGTCTCGAATCTTCTGGCCTCGCTCAAGCGGCTCAAGCAGCTCGCCGAGAGCTGATCATTTCGGCCAGGCGTCGGCCAGTCGGGTGAGCAGAGCGGCCAGTTGGGCACGCTCATCGGCGGTGAACTCGCTGAGCGCCTCATCGACGTTGTCGCGTTGTGCCCCGCGGAAGCGATTGACGATCGCCCGCCCCTTGTCGGTGAGGGCGATGAGGGTGCGGCGAGCGTCCTCGGGATCGGCCTCGCGCCGCAGCAGTCCGAGCTCGACACCCTGAGCGACCAGACGCGAAGCGCGTGGCTGATCGACGCCGATCGCCTCGCCGATGGCGCTCACTCCGAGCGCAGTGCCTGCCTGGACCAGGGCGATGAGCAGCTGCCATTGCGCGCGTCCGCCGAAATGGCCCTTGAACTTCTCGCGCCATTCGAAGCCGACATCGTCGCGGCGGCCGGGACCGTGGTCCTGTCGATCTCTGCCGCCGGGGCCGTGACGTCCGCCGAAGGGGAACTCGCCATGGTTCGGCTCGGCCGATCCGCTGCGCTGGCCGAATCCCCGAGGCGGACCGAAACCGCGCGGTCCGCCGGGCCCGCGCCGCCACTGCAAGCGGGTGAGCGCCTCCGCGATCGTCCGGATGTCATCGTCTGAGCTCATGCTCGCATTTTACATGTTGCTTGACATGCACCTGAAATGCATGTCATTCTGCATGTACATGTCGGATGACAACTAAAGGAGAAGACATGAGCACGCAAGATGACTTCAACGATGACAGAGACGATGCCGAGAGCCCGTTCGAAGATGCCGGTGCCGCCGACTCGACCGAGGGCGATGCCCGAGGCGAGGTCGACCTGCCGCAGCTGCTGAGGCAGGTCAGCCATGTGCTGCGCCGCGAATTCCGCGCCGCAGCCGCCGACAGCGGTTTCGATCCCCGCGACTTCGGGAAGATGTGGCGCGGACGCCGAGGCCGGGATGCTGACGAGGTGGTCGCCGACGGTGCCCCGGGTCCGGAAGAGCCGGTCAGCTGCGGCCTTCCCCGTGGGCATCGCGGATGGGATCCGGTCGGTGATGTGAGTCCGGACGAGCTCCGGCAGCGGATGTGGGATCTGCGCGATGGCGTCGGTGAGAAGGTCGAGGAGGTGCTCTCCTCGGAGGAGTTCGAGGACCTCAAGTCCTCACTGTCGAAGATCGTCGACGCCTTCGGTCCCGACCGGTGTGCCGACCGCTCGCATCCGCACGACCGCGATCGCGGCGATCACGGCGGAGGTCGCGATCACCGCGATCACCGCGATCACGGCGGAGGTCGTGATCGCCACGATCACGGAGGAGGTGGTGAACACCGCCGCGATCACGGCGGAGGCCGCCGACGACGCGGATTCGGACCAGGGTTCGGACCAGGTTTCGGCCCGGGCCGCCGAGGTTTCGACCCGTTCGGATGGGCCGATGACCGACGCGACCGGGAGCGTGACCATGAGCGTGAGGTGCAGGAAGCCTTCGAGCGCGGTTTCGCCGCCGGGTTCGAGCAGGGACGGAACTCCTGAGGTCGCTGCCGGCAATCGCCTCGACAGCAGCCTCAGCGGCGGGCGAGCACCGACTCGAGGTCGTCGAGGACCGCGCGGTCCTCGATCGTCGACGGCACCGCTGGGTTCTCGACGCCGTCGGCGAGTTCGCGCATGGTCTTGCGCAGGATCTTGCCTGATCGGGTCTTCGGCAGACCGGGGACGATGTCGACGCGCTTGAATGCCGCCACGGGGCCGATCTCCTTGCGTACGAGGGCGACGAGTTCGTCGATGACGGCATCGGGATCGGCTGCCTCGGCGGAGTCGCCGAGGACGACGAGGGCGCGCGGGATCTGACCCTTGACGTCGTCGTGGACGCCGATGACGGCGGCCTCGGCCACCGCGGGGTGGGACGCGACGACGGCCTCGATGATGCCGGTCGACAGCCGGTGCCCGGCGACGTTGATGACGTCATCGGTGCGGCCCATGACGTAGACGTAGCCGTCCTCGTCGAGATAGCCGGAGTCGCCGGTGAGGTAATAGCCGTCGAATGCTGCCAGGTAGGAGGAGATGAAGCGTGAGTCATCGCCCCAGACGGTCGCCATGGTCCCCGGGGGCAGCGGCAGCCTGATGACGATGAGGCCCTCCTCGCCGGCAGGCACCGGGTTTCCGCTCGGATCGAGGATCTCCACCTGGTAGCCGGGCACCGGCTTGGTCGGTGATCCGGGTTTGAGGGGGAACCGGGTGAGTCCGAGCGGATTCGCCGCGATCGGCCACCCTGTCTCCGTCTGCCACCAGTTGTCGACGACCGGGATGTCGCGTCCGGTCGCCTCGGCGAGGGTCTTCGTCGTCCATTCGTAGGTGTCGGGGTCGAGCCGTTCGCCGGCGAGGAACTCCGCGCGCAGGCTCGTCAGGTCGTACTTCTTCATCAGCTCGCCGTCGGGGTCCTCCTTGCGCACCACGCGCATGGCCGTCGGGGCGGTGAAGTGGACGTTGACCCCGTGCTGTTCGATGGCGCGGAAGAAGGCTCCGGCGTCGGGCGTGCCCACGGGTTTGCCCTCGTAGAGCACCGAGATGATTCCCGCCAGCAGCGGGGCGTAGACGATGTAGGTGTGGCCGACGACCCAGCCGACGTCCGAGGCGGTGAACATCGTGTCGCCCGGGTGGAGGTCGAACAGCGCCGGCATCGAGAACGCGCCGGCCACGGCATATCCGCCCGAGTCGCGGACGATTCCCTTGGGCTTGCCGGTGGTGCCGGAGGTGTAGAGGACGTAGAGCTCATCGGTGGCCTTGACGGTGACCGGATCGATGCCCTCGGCGGTCTGGGCGAGCATCTCGGCGTAGTCGACGTCGTTCTCCCCGAGCTCACAGCGATGTTCCTCGCGTTGGACGATGACGGAGAACTCCGGTTTGTTCTCGGCGATGTCGATGGCCTCGTCGAGCATCGGCTTGTATTCGAGCACGCGGTTCTTCTCGACTCCGCAGGAAGTGGAGATGACGGCCTTCGGGGCGGTGTCGTCGATGCGCACGGCCAGTTCGTTCGGTGCGAATCCGCCGAAGACGACGGAGTGGATGGCGCCGAGGCGGGCGCAGGCGAGCATGGCCACGGCCGCCTCGGGGATCATCGGCATGTAGATGACGACGCGATCGCCCTTGGCCACTCCCTTGTCGGACAGGCCGCGAGCGAAGCGCGAGACCTCGTCCTGCAGCTGGGCGTATGTGATCGTGCGGACGGTGTCGGTGACCGGTGAGTCGTAGATGATGGCGGCCTGCTCGCCGCGGCCGTTCTCGACGTGGCGGTCGATCGCGTTGTAGCAGACGTTGAGTTCCCCATCGGGATACCAGCGATAGATCGGCGCATTCGAATCGTCGACGGCCTGCGTCGGCTCGGTGACCCAATCGATGAGACTCGTGGCCTGCTCGAGCCAGAATCCATGAGCGTCATCAGCGATGCGGGACACGACATCGTCGTAGCTGGGGACGGTGCTCTCGGCGTTGATATCCATGCCCCCATTGTGACGCATGGCACACGGAATCGCCGAGGCGGGTCCCGTTCTTCGCCACGGAGACCGCTTCGGCGCGGAGATGGAGGCGGTACGAAAGTCGACCCGTTTCCCTGCAGTCGGTGGGAGAGAGGGCACAATGGGGATATGAGATTCCTGGTTGCATTGATCCTCGGCCTGGCTGTCATGTTCGGACTCAACGTCTTCGTCGACTTCTTCGGGATGGCGCGACCGTGGGGTTCGGTCTTAATGGGCGTGACCGTCGGTGTCACGATGCTGATCGTCCTGCTGGTCTGGGAGGCCGTCCGCCCGACCCAGCCGAAGAGCGAAGCGGCGAAGCCGCAGAGAAGCGAAGAGGACCGTGCTCAGGCACGGGCCGAACGGCGCGCACGTCTGGCCGCCGAGGCAGGCGTGAGCCTCGAGGGCATCGAAGGGGCGCTGCCGGGATCGCCCACCGGCTCTGCTGCCGCGGAGTCCTCCGAGGGCACGAACCCGCCCGAGGGCGCGGGCTCCTCCGAGGACGCTGATGTGGGCTCGGCCGACGCCGAATCCGACGCGCACGAGGAACTGGGCACCGCAGCGCCAGCGACCGAGGGATCCGACCCGAGTGCGTCTGCCGACACCGCAGATAGCGACGTTTTTGCTGCAGAGCCCTTCGACACTGCAGAACCCGCCGTCCCCGCTGAAGCGACCGTCCTACCTGAAGCTGCGGGAACTGAGGGAGGCGATGATGACGAGCAGACGGGAGACGCCGAGGACACCGAATCGGGCGAAGCGACCGAACCAGCCGAAGCGACCGAAACCGATGAGGTCGAGGAGCAGTCATCGCTCGAGGACTCGGCGGAGACGGACTCGGGAGGGACGAACTCCGCGGAGTCGGACTCGGGAGAGTCCGCGGATGCCGACGCGAAACGACGCGGCCCGGCGACGCCCGACACCGATCCGTCCGCGGCCTCGAACCTGCCGGCACCTCCGCCCATGCCGCCCACACTCCCTGCCCGCCCCGACACCGCGCCTCAGGTGGGAGCGGCAGAGGCCGAGAGCCGCGAGACCACGGCTGAGGAACCCGCCACGCTCGATCCGGAGGATTTCGACGAATCCGCCGGTGGGTCCTCACTCGAGAACCCGCCCACCGGCGAACCCGGGATGTCGGTCGATGCCATCGAAGGAAACGAGCCGGAGACGGCCGAAGAGACCGATGAGGACGTGGACGAGGTCGAAGCATCCTCATCGTCCAAACGCATGCGCTCCTCGGCCGAGGAGAACAGCCAGTACCGGCTCTGATGCGCGCGGTCAGGCGTAACGCGCGGCGAGGATCTCCAGTCCTTCCTCGATGCTGACCCGGGGAGTCCAGCCCAGCACCTCCTGCGTCCGTCGCTGATCGAACCAGTGAGAGGTCGAGAGCTGTTCGGCGAGGAAACGCGTCAGCGGGGGCTCGTCGTCGTGGTCGCCCAGCTCCCACACCTTCTCGACCACTGTGCCGGCTGCCAGCGCCGGAGCCACTGGAATCCGCAGCTTCGGCTGTGCGGCGCCTCCGGCGATCGCGATGCGTGACATCAGTTCGCCGATCGGCCGCGGCTGACCGTTCGTGACCACGAGCGACTCGCCGTGAGCGGAATCGACCGCGGACACGGCAGCGACGATCGCCTCGACGGCATTGTCCACGAAGAGGGTGTCGACGAGCGCCGCGCCCGATCCGAGCACCGGCATCCGGCCGGAACGGGCACGGTCGATGACCCGCTCCGTCAGCTGAGTGTCACCCGGACCCCACATGAGGTGCGGACGGAGGACCAGCACCCGGAAATCCGGCGAGTCCGCACCCAGCGCGATGCGCTCTCCGGCTCCCTTCGTCCGGGCGTACTCGCCGCGCGCGAACTCCGGAGAGGCCGGTTCAGCCCCGTCCCCGATGATCGAGGCACCCGTATGCGCCACCGACGGGGAGGAGATGTGGACCAGACGCGGCACACCGGCGGCCCGGGCCGCGTCGACGAGGGTCCGCGTGCCTCCGATGTTCACGGCCTCGAAATCCTTGGGATCGCCCATCATCGAGACCTTCGCAGCCAGGTGCACGACCGCCTCGGCACGGTCGACGGCCCGCTCGACCGCGGCCGCATCGGTCACGGAGCCGAGAACATCCGCGGCGCCTGAGACTCCGGAGGGGCGGCGCTGCAGCGTCGTGACCTCGTGACCGGCGGAGACGAGTGCGTGTGCGACGGACGAACCGAGCAGCCCGGAGGCTCCGGTGACGGTGATTCTCACTTCAGCTCCTCAGACTCTTCCGCGCACCGGACCACCGGCCAGGACACTGTCAGCCCAGGCCGCGAGACGGGAGCGGTCGATCTTCGAATTGTGGCGGATGTCTGTGGGGAACTCCGGGGCGACGAGCACCGCGGCGAGATCATGGCCGCCTGTCCGCGCCGCCTGTTCACGCAGCCGGGCGGTGAGCTCCAGAGGCGCCAGCCCGGGGGAGAGCGAAGTGCCTTCGGCGTCGAGCACAGCGACCAGGGCCTGAGTCCCGACGGGGCCGATTCCGACCACGGCACTGCGACTGACCTCGGCGTCGGCGTCGATGAGCGCTTCGAGGCCGCCGGGGCCGACAGGCCCGCGCGCAGTGGTGACGACGTGCTGCAGACGTCCCTCGAGCCAGACTCGCCCGGCGTCGTCGATGTGACCGATGTCGTTCGTCCGGTGCCAGTGCAGGCCCTTCAGGCCATCGCGGGCAGAATCGGCGGTGGTCCGCCAGAGGTTGTCGTAGCCGGACTTGATATGCGCGGCGCTGACGACGAATTCGCCGAGGCGGTTCCGCGCCTCCGGCCCCTGCACCAGCTCATCGGCGGAGTCGCCCGCGTCGTCGATCGGGGCCAAAGCGAGTTCGACGCCGTCGATCGGTCGTCCCACGCACACTCCCAGGCCGCCGGTCGCATCGGCCTCGGCCACGCCTGCGCGGTCGATGTCGGTGAGCAGCAGTCCTTCGGTCATGCCGTATGGAGAGTGGATGCTCGCATTGGGGAACACCCCGGCGATGGCGTCCATGAGCTCGAGCGGCACCGGTGCGCCGGCCGAGAGCACGAGTTCGACCCGGTCGCAGGCCGCACGCTGATCGGCATCCAGCGCCGAGGCGGTCGCGGCGACGTTGCGGTAGGCGGCGGGGGAGGCGAAGACCATCGTCGCCCGCCCGGCGATGATCGCATCGGCGATCGCGCTCGCGGTCAGCGTCTTCGGCTTCGTCACGGACATGTCCGGAGTCACCGAGGTGGCCCCGATGGCAGGCCCGAGCAGCGCGAAGGGTGGGAACCCGGCCACCAGACCTGTGCCCTCCCTGACATCGAACACTCTGGTCAGCACGGCCGCCAGTGCGGAGATGTCGGCGTGGGTGTAGCGCACGCCCTTGGCAGGACCGGTCGATCCGGAGGTGAAGAGGATCGTCGCATCATCATCGGCTGCCGGCGTGGGCAGCTCGGCCCGGTGGGCGGAACGGGAGAGCTCCGTGAGACTCGTCTCCGCTGAGAACAGGCGGGAGCGAACGGGCCCGAGCGGGCTGACGGAGATCCTTCGCCCCGGCCAGCCGAAAGCGCGTGCCAGTGTCAGGCCGGGCAGCTCTCCGATGATCCACTGCGGATCCGCCGAGGCGATCGCACGGGTCATCCCCTTCGGGCCGAGTCCGGCATCGGCGACGACGGCGACCGCGCCGATCTTCAGGCAGGCGTAGAGCGCGGCGGTGAGATTGCTGCCCGGCGGCACGAGCATCGACACCCGGTCCCCGGGCTTCACGCCGAGGTCGAGCAGCCCGTTCGCGATCGACGTGGTGACGTGCCACAGGTGGCGCCACGTGATCTGCTGCGCAGGATTCTTCGCGAAGTCGACTGACGCGATCGTTTCGTCGTCACGGCGGGCATCGAGGATCGCCGTCACGGCGCGGATGTCCGCGGCGCTCGAATCCCGCGCCGCGGCGGCTGCGCTCGAACGCTCCGACGGTCCCTCCGCAGGGTTCGTCTCGGCGCGGCCCGGCGCCTCGGCGGCGGTGTCGAACCGGGCGCTCAGCCAGTCGAGGACGAGGCCGTCGACGTCGTGGTCTTCGCTGACGAGGTGCGAGGCCGTCTCGAAGCGGTGCACATCGGCCTGCGGCAGGCGGCGGCGCAGGTCCCGCAGATAGCGTTCGAGGAAAACCGGGTCCTTCGGCCCCCAGACGAGCAGGGCCGGCTTGTCGAAGGCGGCGATATCGTCGCCGATGCGCTGCAGCTCGGAATCCGAGGGATGGTTCGCATCGACCGGGATGTCAGCGACGAAGCTGCCGATGGCCCACCGGTCCTGCGCGGTCTCGTACGGGGCGCGGAACGCATTCCTGGTGCCGGCATCGAGATCGCCGAGGCGCAGCGTCACGCGCAGGAACCAGTCGGTGACGACGGTGGCCGTGGGCAGCATGGGGCCGGCGAGGGTGGCGCGCAGGGGTGCGGGCACCGGGGCGTCCTCGGGCTGGTGGACGGCGGTGTTGAGGCTGATCGCGGCCGAGACGATGTCGGTGTTGCGGGCCGCCCAGCCCAGGGAGAGCACACCGCCCCAGTCGTGCCCGATCGTCACGATCGGATGCTCCTCGGGTCCGGTTCCGGCCGCCTCGGTGCCCGACGACCCGGCAGCGGATGCAGCGCCGCCGGAGTACGCGCCTCCGGCTGCCTCGGCGAAGAGGGTCGTGACGACGGCGTCGAAGTCGGCGATGCGGTCGCGGATGCGGCGCACCTCGGGGGACTTCGGCGTCGGCATCGCCTCATGCGCGAGCCGTTCGGAAAAGCCCATCTCGAGCTGATCGGGGGCGATGAGCCGCCAGGCGCGGCCGCCGGACTGGGCGGCCTCGACAGTGGCGCGGGCCAGACGTCTCCACAGGTATGACCAGGTCGGGTTGCCGTGGAGGGCGACGATCGTGCCCTGCGGCTCGATTCCGGCTGCGCGGAGGGCGGGCAGGGTGTCGAGCACATGGAACGCGTGCGTCCCGTCGGTGGTCGCTGCCTCGACGATCCGGGACCAGGCGGGGTCCCACTCGGGCAGCTGCGGGGGAGCCTGAGCCGGCCGTGCAGGAAATCTCATTGAAGCGTCTACCACTCGATCTCGGTCATCGCGGTGTTGAGGCCGGAGCCGACACCCATGCACAGGATGCGGTCGCCCGGCCGGAGGCTCTCGGCCTCACGGGACAGGGTGATGGGCAGGGAGGCGGGTCCGACATTGCCCAGCTCGGGATAGCTGACGGGGATCCGGTCGGGATCGAGGCCCGCGGCCTTGGTGATCGAATTCGTGTGCACATCGGAGACCTGGTGCATGACATAGCGGTCCATCTCCCGCCAGTCCCACCCGGACTCGTGGGCCTCTTCCCAGGCGGCGACGACGAGTTCCATACCCCCGGAGAGCAGACCTTTGGTGTCGGTGAACATGCCGTTGTGGTCTCCGACGCACAGTGCATGATGCTGGGTGGCCGCACGGGTGATCCCGCCGAGGACTCGGTGGCCCTCCGGGTGCTTGTCGGCGGGGCCGAGAACCGCGGCAGCGGCCCCGGAGCCCAGCGTCAGGGAGGCGAACTCGTTGAGGTACTCCTCACGCGTGATCTCCGGCCGATTGAGCCGGCGCAGCGTCGCTTCCTGCACTCGGGAGGCGTCCTCGCCGGCGACGACGAGGGCGTATTCGATCTGTCCGGCGTCGATCATGTTCGCCGCCAGGGTCATGCCGTTGACGAAGCCGAGGCAGGCGTTGGCGATGTCGAAGTTCATCGCCTGCGGGCCGAGACCGATGCCCGCGTGCACGCCGACGGCCACGGACGGCTCCAAGTGCTCACGAGTGACCGAGGTGTTGACCATCAGTCCGATCGCCTCAGCGGGCACCCCCGACTCGGTGAGGGCCCTCCTGCCGGCGGCGATCGCGCCGTCGGCGAACTGATGGGGTTCGTCCCAGTTGCGGCGCGCGTACACGCCGGCGACCCGCTGGAGCAGACCCTGCGGCAGGCTGAGGGAGGACAGCGTATCGGCGAGGCGCTCGTCGAATTCCTGAGAGGTCACTTCGTTCGGGGCCAGTGTCTCGGTCAGGCCGAGCAGGGCCACGTTCGAGTGCCGAAATGTTGCGTTGCCGTTCGCCAATTGAGGTACTCATCCCTCTTCGGGTAGTTCGTCAGTGTCAGTCTGGGCCGCAGGGACGCACGCGAGGCGCGACTCGACGGGGGATTTCCGGGATCTATCCTAGCGCCCGGTTTCTGAGATGTTCATCAGCGTGTGAACCAGGTGAAGCCGTCGTAGAGCATTCCGGTGGATGCCAGGACCGCGATGACGGCGAGAACGATCGAGGTCACGGTGTGCGAGACCTTGGACGTCTGGAAGCGCACGGCACGCGAATAGGACATCGGCCGATCGGTGACGAAGCGCCCGAATTGGGCGAAGATCCGCCAGTCCATGACGTCGATGAGGGACTTCGCCGCCAGGGTGACGACGATGACGCAGCCGATGCCCATGAACAGCAGGAAGACGAAGCCGAGGAAGCCGAAGTCCTTGAAGAAGGTCACGACCCGATCGCCGATGGCCACGGCGAAGGCGGAGAAGCCCTCGCTGAAGGGCAGCGCGTCGAAGGAGTCGGTGATCGTCTTCAGGCTGATGCCGTCGCGCTGAGTCTGCACGGACCCGATGTACATGAAGACCGATGCCGCCAGGGCCACGATGAGATTGATGATCGTGATCGTCGCGTTGTCCGGCCAGAACTCCAGGGACTTCAGCGTGTAGGTCGCCGACAGGGCCACGCAGATGATGGCTCCGGTCAGGGCGCCGATGGTGGCCGGGAGCAGGAGGTTGTTGAAGAACACGAAGGCGACGACGGCGATGAGCGCGGCGCCGAAGATATAGGTGAACACGGCGAAGGTGTCGCCGTTCGAGGCTGTCGCGGCGCGTCGGTTCGCCTCGACCATCTGGCCCGAGTGCTGGATGTTCTGAGCGAGTTCGGCCTTCGTTGCTCGGGGCAGTTCGGCATCCCGCCCGTAGGCGTCGTCATAGCCGCGCGCACTGCTCGGCAGCACGCGGGTCTCGTCCTCACTGCTCCAGGGACGTGTGGCTTGGGTGTAGCCGCCCTGTCCGTACCCGCCCTGGTCCTGCGTGTAGCCGCCCTGTGCTCCCGGCCCGCCCGGCTGGGACCGTGGCTGCCAACGTCCGAGCTTCGCTGCGATGAGGTAGACGACGAAGACGACGAGTGCTGCGAGGACTCCGATGGAGATGCCGGCGCCGAGCTCGTTCATGAGGGTGACTTCCTGGGATGGGCGGTGGTGGTCGTTCGTTCAGTCTATGGACTCTTGCCGCTCCTGGCACGTTCTCGGACATCCGACGCTCGTTCCTCCGTCCCGCAATACCGGCTCCGACCAGCGGCATCGGTTTCATGGGTAGGCTGGGAGCGGGTCCGCGGGATCCGCCCACCGACGTTCGAAGGAGACACGTGATGAGCAACGCCCAGGCATTCACTTCCGAGGCCCTGCCCCTGGATGAGCAGGTCGTCCTCGTCACAGGATCCGGTCGCGGCCTGGGCGCGGCGGTCGCGAAGGCCTTCGCGATCGAAGGATCCGCGCTCGTCGTCAACTACCGCTATTCCGCCGAAGCGGCAGAGGAACTCGCCGAGGCGGTCCGCGCTCGCGGGGGACGTGCCGTGGCCGTCGAGGCCGATGTCACCGATTCGCGAGCCGTCGACGCGATGTTCGAAGCGGCGGCCGCCGAGTTCGGTGCGCCCGTGTCCACGGTGGTCAACAATGCGCTGGTCGACTTCTCGTTCAACGGTGATGAGCGCCAGTCGGCCGACGAGATCGACTACTCGGACTTCGCCGATCAGTTCCGCGGTTCGGTCGAGGGTGCGGTCAACACGATCCAGGCCGCGATGCACGGATTTCGGAAGATCGGGTCCGGACGAGTCATCAACATCGGGACCAACCTGTTCCAGGACCCGGTCGTGCCGTATCACGACTACACCGCCGGCAAGGCGGCGCTGCTGTCTCTGACCAGGACGTTCGCCAAGGACCTCGGGCCCGCTGGGGTGCGGGTGAACATGGTTTCCGGAGGCCTGCTGCGGACCACGGACGCCTCCTCGGCCACTCCCGAGGCCGTCTTCGAGCAGATCGCCGCGGCGAGCGCGCTGCGGCGGGTGACCACCCCGGAGGAGTTCGCCTCAGCGGTGGTGTTCTTCGCGTCCCCGGCATCCCGCGCGGTGACTGGCCAGAACCTCATCGTCGACAACGGCCTCGTCATGGGGTGAGAGGGACTCAGCCGCGGGCGAGGAAGGCGAGGGCTCGCTCGTAGAGGAGCTCGGCACTGTCCTCGCGGTAGTCGGCAGTCGTGGGGTCGCTGAAGAGGTGCGTGCCGCCGGGGTAGAGGAAGTGCTCGGCGTAAGCTCCCGCCCGCGCCGCCGACTCCATCAGCGTCTCGACCGTCCCGGGGCTGCGCCAGTCGTCGTCGACGGCGAAGTGGGCCTGCACGGGGACCTGCGTCTGCCACCGGGTCGGCTTGGGGAAGCCGCCGCCGTGGAAGAGCAGGACGCCCCTGGCCCGCGCGTCGTTCTTGCCCATCTGCTGCGCGATCGCAGCGCCGAGCGAGAACCCGCCGTAGACGAGCTCGTCACCGAAGTCAGCGCAGGCGTCCTTCACTCGGTCCACCAGGGTCGAGAACCCGACCTCCTGGGAATGGCTCACCCCGGCCTCGGCGGTGGTGAAGGTCCTGCCTTCGTAGAAGTCGGGCGTGTGGACCGTGTGTCCGGCCGAGGTGAAGCGTTCGGCGATGGCATCCATGCCGGGGGTGCGGCCCAGGGCGGAGTGGAGCAGAACGAGGGTGCTCATAGGAAATCCTCACAACAGGGAACGTGGATCGGCGCGGCCTGGGCGGCGGGGCGGAGTAGTTCGCCGAGGCGGTCGCGCTGAGCGCCAGCGCCCCTTCGCCGAGGCGGTCGCGCTCAGTGCCTGCCCCCACCGTCGAAGCGACCCCGCCCACCGCCGTCTCAGCGGCTGTGGCCGCGAGGGATGGTGAAGGAATCGGCACGGGCGGTCTCCCAATCCGCCGCCCATTCCTCGGGCGGATTGCCCAGCAGCTCGCCGGGCTTCAGCCAGTCATAGATGCGAGCATAGGACCATGAATCGGACTCCGAGATGTTCCGGCGCAGCATGGTCGGCTCCAGTTCCTCGGGGCCGGACGCGCCCATCGACGCCATGAGACGAGTCGCCTCGGCGACGACGGCGTGGTGGTAGTTCTTCACGCGCTCGGATTTGTCGGGCACATCGAGGGCGCGCACGCGCCTGGGATTCTGAGTGGCGACTCCGACCGGGCACTTGCCGGTATGGCAGACCTGAGCCTGGATGCAGCCGACGGCCATCATCATCGCCCGCGCCGAGTTCGTGAAGTCCGCGCCCTGGATGAGTCGTTTGACGATATCGGTGCCGGTGGCGATCTTGCCCGAGGCGCCGACCTTGATCTTCTTGCGCAGCCCGGCCCCGACGAGCGCGTTGTGCACGATCATCAGCCCCTGGGTCAGGGGCAGCCCCACATTGTCCTCGAACTCCAGCGGAGCGGCTCCGGTGCCGCCTTCGGAACCGTCGACGATGATGAAGTCCGGCAGGATCTCGGTCTCGACCATCGCCTTGACGATCGAGAGGAACTCCGTGCGCGAGCCGACGCAGAGCTTGAAGCCGGCCGGTTTGCCACCCGAGAGTTCGCGCATCCTCCGAATGAACTGCAGCAGCTCGACCGGGGTCGAGAACACGCTGTGTCCGGGCGGGCTGATGCAGGTCTTGCCCACGGGGATGCCCCGGATCTCAGCGATCTCCTCGGTGACCTTCGTTCCGGGCAGCACACCGCCGATGCCCGGCTTGGCGCCCTGTGAGAGTTTGAGGGAGACCATCTTGACCTGCGGGTCCTGCGACTTCTCAGCGAAGACCTCGGGGTCGAACGCGCCGTCGGGAGTGCGCGCTCCGAAGTACGCGGTGCCGAGCTCCCAGATGAGGTCGCCGCCGTGTTCGCGGTGGTAGGGAGAGATCGAACCCTCGCCGGTGTCGTGGGCGAATCCGCCCATCGCCGCGCCTTTGTTCAGCGCGCGGACGGCATTGTTGCTCAGCGAGCCGAAGCTCATCGCCGAGACGTTGAGCAGCGAGATGTCATAGGGCTGCGTGCATTCCTCGCCGCCGATGCGCACGCGCGGCGGCCGCGGGGGATTCGCGATCGGGCGGTTCGAGTGCATGAGCGCCTCGTAGCCGGGGCGTTCGACATCGTGTTCGGTGCCGAATGCGTGCTCGGAATGAGTGCCCTTCGACCGCTCGTAGATGGTGGTGCGGGTGTCACGGTTGAAGGGGCGCCCGTCCCAGTTGCGTTCGATGAAATACTGCTGGATCTCCGGACGGATCGACTCCAGCATGAACCGGGCGTGTCCGGCGACAGGGTAGTTGCGCAGGATCGAATGCTTCTTCTGCACCAGATCCCATGCCGCGAGCGCGCCGAGTCCGAGCGCCGAGGCGGCCGCAGCCAGGCCAGCGACCTGCTTGCCTGTCGAGTCGCCGCCGGCGATCCGGACAATGGGGAATTGCCTTTTCATTGTGCCTCCTTGGACTGTCCTGATCTCGAGCCTAGACCGGGGACGCGCAGATTTCAGGAAAGGCAGGCCTGAGAACGCCCGGAACCGACCGCAGAGACATCGCCCTCGCATCGAGCTGCACCGGCCAGGCGGTGGTCGGTCTCACACGCGTCAGGCCGTGGAATCGTTTGGGGTCGTGGTCCCCGCGGGCATAGCGTTGAGCCCATGAGCACTGACGAGCCGAGTCCGACGAGCACTCGGCGAACCGTCGCTGCTGTCTTCCTCGCCGGCGTCGCCGTCTTCCTCGTCCTCTACGAGACCCAGGGGCTGCTGCCGGCCATCCGCGGGGCCTACGGCATCGACGGTCCGACGGCGAGCCTGACCGTCTCGGCGACGAATGTGGCCATGGCGGTCTTCCTCGTCCCGTTCTCGATGCTGGCCCCGCGCATCGGGCACGCGCGGCAGATCGGCGCCGGCGTGATCGCGGCTGCGATCCTCGCCCTCGTCCTGCCCTTCACGCCGACCCCGGAACTGCTCATCGCCGTCCGCTTCCTCCAGGGAGCGGCCATCGCCTCGGTGCCGGCGACGGCGATGGCCTACCTCTCCCTGCGGCTGCCCTCGGCTGCCCTGCCCGGGGCGATCGGCGTCTACATCGCCGGCAACACGATCGGCGGACTGTGCTCGCGGCTGCTGACCGGCCTGGCCTCCGAAGTGCTCGGCTGGCACGGCGGCCTCGCCTTCACCGCTGCCGTCTCCCTGCTCCTGGGCCTCATCGTCGTCTGGCTGCTGCGCCACGACCTCTTCTCGACGGCTCGCAGCCGGTCCGCTCATGGGGCGGGGACGGCGGGCGACAGCTCCACCGATATCCGGCCGCCTCGGCGAGTGATTCCGCTGCGCGGAGGCCTGTGGCGGATCTACCTCACCGGGTTCCTGTGTATGATCGTCTTCGGCGGATCCTTCACCATGCTCGGCACCCGCCTGCAGCAGGATCCCTGGAGGATGAGCGAGGGCGCGGTCGCGCTGTTCTTCCTCATCTACCTCGTCGGCACCGTCGTCACCACCTACTACGGCCGCTTGGCCACGAAATACTCCCGGACCCGCCTCACCCTCGTCGGCATGGTCGTCGCGCTCGCCGGAGCGAGCATCACTCTCATCGACTCCCTGCCGGCCATCATCGGAGGCATGTCGCTGCTGACAGCAGGATTCTTCCTCGGCCACACCGGAGCCTCCGCGGCCGCCAGCGCCTCCCGACCCGGCGTCGATTCGACGCGCTCGGCGGCCATCTACCTCACCGTGTACTACCTCGGCACGAGTCTCGGCGCCTGGCTGTCAGCGGTCCTCTTCGTCGGCTTCGCCTGGCCCGGCGTCGTGGCGATGTGCGCGGCGTCCCTCGTCACGGTCCTGGTCTTGACGCTGACCGGCGCTCCGATAGGGTTCAAGAAACGCAGCTGATCGGCTGTTCAGGGCCGCTGACCCCCGTCGGGCCCGCTGCGGTCGGTCTCCGCGATACTGACGCCGGACATCACTCTGCCGGCCCCGCCACCGAAAGGCCCGCTCATGCCCCAGACCACGCACTCGACCGTCGTCTACGCGATCTCAGACAGCGTCGCCCACGTCGAGATCGATCGCGCCGAGAAACTCAATTCCCTCACCCGGGAGGTCTTCGAAGACCTCGTCGAGGCGGGACTGGCGCTCAAGGAGGCGCCCGAGGTCAAGGCCGTAGTGCTGTCCGGCCGGGGTCGCGCCTTCAGCGCCGGCCTCGACTTCACCGAACTCGCACGGATCGCCGAGGCCGGGGCCGCGACCCGCTCCACCTCCGAAGAGGAGCCCGACACCGACAGCGGTGCGAGGTCCGCAGCCGCCGTGTCCAGTGCAGTCGAGGTGGGGACCCGACTCGGTTCCGCTCGCGCCCTGGCACAGAAGGCCGTGCACATCTGGTCGCTTATCGAGGTGCCGGTCATCGCCGCGGTCCGCGGAGCCGCGCTCGGCGGCGGCATGCAGATCGCGCTGGGTGCGGACATGCGCGTGGCCGGACACGACGCGAAGCTCTCGCTCATGGAACTCAGATGGGGCATCATCCCCGATATGTGCGGAACACAGCTGCTGCCGCGGCTGGTCGGACCCGCACAGGCGAAGAAGCTCATCGTCACTGCCGACACGATCGGTGCCGAGGAGGCGCTGCTCATCGGTCTCGTCGAGGAGATCGCCGAGGATCCCGTCGCCAGGGCCCTCGACCTGGCCGGGCAGATCGCCGGAGGGTCGCGATCGGCGCTCGTCTGGGCGAAGCGGCTGGTCGACCTGTCGTACGAGTCGGAGCTGAGCACCGGACTCGACGCCGAGCAGGAGGCCCTGGCCCAGCTGCTGGGCACAGAGGAGCAGAAGCAGGTCGTGGCCGAGCGCCTGGCCGCGATGAAGGCCCGCGCGAAGGGCTGAGGCGCCGCGCGGAGCCGACGGTGACCGGGGAAGCGGGACCCGTCGCGGGAAGAGCCGAACTCAGGAGCCCCGTCGGGAGGGGAACTCCGGACGGACGGGATCGATGATCCGCTCGGCCCCGAGCGCCTCGGCGACGGTCGTGAAGTCGGCGAGCTCACGCAGCAGCACGAACGTCGGACGCATGAGCTTGAGGTGCCCTTCGCCCTCATCCGTGAGGATTCCGGTCACCGAGCGCCATTCGCTCGTGTGGGCCTCCGTCGTCTGATGCTGGGCGGAGACGACCTCGGAGGCCGCGATCGCATAGAAGTAGGTGTCGAAGCGCTTGGGCAGACCCAGCGGGGTCACCCAGTTCGCCCAGGGGCGCAGCCCGGTCGGGTCGAGCACCGCACCCGTCTCCTCCTCGACCTCACGCGCAGCAGTGGCGAGCAGAACACGCCAGCCCTCGGCCTCCTCGGCGATGGCCGACTGCGACCATGCGGAGGCGTGCGCCGCGGGATCGGGGACGGTGATCGACGAGGCGGTCTCGACGTCGATGGGGTCGACCCGGCCGCCAGGGAAGACGACGACGCCGGCGGCGAAGTCCATCGTCGAGACCCGATGCTGGATGAAGACCTCGAGGCCCTCGCGTCCGTCCCGGAGCATGAGCACGCTGACGGCGGGCCTGACCGGTACCGCTGCGGCGTCGGCGACGACGCGATCACGGCTCGCGATGTCGGCGAGGTCCGAAGGGTCGGAGCCCTCGGGCTTGATGTCTCGGATCACGCTCAGCACCTTCGCTCTCACCTGCTTGTCGTTGCCTCCCAGTATGCCCGCGACCGTCGAGACGATCGACGGTGGGGTGGACATGCCCGTCCTGAGCGGTCTCGCAAGACGGCCGTCGGGGCCGGGCCGGGCCCGTGAAGTGAGCGACATCCGTGGTCAGAGGGCATGGGCATGGATGCGCGCGATCGCAGGCAGGATACGATGGGAGGCAATGCGAGATCCTCAACCTGAGGTGAGGAACCCAACCGGCGACGAACGAGGGCGGGGCTGAACGGGCGAGTCATGGGCAATTTCGGAATCTATCCGCTCTTCACGATCGACCAGGCCTGGCCGAATTGGCTGATCTTCGTTCTCGTGCTCAGCGACCTCGTGATCCGCATCATCGCTCTCGGCTGGATTCCGCACAATCGGAAGCCCTCGGTCGCCCTGGGCTGGCTGCTGGCCATCTTCCTCATCCCCTATGTCGGCATCCTGGCTTTCGTGCTGCTGGGGTCGGCGAAGCTGCCCAAACGGCGTCGGGACAAGCAGTCCCAGATCAACGACCTCATCCGCGATCAGCTGCGCAACCGGGCGATCATCGGGCAGCGGGACCATATGTCCGAACCGCTGAGCACGGCCGCACAGCTCAACTTCGACCTCGGTGCCCTGCCGATGATCCACGGCAACGACTTCGAGCTGCACGTCGACAATCACGCCTGCATGGAGGCCATGGCCGATGCCGTCGACCGGGCGGAGAAGTTCGTCCATTTCGAGTTCTACATCGTCGCCATCGACGACACGACGAGGCGACTGCTCGATTCGCTGCTGGCCGCGCATCGGCGCGGAGTCAGTGTGCGCATCCTCATCGATCATCTCGGATCGCTGGGCTATCCGGGCTACTCGGAGCTGGTCAAACTACTCAATGCCTCGGGCGTGCGGTGGCGGCGGGCGCTGCCGATCCGCCCTTGGCGAGGTGAGTACCAGCGCCCTGACCTGCGCAATCATCGCAAGATCCTCGTCGTCGACGGGGACGTCGCGTTCACCGGTTCGCAGAACATCATCGACCGGTCCTACAACAAGCGCCGCAACCTGCGGAAGGGATTCCAGTGGAAGGACCTGTCCCTCGAATGCAGAGGTCCGGTCGTCGAGGAGCTCGACGCCGTGTTCGTCACCGACTGGTATTCGGAGACCGACGAGATCGTCGACGAACCCGACGGCTTCGACCTCGAGGCTCCCGAGTCCGGCGGCATCCAGGCCCAGGTCGTGCCCTCGGGGCCGGGGTTCGAGGACGAGAACAATCTGCGTCTGTTCAACCATCTCATCTACAACGCGAATCGCAGCGTGGTCGTGTGCTCACCGTATTTCGTCCCCGATGAGTCGCTGCTCCACGCGCTGACCACCGAGGCCCGGTCCGGCGTCGAGGTGCGCTTGTACGTGGGCGAGACGGGCGATCACTGGCTCACCCACAGGGCGCAGCAGTCCTATTACGACGAGCTCGTCCGGGCCGGGGTGCGGATCTTCATGTACCACGCTCCGACTGTGCTGCATTCGAAGTTCCTCATCATCGACGACGAGGTGTCGATCATCGGTTCGTCGAACATGGACGAGCGTTCGTTCGCGATGAACCTCGAGGTCACGATGTTCATCGTCAACAAGGGATTCACCCAGCGGATGTACGAGCTCGAGGCCGAGCGCTATGCTCCGAACTCCGTCGAACTCGACGCCGAGGAATGGGCCGACCGACCGCTGCTGAAGAAATACGTGGAGAACGTGGCGCGGCTGACGAGTTCGCTGCTCTGACCCGGGCGCGGTTCAGAGCAGCGACGCCCCGCACAGCGAGCGATGCGTGGTTCGGTGAGCGATGCCGCGTGCCCACACAGCGAGCGTCGCGGTGGGCGACGCGTGTATCAGTCGTCGTCGGCGACGCCGCCGGGTCCTTCGTCATCGAGATGGCGCGCCGGATCACCGACCGAGTCCCGGGCCTCGGACGCAGGCGTGTGCTCGATCTTCGGCGAGGATCCCGTCGACGAAGGCCCGTTCACCGAGATCTGGTCGTCCTCATCACCGTCGAACTCGGACACGGGGGCACCGGTGGCCGCGGCGGCATTGACCTTGTCGGCGGCGGTCTGCACGGCATCGGCGACGGCCGGGGACTTCTCACGGATCGATTGGTTGGCCTTCTCGACGGTGCCCTGGACGCGAGGGTCGGTCCACAGCTCCTGCGCCTGCGCCTTGAGCCGTTCGTAGCTCTGGCGTCCGGTGCGTGATCCGAGAACGAATCCGACTCCGAGACCGGCCAGGAGAATCAATCTCTTCTTCATTGTCCTAACTCCTCTTCGCAGGTTGCCGTCACTGTCTCCCGCACTGATGCGCGACACAGATCCGGGCATCGGCGTGACCGGCGCACGGGACTGTGTCCTGCCTCACCAGCTTATACCGTGTCGAGGTCAGGCGGTACGCAGAGATCCGCGCTCAGCCCACGCTCGGCTGCTGCGCTCAGCCCACGCTCGGCTGCTGCTGGGTGATGCAGTGGATCCCGCCGCCACGGGCGTAGAGCTCGCGCGCATCGACCCCGACGACCTTCCGGCCCGGATACACGCGTTCGAGCACGGCGGCCGCCTCCGCGTCCATCGGATCATCGAAGGTGCATGCGATGACTCCGCCGTTGGTGACGAGATGATTGACATAGGAGTAGTCGACGAAGCCTTCGTCGTCGCGCAGCACCTCAGGAGCGGGGAGCGGCACCACGTCGAAGGGGGTTCCGTCGGCAGTGGTCTCGGCGGCGAACTGCTCCTTGAGCCGGCGACTGAATTCGAAGTCCGGGTGGTCCGGATTGCGCTGATCGTGGACGAGGACGACACCGGGGCTGGGCATCGCGGCGACGATGTCGACATGTCCGCGCGTGCCGTAGGTCTGATTGTCCCGATGCAGCCCGTGATCGAGCCAGATCACCTTCTGCGCGCCGATGGTGCGTGCGAATTCGGCTTCGACCTCGGCCTCGCTCATCCCGGGATTGCGGCCGGGGTCGAGCTGCACGCTGCGGGTGGCCAGCACCGTGCCCTTGCCGTCGACGTGGATCCCTCCGCCCTCATTGCGCAGCTGTGAGGACACCACCGGGGTGCCGGCCAGGTCCGCGACGAACCGGCCGATGTGCTCATCGTGATCCCACTTCGCCCACTCCTGCGCTCCCCAGCCGTTGAACACCCAGTCCACCGCGTGCAGGCCGCCCGTCTCGTCGACGACGAAGCTCGGCCCGATGTCGCGCATCCAGGCATCGTCGAGGTCTGCGTTGACCACGGTGATCGGGTGGCGGACTCCCTCGCCGAGGTGGCGCTTGGCATGGTCGGTCTGGGCTTCTGTGACGACGACTGTCACCGGGGTGAATTCGCTGGTGGCGCGGGCGACGGCGGCCCAGGTGGAGCGCGCGGCTTCGGCCTCGGACTCGGTCTCGCCGAGTGCGTATCCGGAGGACGGGAAGGCCATCCAGATGCGGTCCTGGGCGGCGGTCTCCGCGGGCATGTGCAGCGTCATCGTTGTCCCTTCGACGGTCCCCGGTCGACCACGGCCGAGCCGGCCTCCCGGGATGGAGGTGTGCGAACAGTACAGACGAGTCTAGCCAGTCACGCGCCGAGGCGGCCGACGGAAACCGTTGCGGGGACGGGCCGGGATCCGTCGCCGTCGAGTCCGGACCGCCCCGTTCCTCACCAGGACCGACCCCCGTCGGGCGGGAGGGCAGGTGAGTCCGTATAGTCTGCCTGAGGAGAGGCAAGTCGATCGTGCCAAGGGAGGCAGCAGGTGTCAGCAGCGGACGCAGAGGAATCATTCGGCCGGCGGGGGACGGGGCCACTGGCCGGAACGATCGTCGCCGTCTTCTCCCGGGTGCTCGCCGGCCCCTACGCGACGATGATGCTCGCCGACCTCGGGGCCACGGTCATCAAGGTCGAGGGCAGGACAGGCGACGATACACGTCATTGGGCCCCGCCTCGGCGAGGGGACGATGCGACGTACTTCCTCACGGCGAACCGGAACAAGCATTCGGTCGTCCTCGACTTCAAGGATCCCGAGGACCTCGAATACGCTCAGCAGCTGGCCGCCCGCGCCGACGTCCTCGTGGAGAACTTCAAAGCCGGAGGATTGGCGAAGTACGGGCTGGACTTCGACTCGGTCAAGGCCGAGAACCCGGGCATCGTCTACGCATCGGTGACCGGTTTCGGTCGCGACAATCCGCTGCCGGGCTACGATCTGCTCATCCAGGGGCTGTCCGGGTTCATGTCCGTCACCGGCACGCAGGAATCCGGTCCGGTCAAGGCCGGGGTCGCCGTCGTCGACGTGATCACCGGACTGCACACGACGGTCGGCATCCTCGCCGCGCTCGCCCACCGCAAGGACACGGGCGTCGGGCAGCTGGTCGAGACGAATCTGCTGTCCTCGGCGCTCTCCGGCCTGGCGAACCAGACCTCGGCCTACGTCGCCGGAGGGGTGGTGCCGAAGGCGATGGGCAATGCGCACCCGAGCCTCTACCCCTACCAGCCGATGCCCACGGCCGAGGGGCAGATCATCATCGCGTGCGGAAACGACAACCAGTTCGCCCGGCTCGCCGGAATCCTCGGACATCCCGAATGGGCCGAGGACGTTCGCTTCGCGAACTTCGCCGACCGCAACGTCCATCGCGCCGAACTCGAACCCGAGCTGATCGAGGCGCTGAGTGCGAAGACGAACCAGGAATGGTTCGACGTCCTCACCGAGGCGGGTCTGCCCTGCGCGCCGATCAACTCGATCGCCCAGGGCGTGGAGCTGGCGACCTCGCTGGGTCTCGAGCCCGTCGCCGAGGCGGGTGCGGACGATCGCGTCATTCCCACCGTGGCCAACCCGATCCGGCTCTCCGAGACCCCGACCAGCTACGAACTCGCCCCGCCGACCTTGGGCGAGAGCACCGAGGCGGTCAAGGAGTGGCTGCGTTCGGGCGACACGCTCGGCGGCTGAAGTAGTCTTGTCCCTGTGTGCTGTCGCCGATGGTGCCGGGACCGAGTCTGACAGGGCCCGTCTCGGGAAGGGCAGCTGTCATAGACGTCGATGAGAATCCGGAACCGAGATGGACAACAAGCCGACCGAGGACGCGCCTCGGCCACGTTCGGCGGTGAAACGGACCCTGATGGTGATCGCCATGGCGATCACGGGCTTCCACCTCTTCGCCAGCTTCCTGTGGATCGCCCCTGCCTCGACGATGCGGGAGGTGATCCCGGGCGATCTGCTCAGCAAGTACATGATTCCGATGTGGGGACAGTCCTGGAGCGTGTTCGCGCCCGAGCCGATCAACGGCGACTACTACTTCGACGTCCGTGCGGTGATCAGGACCGACAGCGGTGAGGAGATCACCGAGTGGGTCAGGGCCACCGACGTCGAACTCGACCACTCCACCTACAAGCTGTTCCCGCCGCGTTCGGCCGGTCTGGGCATCGGTGTGGCCTCGGACATCAAGGGCTCCTGGGAGGAGCTTCCCGACGATCAGAAGGCGATCGTCAAGCTCGACTATTTCAAGGGCGATGATTCGGTCGACCGGCTGGAGACGAAGCTCAAGGAGTACGACGATCCGGAGAACACGGTGGCGGCGTATTTGGAGGACGAGCACACGGCCACGGCCTATGCGACCCAGGTGGCGAAGGCCATCTGGGGTGACGACGTGCAGCGCGTCCAGTACCAGGCGGCCCGTCAGAACGTGGTGCCCTTCTCCGAGCGCAACGACAAGGGAGCCGAGCGCCCGAACATCCAACCGGTTCCCGTGGGATGGCGCGCGCTCGTCGTCGAAGACCATCAGTCCCAAGAGGAGTTCACGAAGTACTTCTGCTCCTCCGACGAAGTGAGGTGCGTCGGTGAACAGTGATGAGACGACCCCGCGCGAGGGGGAAGGCATGACATCGACGGGCAGCGGAGCGGGCACCGCGACCGAGGTGGGGCACTCCGGTCCGGCCGCCTCGGCGAGGGACGGCGGAACCGATTCCTCGGCGGACTCCGCGAGCGACATCGGGCTCGTGCCGCTGACCACGCTGGTGTGCACGAAGCTTGCGCGCGGCTGGAGCTGGCTCGAGGAGATGCTCACCGGCCGCTTCCACGCCACCTACGGGCTGGCGGTGACGAGGATCCTCATCGGCCTCACCGGGCTCGGCCTCATCCTCACGAATTTCAGCGCCCGGCACTACGCCTTCGGTGTGGGGGCCGCCTGGAACGGCGAGATCGCCGAACCGAAGAGCGACTTCCCGAACATCTGGCTGTTCTCGCTCTTCCACCGGGCAGTGACGACGCCTCCGCTGTTCACGGCGATGATGATCGGCCTGGCACTGCTGGCCGTCGTCATCATCCTCGGCTGGCGGACGCGGATCGTCCTGCCGATCTACCTGGTGCTGTGGGTGAGCTTCATCGAGCTCAACGACGGGGCCGGGGATCAGGGCGACAACGCCTACCGCATGTTCATGGTCGCGCTCCTCTTCGCGGACACCACCAGGCGGTGGTCGCTCGACGCGCGCCGTCGTCGCCGGGCCGGCAGGTTCCCCGAAACGGACGGAGGAGCGTGGCGGTGGGCGCTGATCATGGCCAACAACCTCGCCATCGTCGTGCTCGCCTTCCAGGTGTGCGCGATCTACATGTCCGGGGGACTGTACAAGGCCGGCGGCACCGCGTGGCAGCACGGATTCGCCGTGTACAACCCGCTGCACACGCAGCAGTTCGGCACCTGGCCGGTGCTCTCGGACCTGGTGACCACCTGGGGGCCGATGGTGGTGGCGATCTCCTGGGGGTCGATCCTCTTCCAGTGCGCCTTCCCGTTCATGCTGTTCAACCGTTACACCCGGATCGTCGCGCTGCTCGGCATCCTCTCCTTCCACCTGGGGATCGCGCTGCTCATGGGCCTGCCCTGGTTCTCGCTGACGATGATCGCCGTCGACGCGATCTTCATCCGCGACCGCAGCTTCGCGAAACTCAGCGCCTACCTGCGGCACTGGTGGGCGTCATCGGCCCCGCGCCCGGACAGCGCGAAAGCCGGTTCCGCGAGTGCCTCAGGGGGCAAGGACCGCTCGAACGGCGTGAAGTCGCGCTCCTGAAACGCCGACGGCTCGGTCTGCGACAGGAAGCTCTGTTTGCATACAGAGCTCTCCGTCGCAGACCGAGCCGTCGGCGAAGGCGCCGCGTCACCGCTTCGGGCGCAACTCCAGCCCCTTGGCCTCGGGATCCTCGGGCAGGTCGACTACGACGATGTCTCCGTCCTGGACGTCACCGGCCAGCAGGGCCCGGGCCAGCTTGTCGCCGATCTCGCGCTGGACCAGGCGGCGCAGCGGACGGGCGCCGAAGGCCGGATCGTAGCCTTCGAGGGCCAGCCAGTCCTCGGCTCCCTGAGTGACCTCGAGGGAGATCCGGCGATCCGAGAGCCGCTGGGACATGTGCTCGATCTGCAGGTCGACGATCGACGCGAGTTCGTCCTGACTGAGGGCATCGAAGAGCACGATGTCATCGAGACGGTTGAGGAACTCGGGTTTGAAGGTCGAATGCACGATGCCCAGGACCTTCTCCCTCTGCTCCTCGTTCGACAGCGACCTGTCGACGAGGAACTGCGAACCGAGGTTCGAAGTGAGGATGAGGATGGTGTTCCGGAAATCGACTGTGCGTCCCTGCCCGTCGGTGAGCCGACCGTCGTCGAGGACCTGCAGCAGGATGTCGAAGACGCTCGGGTGGGCCTTCTCCACCTCGTCGAGCAGGACCACGGAGTACGGGCGTCGGCGCACCGCCTCGGTGAGCTGGCCGCCCTCGTCGTAGCCGACGTAGCCGGGAGGCGCACCGACGAGACGGGAGACGCTGTGCTTCTCACCGTACTCGCTCATGTCGATTCTGATCAGCGCCTTCTCGTCGTCGAAGAGGAAGTCCGCGAGCGACTTCGCGAGCTCCGTCTTGCCCACGCCGGTGGGGCCGAGGAACAGGAACGATCCTGTCGGGCGATCGGGGTCGGCGACACCGGCCCGCGAGCGGCGGATGGCATCGGAGACCGCGGCGACGGCGTCCTTCTGCCCGATGAGGCGCTGACCGAGGACGTTCTCCGCCCCGAGCAGCTTCTCGACCTCGCCCTGCATGAGGCGACCGGCGGGAATCCCCGTCCACGAGGAGACGACCTCGGCGATGTCGTTGCCGGAGACCTTGTCGGAGACCATCGGATCCGAGTTCTGCCCGGCCTCGGCCTGAGCCTCTGCGGCTTCGGCCTCGGCGATCTCCTTCTGCACGGCGGGGATCTCACCGTAGAGCAGACGGGATGCGGTCTCGAGGTCCGTGTCGCGTTGGGCGCGGTCGGCCTGCGACCGCAGCTCGTCGAGCTTGGTCTTGAGCTCACCGACCCGGTTGAGGCCGGCGCGCTGGGACTCCCAGGTCGCCTCGAGTCCGCGCAGCTGCTCCTCCTTGTCGGCGAGATCGGCACGCAGGGCGCCGAGCCGTTCGAGCGAGGCGGAATCCGTCTCCTTCGCCAGGGCCATGTCCTCCATCTTCAGGCGGTCGACGGCACGACGGAGCTCATCGATCTCGACCGGAGCCGAATCGATCTCCATCCGCAGCCGGCTGGCCGCCTCGTCGACGAGGTCGATGGCCTTGTCGGGCAGCTGCCTGCCGGTGATGTACCGGTTCGACATCGTCGCCGCCGCGACCAGGGCGCCGTCGTTGATCGACACCTTGTGGTGGGCCTCGTAGCGCTCCTTGAGTCCGCGGAGGATCGCGATCGTGTCCTCGACGCTCGGCTCACCGACGAACACCTGCTGGAACCGGCGCTCGAGAGCGGGGTCCTTCTCGATGTTCTCGCGGTACTCGTCGAGCGTCGTGGCGCCGATCATCCGCAGCTCGCCGCGGGCGAGCATCGGCTTGAGCATATTGCCGGCATCCATCGAGGAGTCTCCTCCGGCGCCGGCTCCGACGATCGTGTGGAGCTCATCGATGAACGTGATGATCTGGCCGTCGGCGTTCTTGATCTCCTCGAGCACGGCCTTGAGCCGCTCCTCGAACTCACCGCGGTACTTCGCCCCGGCCACCATGGCCGACAGATCGAGGCTGATGAGCGTCTTGTCCCGCAGTGATTCGGGCACGTCTCCGGCGACGATCCGCTGGGCGAGTCCTTCGACGACGGCGGTCTTGCCGACGCCGGGCTCACCGATGAGGACCGGGTTGTTCTTCGTCCGGCGGGAGAGCACCTGCACGACACGGCGCACCTCCTTATCGCGGCCGATCACCGGGTCGAGCTTGCCCTCCCGCGCGGTGGCGGTGAGGTCGATGCCGAACTTCTCGAGCGACTGCATGGTCTCCTCGGGGTTCTCCGAGGTGACCTTCTTCCCGCCGCGCAGATCCGGCAGGGCGGCGGCCAGGGCATCGCGTCCGGCACCGTTGGCACGCAGAGCATCGCCCGCGCCCTCCTTGCCGGCGGCCGCGGCGAGCAGCAGGTGCTCGGTCGAGACGAACTGATCGCCCAGCGCCGTCATCTCCTCCTGCGCGAGGTTCATCATCTCGAGTCCGGCCCGGGACAGGCTGGGCTGGCTCACCGAGGAGCCGCTGACGGTGGGGAACCCGCCGATGACGGTCTCGATCGCGGTGAGGACCGCCTGCGGTTCGGCGCCGACCTTGGTCAGCAGGCTCGAAGCGAGCGAGTCGGGCTGCTGCAGCAGGGCGGCGACGAGGTGGGCGGGCTCGATCTGATTGTTGTGCCGAGCCACGACATCGTTGACCGCCGCCTGCAGCGCCTCTCTGGACTTGGTTGTCATCTGTGCGTCCATGCGCATCTCCTTCTGAAGAATTATTCGCTGAAATCAGCTCTCGAAAAGAACAACGTCGATGAAGTTGAGTCTATTCCACTCAACTTTGAAATCAGATGAGAGCCTTGTTCCAGAAGCGCCCGCGCTCGCGGCCTGCCGACCACGCTGCCGCCCGACGGTCCGCAATCGTCACCAGACGACCCCGCTACCGTGCGAGCACGGACTGGAGGTCGAAGCGGCGGAGCACCTTGTCGGCGATCTCAGGATCGGTGCCTCGCTCTCGACGGGCTCTGAGCACCTCGGCGCGAGCGGACTGCATGGCCGCCTTCTGCACCTGCTGGAGCTGTTTGCGGTGCTCCCTGAAAGCGGTCGCCTGTTCGGAGCTGGCCTGATCGTCGGTGGTGCCCAGCAGCTGGTCGTGGAGGATTCGGAACCGGACGCGGAGCGGTTCGACCACCTCGTCGGGGAGGGTGTCGTCGTTCCGGATCTGGAGCATCGCGGCCCGGTAGGCCCGCAGTGCGATCTCCTTCGTGGCCCGCTGCTCCTTCTCCGCCTCGTCGTCGATGCCGAGCCCGTTGACGACGGCCGGGAAGGTCAGCCCCGCGAGGACGAGCGTCACGAGCAGGACCACAGCGGCGGTGACGATGACATAGGAGCGGCCGGGGAACGCCTGACCGGTGTCCGTCGTGGCCGGGATCGACAGCGCGAGGGCGACGGTGGCCAGCCCGCGCATCCCGCCCCAGGTCATCAGTGTGGCGTCACGGATGTCAAGGGGCGCGGCATCGGGATCGTCCTGCGTCCGCTTCCTCTCGATCAGAGTGCCCAGCAGCAGCCAGCCGAAGCGGACGGCGACGATGATGACGGCGATGACGCCACCGACGACCACAGCGCGGCCGAGATCCGCGTGCTCGGATTCGACGATGACGCGCAGATCCAGTCCGATGAGGCCGAAGGCGATGCCGGTGATGAGCATCTCGAGGACCTGCCACGTCGAGGCCTGGGTGACGCGTTCGGCCGAATTGCCCTCGACATCGCGCCGGCGGATCTCCAGCGCCGCGACGACGACGGCGATGACTCCGCTGGCGTGGAGATGCTCGGCGATGAGGTAGACGCCGAAGGGCAGGACGAGCATGAGGGAGGAGCGGGCGATCGTGTGATCGATCTTCTCCATCACCCACCAGGCGACGAAGGTGACGAACAGACCGACGACGATCGCGATGGCTGCGGAGGCGAGGAAGGACAGCAGCAGCTGTCCGAAGTCCACCTCGGTGCCGGTCATCACCGCCGCCATCGCGGTCTGGAAGATGACGAGGGAGGCGGCGTCGTTGAACAGCCCCTCACTCTGCAGGGTCGACATGATCCGGCGCGGGATGGAGACGGTGCCGGCGACGGCATCGACGGCCACAGGGTCGGGCGGCGCGAGCATGGCGCCGAGGGCGATGGCGGCGGAGATCGTGATCCCGGGGACGAGCAGCACCGCCGAACCGGCGACGAAGGCCACGGTGACCCCGACGAGGGCCACGGCCATGCCGAGGATCGTGCGCCAGCGGATGGCGAAGAGCGCCCACGAGGTCTTCTGGGCCGCGGCGAAGAGCAGGGGCGGGAGGAACAGCGGCAGGATGAGCTCGGGTTCGATGGTGATGTCGGCGAAGCTGGGAATGAAGGCGCCGGCGATGCCGATGAGGACCATGAGCGCCGGCCAGGGCAGACGGAGTCTCTGTCCCAGACCGACCACCACCGAGGTGGCGGCTCCGAATCCGATGATCATCAGCAGTGTGGTCATGGCAGTCCCTCCCGGTTCCGATTCGCCCGAGTCGGGGAAGCGGCCCGGCGGGCGAAAATGAGGCGCAGATTCCGCACAGGGAGTCGGACCTTTGGCAGAATGAGGCTATGTCCGAATCAATTGTATTCGCGCGGCTCGACGACGGTGTCGCGACCGTGACGATCGATGAGCCCGAGACCCGCAACGCCCTGTCCCAGGCGGTGATGGAGGCCCTCATCGACACCCTCGTCGAGGTGGGGCGCGACACCGATGTGCGTGCGGTGATCCTCCGCACCGCCGGGCATGTGTTCAGTTCCGGTCATGACCTCAAGGAGATCCGCGGGGCGGAGCTGGAAGCGCAGCAGCAGACCTTCGAGGCCTGTTCGCGTCTCATGCAGCTCATCCAGCAGATCCCGCAGCCGGTCATCGCTCAGGTCCAGGGCGTGGCCACCGCCGCGGGATGTCAGCTGGTGGCGAGCTGCGATCTGGCGGTGGCGGCACAGTCGGCGCGGTTCGCCGCCCCCGGCGTGAAGATCGGTCTGTTCTGCTCGACGCCGATGGTGGCGCTGTCCCGAGCGGTGCCGGCGAAGACAGCGATGCGCATGCTCCTCACCGGCGACTTCGTCTCCGCAGACGACGCCCTGCGCTTCGGCCTCGTCTCCGACGTCGTCGCCGACGGCGACCTCGAGGACGCCGCACTCGACCTGGCGCGCAAGGTCGCGGCCGCCTCGTCGGCTACAGTTGCCATAGGCAAGGCCGCGTTCTACGAACAGCGGCATCTGCCCGTGGCCGAGGCTTACGAGCGGATGTCGCAGGTGATGGCGCACAATGCGGTCGCAGCCGACGCGCAGGAGGGGATCGATGCGTTCCTGAGCAGACGGGAACCGCAGTGGCAGCATCGCAGCTGACAGATCGACGATGCGGATGAGAGAGGGGAAGTCATGGCGGTGATCGTGACCGGAGCCAGCGGCTTCGTCGGTGGTGCCATCGCTCGTGCCCTGGCCGATCGGGAGGAGGCGGTCTACGCTCTGTGTCGGCGTGATCCGGAGATCCCCGGGGTGAATTTCCAGCATTGGGACATCACCGAGCCCGCCCCGCCGGCGGTCCAGTCGCTGGAGGCCAAGGCGACGGCGGTCTTCCACTGTGCCGGGATCTCCTCGGTCAGCGCCGATGACGATGCGCTCTATGAGGTGCGGGTGACCGGGACGCGCAATGTCCTCGACGCCTTCCCCCGAGCCCGTGTCGTCCACCTGTCATCGACGACGGTCTACTCTTCGTCCGAATCCCACACGGAGCTGTGGGAGGAAGCCGGACCGAAGGATCCCCAGGAGTTCAACGACGCGTACTCGCGCACCCACGCCCTGGCCGAACAGCTCGTCTCCCGCATCCGACCGGATGCCGCGATCCTCCGGCCCGCTGCAGTGTACGGGCCTGGCGAGACGATGTTCATGCCGTTCCTCAGAAGCCTTGTGAAGAAAGGTGTGCTGCGCCTGCCCGGCGGCGGACGCCAGAAAGTCACCCTTGCCCATGTCGACAACGTGGTGCGGGCGGCGCTCGCCTGCCTCGACGTGCCTTCTGCGGCGGGTCCGTTCAACATCGGCGACCCCACCCCGTACCGGCTCAAGGACGCCGTGGTCACGCACTTCGCCCGGATGGGCTACGACCAGGTCGTCGTCGAGGGAGTGGCGAAGGACAAGGCGCTGGTCGCAGCGAAGCTCGGACTCAAGGTGAAGAGCATGTTCAAGCGCGGAGACCGGGCCAGGCTCTTCCTCGTCGAGTACCTGCAGCACGATCGGACCTTCAATCTCTCACGGCAGCAGCGGGTGCTCGGCATCTCGACGACTCAACATCTCATCCCCTCCCGCTTCCAGTAGTTCGGGCGAGCGGTGCCGGTCAACGGTGGAGGCCGTGCTGCGCCGCGACGATCTTCGACATCAGACCGCGCGGCAGCGCCCTCGCCAGCAGGAACGGCAGCGGCGCGCGGCTGCCGACTGCGTAGAACTCCCGCGGCCTGGGCGAGACGATGGCATCGACGATCACGGCCGCGACCTTCTCGGGCGAGATCCCGCTCTGCTCATTGGCGTCGAGATGCTCGAGCATCGTGGACACATCGGCCGCGTAGGGTGAATCCTCGTCGAGGTACTTCGTGCGGCGGCTGCCGATGCCCGTGGCGATGGACCCGGGTTCGACGACGCTAATCCCCACCCCGAAGGGGGAGAGTTCCTGCCGCGCGGCCGTGGCGAATCCTCGCAGGGCGGCCTTCGACGCCGAATAGGAGCTGCGGTGGGCGAGTGGGAAGCTCGCCAGCATCGACCCGACCATGATGATGCGGCCGAATCCTCGCCTGCGCATGCCGGGAAGAACGAGCTGGCTCAGCCGCACGGGTCCGAAGACGTTCGTCCGGAACAGCCGGTCGACGGCCTCGGCAGGCAGCTCCTCGAACGGTCCCGACTGGCTCTCTCCGGCATTGTTGACGAGGACATCGATGTCGCCGATCTCGCCGCCGAGGCCGCCGGGTCCGGCCAGGGTGTCCGGACCCTCCGGATCGGACAGGTCGAGTCTCAGGTAGCGGACCCCGGGAACTCGGTCGGTCGGGTCGAGGCGGTCGGGGTCACGGCTGGTCGTGAGCACGGTGCATCCCTTGGCCGCAAGCGTCTCGACGAGGGCTCGGCCGATGCCCGAGGTGCCGCCGGTGACGAGGACGGTGAGAGCCGATTCCGCCATTTCAGCTCTCCTTCCGTGTCGGTGCCGGTGAGGCTGTCCCGGCCGCGACCGCCCGGCCGGCCCGCAGTCCGGAGAAGATGCACCCGCCGAGGAACGTCCCCTCCAAAGCGTTGTAGCCGTGCATGCCGCCCCCACCGAAACCGGTCACCTCACCGGCGGCGAAGAGCCCGGGAATCGGGGCACGGTCCGTTCCGATGACCTGCCCGTCGAGGTCCGTCTCGAGCCCGCCGAGGGTCTTGCGCGAGAGCAGGCTCAGCCGCACGGCGATGAGCGGACCGTGTGCCGGATCGAGGATCCTGTGCGGCTTGACCGCGCGGACGATCTTGTCGCCGAGGTAGGCCCGAGCGTTGTGGATCGCCTGCACCTGCGCATCCTTGGAGAAGGCGTGGTCGGTCTGCCGGTCGCGCTGCCGGATCTGCTCGACGAGCCGGTCATGGTCGATGACCGGGCCGCGGGAGCGTTCATTCATCCCGGCGACGAGCTCCTCGGTCGTCTCGGCTACGACGAAGTCGGCCCCGAAGTTCTTGAACGCCTCGATCGGTGCCGGGGCGTCGGAGGAACGCACTCGGTCGAGTGTGATGCGGATGTCCTTCTCGGTGAGGTCCGGGTTCTGCTCCGAACCCGAGAGCGCGAACTCCTTGCGGATGATCGACTCGTTGAGCACGAACCACGAATAGTCATACCCGGTGTCGAGGATCGTGCGCATCGTCCGATTCGTGTCGAAACCGGGATAGTTCGGGGCCGGGAAGCGATTGCCCTCGGCATCGAACCACAGCGACGACGGTCCCGGGATGATGCGGATCCCGTGGTTCGGCCAGATCGGATTCCAGTTCTCGATGCCCTCCGTGTACGCCCAGATCCGATCCCGGTTGATGAGGCTCGCCCCGGCATTCTCGGAGATCTGCAGCATCCGTCCGTCGACGTGGGCGGGCACCCCGGCGAGCATCCGCTCGGGGAACGCGCCGAGGCGCTCCGACGGCCAGTACTTCTCCATAAGTGCGAAGTTGTGCCCGACTCCTCCGCTGGTGACGATGACTGCGGGAGCCCGGAACGCGAACTCCTCGACCTCCTCGCGGTTCGAGGCCACTCCACGGGCGGTGTGGCTGTCCGCGAGCACCTGCCCGCGGACGCCGACCACGGCTCCGTCCTCGGTGATGAGCTCGTCGACGCGGTGCCGGAAAGCGAAGTCGATGAGCCCCTTCGCCTCGGCGGCTTCGACGGGTTCGCGGAAGACGCGGACCACCTCGGGACCGGTGCCCCAGGTGAGATGGAAGCGGGGCACGGAGTTGCCGTGCTCGTCGGCGCCGGAGCCGCCGCGTTCGGCCCAGCCGACGATCGGGGTCAGGCGCAGGCCGAGGTCACGCAGGTACCGGCGCTTCTCGTCGGCAGCGAATTCGAGGTAGGCCTCGGCCCACTGCCTGGGCCAGTGGTCCTCGTCCCGGTCGAATCCCGCCGAGGTGGTCCAATCGGCTCTGGCGAGTTCGAGGGAGTCGCGGATTCCGAGGCGTCGCTGTTCGGGGGAGTCGATGAGGAAGAGGCCGCCGAGCGACCAGAAGGCCTGCCCACCGAGGTTCGCCCGATTCTCCTGGTCGAGGATGAGGACTCGCTTGCCGGCCTGCGTGAGTTCGTGAGCGGCGACGAGGCCGGCGAGTCCGGCGCCGACGACGATCGCATCGGGGGAGGGATCGCTTCCGCTGTCACGGTCCGTGCTGCCGAAAGAACTCATCGCCGACTCCTCTGTCGCCTCCGTCGGTCGGTGAGCCGACGTCTGCCTACCTTCCAGTAGCCATCAGTATCGCAGACTCAGCCGGGGGCTGGGTGCACCGACCGCACCGGCGGGGACGTCAGCTGCGGAGCGTGCGCTCCAGCCAGTCCGCAGCTGATGCGAAGGACTCGTCCGTCGTCGTCGGATCGACCGGCACGAGTTCGCCGTCGGCGCTCGGATAGCTGCCGAGGAAGGAGAGTTTGAGCGCGGCCCGGTGGACGCCCTGCAGGGCCTCGGCCATGCGGGATTCGCGGATATGGCCGAGCAGGTCGATCGAGAACTGGTAGAGACCCAGCCCGTCACCGGTGGGGCGGGATTCGATGCGGGACATGTTGATGCCGCGGCTGGAGAACTGTTCGAGCAGTTCGAGCAGCGAACCCGCCCGGTCCGAGCGCAGAGCCGCCACGACGGTCGTCTTGTCCGCACCTGTCGGAGCAGGGATGGGACCCGGGCGCGTGACGACGACGAAGCGGGTCACGGCATCCTGGCGATCGCCGATGTCCTCGGCGACGACCTCGAGGCCGTAGCGCTCGGCGGCCAGGGCCGGGCAGACGGCGGCGACATGGTCCCCGGCGTCATTGGCCAGATCGCGGGCGGCCGCGGCCGTCGACGACGTGGGCAGGTAGACGGCTGACGGGAAGTTCTCGGACATGAAGGCCCGCACCTGTGCCTCGCCATGAGGATGGGAGCCGAAGGAGGTGACCTCCTGGCGGGAGGTCCCGGGCTTCACGGCCAGGACGAAGCGCACGGGCACGAGCACCTCGGCGATGATCTGGAGGCGTCCGTGTTCGGTCAGCGCGTCGATCGTGGCCGGCACCCCGCCCTCGACCGAATTCTCGATCGGAACGACGGCGGCATCGCAGTCACCTTCGACGACCGCATCGAGCGCCGAGGCGGCATTGCGCATCGGCTCGGTCGAGGCGGTCTCCCGCAGCCCTTGGGAATCGAGGTACTTGAGCAGGGCCGCCTCGGTGAAGGTGGCCTCCGGACCGAGGTAGCCGAATCGTCTCGGGCTCACTTGCCGCCCTCCTTGCCATCGTGGCCGGCGCCGCCGGAGCCCTTCGCACCCGTCCCGCCGCCGGAGCCCTTCGCCTCTGCACCGTTCCCGGATCCCTTCGCGGCGCCCGAGCGCTTGGCCCGCAGGCGGCGGACGAGGAGGGCCCGGGCGACATCGCGGTACTGGGCGGCACGGTGCAGCTGTGCCTTGAAGTCTCGGCCGGTGACCCGGTGGTGGAGGTCGCATTCGACCTCGGCCACGCGCAGGCCGGCGTTGACGACATCGATGGTCATGGCCGCCTCGACGCCCCAGCCGGCGGCGAAGGGCAGTGCGGCATCGAAGGCCTCACGGGACAGGCAGCGCATCCCCGACAGCGGCTGGGTCGCCTCGAAGCCGCTGAGCTCGGCGATGCCCCTCTTCGCGAGCCCGACGACGAAGCCGAACCCTCCGCCCCTGCGCTTCTGCGCGGGCAGGATCGCAATCGTCATATCGGCACGACCCGCGAGCACCGGGGCCGCCAGGGGCGCAGTGTTCACAGCGGAGTCCTCGAGGTCGCCGTCGATGAACAGCAGCGCTCGATGGCTCGGTTCGACACCGGGATCGGCATCGGAGATCTCCCGGTTGCGCAGAGCGAACGCCCCGGTCATCATCGCCGCGGCCTTGCCCTTGTTCTTCGGGTGGGTGATGACCTCGGCCCCGGCCCGACGGGCCAGGGCCCCCGTGTCATCGCCCGATCCGTCGTCGACGACCATGACGAAGTCGACCCCGGGGATCTGCTTGGCCGCGGCGACGGTCGCAGCGATGCGCTGGGCCTCATTCATCGCGGGGATGATCGCGGCGATCGCCTCGGGGGCGGGGTGCGGGTGTGCGCTCATGGATTCTCCTGTCCGACACCGGCGCCGAGGCGGGTGCGGGCACGGTCCGGACCGTGCCCGCTCCGCCGGCGGCCGAGTCGCGGATGTCAGTGGATGGTCAGCTGGCGGGACACGATGCCCGAGCGGACGCGGCGGGCCTCGGTGCTCATCGGCTCGGTGGTGTTCAGCGCCTCGTCCATGCGCTTGCCGAAGGCGGCGATGGGCTCTTCGACGTCGTCGGGCCGGGTGCCGAATTCGAGCTCCCAGACCGGGATGATGATGCCGTGGGCGCGGAAGTAGCCGAGGAAGTAGCCGATGCCGCCGAGGTCGTTGGCATTCTCGGCCTGCAGCCGGGCCATGGCGTCGACGATGCTGTCCTCACCCTCGGGGCGGGCCCAGCGGACGTAGGTGCGGCCGGACATCTCGGTCCAGTAGGCGGAGTCGACCGAGGCGAGCTTCTCCGTCGGAGCGACGGAGTCGTTGGCCTGCTGGAGGGCGGCGCCGACGTCGGGATCGGTCTCGGCCTCGGGCAGCGCCCAGTAGTCGAAGGACTCGAGCACGCGGACATCGAAGGGATGAGAGGTGTCGAGGATGTCCTGCAGCCGCGGCCCCTCACCGGGTTCGGTCGTCGCTTCGATCGAAGTGCCGGGCTCCGCCTCGGCGGCGGCGAGGATCCCACGGGCGACGTCACGGGAAGCGTCGGTCGAGGACACCGGCACCTGCATGCCGGCCATGATCTCACCGTCGTCGCGGCGCCAGGCCTGCCAGGCGGCGGGCAGGAGCGAGGCGATCGTCACCTCGTGGCCGCCGTAGGCTTCGCTCAGCTTCGCGGTCGCCGTGGCTGCGGGCACGAGTTCGCGCAGGCAGATGATGTCGGCCTCGAACGGCAGGTCCGCGAACGGACGCGCGACGAAGGCCGTGGCCTGGGCCCGCGCGAGGCGTTTGGCGATGAGTTCTTCCTTGGAGCGCTTCGACTTCTTTCCCATGGGAGGCAAGTCTAGTCGGTGAGGCGCCTTCAGGTGCGGACCGGTTCACCCCTGTCGGGAGACCGGGATGAAGTATCGGGTGGTGTTCGACTCGTCCATACGCACCTGCAGCTTGTCGCCGGGGTGGGGCAGCGCCGAGCGTTCCGGGTTGTCCGGGGTCAGTCCGAGGGTCTCGAGCTGGATGATCCCGTGCCGGCCCACCTCGTCGGCGGCAAGGACATAGGAGTGGTTGAGCTCACGGATCGTCACCTCGATGGCCGGATCGGTCGGCTCCTCCACCTCGGCGAAGGAACGCGGCTGGGCGGCATTGCCCATGCCCAAGTAGGCGCCGACGTCATCGGCGATGAAACCGGCCACCGAATCGGCCTGCGCCATGAGGCCGGCGAGGATCACGGAGAGCCGCTCCTGCTGGGCATCGGACTTCAGGGCCTGGCCCGGCTTGAACAGGTGCTCCTCGGCCAGCACGCACCAGGCGTCCTGCATGATCGTGCGCAGCTGGAGCTCGACGAGGACCGAGGGCTCGGAGTCGAAGGGCACCTCGACGATGAGATGGCGGCCGCGGTATCCGGAGGGCTTCGGTGTCGCGGAATAGTCGCGGACATCGGCGATGGAGAGGTTCGTGCTGTCGCTGACCTGGGTGAGCAGGTCCCACAGGGCCGTCTGTTCGCGCTCGGTGCGGCACACGACGCGGGCGCCGACGACATCGATGACCTGGTTCTCGACCTCGACGGAGTCGTGGATCTCGTCATTGGCGTCGGCGAGCTTCCGGCGCAGCTTCTCGCCCGTGCGCATCCGGTCCTTGATCCGACCATCGACAACCCGCACGCGGTCACCGGAGAGCAGAGCGGAAGAGGCACGGACGGACTCGACCCAGTCATTGACCGTCTCGAGGGCGGCCCTCCACGTGGACTCCCGCCGATCGTAGGCTTCGTCGACCAGTTCACGGACAGTTGCTGACATCCTCGTCACCTTCCTAGCTCCTGATTCAACTTCACCAGAAGAGAGGGGAGATGTCCATGCTTCCGACGCTAATGTTGCCGGGAAGCGACGAAGGGTGAGACGGGTGCGGCGAAAGCGGGCGCTCCGACGGCTCGGGAGACATCGTCCGGCCCTTCGGGCGCTCCGCGGAGGCGGTTGCCCTCAGACGTCGTAGTCGACGATGACCGGGGCGTGGTCGGATGCGCCCTTGCCCTTGCGCTCCTCCCGGTCGATCGACCCGGCGGTCGCGGTCTTCGCCAGCGCCTGTGAGGCGAGCTGGAAGTCGATGCGCATGCCCTGCTTCTTCGGGAACCGCAGCTTCTGGTAGTCCCAGAAGGTGAAGACGCCGGGGCCGGGCGTGAACTGACGAGTGACCTCGGTCAGACCCGCGCCGAGCAGCTCGTCGAAGGTCCTGCGCTCGGCCTCCGAGACATGTGTGGCGCCCTCGAACTCGGCCATGTCCCAGACGTCCTCGTCCAGAGGGGCGACATTGAAGTCCCCGCAGAGGACGAGCTTCTTCTCCGGTTCGGCGGCCAGCTGGGAGGCGATCTCGGCCGTCAGCGCGCGATACCACTCGAGCTTGTAGTCATAGTGGGGATGGTCGAGTTCGCGGCCGTTGGGCACGTAGAGCGAGTGGACGCGCACACCATTGCAGGTGGCCGACAGCGCGCGGGCCTCGACGACGGGCTCATCCGCGCCGAATGCTGGAATGCCGGCGAAACCGATCTCGGGGTCGGACAGGCCGACGCGCGAGGCGATGGCCACGCCGTTCCACTGGTTGAGGCCATGGAAGCTCACCTCATAGCCGCGTTCGGTGAACAGCTCCTGGGGGAACTGGGCGTCCTTGCACTTGAGCTCCTGGATGGCCAGGACATCGACATCTGAGCGATCCAGCCAGGCCCCGATGCGATCGTGGCGGGCGCGGATCGAGTTCACATTCCACGTAGCGATTCTCACCCTCCCACCCTAAGCTGTCGGCCCCGGTGGAGAAAGCGCGCCCCGGCGTCGCACGTCCGAATGGACTCGTTAGGCTGGTGGACATGTCTGACGCTCCCAACAACCACCTCGGCCACGACGGCGCCGCCTGCCCCGACTCCTACTACGTGCGATTGTCCGAGGACCGCCTCGTCTCGACTCTGCACAGCCAGGGAGCGTGGCAGCCGGGTGAGCAGCACCTGGCCCCGGCCTCGGGCATGGTGCTCGCCGAGATCGAACGTCGCCTGCCCAGTGACAAACTCATCTCCCGGGCGAGCTTCGACGTCCTCGGCGTCATCCACTCCGGTGAGTTCACCATCGACGTCGAAGTCGTCCGTCCCGGCCGCACCATCGAACTCGTCGAGGCGCATATGCGCCACGCCGACCGCACGAGCGTCACCGCCCGGGTGTGGCGCCTGCAGGCCTCGGACACCGAGTCCGTCGCAGGTTCCGAATGGGCGTCGCTTCCGCCGGCGTCCGAACTGCCTGCGGCTCCCTTCACGAAACGCTGGGGCGGCGGCTACATCGCCTCGCTCGAAGGTCGTCAGGGCGCTGACGCCCGCCCCGGCTTCGCGCAGTCCTGGCTGCGCAGCCCCTACCCGCTCGTCGAAGGGGAGATCGATCCCCCGACCGCGGCCTTCGTCAAATTCGTCGACACCGCCAACGGGCTGGCCGTCCGTGAGGACCCGAGGACGATCTTCTTCCCGAACGTCGACCTGTCCATCCACCTCACCCGCGTGCCCGAGGCCGGCTGGATCGGCTTCGACACGAAGGTCGCGTTCGGTCCGACGGGTCTGGGCGAGACCACCAGCGTGCTCAGTGACGCGAACGGCCCGATCGGCACCGCAGCTCAGTCGCTGACGGTGCGGAAGGGCCGCGGCGCCGTATGAGTTCCGGAGTCCCGCCCTCACAGCGAACCGCTCGGTCCCGCACGCGTGACCGAGTCTCGCCGAGGCAGGACCCGACCGCCCGGCCGCGAGCCCTCATCACCGGGGCGAGCTCCGGCCTCGGGCGCGGCTATGCACGCGCCCTCGCCGCCGATGGCTGCGACCTCGTGCTCGTCGCCCGCGACGAGAGGCGTCTGCGGGAACTGGCCGAGCAGCTGCATGCCTCTCACGGCACCCGCGCCGAGGTGGTCGCGGCGGATCTGTCCGCCCGTGAGGGAATCGACGCCGTCCTCGGAGTCATCGACACCGACCGGATCGATGTGCTCATCAACAACGCCGGCTACGGGCTGCGGGAGTCTCTGCTCGAGACGGACATCGCCGAGCTCAACGACCAGGACCAGGTGCTCACCGGGACCGTGCGAGAGCTGTCGCTGGCGGCGGCAAAGAGGATGGACGCGCGGGGCCGAGGCGGAATCGTCAATGTCTCATCCCTGGCCGCGGTGACGACGATGGGTCAGTACGCGGCCTCGAAGGCCTCGACACTGGTCTTCACCGAGGCGCTCGCCGGCGAGTTGCGCGGCAGTCCGGTGACCGTCACAGCGGTCCTGCCGGGCTTCGTCCGCACGGAGTTCCACGACCGCCTCGGCGTGGAACGTCCCGGACCGCGGTGGATCTGGCTGAGCATCGACCAGGTCGTGAGCGAGTCGCTGCGCGATGCCCGAGCCGGCAAGGTCGTCTCGGTGCCCGGTTGCTTCTATTCCTTGGCCGCGCTCGTCGCGCCGCTGGTTCCCAGGCCGTTCATGCGCTGGGGTTCGAGCGGGTTCTCCTTCGCACGGCGACGCGGGCGCTGACCCACCGCGGCGACGGAATCCGACCCACGGAATTTCCACGGCTCCGACACGGACAGTTGACGGTTGAATTACCCTGTTGTGGGCCTGTCACCAGGGGTTCTGTTCCGGCCGATTCTGTGCTACACGGTTGCCCGGGAATTAAGACGGTTGGTGAGAATCTTTACAAGCGCCACGGAAGTGTGGTCAAATTATGATGTTCGCCCGGTGGGGATCGGGTGAACATAACGGACGTATGGGGATGCGTCCGGGTACTCGAGGGGAGTGCTGCGAGGACCCCGGGATGTCGCGATCACGCGCCCCGGGGTCTTTGTCATTCACAGAGAGATTCGCGAACGCCTGTCTGACTTCAGGTCACTATCGGACATTCGAACTCAAATCCAGGTCACTATCGGATACTTCTGCGCGCGAAAAGTATCCGATGGTGACCTATGTTCGGTGGCCGTATCCGAAAGTGACCTCAAATCTGCCCGCCGTTGCCTGCTGCTGAAACTGAAGCTGCCGGCTTCTGCCGACTGCGGACCACTATTGGATGCTGACGCTGCGCTGGCGTCGTGAGCGAGTGCGGGCGATGCCGATCTCCAGAGCCACCGCGCTCAGCGGACCACCGAGTGCCATTGAGGCATTGCCGGCGGCGCGCTCGGCGACTTCGGCGATGACAGCATCGATGTCGGCGCGCTCATCGGCGTCGACGTGGATGAGCAGCTCCGGACTCCGTGCGGTGCCTCGCAGAATCACCTGGGCATCGGAGACTCCGTCGGTGGACTCGAGGTCGGCGGCGACCGCCTCGGCGATGACCTCCGCATTCACCGTGGTCAGACCCGTGCGGGCATCGGCCTGCATTCGGAAGGGCTTCGCGAAGTCCTTCCGCGGGACCTGCACGCTCAGCCAACGGAGCCCGATGATCGCGAGGATGAGGGCCACGACCACGGCGATGAGCGCCGAATAGGGCAGCGCCAGCACCGAGGCGACCGGACCGAGATCCGCTCCCGCCTCCACGGCAGGCCCGATCGAGGCGGTGACACCGAACCCGATGGCGAGCACTGCCAGCCCGGCGAGCAGAGCGATGAGGCCGAGGATGATCAGTCCCGTGCGATTGGCAGCGGCGGCCGTGCGTCTCATGACTGACTCCTTCTGGCCTGGACCTTCACCGTGGGGATGCGGCCGAACGAGATCGAGGCGAAGCGGTCCTTGACGGCGGCTTCGACCTCGGCGCGGATCGGCTCAAAGTCGCGGATCGGCGTTGAGAACGTCACGATCGTCGACTTCGCGTTCGACGAGGCCTTGACCCCGCTGACACCGTCGACCCCATCGGCGGCCGCGGCCGCGATCTGCGACAGCGCCGAGGTGGGCAGGGCGACCTCGAGATCACCGATGTGTTCTGACCCTGTGGCTCTCACACCGAGGATCCGGCGCGCCCCGGGGGAGATGCCGAGGATGAAGGCGACGAGTCCGAGCAGAGCCAAGACGATGCCGACCGCGATGACGACCGCGGAATTCCAATGCAGGTTCCCGGCCGCCTCGGTGACGCGTGCCCCGGACGACCCGGTCAGAGCGGCAGTGACGGATCCGGTAGTGACGAGTGCGGCGATGCCGGCCCAACCGAGCCCCACGGCGAGGAGCAGCAGGATGAGAGCGACGACCACGGCCGGACCGATGCGGGAGGGCCGCTTGCGCAGCAGACGTGTGCTCATTGCAGGCGATTCCTTCCTCGATTCGCACCGGAGGATTCCGGGGCGAGCCACCGCACGCTGATGTCGACCTGGCGGACGGTGACACCGGTGAGGCGTTCCACTTCGTGACTCAGGGTGGAACGGACGTGTTCGGTCGCCTCGGCGATGGGGGTGGGGTAGGCGAGGCCCAACTGGACGGCGAGCGTGCAGCTGCGGCCGGACAGGGTGACATCCACGGACGGGCGCGTGCCCAAGCTGGAACTCGCTCCGATTCCGAAGAGACCCGAGCTCGTGCCGCCGACGCCGGGCAGGTCTTTCAGCACCTGCCCGGCGGTGCGCTCCACGACCTTGTCCGCGATCGTCAGGCCGCCTCGGCGAGCTGGAGCGTCGTCGAGTATCGGGGCCACGGCGCTACCTCCGCGTGGTCGAGCGTGAGCTCAGCGCGGACAGGTCGACTCGCCCGTCGAGGACGAGACCAACGACCAGACCGAGCCCGCCGCAGATCGCGACGATCAGGAACGCGAGGAAGCCGCCGAAGTAGGCGATGATTCCCAGCGTCAGTCCGACGAGGAGTCCGATGAGTGCTTTCGACATGGCAGTCCTTCCGCCGATGCGGTGCGTGGATGCGGATCAGTTGAGTTCGGGAGCGTCCTTGGCCGGCTGCTCCTCGTCGTCCTCGGGCAGGTGGACGTCGGTGACGTCGATGTTGACCTCGACGACCTGGAGACCGGTGCCCTGCTCGACGGCGCGGATGACGTTGCGGCGGATCGCCTCGGCGACCTCGACGATGGAGGTGCCGTATTCGACGACGATCGTGAGATCGATGGCGGTCTGCTTCTCGCCCTTCTCCACGGAGACTCCGCCGGAGACGTTCGTCTGCGAGCCGGGGATGCGGTCGGTGAGCGTATCGAAGGCTCGGCGTGCGGCATTGCCCATGCCGAAGACGCCGGGCACTTCGCGTGCGGCGATGCCGGTGAGCTTCGCGACGACGTTCTCGGCGATGGTCGTCGTGCCCAGTTCGGTCACGAGGGGGCTGCGGACCGAGTCATCGGCTGCAGGGTGCGGGTTCGAGGGGGACTGCGTGGGTTCGGGCATTGCTCTTCCTTCTTCGTTCGGGGATGCCGACACCGGTACAGACGCACGCTGCGGGCAATCCTCACGCGGGGACGCAGAAAATCTGGGGAATCATCGCCGTCCCGCTCGGATCCTGCCCGAACGGGCGCCGAACGGCTCTGGCCGGACGCGGTTCGCGCTCGCATCCTCGCCGGTGGCCTACGATGTGAATATGGCAAGGGGAGATGATCGCTTCGACATCGTCACCCTGGTGGTGCGCGCCCGCGAAGGGGACATCGCCGCTTTCGAAGCGCTCGTCGACGAGTACGAGCGCAAGCTGCTGCGCTTCGCATGGCGCACACTCGGCGACCGGCAGGATGCCGAGGACATCGTCCAGGACACGCTCGTGCAGGCCTGGAGGTCGCTGTCGGCTCTCAACGAGCCCGCCGCGTTCGGCACCTGGATCTACCGCATGGCCTCGAACCGCTGCACGGATGTGCTGCGCAGGCGCGCGGCCCGCCCCTCCGATGCCTCCGATCCCGACGACATGGGACATCATCCCGACGGCGCCGTCTCGGTGGAGAGGTCCGTGGAGGCGCGCACCGCACTCGACCATTTCACAGAGGTCCTGCAGACACTGTCCTCGGAGCAGCGTGTAACGTGGGTGCTCCATCAGATGGAGGGGCTGAGCTACGCCGAGGTCGCGACGACCCTCGGCATCAGCGAGGGCAGCGTGCGCGGTCGCATCCACCGTGCCCGGACCGCCATCGCCGAAGGGATGCAAGGATGGGTATGAGCGACGACGCGGCATGGGAGACCGATGACCACCTGCGCGGGGTCATCGATGAGTACATGGGCGCTTTCGAACCCGACCCCGCGGAGACCGTCGGCCTGCGGGAGCGCATCCTCGACATCGTCCGGGAGGATCTCGCCCGCGGCCCTTCCACCCGGCTGAGCACCCCACGCGGCAACCCGTTCACGATCGCAACTGCCGCGGTGCGGACCATCGTCCGCGATGCGGTCGATGCCGTCGACGGGATCCGCGGTCGCAGCGTGTCGCTCACCCCTGCCGGAGAGCCCGAAGGCACCGCCGCCGAGGTGGAGGTGACCGTGGCCATGCGCGCAGGCATCGCGTTCGCCCCCACCGCCGAGGTGATCCGTGAGAGTGTCGCCGCTGCGCTGATCGAGCAGCTGGGCATCCCCGCGACGACCATCGACATCACCGTCGAAGACGTGTACGAAGCTGAGGAGACTGAGGATGGCTGAGCGGTTGAGTTCTCGCACCGCGCCGGGAGCGTTCGACGCCGAGGCCGCCTCGGCGCGGGTCACGCGATCGGTTCTCGAGGTTCCCGGCGTCACCGCTCTGGCGCCCGGACTGCGCGACCTGGTGGCCACGGCCGCGGCGCGAGTGCTGCGCCGCGGCGGCGGGGAGCCGCTGTCGGTCGACGTCTGTCGCGCCGGGGACGGAGCCCGTGTGCGCGTCGCGGCCCATCTCGATGACAGCCGGGCGGTGGCCGAGATCGTCGACGAGCTCTTCGCGGTCATCGAGGTCGATGTCCGCGCCGGCACCGAGGCGGCTCTCGGCGAGATCGACATCGATCTGCGCGTTGTCAGCCGTGGTCGCTGACACCTGATCGGGCCGAAGCCGAGCCCGACTGCGAGCCCAGGCACCACGACAGCAGACAGAAGAAGCGGGCCCGCACCGCTGGTGGGGACCCGCTTCCTGCTGTCCGAGGGCGAGGGCTCAGTCGGCCTTCTTCTTCGATCGTCCGGTGATGAGGCCCCAGACGATGAGCACGATGAGCGAACCGCCGATCGCGCACAGCCAGGTCGACAATGAGAAGAACTTGTCCATCTCGGCGCCGAAGATGGCTCCTCCGAGCCACCCGCCGAGCATGGCTCCGATGACACCGAGGATGAGTGTGGCGAAGATTCCCCCGCCCTGCTTGCCCGGCAGGAGTTGGGTCAAGCCACGTTGAAAGTTCCCGGATGCGGGTGGCCGACTGTGGTCCCGTCGGGATGGGGGAGAGCTGGGACGGGGCTGAATGGCCGGTCGGCTGCCTCCGACTAGACTGGAGAGCATGACCGACAGCGCAGACACTCGCCGACAACTGCTCGACCTCATCGACGAACTTGCCGTGGTGCGCGGCAAGGTGACCCTCTCCTCCGGCAGGGAGGCCGACTACTATCTCGACCTGCGCCGGGTCACCCTCGACCATCGCTCGGCGCCGCTCATCGGCGACGTGGTCCTCGACCTCCTCGAAACCGAGGGACTGCTCGAGAGGATCGATGCCGTCGGCGGACTGACCATGGGCGCCGATCCCGTCGGCACGGCGGTCATGCACCGCTCGGTCGTGCGTGGGACGCCGCTCGATTCCTTCGTCGTCCGCAAGGAGGCGAAGAAGCACGGGATGTCGCGCCGGGTCGAAGGTCCCGACGTCAAGGGCAAGCGGGTCGTCGCCGTCGAGGACACCTCGACGACGGGAGGCTCCGTGCTCACCGCTGTCGAGGCGCTCCAGGAAGCCGGCGCCGAGGTGGTCGCCGTCGCCGTGGTCATGGACCGTGACACCGGCGCCAAGGAGAGGGTCGAGGCTACGGGGATCCCGTACCTGACCGCGCTGACGACCGCCGATCTCGGACTCGACTGACGGTCCCCGGCCTCGGCGGTCCGGGCCCACCGATCACGACCTGGGACTCGACTGGCAATTCGGTCGAAACCAGGGCCGTGGTTTGAAACACGTCTCTGATTTCAACACGATAGATGAGACACTCCCACAGTATTGCCTGATGCAACAGTAAGGATGACGCGTGCTCACACTGAAAGAGATTTCCCTGCGCAAGGGAAAGCGGACGTATCTGGACGAGGTGAGTTTCACCGCAGAGGCGGGCCGGATCACCGCGATCGTGGGGACCCGTTCGGCGGGCCGGACTGAGCTTGTCCGCGTCATCATGGGTCTGATCTCCGCAGATGAGGGCACCGTCGAACTCGAGGACTTCGAACTCGACTTCGGTGACCGCCAGAACTTCGGCTACCTCCCCGCTGAGCGCGGCGGGTACCCGAATATGCGCGTGATCGATCAGATCGTCTACCTCGCGCGCCTGCACGGGATCACCCTGGGCGCTGCCGAACGCAACGCGCTGACCCTGCTGTCCCATCTCGAGCTCGCCGATCGCGGCTATGCGCCGTTGAAGAACCTCTCCGGCGCCGAGGTCGCCCGCGTCGACATCGCCGCGACCCTGGCCGCCGATCCCGATGTCGTGGTCATCGACGACGCCTTCGCAGGTCTCGACGCCGCCTCGCTCAGGCTCGTCACGTCCCTGCTGCGTGCGCATGCGTCCTCGGGAGTGCCCGTCATCCTGGCCACCGATGACTGGGAGGCCGCGCAGACCTTCGCCGATGACGTCATCGTCCTGAGCCAGGGCAGGGTCACCGCCTCGGGAAGCGTCGACGAACTCCTCGGCGACCCGCATTACCGGGTCGAGGCGAACGACGCCGAGGCGGCCAGAAGCGCGCTCGAGTCCCGCAGCGGCATCAGCGCCGTGACCGTGGCCGACCGCGCTGGCGATGTCATCAGCTTCCGCGCCGATGACGCGAAGACCGCCGCCGCCGGTGTGGCGGCGATCGACGGATTGAAGAACTTCGAAAGTGTCCGCCCGACACTGGCCGAGCAGTACAAGGAGGCTCTGTAATGGCGCGCAAGGACAAAGGTGCGAACGAGGAGTCTCCGGAACCGCTCGTGTCGAAGGGCACGGCCGGTGAGGGCATCGACGACCTCGGGGCCCCCGATGCCGACGACCTCAACGTGGTCGAGGACGAGACCGGTCAGGACTCGGCCACCGAGGCTGGGGCAGCCGAGGGCGAGACCGCGGAGGGGAAGACCAGGGACTCGGCCGCCTCGGCGAAGAGTGAGTCGGCGAAGAACGGGTCTGCGAAGGCAGACGCGACCGCCGGCCTCGACGAGGTTCCTTTCGAGCTCGCCGAAGACACCCCTGACCCCGATGAGCTGCCGGAGACCGGTCTGGTCTCCGAGTTCGTCGATGTCGGCAACCGCCAGGCCGCATGGCTGGTGTCGAATCGTGAGAGCACCACTGCGATGCGCAGCCCCTACTTCCTCGTCACCGCCGCCGTGATCATCCTCGGCGTCCTCGCCGCGATCGTCACCGGCATCGTCGGCGAGGCGCAGAAGGACTCGGGCACGCCGAGCATGGCCATGGTCGGCGTGGGCGAACAGGCTCAGATGTACGAGCAGCAGCTGGGTGTGAAGATCACCGACGCCAAGGACACGACCGAAGCCGAGAAGCTCGTCCGCGAGGGCAAGGTCGACGCCGCGTTCATCCAGGACCCCAGCGGCCAGAGCCAGCCGACGATCATCGCGCTCGACGAGCAGCCGGAGGCGCTGCTGGAGAAGCTCGCACCGAAGACCGAGGCCACGCTGCTCAAGACGCCGGCCGTCGAGGACACGGTCGCCACACCCCTGCTGTGGGGAATGGTCGCCTTCGCGCTCCTCGTCGTGGCCACCCTCGGCACGTCGATGTATCAGAACCTGCGCTTGGAGAAGCGCAACCGGATCACCGAGATCATCGCGGCCACGATTCCGCCCCGTGCTTCGGCCTCGGGCCGGATCACCGGCACTCTGTCCTTGGTGATCGTCCACATCGTCGCGGCCGCAGTCGTGACCGAGCTCGGGCTGTCGCTGTCGGGCAAGACCTCTCTGGCCTTCGCCATGCTCCCGGGGCTGGGCTGGTTCGCCCTGACTCTGCTGCTGACCGCCTGGTCGGTCTTCGCTCTTCTCGTGTGGGCTTCGACCGTGGTCGGATCCAAGGCGCGGACGACCTTCCTCACGATCATCGGGATCATCACTGTGGCCGGCTTCTTCGCTCCGGTCATCATCGGAGCTTCGGGCACGACTGCGAAGGTCCTGTCCTGGACTCCGTTCACCTCACCGCTGGGCATCGCCGGACGGTCCTTCGCCGGCCAGACCGAATGGTGGGAGGGCCTCGTCGCCGCCGGCATCGCCCTGGTGCTCGCGGTCGTCCTCCACGCTCTGGCTTCGGGTGCCTATGTGCGCTCGGTGCTCAGCGGCGGCGGACGCTCGGGCAAGACCGTGAAGATGAGCAAGCGGGCCAAGAAGGTCGGCGCCGCCTCGGCGAAGGGGAAGAAGGACGATGCCGCGTCGGCCGAGGACGAGAAGGGCTCTGCGGCGGATGCGGACGACGCGGAGTCTGACGGTTCGGATTCGAAGGCGGACGACGATGCCGCGTCGGTGGCAGCCTCGGTGAAGGGGTCCGATGCCGCGCAGGATGAGACGGACGCGAAGTCGGCGGATGATTCCCGCGACGAGAAGTGACCGACAGCGCTGAACCGCAGGTGGGGGTCGGTCCTTGGACCGGCCCCTGGCCTGTGGGGGAGCACTTCGATCCGGAGCTGCTGCGCGAGGGCGACCGGCGCAATGTCGTCGACAGGTACCGGTACTGGAAGCACGACGCGATCGTGGCCGACCTCGACTGCAGCCGGCACGGCTTCCACGTCGGCGTCGAGAACTGGCAGCACGATCTCAACATCGGTTCGGTCGTGCGCACCGCCAACGCCTTCAATGCCGCTGCCGTGCACATCGTCGGCAAGCGCCGCTGGAACCGGCGCGGGGCGATGGTCACCGACAAGTACCAGCACGTCATCCACCATCCCACGGTCGACGACCTGCTGTCCTGGTGCGCGGACAACGAGATGCCGCTGCTGGGCATCGACAACTTTCCCGACTCCGTGCCGCTGGAGACCTATGATCTGCCCGAGCGCTGTCTGCTGCTGTTCGGGCAGGAGGGGCCGGGGCTGAGCGAGGAGGCGCACCGGGCCAGCCGTGACGTGCTCTCGATCGCCCAGTACGGTTCGACCAGGTCGATGAACGCCGCTGCCGCCGCCGCGATCACCATGCACTCCTGGATCCGCCGCCACGTCTACGGCCAGACGGTGAGCTGAAGGGGCCGAGCTTTCGTCCCCGTTCTGTCTCCTGCGGGTGGATCCGCCACGATTCGCGATCGGATTTCGCGATGGATCCACCCGCAGGAGACACAGCTGTCAACGGGGCCGGTACGAGGAAGCCGCCATATCATGGACACGAAGAAGCGCCGAGGCGGCACGATCATCTCGTGCCGCCTCGGCGCTTCTCGTCGCGCGGGCCCACCTCGGCGGGCCACCCCGTTTAGGCGGCCCACCCGATTTCGGCGAGCAGCCGCGGGCCGCAGCTCAGGTGAGGTCGGCTGCGTGGGGTTCGATGAGTCCTCCGAGCTCGGCCAGCTCGGCGGTCAGCGAGTCCGCATCGTCGAAGGTGCGGGTCATGACCGTCAGACGCTTGGCGTAGTGACCGATGGGGTACTCCATGGTCATGCCGATGCCGCCGTGCATCTGGATCGACTCCTGGCTGATGTTGCGGGCGGCCTGGTCGACGACGATCTTCGCGGCGATGACATCGCGGTGCCGGTCCTTCTCCGCGCCCACGGCCTCGGAGGTCACGGCCAGACGCGAGTACAGGGCCATGCTGCGGGCGTACTCGAGCTCGGCGTAGAGGTCCGCGGCACGGTGCTGAAGCGCCTGATTCACGCCGATGGGTGCACCGAACTGCTCACGTGTCTTGAGGTAGTCGGCCGTCATCGTCAGGGAGGCCTCGAGAGCGCCCACGGCCTCGGCCATGATCGCGGCGTTGCCCAAGTCGATGACCTCGGTGAGGACCTCGCGGGCGTCGGCGGCATCGAGCCGCTGAGCGGGAGTGTTCTCGAGCCTGAGGTTCGCGTTGCCGAGACCATCGGCCTGACGCTGTGCGACCCGAGTCAGGCCCTCGGCATCGGCTGCGACGAGGTACAGTCCGAGATCGCCGTTCTCGACAGCGGTGACGACGAAGTGATCGGCGACGTCGCCTCCGAGCACATTGTTCTTCTCGCCGCTGAGGGTGACTCCGCCGTCGGCCGCGGCCGTGGCAGTCGTCTCAGGGGCTTCGACGGCGTAGCGGAGGTTCGGCTCGAGCATGGCCACGGCGAGGAAGGTCTGGCCTTCGCACACGCCGGGCAGGATGGCCTGCTTCTGCTCTTCGGAGCCGGCGAGCAGAACCGCGTTCGTCCCGAGCACGGCGCTGGCGAGGAAGGGCTCGAGCACCAGGGAGCGGCCGAACGCCTCGGCGACCACGGCCACCTCGTTGAAGGTCATATCCGCGCCGCCGTAGCTCTCGGGCACGGCCAGGCCCAGCAGGCCCATCTCGGCGAACGCCTGCCACTTCTCGCGGGAGATGCCTTCCTCGCTGCGAAGGATCTCTTCGCGCTTGGCGGCGTCGTATTCGCTGCGCAGGTACTTGCTGAGCGTGCTGGCGAGTTCCTGCTGAATGTCGTTGAGTTCAAGATCCATTGTTGTCCTCTTTAAGAAATCGTGTGAGCGTCGGTATCTCAGAGACCGAGCAGTGCCTTCGAGATGATTCCGCGCTGCACCTCGGACGAACCGCCGTAGATCGTGACCTTGCGGGTGTTGAAGTAGGCGGGGAGGGCGTCGACGGCACCATGGGGCAGATCGCTCAGGCCCTGCCCCTGGACCCGATCGGAGACGAAGTCGAGTCCCTGCGGGCCGAGCACATCGACGAGGAGCTCGGAGATGTCCTCCTGCAGCTGGGAGCCCTTGAGCTTGAGCACGGAGGAGCGCGGGTCGGGCTTGTCCGAGCCCGCTGCTTGGGTCGACAGGATCCGCAGCTGGGTCATCTCGAGCGCCGTGAGTTCGGTTTCGATCTTCGTCAGGCGGGCCGAGAACAGGGGATCGTCGAGCAGTGTGCCGCGTGCAGTCTTCGTCACCGCGGCGTAGGCCTTGGCGCGGGCGAGGTTGACCTTCGAGCCGCCGATGCGGGCGATGCCCGTGCGCTCGTTGCCGAGCAGGAACTTCGCGTATGTCCAGCCCTTGTTCTCCTCGCCGACGAGGTTCTCGACAGGGACCTCGACATTGTCGAAGAAGACCTCGTTGACCTCGTGGCCGCCATCGATGAGCTGGATCGGGCGGACGGTGACGCCCGGGGACTTCATATCGATGAGGAGGAAGGAGATTCCGGCCTGCTTCTTCACGTTCGGATCAGTGCGGACCAGGTTGAACATCCAGTCGCCGTACTGGCCGAGGGTCGTCCAGGTCTTCTGTCCATTGACGATGTATTTGTCGCCGTCACGCACGGCGGAGGTCTTCAGCGAGGCGAGGTCCGAGCCGGCATTGGGCTCGGAGAAGCCCTGCGACCACCAGATGTCGATGTTCGCGGTCGCGGGCAGGAAACGCTCCTTGAGCTCTTGGCTGCCGAAGGTCGCGATGACCGGGCCGACCATCGAGACGTTGAACGGCAGCGGCTGGGGGACGCAGGCCAGCTGCATCTCCTCGAGCCAGATATGACGCTGCACCGGAGTCCAATCCTGGCCGCCCCACTCGACGGGCCAGTTCGGCACCGCATAGCCGTGCTGATTGAGGATCCGCTGCGAGGTGACCATTTCGTCCTTGCTCAGCTCCTGGCCGGTCGCGACCTTGAAGCGCAGCTCCTCGGGGATCTCCGTGCGGTAGAACTGACGCATCTGCTGCGCGAACTCGCGCTCTTCAGCATTCAGTAGGGTGTCCATATGAACTCCTTATAGATCGTTCAGTAACTTACCTCCAATGGTACGGTCCGGTGTTCGGCGTCACAAGTGGATGAGGGCCTGCAGGGTGCGCGATGGACGCTTGTGCTGGCCGGGAATAGAACAGTATCGCATTTGGCGTCGGCGGCGGGCAGAAGCATGCATCGGGAGGCGACCGGCGATAAATGAGCGCCGCCGACATCCGAAGGCAGTATCTGTTATCTCGACTTGCAATACAAGTGAAGTATTGCAATCTTGTCACACTTGGTCATTTTGCAAGTTACAAATTCTTAACATTGCGATCTCCCCTGGGCTCAACTCTCTGTTTGCGTCCTACCATCGGAGAATCTCCTCCGCCCTTGCGGGCCAGGGGGCTGATATTGCAACTACATATGGAGCATGGAAAAGCGAATTCCCCCCAAGTCGCTCGAAATGCAGTCTCTGAGAGAAGTGGACGGGATGATTACCCTATCCCAAACCGGCCGTATCGCTGGTGAAATTGCGCGCACGAACCCCCTCGAATCCGGCGCCGGCTCGGCTCGTCGGGAGCAGAGCTCTCCGGCGGGTGGCGAAGCGCCCCGCTGTGGAACCTGCAAGATCCGTGCTTCGGCACATCACGTGTCGCGCGCGGCCAGGACCGGCCGCCGCGATGAATCGGTTGAGGCGAGCGCCGAGGTCGGTGCGCTCAACCGCTTCGTGATCGGAGCGTGCTGGACTGCGAAAGCCCGATCGTGTAACGGAGGCACCTCAGGCTGCTTCGGCGGAGCGAACGAAGCCGCACGCGTAGGTGAGATGAAATGACCACCCCTGCAGCAATGCGTTCTTCAGTCGTCGGCTCGGCAGTGGCGCGGCGGTCCGAAATCGTTGATATCGCCACTATCCTTGCAGATCCGACTACCGACGGCGCGCTGGTCATCGGAGCGACGGGAATGGGAAAGACCACCGTCCTCAATGCGGTGGCGGCCAACTTCGAGCCCGAAGTCCCTGTATTCCGGTTCCGCGGCTCGAACCTGATCGCTAACAGGAATCTCGGTATCTTTGAGATCCTACTCACCACCGAGGGCGAAGCGCCCGATGAGATTTCATTGGGCGCCGCATTCTCGATCGTGACGCGGTTCTTCGCGCGATCCGCGAGCGCGCATACTCCCGTTGTCGTTGTCGACAACGCTGATCGGGTAGACGAACAGTCGCTGTCGATCATCTCTCAACTCGCAGCGGAAGGTCGTATCAAGGTCTTGGCGGCCGCTGAATCGGTCCGACGCCCGGTAGATCTCCTTGCCGTTCTGTGGGGTTCCGGCAAGGTCGTCCGTTTCGACCTGGAGAGCCTGGACAATTCGGCCATCGCGGCCTATGCCCGAGAAGTCGGTTACGAAGTCGACGAACAGGTGATCGCCGATCTCCGCACGAGGTCACGAGGCAATCCTCGTCTTCTCAGCAGGCTCTTCGTCGACCGAAAGTCGACTCCGCTTGCGCGCCGAGGTGCTGAAGACCGAGTCCTGTGGAACGTTCTCCCGGCTCAGCGCCGGATACTCGAACTCGTGGCCATGATCGGAGCGCTTCCGTATGATGCTCTGCAGGCCATGTGCGACGTCGATCTGCTTGACAACCTCGTCGAGCGAGGGATTCTGGCCATCGGCAGGGACAGATACTCCGAAGTGTCGTTGGTCGAACCGGCCTTGGCTCTGGTTGTGCGAGACAGCGTTCCGTCTTCCCGCTCCCTGGAGCTGCTCCGGGAGGTCCTCCCCGAGTTGGCCACCATGACTCTCCAAGGCGCTGCGCTCTTCGGGAAAGTCAGCTGGATGCAGCAGTGGGGAGTGCACGTCGACCCACACACAATTCTCCGAGCTGCACTGTGGGCCGATGGGCGTGGGGACTTTGCCGGTGCAGCAGGACTGCTGAGAAGTTCGCATTCGGATATTCCAGAGTTGCAGCTGGAACTGGCGCGCGCGGAGTACGGCCGAGGAGACACCGTCGAGGCCGAGGTCATCCTCGATCGTCTCATCTCCTCATCGACTGACGGAGACAGATCCGACGAGTTCCTCTCACGCCTGGCGTGTCTCGAATTGCGGGTCACCGACCCCCGCGAACCTCAGAGCCTGAGAACTGAGTGGGTCCGGGATCGACTCGTCAATGCAGTGGACATCGGGCGGCTGGACGTCACCAGAGCTCAGTTCGAAATGCGGGGAGGGCGATTCGAACAGGCACAGATCATCTCTGAACGCGTCTTGCGCGACTTCAGCTGCCTGCCTCGGCATCGACAGCGTGCCTGCTCGATCCTCGGGAGTGTGTCGGTGATACACGGGCGGGTCGAACGCGGACTCACATATCTGGTCCAAGCCGAAGCGATGTTCAGACTTCCGGACACTACAAGTTTCGAAGTCGAGGATTCGGCTCCCCAGATCTTCGCCGGTCATTATCTTGCCGGCTCCTGGGACGGAGCCAGGGCCGCTTTGAAGTACACATCCCCGCGGATGGATCTCGCAACGGCTGCGGCTCTCGTCGACCTGTGGACGGGACACATCACGCGCGCCCAGCAGAGCTTGGACAGAGCACCCCGCGGTCGGAAAGAGACGGAGCCGGATCAGGCACTCAGACTCGCCGCACTGCACCTGGCAGAGGGCTATCTGCGAATTCGTGAGGCGTCGTCGTCCCGTGCGACGAAGACGGTGCAGGGAGGACGAAACTCGCGTCGAAGCGGTGGGGTGCGATTCGGTCTCCATTCGGTCAGCAGAGAGTCCGAACCGGTCCACGGTGTGCCGAATTCCGAGTACAACTGGCTGCAGGAGTTCACGACTGATCTTCTCGAACTCCAAGCGCTGGCCTTGTCCAGCCCAGAGAATACAGCTGATGCTCTCCACGCGCTCGGCGCCGAAGCCGATGAACTCGGCGCACTCGCGCTCGCCGTCTACGCCTGGACCGAGGCGATCCGGCACGGCAGCAAGGCCGCACAGCCGGACCTCGAACGTGTGGCCGGCTGCGTCGACGGAGAGCTGGGCCGATTGGCGGCAGCTGTCGCACGAGCATATGGCGACGGGGGAGACGCGGCGATGATCGAGGCTGCAGCAGTGGCACTGAACTTCGGCGCGGTCATGATCTCCGCAGACCTCGCTCGCAACGCGCGCGACAAGGCGGTTCAGAAAGGCGACTCGGTCGGTGTCAAGCGTGCCCGCGCACTGTTGGACTCCAGTCTGCGCACGATCACCTTCGACGCCGACGGTGCCGATCTCTCGGCAATGCTCACTGATATTGAGAAGAGATTGGTGCTCGGCGTAGCCGACGGATCCAGCAATGCAGAACTCGGTGCTCAGATGCATCTGTCGGTTCGCACCGTGGAATGGCACCTCGGTCGGATCTATCGGCGGCTGCACGTCAGCGATCGCCAGGAGCTCAAGCAGATTGCGTGGAGGGCGACATGACCGGTCAAGCGAACCTGCACCGCCCACCTCTTCTGGGTCGGGAGGAAGAGCTGCGGGTCATCGAGCAGTCGTTGACCGACTCGTCCGTGGTCGGCATCCTCATCAACGGTGATGCCGGAATGGGCAAGACCCGTTTGGCGAGGGAAATCCATCGGCGACGAGGCGGGCAGGAGACTTGGCTGCGTGCGGATCGAGTGCTGAGCGCGACACCCTTCGGCGTGTTTGCGATGATCGTCGACCTTGACGATCCGGTCGGTCTGCCCAAGCGAGTGCTCGAAGCGTTGGCCGGAGGTGCTCAGACTCCGACTGTGTTCGTCGACAACGCCCACCATCTCGATGCGCGCAGTCTGCGTCTCCTCACGCAGCTGGCCTCTGACGGTACGATTCGGATCGTAGCGATGACGCGCCACTCCGCTGTCAGGAACTCTTGGCCATTCGCCGAACTCGTCGACGAACAGGCCATGGCCCAGATGACTCTCGACCCGCTGACCGCTGAGGATCTGCGCAATGCGGTCGAGTACAGCTTCGGAGGAATAGCAGCCCAGGCGGTATTGGACATCGTCGATTTCCACTCCGGATGCAATCCCGGCAAATTGTTCGAACTCCTCGCATACTGCAAGCGGAAGAATCGACTGCTGCTGCGGAACGGCGTCGTCATACTCGATGGACTCGATACGGACTTCGACAGTCGGGCGCGTGATTTCGCCCGTATTGATCTGGAGGAGTACTCGGACGAGGAGAGGACCGCACTCGAGCTTGTGGTCATGGCAGGTGAGATCGAGATCGAACTCATGCTTTCTCTCGGGCTCGGAGCGGCGGCCGATCGGCTCGTCGACCTCGGCGACCTGCGGATCGTCAGTGACACCAGCCGTGCCTACGTCGCGCGCGAGCACCACGCATCCGAGACGATTCGTGTGAGCATTCCCATCGGACGCAGCCGAAAGTGGTATGACATCGTCCGCGCCTATCCGGACAGTCCGAGCGAAAGATCTCAGATGCTCCGGACAGAATGGGCATTGGGCTGCGGAATCGACCTGGACCAACGGGAGATCATCGCTGCCGCGACGACCGCGATCGAATCAGCCGAGTGGCATCGTGCCCTGCGCATCATGGCCGATGTCCCCACGAGCAGCCTGAGCGCCGCGGAACTCTTCGAGCTGGCGTACCTCTACTGCAATGTCGGGCAGGTCGAGCTCGGACTCGACCTGCTCGCACATTGCCTGCATAAAGCGTGCTGTCCTGGACTCGTGGTCACTGCTGCCGTCGTCTGGGGCAACCGGCAGACCACGCATCGTTCCGTGGCTCTCGAAGCGACGGACTTCATAGCCGCACTCGACAGAATGGCCGGATACGAGAGTGAGTGCTGCTCGGGAGGGACCTGCGCCACCCATTTCGCGGAGCGCACCCAGGCGGCGAAATGGTACGCAGCCGATGGTCTCAGCGCCGATGCAGCTAAAAGTCTGCTCCAGACGATTCGTTCCGTCGTCGGCTCCGGCAGCCAACATGATCAGGAGTCGCTCTCTCGACGCCCTGACGGGGATCTGCTGCGCAGGCATGCTCTCGACGATTCCCTTCCCGATATGTACCGAATGGCTGCGGGATTGGTCTGCGGCTCCTTCGAGCTGGAGAGGGGCCGACCTGGAAAAGCTGTCGAGATGCTCACCCTCGTGAAGCGCGAGCTCCGTTCATTGGGTATGGAGAACATGATCCTGGGAATGCTTGACGCCCGCACCCAGATGGAGCGGGGAGACCTCGCCGCAGCCCGACGTTCACTGCAGGCGCCGCGAACGAACGACATCGCCCAGCTGGCAGCGCGGAGCGGGGCCGGCGACATCATGCAAGCAGAGATTCTGCTGCGTGAAGGCCAGATAGAATCGTCGCTGCGATTCGCTCGCGCGGGTGTCGAGGCACTGGACTATTGGAACCAGTCGACTGTCCTCGCTGCCGCACTGGGGCTGGCCCAGTACGTCGCCACGCTCAATGGAGAGTCGCAGATGGCAGCTGAGTTCGATGTACGCTTCGTTCGCCTCGTCCGTCCCAGCTTCCAGATGGAATACAGGCGAGCATCCGTGTATGCGCTCATCGCCCGCCGATTGCGCAACTCCGATTCGGAAGCCGAGAGAGAGCTGAATCAGATGCTCGCAGATGCTGAGAGGGAAGAGGTCTTCGGAATAGCCGCCCAGATCCGCTATCTGCTCTTTCGCCACTTCGGTGAGGCTGATTCGGAATCGATGTGTCGCCTCGCAGCATCGGGGGAGGGACAGGAATTCCGATTCCTGGGAGCAGTGGGAACAGCGCTGCGGGAGAGAGACGCGGCGAGCCTGCTGCAGATCGCCGAGGAGGAACGTTCGTCGGCACCTGACGTTGCCGCACGATGTGTGCAACTGGCGAAGGACCGTCTCAAACATCGAGGCAGCGTGCCGTCGACGATTGTCTCCTCTGAGCTGCCGGTCGAGCTGACGGAACGAGAACGGGAGATCTGCGGACTTATAGTCAAGGGCCGATCGAACGCCGAGATCGCCGAACAGCTCGGAGCTGCCGTTCGTACCGTGGAAGGGCATGCCTACCGCCTCTACCGAAAGTTGGGAATCACTCGCCGACACCAAGTCGCCGAGGCTTTTGCACGGCTGAATATAGACGTCGCAGGAAGAACGATGCAGAAGACCGACAGCTCGTGATCTGCTGCGTTTCGGCGCACGGCCGCAGCGTGAGCTGGGCAGCCGGCACTTCAGCGGTGCCTCGAAGGCGAGTGGCGCTCACTGGAAAGCGGAGACGCCGTCGCACAGTGCTTTCGGTAAACCGCAAAGATCCCTGCAACCGGCCGGTGGAGAGCTGTTGTGAAGCTATTCTGAAAAGGCATCGGGAACTCCCGCTTCGAATGCTGATACCAGGCGATATGGCCTGAGTGCTTCGTCGAAGAATTCCTTGTCGGACATGGTGATTTCGACCTGCAGGCGAGTACCCGATGAGTCGTCCAACAGGAGCCGCGAGTGTCGGGAGAGATCATTGAGAGCTGAAGATGCGCCGATCGTGATCGGCTCCGCCGGGCGAAGGCTCTATCTCATCGACTGGTTTCGAACGGCGCTGGAGACACTCGGACTCAACGGTCGAATCATCATCGCCGAGAACGATCCCACCAGCGCAGCGGCATCCTACGGCGATGAGATGCGTCTGCTGCCGCCCTACACCGATCCGTCTTACGCCGATGAGCTCCTACGGCTCGTCGATGAGTTCGAACCTAAGCTCTTCCTGTCCGCGAACGATTACGAGCTGATGCATCTGCACGTGGACACGAATATCGCCACTGGTCTGCGGGAGAGGGGGATTTTCGTCCCCGGGGTCTCGCCCGCCTGGCAGAAGGGTTGCGCAGACAAGCTCCGCATGGCGCGCATGCTCGAAGAAATCGATGTGAATACCCCGACAACCGTCACGGGGAATGAACTTGGTCGGCTCCTGGACATGACGGGCTCATCCGGAGAGTTCGTGGTCAAACATCGATTCGGCTCTCGCTCCTCCGGGTTGGCCGTTGTCACCGCGAATCGCCTCGAGGAAGCGGTCATCAGTTCTGCGAGAAGCGTCAGACGCCGGGCTGACGGTGCTGATGCCCTCGATGAGGTCATTGTCCAGCCGCGTGTGCCGGGCAGCGAATACGGAGTGGACATCGTTGCGAGTCTCGTGGACGAAGGAGGCCTGACCGGGGTGTTCGCCCGACGCAAGCTTCGGATGCGCGCGGGGGAGACCGACAAAGCCGTGACCGTCGCCCCGGAACCTTTCACAGAAGCCGCGGTGAAGATCGCTCGCGCTGCAGAATTGTCTGGGCTCATCGACATGGATATCTTCCTCGACGACGTCGGTATGGCTTCGGTGATCGACATCAATCCTCGGTTCGGAGGAGGCTACCCTTTCGTGCACCTCGCTGGGGCCGATGTCCCTCGATACTATCTGAGCCAGATCTTCGGGCTCACGATCGACTCGACCTGGCGAGACTACGAATACGGGGTCGTCGCTGCCAAATATCAGGAGACCCGTGTGACCGCTCGTGGACAGCAAAGTGACGATTCGACAAGGTCTGCCGTCGAAGTCGCTTAGACCGCGGACTCCCTGGAGAGCGCAGAGGCGGTGAGCTCCCGTCTGCGCATTGATGAAAGGCAGATATGAGTTCCTCAGAACAACAACCGAGCACTGGCCCACCGACCCCTGCCTTCGTCATCGATGAGGCTGCCCTCGGAACTCTGGTGACGCGATTCCAAAAGGCATTGGCGCAGCATTGGCCGAACTCCGTCATGTCCTATTCCGTCAAGACCAATTCGCTCCCGTGGCTGTTGAGCTACATGAAGCAGCGGGGGCTCTGGGCAGAAGTCGTCTCCGATTCCGAATACAAACTGGCACGTGCCCTCGGCTTCGCGCCGGAACGAATCGTGTACAACGGTCCCGTCAAAAGCCGCGCGCTTCTTCGCAGTGCGCTGTGCAGCGGCTCACTGACGAATCTGGACTCCGGCAGGGAGGTCAGGTGGGCTGCAGAACTGGCCAGAGAGAAACCTGATTTGGACGTACGAGTGGGCCTGCGCGTCAATTGGGACCTTGAGCGGCTGTGTCCCGGGGAGAGCACCGTGGGCGATAAGGCGAGTCGCTTCGGCTTCGACTTCGAGAACGGCAACCTCGGTGAGGCCATCGGCGAATTGACCGAAGCCGGTGTGAGGGTCGCCGGGCTCCATATGCACCGCAACTCCCGCACGAGCAGTCCGAAAGTATTCCAGGCTTCTGCCGCAGTCGCCTCTGACATCATCTCAACTCTTGGACTCGACCTGGACTGGCTCGACATCGGTGGAGGATTCTTCGGCAGCCTGAATGACACCGAGCTGTTCGACCAGTACATCTCCAGCATCCGTGCGACCCTCAGCGGTGTCGTCGATCCCGGGCAGATTCGGTTAGTCATTGAGCCGGGAGGGTCGGTGATCGCCGCTCCGGTCGAACTCCACGCGAAGGTGCTCGACGTCAAAGACATCGGGCGGCAGCGCTTCGTCATCACCGACACAAGCAGGGTTGATCTCGATCCGCTCTTCCGCAAGTCCACCCCTTTCGACATCTGCGCTGAGGCGGCTGTGCAGCAGACTCATCCGGAGCAGGTGATTGCCGGCTTCACCTGTATGGAAGACGATCGGCTCATGGTACTCACCGACTATCCGACTCTGAGCGAAGGTGATCGCATCGTCTTTCGAAGGGTCGGGGCATACACCATGGCTTACGGGTCCTCATTCATCGAGTACCCTCCCGCCGTGTACCTTCGTCGCAATGATGGGCTGCTCTCACTCATCCGGCCTCGCGGCGAGGTCGAGGATTACCTGCAGTCGAACCACTGGAGGGACAGCCTGCCGGCATCCTCGACGGGATCGACGGCAATCGCAGCGAGCTGATCACTCTCACTGTGCGGTCCCAAGGTGCGGGTGCACGAACGTCCGGGCCAGCAGCTGAGTGTGACTGAGTACCTGCGCCAGTGCTGTCCCGATCATTACTGAGTACTGACCCGAACATGTCCGGGCATGACCACCTGTCCACGGCTCGGCCGCCGCACGAGCATGAGGTCATGGACACCACAACGACTCTGCGCGCGCGATCACACGTCGACGAAGACTCGGACACGAAGCGGGGATCATGATGACTGTGCAGATCCGTCGCGCCGAACTCGATCAGATGCGCACTCTGTTGGAGAGGCATAGTGCGGTCGCCGTCATCGGTCCACCGGGGATGGGCGGCGAAGAGATGCTCGCGACACTGGAGGCCGATGCCGATGGGCCCGTCATCAGGGTTCCGATCGGGCAGGCCGAAGACGCGAGGCCCTACGCGGGACTGGAGATCATCTTCTCTGCACTGAGAGCGCTGGAGCCGAAGAGCTTCGGGTCTGTCCTCCTCGACAGCCGACTGCGGATGGACTCCGGCGAGGACACGACAGCTGTCCTGAACATCGCCGACGAGGTAACACGTCGGATCGGCAGTCTGGATCTGGAGCACACGACCCTGGCGATCGTGCCCGATGCCGACGCCATGGATCGGTCGTCACAACTGGTTCTGGGTCATCTGCTTCGTCGCATCGCGGGAAGTCGGCTGAGGTTCGCGGTTTCGACCGGCGAGCTCAGTCCGAGCAGCCTGCTTGCCGGCGTCCCGAGCGTGGCACTCAAGCGCGCAAGCGATCGACAGATGACGGCTCTGGCGGACAGACTGACGGGTGGTCGAATAGCCGCTGGAGTCGCCGCGACGGTGGTCCGCACCGCTTCGGGCCGTCCCTCCGCACTGCATGGAATGATCGAGCGTCTGCCGCGGAACCAGATGGAGGGGGACCAGGCTCTCGACCTGCCTCTGCGAGTCGGATCGGACGCCGCGGGCATGGTCAAAGCTGCGATGGGGGGTCTCAGCGAAGGCGCGGAAGGACTCTTGAGCCTGATGTCTTTGGCCCCGCTGTCTCCGCGGCCGGCCGTTCTCGTGAACTCTCACGACAGCTTGGAGTGGTTCGCGGAACTGGAATCTCGCGGCCTCGTTGAAAGAGACGGAGCATACAGCCGCTGTTCGCAGGAGCTGATTCGAGCCATCAGGCACGGGCAGTCGAACGCAGATTCACGTCTGAGCGGGCATATGCTGCTGGCGCGGCGCTGCGAAGGAATCTACCCGGAATTGCAGCATTGGCACCGTTCCTTCTTCGAAGCCACCGACGAGACGCCGCTGACCCTCATCGACGATGCTCGTCGTCTGGTGGAACAGGGCATGGTGTGGGCGGGAGCCGAATTCGCGGAGCGGGCGATGGCCCTGGGCCCGGAGACCGAGGGTGCTTCCTCCCTTCTGAACGACCTGGCCGAGCGGCTGATAGACCGCGGGCAGATCAGCTTCGCCCTTCGATACCTCGACTATGCCGCCCGCAGCGGCTCCGTCAAGGACTCGCTCCGAGCGCGGGCTCTTCGGATCTGGGCCGAGTTCCTCTCCCACCAGTCGGTTCCGCTTCGTCTGCGGAATCAATGGAGCAGAAGCGAGGTCGCAGAGGCGCCTATGGAGGTCGCCCACCTGCAGGTGATCATCGGACTGTGCCACGCGCTGCGACGAGAAACGGCCGAGGCCCAGGAGTTGCTGGAGACCGCGCGCAGCCTTGGTGCCCATTTCGACAAGCAGTCTCGCGAGCTGTCCGTCTTCCTCGGCATTCTGCTCGAGTGCGGGCGCGGACTCGATGGACGTGCGATTGAGGCATTCCAGAACCTCGACGCCACCGACGAAGCTGCTCCCATCAGTCTGCTTCTGCTGTCCCTCGGGCTCATGCTGACGGAGAACTATGATTCTGCGCTGGCGACCCTGGACTGCCTTGACGACGGTGAAGGCCGCGGAGAGGCCTGGGACGTTCAGTCCCTGTGCATGCGCGCCGAGATCGCGATTCGGCGCGGTGACATCGGTCTTGCGATCGCGCTCATCGACAGATGTGCTTCAGCCGTCGACGTCGAGCAGGCGATCCGCCGTGACCGGCTTCTGCTTCTAAGGTGTTGGAGCCTCCTTGCACAAGGACGTGCCAGCGACGCGGAGGGCGTCGAGTGCGAGCTCACCGCTCATGCGATGGCTTCACAGAATCGCAGTCTGCTGGCTGAGCTCAACGCGCTCCAGGGCAACTATCTTCTTCGTGTCGGACTCCCAGCCGAGGCGGTGCGCCATCTCCACCGATGTGAAGAACTCGCTTCGAATGAACTCAATCCCAATATCATCCGGTACGAGCCCGATCTCATCGAAGCTCTACTGGCGATCGGTCGGCGGGAGCACGCCGGAATGCTGGTCCAAGTCTTACACGGAAAGGTCGAGAAGGCTCCGTCACGGTGGGCCGCCCTGGCCCTGGAACGGTCCCGCTTCCTGCTGCTTCCCACAGACGACGGGCTGGCAGCCATGGGACGCCTGCTCGGTTCATGGCGTCCCGAAGACTCTCAGTTCGAGAAGGGGGTGACGCTGCTGGTCATGGTCCGAAAGCTTGCCGAATCAGGGGCCACCGCGGCTGCCGTGGAGAGATCCCGCTTGGCAGTGGGCGTTTTCCGGGAGGTCGGATCCGAACTTCTCGCCGCAGCAGTGCGCCTCGAACCCACTGAACCTCCCGCACAGCCTGCGCGCAACACTCTCTTGGACGTGCTGACCCCCGATGAGCGAGAAGTGGTCGGATTGGTGAGCGAAGGACTGAAGAATCGGGAGATCGCATCGCAGATCTTCGTCTCCCTGCGCACCGTTGAGCTGAGGCTGACTTCCGTATACCGCAAGCTCGAAGTCAGCTCGCGCACCGAACTCATCGCCCGACTGGCCAGGGAACCCGAGCTCCCTGTGGCATGAATCCGAGAACAACCACATCAGATCAGCGGCAATCCGCAGGTTCGCCGCATGCCGATGTTCGAGGCGGGCACGGGTGCTTAGCCTGAGAATCAGCAGAGACAGAAGGAGAGAGAGTCACTATGCCGTCGACCGAAACGGATGGGTGCAGCGATGCGTGTGTCCTCCGACCCGATACCCCCACTCGGATCGTCGTTTCAACGGAGGACAACGGACAATGACCGGATATCACACAGTCAAGAGGATTCTCGACCTCGTCGGTGCCCTCGTCGCTCTGGTCGCTCTTCTGCCGGTCTTCTTCGTCGTCGCCGTGCTGGTGTTTGTCTTTCTGGGAAGGCCGATCTTCTTCACTCAGCAGAGAGTGACCAAGGGCGAAAAGGTCTTTCGGCTCTGGAAGTTTCGTACTATGCACAGTGTCGACCCTGCGCGCGGCAGGGTCTCGGATGCCCAGAGAATGACTCGGTTCGGCCGAATGCTGCGCTCGAGCAGTCTGGATGAACTTCCGAGCTTGTGGAACATCCTGCGGGGGGAGATGAGCTTCATCGGCCCACGGCCTCTGCCGACTCGCTACCTTCCACACTATTCTGCACAGCAACGGCGGAGGCACCTGGTCCGTGGTGGACTGACCGGGTTGGCGCAGGTCAACGGCCGCAATCAAGTGCGCTGGGACGATAGGTTCGATCTCGATGTCGCATATGTGGACACCGCGAGTCCTGCTGTCGACCTGCGGATCTTCCTCCGAACCATCGGCATCGTGCTGTCCGCCGACGGGATCAGTCAGGACGGCGAGGCGACCGCCGACAACTTCGGCGGAACGCTGAAGTCAGACCTCCTGGTGTTCGCCGACGAGGTGCGCACCAAGCGGGCGCAGACCTGGTCGGTGAGAAGCACTGCCGGCAACGAGGTTGGGCGCTGCGATATTTCGGCTGCCGTTGATGATGCCGTAGTGATCCGATTCGATGCCCATTCGGAAGCCGAGAACGACGTGGAGATCCGGCGCGAGGTCATCCGACTGATGACGAATCGTGCCCGGGCAACCGAAGCGACATTCGCGGTCTGGATCCTGCCGATGGGCAGTCAGGACCAGGCGATTCTCACCGAAGCCGGGTTCGAAGACTGTGACGACCCTGCTGATCTTTCCAGACTCGGGCAGAGCCCGAGCCCCGATCAGCTCTTCGTCGTGTGCACTCTTTGGCCAGAATCCGGACACGAAATCGTTCCGCCCCGAGCCGCACCGCACTCGCGCAGACCAACCGGAATACTGCGTTGGACGCGGACGCCTCGGACCGCCCCAGCTGTGGAGACGGCCTCATGACACGGACAGAGAAGAACGGAGACTGGAGGGTGATGCCCGCAGGGTTTCGGATCCTCGTGGTCGGGTCGACAGACACCTGCCGTTCTCCTTTGGCCGCGCGACTTCTTCAGCACGAACTCGACGACAGAGCCCCACGCGAGTTCGTCGTCTCCAGCGCCGGTACACAAGCTGTCGCAGGACGACCTGTGGCCGTCGAGGTGCTCGAATTGGCGGCACGACGCCACATCAGACTGCATGGCTGCGTAGCCAGTGAACTCGACGAGGCGGCTGTCGTCGAGGCAGACCTCATTCTGGTCATGGATCGGGCGGTGCGCAGAGAAGTCGTCAATCTTGTTCCCCAGGTCTTGCGGATCACGTTCACTCTGCGGGAATTCGCCCGTGTCCTCCCCACGATCCGTCCTGAGCAGCTGGCGACTCCCGCCGGGAGGTGGCAGTCCCTGGCCGCGCTGGCTCCTCGCTATCGCACCGCCCCGAGTGGCGACGGGAGCGGCGATGATGTCATCGACCCGCTGCATCGGTCTTTGCGGACTTTTGAACGCATGGGTGCTCAGATCGATAAGGCTGTCGATGTGATCGGCCATTGGGAAACGCAGGAGTTCGTCCACGGAAGTCGACGCTGAGCTCCGACAGCCGAGCCGCGGATTCGTCCGCCGCAGGTTCCTTGCGGGACGCCGCAAGCCCGGCCGTGACCCCGACTGTCCGCGTCCTCGCGAAAGTAGAGTTGAGCACGATCAGCAGCGCCGCTGTCTGTCCTTCGACCCGATTGGAACCGAGATGAGCTTCGTCGACTATGTGCGGATCCTGCGCAAGAATGCCGTTGTGCTGATCGTGTTGATTGCGGCGGGCGGATTGTGTGCAGCGGCTGCGTTCCTCGTACAGTCGCGTGAATACACGTCGAAGACCGAACTGTTCGTCACGACAGCTGAAGCTGCGAATCCGGACCAGAAGCAGATCGCCTCCGCTTTCGTCCAAGAACGGCTGCGCACCTATGTCGACCTTGCGGACTCCCGGAAAGTGCTCGAACCGGTCATCCGCGAGCTGAGCCTCGACGTCACCCCTGAGAAACTGGCCGAGAAAGTCTCAGCCTCATCCGATTACGGGACCGTGCTGCTGACAGTCGACGCGACCGCCGCCTTGCCGGGCCGAGCGGCGCAGCTGTCCGAGTCGGTGGCGAACAATCTCACGAAGACGATCACTGATCTCGAATCCCGACACGGCAAAGCACAATCGGGCATTCGTCTGGCGGTCGCCAATGATGCGATCGTCCCGGCTGCCCCTGATGGCCCTGCATGGTGGCTCTACGTGGCCGTCGGCATGCTGCTCGGGGCCGCATTCGGCATCGCTGTCGCACTGTTCCGATCTGCTGTGGACTCGAAGATCCGCGATATCGCCGGCATCCGAGAGATTGCGAACTCGCCGATCCTCGGGTCGTTGCCGACGCGCAGCGACTCCTCGCCCCGAACGGAACTGGCTGCACATCATCAGGACTCACCCTACGCCGAGGCGATACGACGTCTGAGGACGAATCTGCGTTTCGCGCGGGTCGAGGACTCGAGCAACATTCTGGCAGTCACCTCGTCGATACCGTCCGAAGGGAAGACCTCGACCTGCATCGAGCTGGCTGTATCTCTGGCTCAGTCCGGGCAGCGGGTCGCTCTCGTCGACGTCGATCTGCGTCAACCGGCTGTCGCGGATCGGCTCGGACTGGAGAACTCCGCCGGACTGACGACGGCTTTGATCGGGGCCGCTGACGTCCACGATCTGCTCCAGCCATGGGGCCAGGACGAACTCTATGTGCTGACCGCCGGAGACAGCGTTGCCAATCCCGTCGAACTCATCGAATCGAGGTCGATGGCCAAACTCATGGCGGTCCTGGGCAATGACTTCGACACGGTCCTTCTCGACTGCCCGCCGGTGCTGCCGGTCACGGACGGTCTGCTGCTTGCGAAGTCCGCCGGACGGATCGTCCACGTTGCTGCGGTGAACCAGGTCTCCCGCAATGAACTCGACGAAGCTCTGCAGGACCTGTCCGTAGTCGACACCCCTCTCAGCCTCGTCGTCAACAAGGTCCCCCTCGCCCACGCCGACTTCAGCGGTTACTCGGTGGCCTATACCTCGGCTGTTCAGGAAGCACCGGCGGAGCCGCAACTGGTGTCCGCCGGCGGCCGGTTGAGGCACGAACATCTGATTCTTGCGGAGCGAGCAGCTCGAGTCAGCTGGATGCCGGATCAGGACGGCACGGAGTCAACCGCCCATATTCCCCGGACCTGGCCGGGAGCCGGCCCGGGACCAGGAGGAACGCAAGACGAGAGGGCGCCCAAACACTCAGCGACGCTCGCGAGAAGATCCGACAGAAGGTCGAATCGGCGGTTCGGGCGCGGGACTCGGAGCTGAGCGCCGTGAGGATCTCGACCGAATCACCGACCGAGCCGATGCTGAGACCTGCTGATCAGGATCGTCCTGAGTTCAGGATCCTCGTCATCTGCACCGGTAACCTGTTCCGTTCGCCGTTGGCTGCGGGCCTTCTCCAACAGGGGTTCGACGAGGTGGCGCCGGGCCGTTTCCTCGTCGACAGCGCTGGAACAGCAGGGGTGAGCGCAGAGCCCGTGACGCATGAAGTGAAGTCTTTGGCAGCAGAATGGGGTTTCGACCTCAGCGGGTTTCGGGCCAGACGACTGCAGAGCACCGACATCATCGAATCCGATCTCATCATCGGCATGGAACGATGGCATCGCAGTCAAGCCGTGATCCTCGAGCCCAGCGCTCTCAAGCGGTCCTTCACCCTGCGTGAGTTCGCGAGGATCATCCGACCGTTGCCGGCTGCGGAAGGGCTCACCTCGAGGAGGCGTTGGACGCAACTGGTCTCGCAGGCGCAGCGATCGCGTATGCCGCACGCCGACCGGCCCGAATGCGACGATGTCGTGGATCCGCACCAAGACTGGTCGCGACTGTGTGAGACGATGATCGAACAGATGGTGCCGGGCGTATTCGACATCGTCGATTGGGAGTACCGCAGCACGGTGTGCTCACCGTACAGCTGAGTACCCGTCATATGCACGGTGCCCGGAGTTCAGCTGCCGAGGTGCGCACCGTTCGCAGACACCTCGACACGAGCCGTATCGCCTCGGGACCGAGAACAGAAGATCTCGCCGAGCAGTCGGACCGTCGAGCCGAGGAACACCGCGAGGCTGCCCGCCTCGACCGCCGGCATCCCGATCGTCCCGGCGACACCTCCTCCTGCCAGCACTGCGGCGATAGCCGCGACCCCGACGAAGAAGGTCGCCCAATAGCGGTTGAGCACCAGCAGGTTCGCCGATGCCAAGTATGTCGGGAGGGTGCAGATGGCCGCCAGGCTCAGATAGAGCACGGAGACTCGAGTGAGCTCGAAGCCTGCGCCATAGACGGCAGACAGCAGCCAGGGGCCGATGAAGAGCGCGAGGATGACGAATGGGACGAGGGCGAGCAGTCCGATCGCACACAGCCTCTTCACCTTTCTGCGCAGGAAGAGAACTCCGTCGGATTCGTAGATTCCGCGAAAGCGCGGCAGCACGACGGTCTCGATCGAGGCCCCAACAAGATTCGCGAAGACGACCAGGTAGGCAGCCGAGGCATAGCGGCCGACGTCTTCCGGTGAGCCGAACCAGGCTACGACTGCCAGGGGGACGTAGGACAGCAGGGAATAGACTGCCTGCATCAGCGACATCGGGACACCGGCGGAGAGGAGGATCGTGATCTCACCTCGGACCGTGGTTCGCGACTTCAGCTCGGCCGCCGTCTCAGAGGGGCGGGCAGAGGCCATCCACATCGTGACCGCCGTTCCTCCGACCGAGACCACGGCGGCTGCCCACAACGCCGCGACCGGTGATCCGGTGGCCAGGACCACAACGGTCACGGCGACGGTACTGGCAAGAGCCACGCTGATGAGAATGAGACCGAAGACGAAGAGGCGTTCGGTCTTCTGCAGCCGGGCGTAGAACAGGTCTCCGATCGAGTCGCTGACCTTGATCAGCAGCAGAGGCCACGCCAGTGAACCATGAATCTGATCCGGGCCGAACACGACCAGTCCGGTGATGATGAGAACGGAAAGCCCGACAGTCGACAGGCGGCAGCCGAGATAGATCCGCCACCGCACCGTCCGCTGCAGGGTGACGAAGAGATTGCGCAGCCCCAGCTGGGAGGCGATGAAGACGGGAGTCATCATCGCGATGAGAGTGGAATAGTGGCCGACGGCGGTGGGCCCGCTCTGTTGGGCGAAGAGCCAGACGACGTACCACTGCGCCCCGGCAACGGCGATATTTCCCCCGGTGACCAGGAAGAAGGCCAAACGAGAGCTATTCACCTGCGGTAACCTCCTGCTTCCCGCCCGTACACGACGGTGGGGCCCTCCGAATCGGCGGGACCGAATTCCAGTATGGTGCCTGTCAGCCGCCGATCGGCCCTCTGCGCAGCGTCTTTGCGGGAGTGTGCGCGAGCAGTGCGGCATACCGTGCATTCGGCGCGGAGAACCGTAGCGACTTCCGATTCTCGGTTACGAACAGATCGGTTCTCACTAGGCTGAGTACGTGAGCACGAGCCCTGGACATCGAGTATCGCTGCGATGTCGTCTCCTGCCGGTTCTCCGGCCCGACCGAAAATGACGTCTGATGAAAATCCCACAGCTCTTCCGCATCCTCCGCAGGCACCTCATCCTGCTCGTCATCATGCTGATCGCCGGTGGGGCAGCCGGATTCGGGATCTCTGCCTTGATGCCCCCGTCCTACTCGGCACGGACCGAACTGTTCGTGTCCGTGCCGACTTCGGGTGATCCGTATGAAATGCGCATGGCATCGGACTTCATCAAGGAGAGGATTCAGACCTATGTGGGGATGGTCGGCAGTGAATCAGTCCTCGAACCGGTGATCACCGACCTCGATCTCGACACGACCCCGAGGGAGCTGGCCTCTCGAGTGGAGGCGATCAGCGATCCGGAGACAGTGCTCATCACCGTCCAGGCCAGTGCAGAGGATGCCGACAGCGCGGCGCGGCTGTCGACTGCGGTCTCCCGCAGCCTGACGGAGCGGATCAGCATGCTGGAGAATCCAGGAAAGATCGATACTTCGGCAATCGACCTCATCGAGGCGAACGAGGCGGTGCCGCCTTCGCGACCTGACGGGCTTCCGCATGGGCTATTCATTCCCATCGGTGCGCTGCTGGGTCTGGCGGCGGGAATCGCCGCCGCAGTGGTGCGAGGGACATACGACAATGTGGTTCGATCGAAGAACGATCTGGCGGCGGTCACTTCGGCGCCTCTCTTGGCAGCTGTTCCGTCAGATCGCGACATCACCTACCGTTCGAACAGGGATGGACCCGCGATCTGCGGTGTCCGCGGCGAGTCCATCCTGCGGCTGCGGACCAACCTCAGCTTCGCTCATGTGGACGAAGTCAGCACGGTGCTGCTCGTCTCGTCGTCGCGGCCGGGAGAAGGCAAGACGACGATCGGGATCGACTTGGCCATCGCCAGTGCGCGCGCAGGACAGAGCGTTGTCCTCGTCGATGCCGACCTGCGCAGGCCCGCGGTGGCAACACGTCTGGGACTCGAGGGCGCAGTCGGACTGACGACTGCCTTGGTCAGCGGGCTGGGCCTCGATGAGCTGCTGCAGACATGGGGCGATGACGAGCTGCACGTGCTGGCCGCTGGTGAGATTCCGCCCAATCCCACGGAGCTGCTCGAGACCCGGGCGATGACTGAGTTGGTCTCCGAGCTCGTCGGCAGATTCGACCTCGTCATCATCGACGGTCCCCCGCTGCTGCCGGTTGCTGACGGCCTCGTCTTGTCCAAACTGGCCCACAGGACTCTCCTCGTCGCTGCGGCCGGACAAGTGAAATCGCGGACCGTCGCCGAGTCGGTGCGAGCACTCGATGAGTTGGGTGCCCCGATCGGGCTCGTGCTCAACAGGTCGCAGATGTCGAGTGCAGAGATCGATCGCCACAGAACCTACGGCATCCGCGCCCTGGTTCCGGAAGAGCTGGAAGAGGCGGACGGACCGGAAGGGACGGAAGAACCGGTCGAGCAGGGTGGGCCGCTCACCTCGGTGCCGGCGTCGGGGGAAGAGTCGGACGGCTTGGAGACGAGCCCGATGCCGTTGGTCCGCGACGACGGCGGCGTCTCCCCATCATGATCGCCATCTGGTTCACCCTGACTACGGTCTGGGTGCTCATGCTGGTTCTCAGCTGGAGAATTCCGAAGCTGCGGCATTGGAGCAATGCGCTGCTTCCGTTGGTGTCCCTCGTGCTCATCAACACGATCGTTGCTGCTGTGAGCAACTACGACATCTCTGACAAGTCGATCTACTCGACGGAGTTTCAGATCCTCAGCTTCGCCCCGGCCGACGAAGTCCTATACACGTACGCGGCGGAGGGGCGGGAGCCGGCGTTTCTTCTCCTCAACTGGCTCATCGGCCTATTCACCCATGATCCGAAGGTCTATTTCTTCGTCGTCGCACTGCTGGGATCGACGATCATGGCCTTGGCGCTGCTGTGGCTGCTCAGATCTGCGTGGCAGGTCACGCTCGTGTACTACATCACCTTCTGCTTCGGCTTCTTCACCGGGTATTCGAGCTACCTCCTGCGGCAGGGGCTGTCGTTGGTGTTCATCATTCTCGGGCTCGTCGCGTTGTACCGGCACGCCCGATTGTGGAAGATACTCGTGCTTCTGGTCGTCGCGTCGCTCTTTCACTGGTCGGCGATCCCTGCGGCGCTGCTCGTCCTCGTGGTCCGCCTGCTGCCGAAGGTGCGAACAATCTTTCTCCTGGGAGTCTGGGCGCTGTTCTCACTGCTGTACCTGTCGGGGTTGAACGCGACCCTGCTGGCGCCGTTCGCATCGTCATCCGAAGAGCTCGCGACCTACACCGACCCCGAGAACGCCCAACTCTACACAGGCGGTACGAACAGGCTGGACTTCTGGATCCTCGGTTTCTGCGTCCTGGTGTTCGGCTATGTCGTGCTGCGGAAATTCGACAATCTGCCCGTCTGGTACGGCCATTTGTTTCACACTTTCATCCTGCTGAATGCGTACTATCTGGCACTGGGATTCGTCTACTACAGCGACAGGATAGCGGCATATTCCTGGTCGATCGTCCCGCTGGTCGTGACGGTGCCGGCGCTCTCCCGCGCCGGGTGGAAACAGGGGTGGAGCAGTGTGGCGCTCATGGCCGCCTTCCTCGGGTGGAGTGAGTACATCGGACTCATGGACAACCTGCTCAGGGTCTGAAGCCGTTCGCAGGAGCGGGAGAAGCGCGATTATCCACCCCTGCAGGGCCGGTCTCACAACGTTGTGGCTCAGCCCGTGCAGCGGCCCACGCCTTGTGGCGGCTCAGTCCGACCGCACCGTGGTACGTGCTCGGCGAACTTGCGCGGCCAGCAGCCAGGTGAGGGCGAACAGCGCGCGGTGGCCGACGAGATTGTAGGCGGTCCCGAAGGTCTGCTGGACCGTGCCCAGACCGTTGACGCTCACATGAGGTGCCGATTCTCGATACCGTCTGGCGGTCGTCAGCTTCTGCCGCAGTGCGAGGGGACACTTCCGATGATGGAGGTCCTTGGTCGAGGACACAGCGTTCTTGGCCCGGATGTATCCGGCCGCGGCACGCAATCTGGCCGACCCCAACTCGGCGGCGAATCCCTGGAGTGCGTCGTTGACGCTCATCAGCTCATCGTGTTTGCCGAGGTGGAACTGCAGAGTCACCGATGACGAGTTGTCCTGCCGGTAGTAGTAACCGAGCAGAGGCAGATGGACTGCGGAGACTGCTCCGCGGGCGACGGCGAGGTTGAACAGCAGATCTTCGCCGAGGCTGATTCCGGCGGGAAAACGTGCGCCGGACCTCACCACGGTCCGGCGGCGGTACGCCTTGTTCCAGACTGTGTTGAGTGATTCGTCGACGATCCTCGGGACCAGATAGTCGGGATCGAGCACTCGGCGGGGTCGGCTGCCCATGCTCCTCTCGCTCGTGCACCGGTGCCGGGGGACCAACGCCCGGTCGCGCGCCTCGGCGAGGGCGAGCGAGTCGCCAGTGGTCTCAAACGTGACCACATCGACTCCTGAACAGTCGACACCGGCGACGGCGGCGAGCAGACAGGGACTGAGAATCTCGTCATCAGCATCGACGAACATGATCCATTCGCCTCGGGCGACGTCGAGCGCAGCGTTGCGCGCCCTCGACGCCCCGCCGTGGTCGGCGAGAAGACGCACCACACGGTCATCGGCCATGGCGAAGTCCTCGATGATCGCCGGCGTGGAATCTGTGGAGCCGTCATCGACGACGATGAGTTCGAGTTCCTCATGGCACTGGGCGAGTACCGAGCGGAGGCAGTCCGCGAGGAATCTCTCTCCGTTGTAGACGGGAACGATGACCGAGATCAGCTCATTCGACATGCTGATTCTTCTCCGCTGCAGGTGAGGCGGTTTCACTGCCGCTGACGGACGGCAGGAAACGACGTATCCCATCGGCCGCATGTGAGTAGTCGAGAGTGCTGCGGTCGAAAGACATCGGTTCCAGCAACCGACCTGACGTCCAGTCAGCGGCGATCCGGTCAGCCAGTTCTCCAGCCTCGCCGTCAGCGGCGAAACGTGCCAAGGGAATATCGCGCACCCCTTTGACATCGAAGGCATAACTGGGGCATCCCATCGCCAGGCTCTCCAGCATGACTCGGGGAAGCCCTTCCCATTGCGAGGTGTGCACCAGGGCATGACTGCGCTCCAGAGCGGCGGCGGCGTCGCCGGCTCCGTTCGCGGTGACGATGCCCGACAGCCCCCGGCTCTCGACATCTGCGCGGATCTCGTTGCGGAATTCCCCTTCGCCGAGCATCTCCAAGCGGAAGACGACGCCGCTTTCGCGAAGATGAGCAGCGATGTCGAGGGCGAGGTGGGGGCGTTTCCGAGAGGAGAACTCTCCGATCCAGCAGAGACGGAGGGGCCCCTCCGGCAACGGTCTCACCGGGTAGTCGAGCAGATCGAGTCCGACTCCCGACGGCAGATGCAGGTGCGGACGGCCGGCGAACCGGGCAGCGAACCAGCGCTGATCGTCGGAGTTCAGCGAGATGACTCCGGCTGTGCGCGCCAAGAGTGCGCGTTCGACGAGGGGCCAGATACGATCTCCGATCGAGCGTGCGTCATTCCAGTGGAGACCGTGACAGAAGTAGACGACTGGGACCGTTCCGCCGGCCAGCCTCACCAGCGCCGAGGCGGTCGCCGAATTCGTGACGACGACGTCGAGGTCTTTGCGTTCTGACCACCGTCGCAGTCCGGTCAGAGCCTTGATCATCCGCAGGTCGGGACGACGAGAGAGACCGGGGATCACTGTCGCCCGGGCGGCCTCCATCGGCGATCCCGCTGCGAAGCTGACGTAATGACCGTGTGAGCGCCATGATGCTGCGATCTCGATGAAGAAGGAGTCCAACATCCCGCCTGTGCTGGCCAACAGTCCGATTCTCACTTCGTGCCACCGTCCTTGAGTCTGTGCACTGATCGACATCCTCAGAATAGGAGGCGGAAGCAGGAGGCAGCAGGTGAAGCGGGGCGGAGTACGGATTCCCGCAAGCCCCCTGCGGTTCACCGTCGGGGCCCGGCCACAGAGCCGACTGAAGGTCTCTGAACAGCTGTTTTGCGTTGCTCCTCGGTTGACCTCGCGAGCGAACCGAGTGGCTGAGTATCGGGTACCAGTGATGACCTGAAGGTGACAGAGTAATGACGCGAAGCTGTCCGGAGTCGACCCCCTAGTGACCGAGATTCCGTTGGGGAACTCTGGGCTTCGTGAAAACTCTCAATGAACTCCCAGAACCCCTGTCAGCTCCCGGTGAGACCCAGCGCCGCCGGCTCTACTCCAGCTCTGTCGGGCTCGCCTGCATGGACGCGGCAGCCCTCATCGTTTCGTGGTTCCTCGTCGTCTCTCTCTTCGGGCGGGTCTGGGGAGGTGAGTTCTTCCTGCTTCTGCCGATGCTGATCATCGGCCAGCTCGGCTTGGGCTACCTGCTCTCGCTCTACCGGAACCGATACCAGCTCGGGTCCGACCACGAGCTGCGCAATCAGGGAATGGTCGCGGCCATCCTCTTCGCCGGCACTTCTCTGGCGGGTGCAGTCCCCGAATACCGCGAGGACATTCCCTGGCTGCTGCTGGCGCTCCTCTTCGCACAGGCACTTATGATCTTTGCCAGGCAGCTGCTCCGAGTGCTCAGACAACTGCGCCTTGTACCCGTGTCCGGAGAACCGGTCGTCATCGTCGGTGCCGGGGACCTCGGTGCTTCGCTGGTCTCACAGATGATGGCCGACCCGCTCAGTCCGTATCGGCCCGTGGCGATCGTCGACGATGACTCCAGCAAGCTCCGGCAGCTCATCCACGGGGTCCCCGTCCGAGGAACGACCTCCGCTATCGCCGAGGTGGTCGCTTCCTCCAACGCAGCCGGTGTGATCGTCGGCATCGCCGACGCTCCTGCGAAGGTGTTCGCATCACTGGTGCGGCGTCTCGACTCGGACCAGATCTGGGTCAGGGCGGTGCCCTCTCCGCTGGATATGCTCTCTTCAGACGTCGGCATCTCTGACATCCGCGACCTCGACGTCACTGATCTCATCGGCAGACCGGCGGCAGAGCCGGAGAGCGAGCAGATCTCCCGGCTCGTCGAGGGACGCACCGTCCTCGTCACCGGCGCAGGCGGATCGATCGGCTCGGAACTGTGTCGGATCATTTCCCGGCATGCTCCCCGTCGCCTGATCATGCTCGACCGTGACGAGTCCGAGCTGCACTCTCTGTGCATGAGCCTCGAAGGACGCGCTCTGATGGACTCTCCGGACCTCGTCCTCGCCGATATCCGCGATTTTCCGGCTCTTGACCGTGCCTTCACCGAGCTCAAACCGGACATCGTCGTACACGCGGCCGCTCTCAAACACCTGCCGATGCTCGAGAGCTACCCTGCCGAAGGGTGGAAGACCAACGTGCACGGTTCGCTCAATGTGCTGCGTGCGGCCCAGAAACACGGCGTGGGGCGCTTCGTGAACATCTCCACGGATAAGGCCGCGAACCCCAGCAGCGAGCTCGGGCGGTCGAAGTTCGTCGCGGAGCGATTCACTGCCCACTTTGCTGCGGCAACCGGTCTTCCCTACGTCTCAGTGCGGTTCGGAAACGTCCTCGGCTCGCGTGGATCGGTGCTCATCTCATTCGCCGACCAGATCCGACGCGGCGGACCGCTGACCGTGACCCATCCCGATGTCACACGTTTCTTCATGACCATTCCCGAGGCTTGCCTGCTGGTTCTGCGCGCCGCCGCTCTGGGCAGCAGCGGGCAGACGCAGGTGCTGGACATGGGCGAACCTGTGCGCATCGTCGAACTCGCCAAGCGGCTGATGGCGGTGACGGGGCGAACGTGCCCCATCGTCTACACAGGGCTGCGCGCTGGAGAGAAGCTGAATGAAGAGCTCTTCTCCCCGGAGGAGCTTGACCGAACCTCGGCAAATGGGGTGTCGTGGACCGTCGACGTGCCGCCTCTGGACCCTGATGCGGTGCCTGACGCGGCGGCGTCGCTCGAGGACATTCGGAGCTGCTACCACCTCACGGTCGATGCCGCGGAATCACCTCTGGCAGCGGCTTCGGCAACCGGTCGGGCGGATGACGCAGACGTCGGGGAACCAGCAGCGGCGGCTCCCGCCTCCCGGGAGAAACCCAGCATCGATGCCGACGACCGCGACGCAGCGGCCCTCGGACTGACCGCACAGGGACGGGCATGATGGAGATACGGATTCCCCTCTGCCTCCCCTCCGTGGGAGAGCTGGAAGAACAGGCGATCGTCTCTGCTCTGCGTTCAGGCTGGGTCGCCCCGGCCGGACCTCAGCTCGCCGAGTTCGAGTCGCGGCTGGCAGCCGTCACGGGCCGTAAACATGCGGTGGCGGTGAGCTCCGGAACCGCGGCGCTGCACCTCGCCCTGCTCTCGCAGGGGATCGGGCGCGGCGACCGTGTGGCGGTACCGACGCTCACCTTCGCAGCGACGGTCAACGCCGTCCACTATGTAGGCGCCGAACCGGTCTTCATCGACTGCGACGAGGCGGGTCTGATGGACTCATCTGTCCTCGAAGCTGCATGCTCTGAGGCGCTGCCCTCGGACCGACCGATCCGGGCGGTGCTGCCTGTCGATCTCTACGGCAGGCCGGCCGACTATCAGCGCATCGTCCGAATCGCCGAGACATACGGAGCCGTCGTCATCTCCGACGCTGCAGAATCGCTGGGCGCCGGAACCTGCGACGCCCCGGCCGGATCCTTCGGAGCCGTCGCGGCGGTGTCTTTCAACGGCAATAAGATCATCACGACCTCCTCGGGTGGGGCGGTTCTGTGTTCCGATCTGGAGACTGCCGAACGGGTGCGCTATCTCTCGACACAGGCGAGGCAGCCGGTGCTCCACTATGAGCACACCGAGGTGGGGTACAACTACCGCCTGTCCAATCTCCTCGCTGCTCTGGGCACTGCGCAGCTTGAGCGGCTCGAAGCGATCGTGGAAAGGAAACGCGAACATCACCACGGCTATGCTCAGGCGTTGGCCCGCATCGCAGGACTGGACCTGCTCTCCGCCGCTGACGGCAACTGCTGGATGAGTGTCCTCATCGTCGGCCCGGAGTCGGGCACAGATGCGTGGACGTTGGGAGAGACCCTGCTGCACCGCGGCATAGAAACACGTCCGGTGTTCAAGCCGATGCACTTGCAGCCCGTCCACACCGGTTGCGATCTGCGCTATATCACCGGACGCGCCGAAGCGCTGTACGGCACCGGTCTGGCATTGCCGTCGAGCACAGACCTGACTGCGGACGACAGAAACATGGTCGCTGCCGAGATCGGTGCTGCCATCGGAGAGGCGGTCACGGTATGAGAAAGCGGGCTGCAGTCCTCTGCGCGGGGCTCACGGTCGTCGCACTGCTTGTTCTCGGAGCAGGGCTCGGCGCCTACAACGGGTATCTCGCAATGGCCTGGGACAGGGGCGTGACGACAATCGACGACTCCGATCTCGCGGCGCAGCTGAGTGTGCCGACCGAGACCGAGACATCTGCGGAATCCTCGGCCGTCGACATACTCCTCATCGGCACCGGGGAGCCGCGGAACGAAGCGGGAGTCGCCGCTGCCAGCGAGATCGCCGCCGATCTCGTAATGCTCGCCCACATCCCCGCGGATCGGAGCGGAATCCAGCTCGTCTCGATTCCGGATGATGCCTCGGTGAGTGTGCCGGGAGGCGGCCACGACACGATCGAGGCCGCTGTCTCACTCGGCCTGCCGATGGCAGTGCGAACCGTGTCGAATCTCCTCGGAACGGGGATCGATCATGTGGTCCTCGTCGACCTGGCCATGCTCGACACCGTGGCGGAGCTCCTCGGAGGAATCGAGGTCGAGTCGACGGTGGCCTTCGAATCCGATGGACACAATTTCACCTCGGGGCCGAACCTGCTCGACAGCTCCTCCGCGCTCGCCTTCTTCAGCGGACATGGTGCGTTGCCGGAAGGGAAGCTGCAGCGCACACACAATCGACAGGAATTCATCCGTGCCGCCGGCTCTCAGCTGGTGGCGACGGGCCATCTGTCCGAGCCATTGAAGATGTCTGCCGTCATCACCGAGATCAGTCCCTATCTGAGCGTGGACTCAGGGCTCGACGCCAGCACGCTCGTGGGACTCGGCTCGCAGCTGAGGGCAATCAGTGAGGACGATATCGACTTCATCACCTTACCGGCCGCAGGCGATGATGCCACGGACGACGGACGGCTTCGAGCGGCCAGATATGACGTGGAAGAGTTGAAACGATCGATCGCTGCCGATTCCGTCGGCGACTACGCTGCCGAAGCGACGGTGCGACTCCGATGATCGACCAAGCCGCACTGCGACTGACCGCAGCTCAGATGCGGGACCAGTTCGATCTCGCCGAAGACGAGGCTGCGGCGCTGCAGATCGCCAGCGGTGGCTGGGTGTCCTTCGCCAGAGCGGCCATCGACGCCGTCGAGTCCAGTGGGCGGGGACTGCTCGAAATCGTGAGCTCCTCAGCTCTGGCAGATTTTGTGGTGGCGCACACGGACGAGTTCTCGCTGTCACTCTCACCTGCGGACCAACGTGCGCTCGGAGTGCTGTCGCTGCTCGACGGATTCGACGACGATGTGGCCGAGATCGCTCTGGAAGTGGCTTTCGAACAATGGCCGGAGCCACTCCGGGCCGATGTTCCCACGGTGCTTCTGCGCCTGCAGATCTCGGGGGCGGTTATCTCTGGGCCGGGGGGCACCCCATGGCACGTGCCCGTCCTCGTCGCGGCGTGGGCCCGCAAAGCTCTCACCGAGAGCACGCCGGATGGCGAGGCTGAGACAGCCGAAAGCTCTCTGGCCGAGGCTCTCACCGCACAGGTGGAACTGTCGGGGTCTACGGACGCTCTGCTGTTGGACAACGCGGTTGTCTTAGCCCGCAGGACACGTCAATGGAGGCTGCTCGATCGTTTATTCCTCACCTGCGGGTACCCGATCTTCTATCTCTTTCCCCGGTCCAGCATCCCGGCGTTCGCCCGCCTGCCGGCGCCGGCTCTGCGAGCTGTTCCGGAGCTCGAAGAGATCACAGCGGTGGCGACCATGGCACACGACGCCCTGCTCAGCCGAGACCCTGGCTCCGAAGTGGGCTTCCCGGAAACGGCCCGTGCTTGCGTGGCCCGTTTGACCGCGCCGGGGGCATCGCACGTCAAATACACGGTGCAACCGGATCAAGGCGACTCAGAAGACGAATCCCAGCAAATCGAAGAGATCGGAACTTCCATGAGATTCCATGCAGTGATGAATGAGATGGCACGCCTCGGCAACGCAGGGGAACACCGCACCGCAGCCGAGTCGGGAGCCTCCTGGACCGCAAGCGGAGTGGCTCGGCGTTCCCGCCGAGTCGTCCGCCTGCAGGCATCGATTCACAGCGTATTGGCCGAGGAACCCGGTCGCGCTCTGGCACTGCTGCGGTCGATCGAGGACGAGGTGAAGGAGGAGGCTGCGCCGGGGGACTTTCTTCCGCCGGCCGTCATCGCGTGGTCTGCTCTGGCGTCGTATCTCGCGGGAGATCAAGAGCGTGCCGATGCAGAGCTCGCTGAGTTCGCGCTGTTCGACGACCCTCCGTTCGTGCAGGAGCAGACCTTCCGGTCCGCGGCGCTCGTCGTTCAGGCCTACCGCAGTCTCGACGCCTTGAATCTGGTCGATGTCGAAGCGGTGGTGCGTCGGATGCGCGATTATCCGGACATGGGCGAACTCTGGTATCACGTGCCGATCATCGAGCGGAAACTCTTTCAGCTGGTGGCAACCTCAAGGTCCGCTCTGCTGCGGTCAGAGGAGTCGATCAATGTCCACGCGTACAGGGCCGCTTCCGACAGACGGATCGAGTCTCTGGTCGCCTCACGCATCGGTATGCTCATCAGTCTCGGACAGCTGCATCGAGCGGAGACTCTGCTGGAGTCGGTCTCCGGACCTCATGGCATCGGGCAGGTGCTCCAGGCTCGCGGCGAATTGGCGGCAGGACGCAATGGAGCGGCTGTCCGAATCGCTGAGGCACAGTACTACGAGAATCATATCTGCACTCGGGACAGGGCTGAGCTCACGGGAATCAAAGCCGCCGCACTGCTTCGCCTCGGCGACAAGGAGGAGGCACTGAATTCTTTCGCGGAACTGCTGGAACTCTCGGTGTTGGTAGGGTCGCTGCTGCCAGTCGTTCAGATGCCCATCGTCGAACGACGCGAACTCCTCCGCGCCAGTGCAGACAAGCCCGTGTGGCAGAAGATCGCGAGAATCATATCCCCGTCAGCCGGCGACGAGCTCAACGTCGAAAGCACACCGGAAGCCTTGATCGGACGATTGGGCAGCCTCGGTGCGGCCGTCGTCGGAGTGGTGGACTTTCCTACGCTCGGTCACCGCGAGATGGTCCTGCTCGAAAGTCTCGGACGGGGAGCGAGCGTTGCCGAAATCGCCCACGATCTCAGGTTGGTTCAGGGCACGGTCAAGAACAATCTCTCGTCCCTCTATCGCAAGCTCGGCGTCAACAGCCGGGATGCGGCAGTCGCCCGTGCCCGGAGCCTCGGCTATCTCGACGCCGGCGGTGTCTAGCGGAGGAACCGACTCTTCCGCGATCACAGTGCCGAGATCTGCACACGCGCTTCCATCGTCTGTCGATCGAGCAGGTCGACTACGAGCTTCTCGGCGACCTGACGGGCCAGCGAGAGGATTCGGATCACGCTCTCGATGTGCCAGTAGGCGGCTGCCCCCTGAGTGTGGCCGGCGACGAGCGGTCCGAGGACGAAGATTCCCGAAGCGGCCCGGAACGACGAGTCCAGGACGAGGCCCGTTCGTGAAGCGGAGGCGCGGGCGATGCCGGATCCGAGCATCTGTCGCAGCAGGGCGGACCTGGTCTCGGTCACACGTTCGAACCCCGTTCCGTTGACGACGACCGCATAGTCTCGATCCGTCGATGTCGACGAGGACTCCGCTGCCCCGGACGAGCCTGCCGGCGGATCCACGGTGACGACCAGTCGGCCCGCAGAGATTCGGACCTCGCGGAAGCGTCCGGGGACGAAATCGATGGTGCTGTCATCGATGCCCTCGACGAGGAGGTCGAGAGAATCGCCGCCTGCGCGGCGCAGCAGGTCATTGATGATCAGACCGTGCTCGGTGGCCATCGAGCATCTCTCGTAGTCGTCCATATAGGCGAGAGAGGAGCCGACTGCACCGATGAGCACCGTAATCGTCGAATTGACGTTGCCTTTCCGGATCGCGGCGGCAAGCTCTGCCTTGACCGTGCGGCTGAGCTCCGATGCGCGCAGCGGTTCACCCGCCTCGGCGGCGGCGAACAGTCGGTCGAGGAGCGGTGTCGAGGCGCTTTCCCCTGGGCGGTCGTGGTGCCAGTAGTGCGGTCGTCCGTGAGAGCACAGGATGTGGAGGCGAGCCGCGGTGGAGCGGCGGAGCCGTTGCGAGGCGAGGACGAATTCCAAGGCGTCGGCGTTGCCGCCGACGAGGAGGATGTCGCGCTGGTCCATCGGCAGAGACTCGAGCCGTGCCCAGGTCCGCTCTATCACATGTTCGAGATTCGGTGCGTGGAGGTCTCCGATGATGCCTGAGTTCAGCTCTTCCTCCGTGCCGCCGGTCGCCGTGCCGCGCTCGCCGCCGATCACGGTGAGCTCTTTGACAGGAGGCGAGCCGATCGCCAGGAGCAGAGAGCGAGCGCGCAGCTCGAACCGAGCCCCGCCTGCGTCGTCGTGCTCCCGCAGAAGGACGCCGTCCTCGACGGTGTGTGTGATCTCGTCGATGTCTCCGTGGGCGAATTCGACCTCGGCGACGTCGTGGGCCTCCTCGACGGCCTCGGAGACAAGGCCGGCAAGATGCTGGCCATAAAGACGCCGGGGAAGGTAGAGGTGCTCCCAACGGCTCTCTCGTATGTCCTGCTCGTGGCGGAGGATCCAGTCGAGTTCCATGGCTTCGGAGAGAGGGGAATCAGGGGCCCTGCCATCTGCAGCCCACAGCAGCATCGCCTCACGCCGTTCCTCCAGCCAGTTGATGAAATCGCTGCGTTCGGGGTCGGGGAGGAAATGCTCGAGATCAGAGATCAGGAGCGAAGAGCGTCCCGAGCGGTGCCCGTAGGGGAGGCCTGAGTGGAACTGCTCGTCACGATCGATGACGGTGATGCGCACAGGTTCGAGGAGTGCTGTTCTCTCGGCGGACAGACTCGAGAGGATCTCCAGGAGACCGTGAGTCCCCGATGCACCGGAGCCGAGGATCGCGATATCTGTCATGTAGGGGATTGAGTTGCTCATCATGGTGGGCGCCTCTTCGGTGGGGTGCATTCGGCAGAGCGCATGCGTGCGAGTGCATGCGAGGGATTTCATGCGACGGGGGAGAAGCCGTCGAGGACGGCCCGAGCTGTATCCAGCGTAGTTCTTCGCGGAGTCATTTCAGGTGACGAATCCATTCCGATTCCTCGCTCCGTACATGACCCAGCCCGCCGCGACGCCTCAAGCCGTCATCGGGTTTCGCAGCCCCACCCACCTTCATGCCGTCACCAGATCCCGCCTCCGGAACGCGATCATCCCGACTCCGACGAGAACGGCAGCAGTCACGACGAACCATACGATCGCCTCGGCGGACAGATCCTGCGCCGGGTATTGGCCGACGTGGGTGAACAGGGACAGATCGAGCACCGCATCGTCGAGTTCGAGCAGCTGACCGAAGAGCGCGAGCACCGCGGAGGCGGCGAAGACGACCCAGCTCAAGCTCATCAGACGCGGGGCGAGCCCATAGAGCAGATATGTGAAGCCGAGCAGTGCCCACAGGGCAGGCGTCTGCGCGAGATGCCCGAGGACCGTCGGCCACAGCAGGGACCGATCGTTCATCGATACCGCAGCGCCGAGGCCCTCGCCGAGGCCGGCCATCGCCATCAGCCAGACTGCACCGACCAGCGTCACCGCCGCCCATGAGGCCAGCCAACCGGATCGGGAGACCGCGGTCGCGAGCACCGGCTCCGTGTGGAATGCGGTCTCCTCGGCCCGCAGCCCACCTGCGGCGATGACCGCATACGCGGCAACGATGATCGCGAAGTACAGAGCCATATAGCCGAGGTAGCCGTCGACGATGCCGGACCGTCCGCCCATGATCTGCAGGATCTCCTCGGGCATATCGGCTGCGCTCTCATCCATCGCCCCGGTGAACGAACCGAACACGGCGCCCATGACGAGCATGCTCACCGACCACCACGCGAGGTTCCTCGACTGCAGCCTCAGCACCAGACCCAAAGGCGTCGCCAGCAGCGGGCCCGCATTCGCCCGCCCGAGTCGTTCGGCGACGATGCCGGCGCCGAGGTCGCGTCGCGACTGCAGGAGCAGAGCTACGACGATGAGGACAGCGAACAGCCCGGCCGAGTTCAGCAGCGGCCACCACCGATCGAGCGTGAACGCAGCCGTCTGCTGCGCCCACCCCAGAGGAGAGAGCCACGACAGCCACGCGAGGCCGCCGCCGGACACGTCCGACATATCGCCGATGCCGCGCAGGACGAAGCTGAGCCCGAGCACCGCGCCGGCCATCGACGAGGCTGCCCTGGCGAACGCGCTCAGCTGTGCCGTCACCGCGGTGACCGCGGCGAAGACACAGCCTACGGCGCCGATGCTGATCGCGAACAGCATAGTCGAGGACAGCGGAGCAGGCTCGGCCCGCGAGAACTGGAATGCCGCGGCCATACCGCAGCTGAGCAGCACGTTCATGAGCACGGTGAGGATCAGAGCGGCGATGAGCTGAGTGTGCCGTCCGGTCACCCCGGCCCTGATGAGCTCGGCCCGACCGGTCTCCTCCTCGGCGCGAGTGTGGCGTGAGACCGTGAGGATCGACATCAGGGCCGCACCCAGCATGAGGAAGACCCCGTACATTCCGACGATGAACCTCGGAACGGTCACCTCGTCGAGTCCGTATCCCGGACCGGTGATGAGCGCCATGACGGGATTCTTCGCCAGCACCGTCATCGCCTGCAGGGAGCCGCCGTCCATGACCAGGGCGATCGCATTCGCGAAATATGCGGTGAGCGCGCTGAGGCTGAGCAGCCAGATCGGCAGCCACAGCCGATCCCGCCGCAGCATGAACACCAGCAGATGGCCCAGTCCCGTCAGGTTCCCCTCGCCGAGGCGGCCGCGCCGTTGTCGTTCATGTGCATGTCGCCAGGCCCGCGGCGCTCGCGGAACGCCGCCTCGAACTGGGCCGTCCCCGTCTGCCGTGTGCGCAGCCAGCAGATTCATGGCTCATTCCTCCTTGCCGTAGTGGCGCAGCAGCAGCTGTTCGAGCGTCGGCGGTGTCGCCGTGAGCGATTCGACATCATGTTCGCCGAGCACCCGCATGATCTGGGGCAGCTGAGCGGTGTCAGCGCTGAAATGCAGCCGCGAACCCTCGCGCACGAGGTCGTGGACTCCTGCCATCTCGGACAGAGCGGGCACATCGTGTTCGAGTCCGACGGTGATCGTCGTCCGCGACAAATGCCGCAGCTCGGACAGGGTCCCCGTCTCGACGATGCGCCCGGAGCGGATGATCGACACACGGTCGGCCAGCGCCTCCACCTGGGCGAGGATATGGCTCGAGAGCAGCACCGTGCGTCCGGCGTCCTTCGCTTCTCGGATGCAGTCCTGGAACACCGCTTCCATGAGCGGATCGAGGCCCGCCGTCGGTTCGTCAAGGAGCAGCAGCTCGACGTCCGAGGCGAGTGCGGAGATGAGCGCGACCTTCTGCCGGTTGCCCTTCGAATAGGTCCGGCCCTTCTTCCGCGGATCGAGGTCGAAGGCTTCGATGAGCTCATCGCGGCGGCGTCTGTCGACCCCTCCGCGCAGCCGGGCGAACAGGTCGATCGCCTCGCCGCCGGTCAGCCCCGGCCACAGTTCCACATCGCCGGGGACATAGGCCAGACGGCGGTGCAGGGGCACCGCTTTCGCCCAGGGATCCTCGCCGAGGAGACGCACCATTCCCGCGTCATGGCGCAGGATGCCGAGCAGGATCCGGATCGTCGTAGACTTGCCGGCCCCGTTGGGGCCGAGGAAGCCATGGACCTCGCCCCGGGCGACTTCGAGATCGAGACCGTCGAGGGCGCGGGCGCGGCCATAGGACTTCACGACATCGCGCATCGAGATCGCCGGTGAGCCGGGTGCGCCCTGGTCGTGGGCACGGCGGGTGCGGGTCAGTGTGCTCATGGTTCCTCTTCTCCTGGGGCGGATTGAGCAGGGGCTCCTGGACCAGATTGTGCTGAGTCGTCCGGGTCGGGCGGAGCGGAGTCGGTCTCCGGTACGGTCTCGAGAACACCGTGCAGGTAGAGATCGAGCAGGTGCGGGGCGAGCCTGGTCATCGTCCCGGTGGTGTTCTCGGTGCCGAGGTGCGCCTGCAGTCGGCGGTCGAGGATCGACGGCGCCAGGGCCATGACCGCGATGGTCGCGGCCTGACCGTGGGTGTCCTCGCTCTGGCGGAAGGTGTAGCCGGCGAAACCCTCGGTGATGTAGCTCTCGACAAGGGAGACGTAATGGTCGAAGTAGCGCTGTCCGTGCTCGCTGGGATCGAGCAGTGATTTGACGAGGTAGTCCACGGCGGTGCGCATCTTCGGGTCGTCGAACATCACCTGCATCGCCCCGACGGCGTAGTCGGCGTGCTGTGCCTTCGTCTCGGTGATCAGTTCGAACACGTGGTCATCGCAGGCGCTGCGCAGTCCTTCCTTGGACCCGAAATGATGGATGACGAGACCGGGGGAGACCTCTGCAGCGGTGGCGATGCCGCGCACGGTCGCCTTGGTGAAGCCGTGTTCGGCGAATTCTCTCACCGCCGCGCTGAGGATCCGCTCTGCCGTCTCCGGCGAGGAGTTCGGTGAGCGGGTGGGCGACGGCCTCGAGTTCTTTGAACGCATGTTTAATATTAAACGCATGTTCAATCGTAGGTGTCAAGGGGTGCTGATGGGAAGCCGGCGGTGGCATCTATCCCTGCATGGAGTGGCGCGGGGCGTCGGGCCTGACGGGGATGATGAGGACGAGACCGATGGCGAGCACCAGCAGGATGCCGAGCGTGCCGGCCCGCTGGAAGCCGAAGATCGTGATGGCCAAGGCGAACATGGCCGGTCCCAGGAAGCTCACCGCGCGACCGGTCGTGGCGTAGAGGCCGAAGTTCTCCCCGGCGGACTCGGGCGGGGTGATCCGGGCGAGGAAGGACCGGCTCGAGGACTGCACCGGTCCGACGCAGAAGCTCAGGATCAGGGCGCAGACCCAGAACACGGCCGCCTCGGCGCTGAAGAGGATCGGCAGTCCGCCGACGATGATGATGACGAGCCCGGCGATGATGACGGGCTTCGGCCCGAGCCGGTCGTCGAACCAGCCGGCGATCATCGCGCCGGCGCCGGCGGCGACGTTCGCGGCCACGCCGAGGACGATGATCTGCGAGGGGGAGAAGCCGTAGCTGCCGGCGGCGAGCACTCCGGCGAAGGAGAAGATCGCGGCCAGGCCGTCGCGGAAGACCGCCGAGGCGATGAAGAAGCGCAGAGTCTGATGCTCGGTCGACCACATCCGCACCAAGCGCCGCACGAGCCCCGCATAGTCGGCGATGAAGGCCCTGATCGGATGACCGCCCGAGGTGCCCCTGACCTTCGCTCCGGGCGCGGCGAACAGGACCGGGAGGGCGAAGATCGCGAACCACACCGCGGCCAGCACGGCGACGATCCGGAAACGCAGCCCGCCCTCATCGCTGGCGCCGAGGAAGCCGACCTCGGGCTCGATGACGAGCACGAGCAGGAGGACGAGGAGCACCAGCCCGCCCACATAGCCCATGCCCCAACCGAAGCCGGAGACCTTGCCGACATTGTCCGGGCGGGTGATGCGCACCATGATGCCGTTGTAGGAGACCTCGGCGAATTCGAAGAACACGCTGCCTGCGGCGAGCAACAGCAGACCCAGCCACAGATGGTCGGGGGAGTCGCGGACGAAGAAGAGGCCGAACATGGTGAGCACGACGATGGAGGTGTGCACACCCAGCCACAGCCGGTGACGTCCTCCGGCATCGGCACGGGTGCCGGCGGCGGGGGCGATGACGGCGATGATGAAGCCGGCCGCGGCCATCGCCCAGCCCAGGGCAGAGGACCCGGCCTCCTCGGTGGCGGCCACGGACTTCGTCAGGTACGGGGCGAAGACGAAGGTGATGATGACGGCGTTGAAGGCAGCTGAACCCCAGTCCCACAGGGCCCAGCTGAGGATGCGGAGCCGGCCTGGAAGGCGCTGTTGCGTCGTCGGTGAGGGCATAGGCTCACTGTACTGAATCCGGTGGCCGGAGAGCTCCGGTTGCCGGTGTCGGGGAACTGTGGAGCTGGGAATCGGTTTGAAGGTGCCTGAGGAATGCGGCAGAGTGGATAGCTGGATCTGTACCCGATGAGGAGACGCAATGAGCGACCCCCACACCGACGAGAGCTCCACGAGCGACCTCGGGCTGGGGCCGGACGAACAGCTTCTGTTCGGCGAGCCCGACCCCGTTGAGCTCCACCTGCCGGAGAAGCTGCACATCGGCGAGAGCGATTCTGATGACGCGATCACCGAGAAGCTGCGCCGCCAAGGCGTGCACCTCGGCAAGGGCCTGATCGCCCCGCGCGTCTTCTGGCCGGCCCTCATCGTCATCGTCGGCATCGTCGTCCTCTCGGTCGCGATCCCCGAGGGGACGGGCAGCGTCATCTCGAACATCCAGAACTGGATCGTCGACAACCTCGGCTGGTACTACATGCTCGTGGTCGGCCTCTTCGTGGCCTTCGCGATCGTCATCGGCTTCTCGAAGTTCGGCAAGATCAAGCTCGGCAAGGACGACGACGAGCCCGAGTTCGGGGTCCTGTCGTGGTTCGCGATGCTCTTCGCCGCAGGCATGGGCATCGGCCTGGTCTTCTACGGAGTGGCGGAACCGCTGACCTACGCCACTACCGGGCCGAAGCCCGGCTGGTCCGGCGGCGAGGTCGAGAACGCTCAGATGGGTATGGCCCAGACCTTCGTCCACTGGGGACTGCACCCCTGGGCCCTCTATGCTGTCCTCGGCATGGCCCTTGCCTATGCCATCCACCGTCGCGGACGCCCCCTGTCGATCCGCTGGGCTCTCGAGCCGCTGCTGGGCAACAAGGTCAAGGGCTGGGCCGGTGACCTCATCGACATCATCGCGATCTTCGGCACCGTCTTCGGCATCGCCACCTCGCTGGGCCTCGGTGTGCAGCAGATCTCGGCCGGCCTCAAGCACATCGGCGTCGTCGGCGACTACGACAACACCTTCCTCATCATCCTCATCGTCATCATCACCTTCCTCGCCACCGCCTCGGTGGTCTCGGGTGTGGGCGCAGGCATCAAGTGGCTGTCGAACATCAACCTCACGATGGCCGGTGTCCTCCTCGTCACCGTCCTCGTGCTCGGGCCGACGCTCTTCCTGTTCCAGAACTTCGTCGAATCGCTCGGCGTCTGGCTGGCCAATGTGCTCAACATGACCTTCGACATTGGTGCCTACTCAGGCAGCGAGGGCAATGAATGGAACTCGACCTGGACCCTGTTCTACTGGGGTTGGTGGATCTCCTGGGCCCCCTTCGTCGGTGTCTTCATCGCCCGCATCTCCCGCGGACGCTCCGTGCGCGAATTCATCGCCGGCGTCCTGCTCGTGCCCTCGATCGTCGGATTCTTCTGGTTCTCCGTACTCGGCGGCACGGGCATCCACCGCCAGCTCTTCGGTGCCGGCGATCTCGTCGACCCGGACGAGGGAGTCGTGGCCGAACGGGTCCTCTTCGACGTCCTCGGCGCGCTGCCGCTGGGCTCGATCCTCTCGGTCCTCGCGATCATCCTCGTGGCGATCTTCTTCATCACGTCCTCGGACTCCGGTTCGCTCGTGGTCGATATGCTCGCCTCCGGAGGCCATCCGAATCCGCCGATGTGGTCACGTGTGCTCTGGGCCCTGCTCGAAGGCGCCATCGCCATCGCTCTCCTCGTCGCCGGCGGGCTCGATGCCCTGCAGGCGGGATCGCTGATGACCGCGCTGCCGTTCAGCATCGTGCTCATCCTCATCTGCGTCTCCACGCTCAAGGCCTTCGGCAAGGAGGCCAAGCGCACTGCCGCGATCGAACGGGCCGCCCGGTTCCGTCAGGTCGGTGAGCATCTGGCCGATGACTTCGACGAGTACCTCGGCGAGAAGGTCGACGAGCGCATCGACTACCGGCTCACCGCCAGCCAGGGGATCCTGGGCAAGCAGAGGGCGAAGGCCGCCCGCCGCAAGGGCTCGACTGCCCAGACGCAGTCGACGACCGAAGGCTCCTCGCGCGCCGACGGTCCCACGGACACTGACGACTGATCCGGTTTCGCCGTCATCAGGGGCGCCGCTGTTCGGATGATCCGGACGGCGGCGCCCCTGCTCTCGTTCGTGCACGTCTGGCGCGAGCTGTGACGAGGCCGGATGGCAGACCACGGGCATGCTTCTGCGACCGGGGTCGAACGAGTAGGCTGGTGACAGCAGATACGGCCGACCCCACGACCAAGGAGCTCATATGCCCATCGCCAGCCCTGAAGTGTATGCCGAGATGATCGACCGCGCAAAGACCCAGGGCTTTGCGTATCCGGCGATCAACTGCACGTCCTCGCAGACGATCAATGCCGCCATCCGCGGATTCGCCGAAGCCGGTTCCGACGGCATCGTCCAGATCTCCACCGGCGGTGCCGAATACATCTCCGGCCCGACGGTCAAGGACCGTGTACGCGGAGCCATCGCCTTCTCTCTCTTCGCCGCCGAGGTGGCCAAGAGCTATGACGTCAATATCGCCCTGCACACCGACCACGCGCCGAAGAAGGAGGTCGAGGAATGGGTCAAGCCGCTCCTGGCCGCCTCGACCGAGCGGGTGAAGAACGGCGGCGAACCCTACTTCCAGTCGCATATGTGGGACGGCTCCGCTGTTCCGTTGGAGGAGAACCTCGTCCTCGCCGAGGAGCTGCTCGAGCTCTCGGCGGCCGCGCACTCGATCCTCGAGATCGAGGTCGGGGTCGTCGGCGGCGAAGAGGACGGTGTCGAGAACGAGATCAATGAGAAGCTCTACACCACCGCCGCCGACGGTCTGGCCACCGCGCGGGCGCTCGGCACGGGCGAGAAGGGCCGCTATCTCACCGCCCTGACCTTCGGCAACGTCCACGGCGTCTACAAGCCCGGCAACGTCAGGCTGCGTCCAGAGCTTCTCGGTGAGATCCAGGCCGAGGTCGGCAAGGAGGTCGGCAAGGAGTCCCCGTTCGACCTCGTCTTCCACGGCGGATCGGGCTCGAGCCCGGCCGAGATCGCCGAGGCGGTCCGCCACGGCGTGGTGAAGATGAACATCGACACGGACACCCAGTACGCCTTCACCCGCCCGATCGTCGAGCACATGTTCCGCAACTACGACGGCGTGCTCAAGATCGACGGCGAGGTCGGCAACAAGAAGCTCTACGACCCGCGATCCTACGGCAAGGCCGCGGAGCAGGCCATGGCCGAGCGCGTCGTCGAAGCCTGCCAGAACCTCGGTTCCGCCGGCACCAGCATGAATCAGTGAGCTGGGCGGACCTGTGGGACGGAGCGGATGCGCCGTCCCACGGGTGAGCAGCCTCGGCGAGGTGAGCTCAGAATCGGCAGCAGTCGCCGCAGCGGACTGGACCCGGCACGCAAGCGGTGTTCAGAGTCCCCAGCAGTCGCAGCAGCGGCCGTCGACGCCATCGGGTCGGCGGCCGCTCTTCGTGTCTGCGCTGCTCGAAGCTGCATCGAGGACAGCGTCTTGCTCAAGCGGTGGTCGCAAACGGACATTTTCGCGGGGTGTCAAGCTGTTTGGAGTCACTCACGCTGCTTCAGCGGTGAATTCTTGGTCTTCGACTATCGCTGGTTCG
>NZ_JADBHG010000023.1:0-613 GCF_017808095.1 Brevibacterium renqingii | reverse complement strand
GAAGGCACCATCGCGAAATGGATTCGCCAAGCCGAAATCGACGCCGGCAACAAGCCCGGTAAGACCACGGACGAATCCGCCGAACTGCGGGAGATGCGTCGACGCAATCGTCTGCTGGAACAGGAGAACGAAGTACTGCGCCGTGCCGCCGCCTACCTGTCGCAGGCGAATCTGCCGTCAAAAGGCTCTACCCGCTCGTGAGAGAGCTCTCCGCCGACGGGATCCCCGTGGCGGTGACGTGTCGGGTAATGAAGCTCTCTCGCCAGCCCTACTACCGGTGGCTGGCCACTCCGGTCCCTGAAGCTGACGTCGTCGAAGCCTATCGGGCCAATGCCCTCTTCGATGCCCATCGTGATGACCCGGAGTTCGGGTACAGGTACCTGGCCGATGAGGCCGAGGCTGCCGGTGAGCCGATGGCAGTGCGCACCGCGTGGCGGCTGTGCTCGCACAACTCGTGGTTCTCGGCCTTCGGTAAGGCCCGGGCCAAGAACGGCAAGCGTCCAGGACCATCCGTCCACGACGACCTGTGCGTGGTTGTCGACGCCGACGGACGAACCCGTCATGAGTTCCGAGCCGATGGACCGAATCAGCTCTGGCTCACCGACATCTCGGA
>NZ_JADBHG010000022.1:0-769 GCF_017808095.1 Brevibacterium renqingii | reverse complement strand
ATGCATATCGTCCTCAACCGCGAACCCGACCAGTTAGGGCGCGGGCATGTGGCCCGATGCACGATCGAGCGCCTGATGAAAGACCTCGGGCTGCACGGCATCAAGAGAGCCAAAGCACCGAACACCACACGGTCAGCACCGCGGGAGAGCTGCCCGGCCGATCTCGTCGATCGCCACTTCGCCGCTTTCGCCCCTGACCAGCTGTGGGTCGCCGACATCACCTACGTGCACACGTTCACCGGGTGGGTCTACGTCGCGTTCGTCACCGACGTGTTCAACCGCGAGATCGTCGGCTGGCAGGTATCGAGGTCGTTGCATACCGAGTTGGCTCTCGATGCCCTGCAGATGGGCATCTACCAGCGTAAACGTGCTGGTCACGACCTGTCCGGGCTGGTGCATCACTCGGACCGCGGGGTCCAGTATCGAGCGATTCGCTATGGCGAGGCCCTCGCCGAACAAGACGCCGTCGCATCTGTCGGATCGAGAGGCGATTCGTACGATAACGCTCTCGCTGAGGCCCTGAACTCACTCTACAAAGCCGAGCTGGTCCGGAACACGGGTCCCTGGAAAGGCGTTGATGATGTCGAGATCGCCACGGCGGAGTGGGTGCACTGGTTCAACACGTACCGACCACACGGAGCACTCGGAGGGGCGACTCCTGCCGCGTTCCGATCAGACCATTTCAGCACGATGCCACGAGCTGGGTAGCTCGTAAATGAGCCGATGAATTCCAAGTAGAAAACTCTCCATCAAACCCGGGGCTTGACAC
>NZ_JADBHG010000021.1:0-1097 GCF_017808095.1 Brevibacterium renqingii | reverse complement strand
TGTACTTCCCCGTGAGGTTGTGAACACGAGCTGATGGCGTGAGTCCACCGATGCCGGTATGGGGTCGGTGGAAATTATAGTCATGTACCCACGCTTCGTAGGCTGCAGCACGCTCGGTTTCGCTGGCATACACCCTCGCATAGGCCCATTCGGCGTCGAGAGTCCGATTGAACCGCTCGACCTTCCCGTTCGTCTGTGGTCGGTAGGGTTTCGTCTTGCGGTGTTTCACGCTCTCGCCCAGAGCCTCTGCAAAGGCCCGTGATCGGTAGCAGGATCCGTTATCGGTCATCACTGCTGTGACGTCGACACCGATGCTGGCGAAGAACTCGTTCGCGCGCCGCCAGAACCCGGCAGCGGTGTCTTTGCGCTCATCATCGAGGATCTCGGAGTACGCGACTCTCGAGTAGTCATCGACAGCGTGGTGGAGGAATCGATACCCGCGCGAGGCCGTGGCCCCGGCTCGGGCGGCACGGTCCCGGTGGGAGCTGGCTTTCCGGTCCTGGACTGACCCACGCCCATGTGCACGCCACCCGCCACCGTCGGGGATCCGGCCCTGCTTCTTGACGTCGACATGGACCAGGCGTCCGGGAGCCTCGGCTTCGTAACGGACTGGGGCCGGCTTACGCGCCGGCAGGCCTGTCATCTGATCGATGTGAGCCAACAGCGGCATCTGGTACCGGTCGAGGACGCGGCCGACAGTCGAGCGTGGAATGTGAAGGTGGTAGCTGATTCGGTGCGGGCCCCACCGTCGGTTGATCCGCAGCGACAGGATGCGTCTTTCCCGTTTGGCAGGCAATCGTGTAGGGCTGTGGTGGGGTCGGCTGGAGAGATCGTCGAGGCCCTCGCGTGCACGGTGTCTACGTACCCATCTGGACACGGTTGCTGGTGAGACTTGGAAGCGTTCGGCGACTCGGCGCTGGGACCATCCGTGGTCGATGACGAGAGCGACAAGGCGGCGTCTACCCTCGATAGTCAGTGGTGCGTTACGGTGTGTCATGAAGACCTCCGGGACTCGATCATGAGTGTGGTTACCCATATCGGTATCGGAGGTCTTCGTTGTGTTTCAACTACCGTTCACAACGTGTCGAGGAAGTACA
>NZ_JADBHG010000020.1:0-1296 GCF_017808095.1 Brevibacterium renqingii | reverse complement strand
GGGACTGATGCAAGGTTTGGTGACATCTGATCTGGCTTGTTCACAGGCAAGCCTGGAAGGATAGACACCATGCCACAGCCCTACCCGAAAGAGTTCCGCGACGACGTCATCCGCGTCGCCTTGAACCGCGACGAGAAGACCACGATCGCCCAGATCGCCAAGGACTTCGGAATCCATGAAGGCACCCTGACGAAATGGATCCGTCAGGCCGAGATCGATGCCGGCAACAAGCCAGGCAAGACCACGGACGAATCGGCCGAACTGCGCGAGTTGCGGCGGCGCACGCGTCTGCTGGAACAGGAGAACGAGGTCCTGCGCCGTGCCGCGGCGTATCTGTCGCAGGCGAATCTGCCGTCAAAAGGCTCTACCCGCTCGTGAGAGAGCTCGCCGTCGACGGGATCCCCGTGGCGGTGTCGTGCCGGGTTCTCAAGCTCTCCCGCCAGCCCTACTACCGATGGCTGGCCGCCCCTGTCCCTGAAGCCGAGGTGAATGAGGCGTATCGGGCCAACGCCCTCTTCGACGCCCACCGGGACGACCCTGAGTTCGGGTACCGGTACCTCGCCGACGAAGCTGAGGCCGCCGGCGAGCCCATGGCGGTACGCACCGCATGGCGGTTGTGCTCGGATAACGCCTGGTTCTCGGCCTTCGGCAAGGCCCGGGCCAAGAATGGGAAGAAGCCCGGCCCACCTGTTCACGACGACCTGTGTGTCGTTACCGACGCCGATGGGCGGGTTCAGCACGAGTTCCGTGCCACGGCCGTCAACGAGCTGTGGTTGACCGACATAACCGAACACTGGACCGATGAGGGCAAGCTGTACATGTGCGCGATCAAGGATGTCTACTCCTCGCGGATCGTCGGCTACTCGATCGGGGCCCGAATGAAGGCGCGCTTAGCCGTAGACGCTCTTGAGATGGCTGTGGCCCGCAGGGCTGGTGACGTGGCCGGGTGCGTGACGCACTCGGATCGCGGCAGCCAATTCCGGTCGAAGAAGTTCACCCGCGCATTGGAACGCCACGGCATTATCGGGTCGATGGGCCGCGTCGGCGCGGCTGGCGATAACGCGGCTATGGAGTCGTTCTTCGCTCTGTTGCAGAAGAATGTCCTCGACCGTCGCCGGTGGGCCACCAGGGATCAGCTGAGGAGCGCGATCGTGACCTGGATCGAGCGGACGTATCACCGACGTCGGCGGCAAGCCCGGTTGGGTCGTTTGACGCCGGTGGAGTACGAAGCAATGATTGAGTCACCTGCAGTCGCAGCGTGACACTCCGATTGTCACCGATCCTTGCATCAGTCCC
>NZ_JADBHG010000001.1:1056262-1148250 GCF_017808095.1 Brevibacterium renqingii | reverse complement strand
GTATCCAGGGGTGATGGCCATGGTGCTCCGGTTCCTCTCTCATCCGGAGTGGCTCACAACCAGCCTGACACAGAGGGTTTTCGAGCAGAGAACTATCCGGACGTGACCACTGTTCGGGCCGGAGATGCTGTGGGCCGGCGCAAAACGACCTGAGATGGTGCCGTTTCAGTGGCAACGCCGCAGGTGAATGGTACGAGGCCCGGGACGCCATTGTCCCGGGCCTCGTCGGCTCTCCTGCGGCGACTGGTCTGCGGAGGCGGCCGGTCCCGTCAGCCTTCGGGCCGGGGACCGACCGCCCGCACACGCGTCGGCGACGGCCGCGCTCAACCCTCCGGCACGACCTCGCCGGCCTTGAGGCGAGCCACCCGCTGGTCCCAGAAGTCGGCGTTGCGGACACCGATCTTCTCGGGCTCGAACACCGGATCCAGGCCGTGCTTCGTCTGGCGTTCGAAGTCGCGCAGGAGCTTGAAGGCCGGCTGCTGCAGGATGAGGATGCCGATGATGTTCAGCCAGGCCATGAGACCCACGCCGATGTCGCCGAGGGCCCAGGCGCTGCCGGACGCCGACATCGCACCGACGGCGACGGCGATGAGGATGAGCAGCTGCAGGATGCGCTTGCCCACCGCGAGGACCGTCGTGTTCCTGACCTTGCCGAGCAGGTACACGAGGTTCGTCTCCGCCATGTAGTAGTAGGCGACCATCGTCGTCAGCGCGAAGAGGAAGATCGAGATCGCGATGAACCCGGCACCGAAGCCGTGGATCATCGAATCCAGACCCGCCTGGGGCCACTTCTCACCAGGTGTCGTGGCGATGGCTTCGACCATCTGACCGCGTCCGGTGCCGATGATCGTCTCACCGTCGGCGTCGAAGACCCTGTACATGCCGGTCGAGAGGATCATGAACGCGGTCGCCGAGCACACGAAGAGAGTGTCGATGTAGACCGAACCGGCCTGGACGAGCCCCTGCTTGGACGGGTGTGAGACCTCAGCCGCCGAGGCGGCGTGCGGTCCGGTCCCCTGTCCGGCCTCGTTGGAGTAGATGCCGCGCTGGACGCCCCACTGCACGGCCATGCCGATGATGCCGCCGAAGGCGGCTTCCTGCCCGGCGTCGATGCCGAAAGCCGACTTGAACATGAGTTCGAAGACCGGGATGATCTGCTCGGCGTTGATGAACGTCACGGCGATGGCCGCGATGATGTAGATGACGGCCATGAATGGCACGGCCAATGAGGCGAAGTGCGCGATGCGCTTGATTCCGCCGATGACGATGAAGCCCATGATGATGACCAGGGCGATCGCCGTCGCCCAGGTCGGCACGTTCCAGGCGTTCTCGACGGCGCCGGAGATCGCATTGGACTGGATGCCCGGCAACATGAAGGACATGGCCAGGACGGTCACGGCAGCGAAGACCATGCCGTAGACCTTGAACAGACCCTTGGCCTTCGTGTGACGGTAGGCCTTCTCGATGTAGAAGGCCGGGCCGCCGCGGTACTCACCGGTGCGGGGATCCTGCTCCTTGAAGATCTGACCGAGCGTCGATTCGACATAGGAGGTCGAGGCGCCGAGCAGGGCCGAGATCCACATCCACACCACGGCGCCGGGCCCGCCGAAGCCGATGGCGGTGGCGACGCCGGCGATGTTGCCGACGCCGACACGGCCGGCCAGCGAGATCGCCAGCGCTTGGAAGGATGAGACTCCTTCATTGGAGCTCTTGCCGCGGAACATCTGCGTGAAGATGGCAGGGATCTGTCGGATCTGAACCGCTCGCGAGCGGATCGTGAAATAGACACCGGCGCCGAGGCACAGGTAGACGAGGGCGGACGACCACACCACCCCGTTGAGCCAGTCGATGAAAGCGGACACGCTTCTCCATTCGTAGTCGCCGAGCCGGGATCACCGGCTCGGCGTCGCTGCGGGAATGTCTGTGCCAGAGCGCTGACCGCCGGGTGAGCGGCCGGGTTCTCGAGAGTTCCTCGGCAGTTCTCTGTGATGCACCTCATAAGTGAAACCGATTGTGATCTGGGACGCAAATCGACTGCGCCGGGCCGCCTCGGCGAATTATTGCGAAGTCATTGCGAAGTGCGTCACAGCCTATGATTCAGTTCACTATTTGGGACGCGAACCGTATGATGTGGTGCGGATCTCTTCGAGCAAAGACGACACGAAGAGCACACTTGAAATGACAGGAACACCATGAAACGACGCACTGGTGCAAAGGCCGTGGCCATCGCCGCGGCCGGCGCTCTGCTCCTCTCCGCCTGCTCGACCTCGACGACCGGAGGCGGCGACGGAGACGACGAAGGCGGCATGCTCACGGTCGGAACGACGGACAAGGTGGTCGCCCTCGACCCTGCCGGGGCCTATGACAACGGAAGCTCTCTCGTCGAACAGCAGGTCTACCCGTTCCTGCTGGCCTACAAGCCCGGAACCGCCGACCTCAATCCCTCGATCGCGGAGTCCGCGGACTTCACCGAGCCGACGAAGTACGAGGTCAAGCTCAAGGAGGGGATGAAGTTCGCCAACGGCAATGAGCTGACTTCCTCGGACGTGAAGTTCTCCTTCGACCGCCAGCTGAAGATCCAGGATCCCAACGGTCCGTCCTCCCTCCTCGGCGGTCTGAAGTCCGTGGAGACCCCGGATGAGCAGACCGTGATCTTCAATCTCAAGCGTGAGAACGATCAGACCTGGCCGGGCGTGCTCGCCAGCGCCGCCGGCCCGATCGTCGACGAAGACGTCTTCGACGCCGATGCCATCACCGAGAATCAGGAGATCGTCGACGGCAAGGCCTTCGCCGGCCCCTATACGATCGCCGGCTTCGACTTCAACAAGCTGATCACGTACAAGGCCTATGACGGTTACAAGGGCTACCTGGAACCGGCGAAGACCGAGACCGTGCAGATGAAGTACTACTCGGACGCGAACAACATGAAGCTCGACGTCCAGGAGAACAAGATCGACGTCGCCTGGCGTTCGCTCTCGGCCACCGACATCGAGGATCTCGGCAAGAAGGAGAACCTCACGGTCCACAAGGGGCCTGGCGGCGAGATCCGCTACATCGTGTTCAACCTCGACACGATGCCCTTCGGTGCGAAGACCGACAACGCCGACGAGGACAAGGCGCTCGCGGTCCGGCAGGCCATGGCCGACTCGGTCGACCGGCAGGCCGTCGCCTCGCAGGTCTACAAGGACACGTTCACTCCGCTGTACTCACATGTCCCCGACGGTCTGCCGGGTGCCGACCAGCCGCTGAAGTCCGAATACGGCGACGGTGAGGGCGGTCCCGATGTGGCGAAGGCCAAGAAGGCCCTCAAGGAAGCGGGAGTCGAGACGCCGGTCAAGCTCAACCTGCAGTACAACCCGGATCACTATGGTCCGTCATCGGGCGACGAGTACGCACTCATCAAGGACCAGCTGGACAAGACCGGTCTGTTCGACGTCAACCTCCAATCGACCGAATGGGTGCAGTACAACAAGGACCGCACCGACGATGCCTACCCGATGTACCAGCTGGGATGGTTCCCGGACTACTCGGACGCAGACAACTACCTGATGCCCTTCTTCTATGACACGGACGATACCCCGAGCTTCTTGGGCAACCACTACCGTGACAAGACGATGAACAAGGAGCTCGACGCGCAGTCCTCCATCGACGACAAGGACAAGCGGGCGGCGGCGCTCAAGAAGATCCAGGGCCAGCTGGCCGAGGAGCTGCCGACTCTGCCGCTGCTGCAGGGCAGCCAGATCGCAGTCTCCGGCAAGGACGTCAAGGGTGTGGACGACACCCTCGACCCTGCGTTCCAGTTCCGACTGGCACTGCTGAGCAAGTGATCACCCACACGAGGTGCAGGTGAGCCGACCGGGCTGCCTGCACCTCGTGGCGCGTTCGCATCCGAGAGGGGCCGCCGCGACCCGGCGCCTCCTCTCGTCTGCACGTGCCCACAGGCATCGAAACGAACACTGCGAAGGAACACATGTCTGCAGCCATCAGCGAACCTGGGGCGGAAGCGGCCGAGACCTCGGTCTCGGTGAAGAAGCCCTCCGGGGGAGGTCTGGGACGCTATGTCCTCGTCCGCTTCCTCCTCATCATTCCCACCATCTTCATCCTCACCACACTCGTCTTCTTCCTCATGCGGATCACCGGCGACCCGATCACCGCATCGATGGGCGGACGCCTGACGCAGGATCAGCTCGCCGAGCGCATCCATGCAGCCGGCTATGACCGACCGCTCCTCGTCCAGTACTTCGAGTACATGGGCGATCTGCTCAAGGGCGACTTCGGCACGGCCGTCTCCGATGGGCAGCCCGTCTCGCACATCCTGTTGACCTACGGGACCGCGACCGTCGAACTCGTCTTCTACGCCCTCATCGTGGCGTTCGTCCTCGGCATCCCGCTGGGCATGCTCGCCGCCTACCACCGTGACAAGGCACCGGATGCCGCGCTCCGTGTGCTCGCCATCCTCGGCTACGCCACCCCGGTGTTCTTCGCCGGCATGATCCTCAAGCTCCTCTTCGGGGTGTTCCTGCCCATCCTGCCCGTCTCCGGACGCGGGACCACGCAGACCGAATACATCCTCTCCGGCGTGGTCGATCCGACCGGCTTCTACCTCATCGACGCACTGCGGATCGGCAACTTCTCCGTGGTCGGCGATGTGCTCGCCCATGCGGTGCTGCCGGCGATCGCTCTCGGCGTGCTCACGGCCGGTGTGTTCCTCAGGCTCGTGCGCACGAACCTCATCGGCACGCTCGAGCAGCAGTACATCGACTCCGGGCGTTCCCGCGGCATCTCCGAATACCGTCTTGTGACCAAGCACGCCTACCGTCCGGCGCTGATCCCGATCGTCACGGTCATGGGCATGCAGATCGCGCTCATGCTCGCCGGCGCCGTGCTCACGGAGACGACCTTCGGGTGGCAGGGTCTCGGCTTCAAGCTCGCCGAGTACCTCACCGCCCGAGACTTCGTGGCGGTGCAGGGAATCGTCGTGTTCCTCGCCGTCATCGTCGCGATCACGAACTTCATCGTCGACGTCCTCGCCGCATTCATCGATCCCCGAGTGAGGTACTGATGTCCACTCCACAGAATCCACAGACCAACGATTCCCCCGCCGAGGCGGCCCCCGGATCCGGTGTCCCCGCCCTCGCCTTCGATGACACGGCCAAGAAGTCCTGGTTCTCCCGGCTGCCGATCGTCTCCCATCTGCGGCAGTCGGTCGGTCTGCAGCGCGGGATGCTCATCACCGGGCTCGTGCTCTGCGGCATCGTCATCATCTGCGCGGTCTTCGCCCCGCTCATCGCCCCCTACGGCTTCAACCAGCTGGGCACCTCCGAAGGCAACTTCGGGTCGAAGCTGCCCCCCGGAGGCACGCATATCTGGGGCACCACGGTCGGCGGTTACGATGTGTTCTCCCGCGTCGTCTGGGGCGCCCAGACCGCTGTGGCCGTCATCGTCGTGGCCATCGTGATGTCGATCTTCGCCGGGGTCATCCTCGGTCTCATCTCCGGCTACCTCGGCGGCTGGCTCGACCGCATCCTCGTCGTCATCGCCGATGCCGTCTACGCCTTCCCGACCCTTCTGCTGGCGCTGGTCATGTCGATCGCGATCTCGGGCGGCCAGTCGAGTGCGTGGGGCGGCATCGCCGCGGCCGCGTTCTCGATCACCGTGGTCTTCATTCCGCAGTACTTCCGCGTCGTCCGTGCGGAGACCCTGCGGCTCAAAGCCGAGCCCTTCGTCGAGTCGGCGATCGTCCTCGGGGCCTCGAAGACGCGGATCATCTCCAAGCACATCTTCCGCAACGCCACGCGCACGCTGCCGCTGATCTTCACGCTCAACTCCTCCGAGGCGATCCTGACCCTGGCCGGACTCGGCTTCCTGGGATTCGGAATCGAACCCACCTCGGCGTCGGAATGGGGCTATGACCTCAACAAGGCCCTGCCGGACGTGACGTCCGGCGTGTGGTGGACCTCGGTGTTCCCGGGCCTGGCCATCGTGCTCACGGTGCTCGGCATCACCCTGGTCGGGGAGTCGATGAACGATCTCAACGACCCGCGCCTGCGCGTGCGGCGCAAAGCCAAGACGAAGAACGTCAAGCCTGCGGAGGTCAAGGCATGAGCAAGCAGACACAGGATTCGACTGCCTCCACAACCGGCAGCATCCTCGACGTCGAGGGTCTCGACGTCACCTTCTCCACCGACGGCGGCGATGTGCACGCGGTCAAGGACGTGTCCCTGACGGTCTCTCCCGGCGAGGTGCTCGCCATCGTCGGCGAATCCGGATCCGGAAAGACCGTGACCGCCCGGTCCATCCTCGGCCTGCTGCCGGAGACGGCGCAGCGCTCAGGGGCCGTGGTCATCTCCGGCAAGAACGTGCTCGGTGTCTCTGCCGAGCAGCTGCGGGCGATGCGGGGATCCGATGTGGCGATGGTCTTCCAGGAGCCCTCGACCGCGCTCAACCCCGTCTACACCGTCGGCTGGCAGATCGCCGAGGGGCTGCGGGCGCACGATAGGAAGGCGAGCAAGTCCGAGCTCAAGGCCCGGGTCGTGGCCGCGATGGAACAGGTCGGCATCCCCGATGCCGAGAATCGCTTCGACTACTACCCGCACCAGTTCTCCGGCGGGCAGAAACAGCGCATCGTCATCGCCATGGCGCTCGCCCTGGGGGCGAAGCTCATCGTCGCCGACGAACCGACCACGGCCCTCGACGTCACCGTACAGGCCGAGATCCTCGATCTGCTGCGCCAGCTGCGTGACGAGACGGGCACGGCCATCGTGCTCATCACCCACAACATGGGCGTCGTCGCCGACCTCGCCGACCGGGTGGCCGTGATGTTCCGCGGCGACCTCGTCGAGGTCTCGACCGTCGAGCAGCTCTTCAGCGACCCGAAGGAGGAGTACACGCGCGCGCTGCTCGCGGCCGTGCCCCGCCTCGGTTCGACCGTGGCGGGAAGTCGGAAGGCAGCAGCCGCCGAGGCGGGTCGAAGCTCCGGTGGTGCCGCCTCGGCGGGGGAGGCCTCGGACAGCCCCGCGGGCGAGGCCTCGGGCAGCGCCGCCTCGGTGGGGGAGGGGAAGGCGCGGGAGCCGATCGTCATCGCGCGCGACCTCGACATCGTCTACCCGGGTGGGTTCGGCCGTGCCGACTTCCATGCGGTGAAGAAGGTCAGCTTCGACATCAGGGCCGGCGAGGTGTATGGACTGGTCGGCGAATCCGGTTCGGGCAAGACCACGATCGGTCGCGCGATCGCCGGTCTGACCAGAGCCAGCGGCGGCAGCCTCACGGTGCTCGGGCATGAGATGGTCGGCTTCAAGGAGCGTGAGTTCTCGAAGATCCGGCGACGGATCGGATTCGTCTTCCAGGACCCGGCGGCGTCATTCAACCCGCACCTGACGATCGGCGAATGCATTGCCGAACCCTTCGCGATCCATCGGCGGGAGATGAGCGCGGCGGATCGGTCGAGGCGGGTGCTCGAGCTGCTCGATTCCGTGCAGCTGCCGAGCGCTTACGGGGCGCGGTACCCGCACGAGCTGTCAGGTGGGCAGCGGCAGCGGGCCTCCCTGGCGCGCGGGCTGGCTCTCGACCCCGAGCTGCTCATCGCCGACGAGCCGACCTCGGCGCTGGATGTCTCGGTTCAGGCCAAGGTGCTCGAACTGTTCGTCGAACTGCAGAACCGCTTCGACTTCGCGGCCCTGTTCATCAGCCACGACCTCGCCGTGGTCGACATGCTCTCCGATCGCATCGGGGTGCTCTTCCAAGGGGAGCTGCTCGAGGAGGGGACGGGAGAGCAGGTGCTCGGAGCTCCGGAGGCCGACTACACGAAGCGCCTCATCGCCTCGCTGCCGGTGCCCGATCCGGCCGAGCAGGCCGAGCGCCGCGAACTGGCGCGCAGCCTCCGCACCCCCTGATTGCTGCCTGACGGCGGCCAAGCACTCTCGCGCAAGGTTGCTGGGCCGCCGTCGGGCAGCACGGGCGGGTCAGCTGGTGTCGGCGGCGGGGTGAACCGGCCCGTCTGTCGGCTGGGTGCGTGCGTCTGTGGTCACTGCGCCGAGGCGAATCGGCGAAAAGGGCGATTCCGCCTCGGTGGAGTGACCACAAACGTGTCGGCAACGTGGAATGCAGCGCCCCACACTACTCATGCGAGGGCGCTGGTCCGCCGGCGGATTGTGCAGAGAGGGCGCTGGTCCGCCGGCGGATCGTGCAGAGAGGGTGCTACCGCCCGTCGGCGATGAAGTCGAGCATGCCGGCCTGGTTGACGGGCAGGGCGAGCAGGCGATCGAGCTCCTCTTCGGAAGGGTCGATGCCGAGGATGCGCAGCGTGTACTGCGTGAAGTCGCGCTCGATGTCGTCCGGGGTCAGATCTCCCGTCGGACGGTACCAGAGCGAGAGCGAATTGCAGATCGAATGGATCGCACGGGTGGCCAGAGCCGCACTGTCGACACGGAAGCGTCCCGCATCGATGCCGGTCTGGACGATGGCACCCATGACTTCGCGGGCCTCCCTCTGGAGGTCCTTGACTCGGACTGCGTTGTCACCGGTGAGGCGTTCGGTGTCCCGCAGGAGCACGGTGGAGACCGAGACGTTCTCCATGCGGTACCGGGCGAGGTAGCGCACGGCCACGGTCAGCTGGTCGACCGGGTCGTCGTCGACCTCGGCGATGACGGCCCGGCTGTGCTCGATGTACCACGAGTAGGCGGTGTGGACGAGCTCGTAGAGCGCTTCCTGCTTCGAGGGGAAGTAGTAGTAGAGTGCGGAGAGGCTCAGCCCCGCCGTCTGTGCGATGTCGCGGATGGATGCACCGTCGAAGCCCTTGTCCGCGAAGGTGTCCCGTGCCGAGCGGAGGATGTTGTTGCGGCCGTTGGTTGATCGCACGATGACCGGACTCCTTGCCTAGTTTCCGTCGCAGCGGACTTTTCTATCGAACAGTCTTTCACTTGCCCCACGACCTTACACGACGCGAACCTCGTTCGGGCCCGATTTTCCGGGGAAGGGGTTGATCGGGGCGCCCGCCTCAGTGGTATCTGCCGGCTTCCGAGCGCCGACACGATGTGATCGGGGTCATAGCTTGAGACGGGAATGATTGACGGTTCAACCATGTTCGTCGTTGTGGAGCGCATGCCCCTGTGGCACCCGCGCTCACCCGGCCGACACCGACAACCGATAGGACGAATATGCTCAACATTGCCATCATCCCCGGAACCTCGCGACCGCAGGCGCTCAACCCGCAGATCGTCTCCTGGGTCAACGACCAGCTCGCCGCCAATGATGATGTGCGCGCCGAGGTCGTCGACTTCGGCGACTTCGACCTTCCGCTGCTCGATGAGGTCATTCCCGCCGGCGCCCGGATGTACGCCAATGAGCATACGAAGGCCTGGGGCGCGAAGCTCGATGAGTTCGACGCTTTCATCTTCGTCACCCCCGAGTACAACCATTCGATCTCCGGTTCGCTGAAGAACGCGCTGGACTTCGTGGCCGCCGAGTTCAACCACAAGGTCGCCGGGATCGTCAACTACGGCGCCGACAAGGGGGTGCGCGCCGCCGAGCATCTGCGCCACATCCTGGCCAATTACAAGCTCGCCGTCGTCCGCGATCAGGCCTCGTTCTCCATCTTCACCGATGTCACCGACGGCACCTTCACCCCGACCGAGGTCTCCGCTGCACCGTTCGCCGCGATGGTCGATGACATCGTCAGCTGGGGCGAGGCTCTCAAGTCTGTGCGCGAAGCCGCCGCCGAGGAACAGGCCGCCTGAGACTCTCGCTCGTCTGAGCCCGGGTGCAGTGTCTCCGAGTGCACTGAGCCCGAGCACATCGAGGCCCGCCGATCACGATGTTCGGCGGGCCTCCGTCGGTTTCAAGGGGAACCGCTGCACATCTCCGAGGAGAACTGCCGCACACCGCGCAGCCGCGCATCGTTGGGTTAGAGTCGAACCCACAGAACGTTCACTCAAGTGATGCGAAGGATATCCATGGAACTCACGAACACAGTCGCGCTCGTCACCGGCGGAGCCTCCGGACTCGGCCGAGCCACCACCGAACGCCTCCTGGCCGCCGGCGCACAGGTCGTCATGGTCGACCTCAACGCCGAGGTGGGGCAGCAGGTCGCCGCCGAACTCGGCGAGTCCGCGCATTTCGTCACCGCGGACGTCACGAATGAGGAACAGGTGCAGGCGGCCGTCGACACGGCCACCGGCCTCGGAGAGCTGCGCGTCGTCGTCAACTGTGCCGGGGTCGCCACACCGGGCAAGCTCGTCTCACGGAAGGGACCGCTGCCCCTCGACGCCTTCCAGAAGGTGCTGGGCATCAACATTGTCGGCACCGTCAACGTCTGTCGGCTGGCCGCTGCCGCCATGCAGAAGCAGGAAGCGCAGGGCGAAGAGCGCGGAGTCATCATCAACACGGCCTCGGTGGCAGCCTTCGACGGTCAGATCGGCCAGATCGCCTACTCGGCGTCCAAGGGCGCCGTCGCCTCGGTGACCCTGCCCATGGCCCGCGAGCTCGCCTCCTCGCTCATCCGCGTGGTCACGATCGCCCCGGGCATCTTCGAAACGCCGATGATGGCGGGTCTGCCCGCCGAGGCGCAGGAATCGCTGGGCAAGTCCGTGCCCCATCCTGCGCGACTGGGCAAACCCGCCGAGTACGCGCAGCTCGTCGAATCGATCGTAGCCAACCCGATGCTCAACGGGGAGACGATCCGCCTCGACGGGGCGATCCGCATGGCTCCGAAATGATCCGCAATGAGCCGGGGCGGCCCTCGACCGCGCACCTGACCTGACTGCAGCAGTCGCAGGCTGAGGCAAGGGGCCCGTTGACGGCACCGAAGGAACCGGGTCGCCACCGTCGTCGACGCACGCTCAGGCCGTGAACCTCACCTCGGTGAACTCCTTGCGCCACGCGGCCACCTCGGCGGCGATCTCACTCAGAGCCGCCTCAGCGGAGGCGACGTCCCCACCGCCGTGTTCGCGGCTGACCTCGCTCGACCGGGCACGGACCGCGTCGGCCTGGTTGCGGCCGATCTCGAGGGCGCGAGACATGAGCTCGGCCAGGCGAGGCATGTCCGATGCGGTCATACCGCGACGGACGACCTCGGGAGTGCCCACCCGGATGCCGTTCTGCTCACCGGGCACCTCGGGTGCGGGCAGACCGATGCCCGAGGTGAGGAACCCGGCGGCTTCGAGGACCCGCGCCCCTGGAGTCCCTCCGCCGAAGGGGCCGGCGAGCAGGGCGAACTGGTGGGAATCGGTGAAGCCAGCCCCGCACGCGAAGGGTTCGACGCCGCGATCGGACAGTTCGTCCGCCAGTCTCGCAGCACTCGCTCGCATCTCGGCCGCATAGCCCTCACCGCAGGCGATCCAGTCGGCCAGCGTCACCCCCAGCGCAGCCACGGCTCCGGCGTCGAAGTTCGCGGTCATCCCCGGGAAGGCGATGGCGTCGATGCTCTCGGACAGCTGGTCGTCGTTGCTCAGCAGCAGTCCGTGGGACGGCCCGCCGAGGCTCTTGTAGGTGCTCATCGACATCAGGTGGGCGCCCTCGTCGAGGGGATTCGCCCACTGCTTCCCGGCGATCATCCCGCACACATGGGCGGCGTCGAAGAGCAGTCGGGCCCCGACCTCGTCGGCGATCTCGCGGACCTTCGCGACGGGATGTTCGAACAGATTGAGCGAACCGCCCATGGTGATCAGGCTCGGTCGGACCTCCCGGGCCAGGTGCGCCAGCGCATCGAGGTCATAGCTGTACGCGTCCCCGTCGACCGGAGCGTCGACGGTGGTGAGATCGTAGAGGCCCGCGGCGCCGGCAGCGTGGTGGGTGACGTGCCCGCCGATCGTCTCGGGGGAGGCGATGATGGTCTGGCCGGGCCGGCTCGTGGCCATGAACGCATAGAGGTTGGCCATCGCCCCCGAAGGCACGCGCACCTCGGCGAAGGAGGCGTTGAACAGACGCGCCGCGAGTTCGGCCGTGACCACTTCGACCTGCTCGATGTGTTCGAGGCCCATCTCGTACTTCGCGCCCGCGTAGCCCAGCGAGGTGCGCGGGCCCGCACCGCTGGCCAGCAGCGCCGCCGCCCGCGAATTGAGCACGTTCGAGGCGGGGTTGAGATTGAACGCCTCCTCGTTGTGGAGCCGATCGGATGCCGAGACGAGGGTTTCGATCCCCGCGACCACCTCGGTCATCGTCCTCCCCTCGCCGAGGTGGCGCTCAGAGATCTCGGCGACGCGGGTTCGGCTCTCAGCGGGGACCCAGGGCTGCGGTGTCTGATGCATCGGTGACTCCTTCGTCAGTGGTGGTGCGGGCGGGCTTCAGGACTGTGGTCCGGGCGCGGAACGGTCATCGGCATCCAACAGCCGGTCGAGGAGCTCGTCGGCAGTGACGCCCTGCGCGCGTGCGGCGGCCTCGAGCCGGTGCAGCGCCGAGGCCGACAGGTGCGGGGCCGGCGATGCCTGGCCCGATGACTGCGACGCCGAGTCCGAAGACGCCGAGTCCGACATCGGGTCCGACGATGTCGGGGTCGCCGCCTTGCCCTTCCTCAACAGCAGTGATGTCAGTGGAACGACGACGACACCGAGCGCGGCGAGGATCCACACGATGGCGGTCAGACGCATGAGCCAGTCGGACTGCCAGGCGGTCTCGATCCAGATCGTGACGAGGGTCAGCGCCGCAGCGAGTGAGAGGACTCCGAGGGTGAGCGCCAGCGCGATCCGCACCGGCCACGAGTTCGTCGACGCCAGCAGCAGGACCAGCGAGGCGACCGAGCCGACGGCGGTGAGGAGGATGAGCGAGTAGAGCAGCTGGAACAGGGTCTCATCGCCGGGAGGATCGCCCCAGAGGAACCAGAGGCTCAGCGCCAGCGAGGCGGCCGCGAGTCCGATCGTGACGATGCCGAACCACTGCGCCCGACGGCCGAGGAGTGTGGCTCCGCAGAAGGCCGCCACGCTGAAGGCCCCGGTCAGAGCCGTGGTGGACACCACCTGGAACGTCAACTCCGACTCGATGTCCCCGAGCAGGACGATGATCCCTCCCGCCGCGGCCAGGCTGAATGTCACGACGATGATGATGGCGATGACGCGACGGAAGACGCGGATGGACGAAGACGGTTCCCGAACTGTCGAGGCCTGCGGTGCTGCCATCGAGTCTGTCCTTCCGAGAGGGGCTCTGATCAGCACCGCCAGTATCTCATCGATCCGCCGGCACCTCTTCGAACTCGGGGCCGTGGGCCGTGTCTCCTCAGTCCGCGGGCAGCGTCGCCCTGACCTCGAAACCGCCGATCGACGTCGGCCCCACCCGCAGAGACCCGCCCAGGGCCTCGACACGTTCGCGCATTCCCCTGAGCCCGAACCCACCGCCGAGGCGGTTCTGCGGTGTCGTGCGAGAGGCGGCGGCCGCCTCGGCGGGGCCGTTGGTCACGTTGATCTCGACGAACTCGCCGACGAAGGCGAGAGCGACAGTGACGGGGGCTCCCGCCGCATGCCGCAGAGCATTCGACAGGCTCTCCTGCACGACGCGGAAGGCGGTCAGACTCGCCGTCGGAGACAGTTCCACGGGATCGGCGGGGAAATCGAGGTCGACGGCGGCACCCGAACCGCGAGTGACGTCGACGAGTGCGGGGACATCATCGACGGTCGGCTGCGGGGCCAGGTCCGCATCATGGCCGCCGCGGAGGATCGCGAGCAGCCCGCGCATCTCGGTCAGCGCCTTCCTGGCCGATGAGGCCATCGAATCGAACTCGCCGAGGCTGCGCTCATCGAGACCGGGCAGACGATACTTGGCGGTGGTCGCCTGCACGCTGATGACCGACATGCTGTGCGCGACGACATCGTGGAGCTCCTGCGCGATGCGGTTGCGCTCCTCGAGCTCCTGCCGCTTGGCGAGTTCGGCAGCGCTGAGTTCCCGTTCGACCGCGAGCTGGCGGCGGCCTGTGATGAACAGGCTGCCGACGACGCCGATGATCCCGGCGCCGGCGGCGATGGCTGCGGTGGTGATGACGTTCGACAGCGCACCGGCGAACCCGCCGGCGTGCGGAAGGACCAGCCCGAGCACACCGACGAGGGCAGAGAGCGACCACAGGACGACGACGTGGATCCACCGGTGACGCAGGCCGACGAGGAGGTGGAGGAACACGAGCGCCAGCAGCGAGGTCACGGTCACCGGCCGGACCAGACCGGAGGTGTCGGCAGTGAGCAGAATGCTCGCGGCCTGCGCCGCCAGCCCGAGACCGATCGCGGCAGTGGACCACCGGACGGCGAGGACGAGTGCGACTCCCTGAGCGACGGCGACGAGCATCGCGATGATGCTCGGAACTCCGTAGAGCACCGCGGTCACCGGCCAGGAGACCGCCACGAGCACCACCCCGACGAACGCGGAGGCCAGCCAGAACCACCCCTGCCCGCCGGCGAACTGCGCGAATGCCGACGTGCGCGTCGACGACGTCTCAGCAGAGTGACCGAGCGGCGCGGCCGTGGCGATGGGCGGAACCGGCGCGGCCGAGGCGACGGGTGGGAGCGCCGCGCGGATTGCAGCGATCTCGAGCAGAGCCATAGTGTGGAGAACGAAGGGGAACGTGAGGAGGAGGATGAGTCCCGCAGCGAACTGGAAGGTCGCCTCGGCGGTGAAGCCGAGGTCGGTGACTGGGGAGTTCGTCAGCCAGGCGGCCACCCAATCGACCGTGTCTCCACCGCCTTCGGGGAGGAACCTGCCCCAGAGGAAGAAGCTGAGCCCACCCAGTCCCCCGAAGAACCACGCCGCGGAGACGGAGAACGTCACGATGCGGATCGGCAGGGCGAACACTGCCTCGAAGAGCAGGTCCAACCAGGCTCGGGCATCGGCGGTCGGTGCCAGCAGTCGGCGGAGCCCACGTCCGCGCGGACGCATGGCCGCCTCGGCGATGGGGACGCCCCATGCCCGGGCGCGACCCCGGGACAGGGTCCCGAAGGCGCGGGCGATTGTGAGGGTCAGAGGCAGGAGGAGAACACCGACCCAGATGATCGCCGTGGCGATCGAGATCGCGAACAGGGTCAGCAGCGTCGGCATCGCGATGACGGAGATGAGCAGGCCGGGCGCGACCAGGACGGAATCGCGGCCCAGGTTGCGCCGCAGTCGGGCCCACCAGGATCGACCGGACTGCGGCGGCTCTGCAGGACTGGGCACCTTCTCAGAGTACGGGGTTCTGGTCCCGGACGCACCGGTCGAGACGGAGACGGGCGGGATCGCGGGGGAGAGATTCATGAGCGGGTTCCTTGCTGCAGGCGGTTGGGGGACGTGGACACAGACCGGGCGCTCTCAGGCGCGGCCGGGGCGCTCGCCTCGGCGGTGCGAGCCCGGGAGGCGAGGACAGTGGGATGGAAACGTGAGAGCATCCACACCCCGCCCGTGCCGACCGCTGCCGAGGCGAGCAGACCGGCGATCGCGTCGGGACCCAGGCCCGCGTACTCACCGAAGAAGGCCGCACCGATGATCACAGCGACGATCGGGTCGATGACTGTCAGACCGGCGAGCACCGTCTCGGCAGGACCACAGGCATAGGCGGTCTGCACGAGCCAGAACCCAGCGGCAGAGGCCAGCCCCACCGCGCCGAGCAGCATCCACCACCGCATGCCCAGAGGGGCGAGCCCGGGCAGTCCGGACACCATGATCGCGCGGGCGAGCACATGGGTGGACGCGGCCACCGTGCCGAAGACGATGCCGGTCATGACGACGCGCGGGATGTGGCCGGCCGAGCCGACCGAGAACGCTCCGGCGAAGACGCCGAGCGCCACCAGGACGGCGAGCAGCCACGTCACCGACTGTTCGGTGACGACGATCTCGTGGGAGAACCGCGCCGAGGTGGTCACGAAGGCGGGGATCCCGACCAGCGTCAGCGCAATGCTGGCGAGCATGGGCACGCTGAGGCGCAGCCCGAAGAAGCGGCGGCCGATGAGTGCGGCGAAGACGAGGGAGATCGCGCCGATAGGTTGGACGACCGAAACCGGCGCGAGCCCGAGGGCGATGACATTGAGCACCGTGACCAGGCCCATGAGACCGAGACCGGTGACCCAGGTGGTTCGGCGTCTGAGCCCGGGCGACAGGGCGGCCACGGCATGACGCTGCAGATGTGTGCCAAGCGCCAGGCAGAACGCTGCGGCGGTCGCGAGGACGATGGCGGTGAGGATCATGGCGCTCACGCTAAGGAGCAGGCGTGTGCCCGCACATCATACGAAAGGGTGATTGTGGGGACGCCGAAGCACTACCTGAGGGTGAAATCTGCGTTTCACGGGTTGCCGATCCGAGAAACACGTCTCCGCACAGGCGCTCTGCCTCGGTGCTCGGGTAGCGTGGAAGCATGCCGGGAACCGGAGATCAGCGAGCGTCGTCCACGCCGAGCACGACAGCGGGCGCCGGCGGCGAGACGAGCGTGCCGCCACCGGCATCGGAGACCATCCGCGTGGCCATCGTCGACGATCAGGCCATGGTCAGGCAGGGCTTCGGTGCCCTGCTCGACGCGCAGACGGACATGGCCGTCGTCGGCGACGCCGAGAACGGCGCACAGGTCGTCGATCTCGTCCGCCGGACCTCGCCGGACGTCATCCTCATGGACATCCGGATGCCGCAGCTCAACGGCCTCGATGCCACCCGGGCAGTGTTCTCGATGCCCGGTGAACACCCGAAGGTCATCATGCTCACCACCTTCGACGCCGACGAGTACGTGTTCTCCGCCCTTCGCGCCGGCGCCAGCGGATTCCTCCTCAAGGACGCCACTGCTGAGGACATGATCACTGCCGTCCGCGTGGTCTTCTCCGGTGAGTCGCTGCTCGCACCCTCGGTGACCAGGCGCCTTATCGCGGAATACGTGGCCGGTCCCACCGTGGTCAAGGACACCGCAGTGCTCGGCCAGCTCACCGACCGCGAGGTCGACGTCATGGCGCTGGTGGCCAAAGGCCTTGCCAACGCCGAGGTGGCCGCCGAGCTGTTCCTCGCGGAGCAGACGGTGAAGACCCACGTCTCACGCATCCTGTCGAAACTCGGCCTGCGCGATCGGGCGCAGATCGTCGTCGCCGCCTATGAATCAGGCTTGGTCGTCGCCGGCGGCTGAGCGCACCGTGTGACTCGGTGGTCGGGGCTCAGGAGCGCGCGAATCGGCCCCCGAGTTCCTTGACGATCGACTCGGCCGAGCCTTCGGATGCGCTGCGGTAGCCGGTTCCGGCCCACAGGTGCAGGTTCTGGGGGTCGTCGGCCTTCTTCGCCGCGGTCCGGAACTCCTTCGTCAGATGGTGCACCGCCGGATAGGCATCGAGGGCCACCGGATCGAACTCACGCACGAAGTCGTTCACCAGCGCCCGTGCGGGACGACCGGTGAACGCCCTCGTCAGCAGAGTCTCTGAGAACTCGTCGGACGCCAACGCGGCACGGTGCGTGGATGAGGTGCCCGCCTCATCGGAACGGAGCAGGAGAGTGCCGACGACGACGGCGCTCGCCCCTGCGTCCAGCAGCGCTCCGACGGCTTCGGGGCCGTCGACTCCGCCACCGGCCGCCACAGGCAGGTCCACCTCGGCGAGGATGTCGCGGAGGAGGCCGATGGTGGAGCGGTCCTCGATGACTCGTGTCGGGTCGGCGGTGCCGGAATGTCCGCCGGCGCGAGGGCCCTGGACGATGAGGCCGTCGACCCCGCGCTCGGCTGCGGTGCGTGCCTCGGCGGCGGTCGTGACCGTGGCGACGACCTCCGTGCCGACCGCGTGGAGGCGATCGACCGCCTCTGCGGCTGGCAGATTGAAGGTCGTCGAGACCAACGGCACCGGATGAGCGATGAGCCAGTCGAGTTTGTCATCGAAATGATCGTCGTCATCGACGGGCTCGGAGTTCAGCGCGATGCCTCGGGCGGAGGCGGCCGGGGCCAGCGCCGCGACGAAGGAGCCGAACGCCGCTCGGTCGACCGGCACCGGATTGGGGACGAAGAGGTTGACCCCGAAGACATCGGCGGTCGCGCGCATCCGCTCGACCTGCGGGGCCAGGGTCTCGGCGGTGAGGTAGCCACCGGCTACGAAGGGGAAGCCGCCGGCTCGGACGACCGCCTCGGTGAGTTCGGCCGTGGTGGTTCCGCCCGCCATGGGCGCACCGATGATGGGCAGAGCGGTCTTCTCGAAGGCGATCGTCATCGTCTGTGTCTCCTTGCTCGAAGCGCTGAGGGCGGGTCTTCTGACCCCATTCTCCCACTCGAATCTGACGGATGTGTCTCCGCTGCCGGGCGCCCGCCCGATTCTGCGGGAGAAGAGTGTTGAGGTTTCGGTCCCAGATCGACGATCCTCTCCCGCTGAATCGGTCTTTCGACGATGGTCGGTCCGGTGTGAGCCAGTGGAGACCGTCGTCTGTCTGCAGTAGGGGGCCGAGGGAGCCGAGAGACAACCGCAAGTATCGGTGCGGCGATGGCGAAAGGGGACTCAGAGGTGATGTGGGGGTGCGGATCCGGCTCCTAGCTTCGGAGCAGTCAGCCACCGCAGTGCCCTTCAAGGAGTTGTCATGTCCCTCACCCACGCTCGCCCGCCTGGTGCCCACACTCGCCCGCCGGCAGATCACTCCGGCAAGTCGGCCCACACCAGTCCCCAGTCGGTGGCCTCCTCCGCCGCGGGCCGGCAGCCAGCGCTCACCCCCGCCTCTGCGCCGGAGCCGTCGGGCCCATCTTCCGAGCGACCGTATGCGCACCGGGATCGGGCCATCGACCTCGTCCGGTTCGCCTGCCTCGTTGTCGTGGTCGTCTTGCATTCGATGATGAGCACCGCCGTGCTCGGGCCCGAGGGGCAGCTGGTGCCGACGATGGCACTGGCGCAGACCACGGGGTTCACCATCGCCTCCTGGCTCTTCCAGATCATGCCGCTGTACTTCGTCATCGGCGGCTATGCCGGCCTCAAAGGGTGGCGACGTGCCCAGCGCCGAGGCGACGACTGGCGGAACTACCTGCGCGCTCGCCTGCAACGCCTCGTGATCCCGGTGCTCATCCTCGTCGCATTCGCCGGTCTCGGGCTGTTCCTCGCCTCGTGGATCGGAGCCCCGCACGAGCTGCTCGCCGAGGCGAGTATGCGAATCGGCCAGCCGCTGTGGTTCATCGCCGTCTACGTCGGCCTGACATCGCTGGTGCCTGCGGCTGCGCATCTCCATGAGAAGGCGCCGCGGCGGACGGTCGCGGTGCTCGTCGCTGCCGTCTTCTCCGTCGATGCGCTCGTCGAAGTCACTGGGGTGACCGGACTCGGCTATCTCAATTTCGCCCTCGTCTGGCCATTGGTCCAGCAATGCGGGTTCTTCTTCGCCGATGCCGCGGAGCGCCCGTTGCGCAGGGGACGGATCTGGACCCTTGTGCTGCTGGCGCTGGTCGGGCTGGGAGTCCTCGTCTCGACGGGTGTCTATTCGCCGAACATGCTGATCAACCTCAACCCGCCCACCGGCGCATTGGTACTTCTCGGACTCGTGCAGACAGGTCTTCTGCGGCTGGGGCACGACCGACTGACTCGCATGGGCGACGGAGGCGCGCTCACTGCGCCCGGAACCGCGCAGAGGGCGAGGCTTTGGGAACGGATCATCACCTGGGGCAATGCCCACGGAATCCAGGTCTACCTCTGGCACATGCCGGTCGTCATCGCCCTCATCGGGCTGTTCGGCGCCATAGCGACCCTCGGCTCGAACGTCTGGCCGGGAGGGATGGACCTCGCCTCTCTCGCGCTTCCTGCGACAGAGTCGCCGCTGTGGTGGTTCGAGCGGCTGCCCTGGCTGATCGCGGTCATGGGCCTGGCCGCTCTGCTGGCGATGGGAATGTCGCAGATCGAGCGTTTCGCCACCGGGCGCCGGGGCCTGCTCAGCGAAGAGCGCGTGGGAACGGTTCGAATGGACTCGATCATCCCGGCCTGGGCGCGCTGGAGTGCCGGCACACGCGGGTTCGCGGCGGTCGCCTCGGCGATCGGAGGCATCGTGATCGCTCTCCTCATCGGCATCGCGCCTCTGATCTGGACCATCGTTTCGGTAGGACTGCTGCTCCTGTCGCTGATTCTCGCCGCCGGAGTCCGGACGGCCGCGGCTCCGGCGGCCGGGAGGGCCGCGGCGGTGGACTGTGTAGGCACGGGATCATGACGCACCGACGCGTGAGGCATGACGAATCATGACAGCAGACGACGATCAAATGACATGCCGTGACTCACTGCGTCAGTCGGCCGCGGAGGCGGGCGGGGGACGGCTCAGACTGGTACTCACTGCACCGCCGGTGCCGTGTCCATCAGTGAAGAAAGGATCCGCCGTGAGCTCTCTCCACCGCGCACCCACCACCCCCGCCGGAATCTCGACTCGCTCGGTGCACTCGGGAGCCATGCCCGAATCCCACACCGGCTCGGTCGTCGCCCCGATCTTCCAGACCTCGACCTTTGTGATGGACACGCCGGGCGACACCCGCGCCGGTTTCGACTACGCCCGCACCGGCACCCCGAATCGCAGCGATCTCGAGGACGCCCTGTGCGAACTGGAGAACGCTTCCTTTGCTGCTGCGGTGAATTCGGGCACCTCCGCCGAGGTCGCCGTGTTCTCCGCGCTGCTCGGCCCCGGCGACGAGATCATCATTCCCCGCGACGTCTACGGCGGCACCTTCCGGCTGCTGAAGAACGAGTACGAACGCTGGGGAGTGCGCATCCGCACCGTCGACCTCACCGACACCGAGGCGCTGGCCGCGGCCATCAGCGACCGCACCGCCATCGTATGGGTCGAGACCCCGAGCAACCCCGGCCTCGACATCGTCGACATCGAGGCCGCCGCGAAGCTCGCGCATGCGGCGAACGCCGTACTCGCCGTCGACTCCACCTTTGCGACGCCGATCCTGCAGCGCCCGCTCGACCTCGGCGCCGATCTCGTCATCCACTCCACGACGAAGTTCATCAACGGCCACTCGGATGTCATCGGCGGAGCCGTGCTCGCCGGTGACGGCACGAGCTGCCCCCGCGCCGCCGAGGTGACCGAACGCCTCGAGATCCACCTCGCGTCTGTGGGGCTCGGAGTTTCGCCCTTCGACGCGTGGCTGACCAGGCGCGGGATCAAGACCCTGCCGCTGCGGATGGAGCGGCACTGCCAGAACGCCCAAGTCGTGGCCGAATGGCTGGAAGGCAGAGACGAGATCGCCGAGGTGATCTACCCGGGACTGCCCTCGCACCCGGGCCATGAGGTGGCGAAGCGGCAGATGAGCGGTTTCGGGGGAGTGGTCTCCCTGCGCACCGACACCGAGGCCAGGGCACTGGCGTTGGTGGCGAACACGAAGCTCATCACACTGGCCGAATCCCTCGGCGGGGTCGAATCGCTCATCGACCACCCGGCGACGATGACGCATCTGGCCGTGGCCGACAGCGAGCTGAGCATCTCGGGCACCTTCATCCGGCTCTCCGTCGGCCTCGAGGACATCGACGACATCCTCGCCGACCTCGACCAGGCGCTCGCCGCGACGAAGGGTGCTGACGGAATTGGCAGTGGAGCTGCCGGCAACGATCGCGCACCGTCAGCGGCACGTCCTGTCCTCATCGGCTGATCTTCCCAGTGCCTCGGCATCCCTCACCCTTCGTGGCAGACCACCTCGTTGCAGCGAGGTGATTCGCCGCGAAGAGTGAGGGATGCTCAGAAGCCGTGCGCAGAGGTGGTGATCGCGGGGCCTGTCGTGGAGCATCACGCACCATTAGCGCCACTTCCTCTCCTTAGTGGCTAATCGTCGAGGTGCTTCGGCATCCCTCACCCCTAGCGGCATAGCACCTCGTTGCAGCGAGGCGTTTAGTCGCGAAGGGTGAGGGGTGCTCAGACACGTCGCGGGCAGAGGCGCAGCTGATGCGGTCCGGGGTTGCAGCGTCCGCCTGGGGATTCAGTGGGCTCGGTCACAGGGTGTCGGGAAAACCCGACGCGGGGTCGGAGGTCTTCGTGCTGTCAGGGCGTGCGCGACTCCCGTAGCGTATTTGCTATGAGTGAGAACACCCCCGAGAACCCCCAGGATCAGGAGCCGCACGGCACCGATCCGCGGGAGGCTCAGACGCCCGAGGCGGCTGGCGATACCGCAGAGCGTGAAGAGTCCTTCAGCGCCGCAGCGATCGTCAACGCCCCGCCGACCACGGAGATCGACGAGCCCCACGCAGGCTCCGATCGCCAGCCTCCGCAGCAGCCGACCCAGCAGCCCCCGCAGCAGCCGACCCGGCAGTACGAGCAGCGGCGGACTCAGGCCTACGGGCAGCCCTCAGAGCCCGAGTTTCCGCCGATGCCGTCTGCCCACCCCGCTCCGCACGCCCCCTCGACCGCCCCCGGTCGCAGTCCCCACTCTGCCCCCGGCGGCCACCACGCCGCCGACGTGCAGCACCCGATCCCCGGCGGACACCCCGCCGCCGGCGCCCCGGCACCCCAGCCCGGAATGCCGATGCCGAACGCGCGGCCGCCTCGGGGACAGAAGCCGCGCCCCGAACCGGCCTCCTATGCACCGGTCACCGGGTCTCTGCCGCTGAGCCGGGATGACGTCACCGAGATCCCGGCCGACGGGCCGATCACCTGGCCCAAGCGCTCCACCGGAATCATCGGAGTCGCGAACCTCGTGCTCTCGGCCATCCTCGCCGTGATCTGGGCATGGATTCCGCTGGGGCTGCTGTTCACCGGCATCGGCGGCATCTTCGCCCTCGGCCTCGGAGTGCTCGCACTCCTCGCCTGGGTCCTCGTCCAGCAGGGCGCGAACATCGCCGAACGCTACCGGACCGAACTCGTCTACGCGGATCGGATCCCCGTGCCGAAGATCGAGAGCAGCAACCGCGAACCCGGCTTCGCCCGCTTCCTCCACAACCGGTGGCTGCAGGTGAAATCCGGAGCGTTCTGGCGCTCGACGGCCCACCACTACATCAAGATGCTGTTCGGTGCGCTCATCGTCGGCGGCACTCTCGCCGGCATCTGCGGCTCGATCATCGGCATCTTCGCTTCCGTCAACCCGCACGGGATCAGCACCTTCTTCATCGGTGACGCCATCGGCGGATCCGCGCGGATCGGTATCGCCATCGGCTCGGTCATCGTGCTGGCCAGCTCCCTGGCCATCCTGTGGTTCGCGCCGATCCTCGACCGCGCCCTCGACCGCGCCCTCCTCGCCCCGGCACGCACCGTCGCGCTTCAGGCCGAGGTGACCGAACTCGACCGCGCCCGAATGGCCGGCATCGAGGCGGCCGCCGCCGAGCGCCTGCGCATCGAACGCGACCTCCACGACGGAGCCCAGCCCCGCCTCGTGGCTCTGACCATGACCTTGGGCATGGCGAAGTCGAAGATCGACTCCGACCCCGAACGCGCCAAGGAACTCGTCTCCGAAGCCCACACCGAAGCGAAGGGCATCGTCAGCGAACTCCGTCAGCTCGCCCGCGGCATCCACCCCGCCGTGCTCACCGACCGCGGGCTCGATGCCGCCGTCTCCGCCCTGGCCGGCCGCTCGACCATCCCCGTCGACGTCGATGTCCGCCTTGAGGGCCGGATCGGACGTGAAGCCGAAGCCGTGTCCTACTTCGTCGTCGCCGAGTGCCTGACGAACATCGCCAAGCATTCCGGAGCCACTCGAGCCAGCGTCTTCATCGCCCCGATCGACACCGGTGTCCAGATCGTCGTCACCGACAACGGTCACGGCGGCGCGCGCGTCGACCGGAGCGGTCGTCACACTGGCATCGCCGGTCTCATCGATCGCGTCGAAGCCGCGCGTGGCACACTGAACCTGACCAGCCCCGCCGGTGGGCCGACTACTGTAGTTGTGGAGGTGCCATGCGCATCGTGATCGCTGAAGACTCTGCCGTCCTGCGGGCCGGGCTCGAACGGCTGCTGGCCGACGCCGGACACGAGATCGTCGCCGCCGTCCCAGACGCCAACGAACTGTTGGCCACCGTCCACAACGATCCGCCGGACCTCGCCGTCATCGACGTGCGCATGCCCCCGACCTTCACCGACGAGGGGATCCGCGCCGCCGTCCTCATCCGCAAGCAGAACCCGGACGTCAAGGTTCTCGTCTTCAGCCAGTACGTCGAGGAGCAGTACGCCTCCGAACTCATCGCCGAGAACACCGGCGGGTTCGGCTACCTGCTCAAGGACCGAGTCGCCGATGTCGAGGACTTCCTCGCCGCCGTCGAGGAAGTCGCCGGCGGAGGCACCGTCCTCGACCCGGAGGTCGTGTCACAGATCCTCGTGCGCACCCGGAAGAAGGACGGACTGTCGACCCTGAGCCCACGTGAACTCGAAGTCCTCCAGCTCATGGCCGAAGGCAAGTCCAATACCGCCATCGCCAGAACCCTCTACCTCAGCGCCGGAGCCGTTGAGAAGCACATCAGCTCGGTCTTCACGAAGTTCGGCCTCACCGCCGACACCTCGGACAACCGACGCGTCCTCGCCGTCCTCACATTCCTCGGAGCCTAGAATGCCTGCCACAGTTCGCATCAGCGAATCCGCTCGACTCGGTCTGCGCACGGTCCTCATCATCCTCGCCGCCGTCGTCCTCCTCGTCCCCATCGTCGTCACAACCGCCCACGGGGCGTCCCGCCTCGACTACGGCAGGATCGAAACCGACGAGGCGCTGCCGAAGGCGATGAAGAAACTGAAGATGACCCTCGACAACGGCGCGGCCGTCGAGATCAGAACCGCCGAGGTCGACGCCCCCTCGGTGAAGCTCACCGCCACCGGCCCCCGCGACAGCTCCCCCGGCCTCAAGGTCCGCACCGGAGCGGACGCCGCCGAGGTGGCCGTGGACAACCGGCAGAAGCTCGAGAACACCCAGGTCACCGTCACCGTCCCCACCGCTGAATCGGCCGACCTCGAGCTCGAGCTCGACAGCAACTACGGCACGTTCGACGTCGCCGGCGACTTCGCCGGGGTCACTGCCAACACCGGTGGAGGAGCACTGCATGTCAACGGCTCGGCCGACCACGTGCGGACCTCGACCGACTGGGGTGCGACCTACCTCAGAGGCACCTTCGGGGCCGTGGAGTCGAAGACCGGAGTAGGTGCTCTCGAGGGGGAGGATCTCACCGTCCGCGACCGCCTCGAGGCGATGACTTCGACGGGAACGCTCGACCTCGACTTCACCAACGAAGCGATTCCCTCCGGCGGGATCGCCGCCAAGACCGACGAGGGCTCGATCGAACTGCGACTGCCGAACCTCGCACTCGCGCAGGAGAACATGGCTGCCGAAGCAGCGGCCGACGGCGGTCAGAAGAAGGAGAAGCCCGAGGAGTTCTTCTACCGGATCAACGCGAAGTCGAACGACGGCAGCGTGGATCTGGCCCAGGACCTCGACAAATACGATGTGGCCAATGACCCGAAGGGTGCTGAGGGCAAGACCCTGGTCCCGGTCTCGGCCACAGCCGACGCTGGTATGGTCACTGTCAACCAGAACTGAGACGCGACCGATGCACGGGCGGATTCGAGGACGGGTCCGCCCGTGCGGCGCCTGAGAGGACGGACGCCATGCAGATCACCGTCTACGGAGCCACCGGGACTTTCGGCGGTCACCTCGTGTCCCAGCTGCGCGACCGCGGGCACACGGTCATCGCCGCACATCGCGGCAGCGGAGTCGACACGGTGACCGGCGAAGGCGTCGCCGAGGCGGCCGACGGAAGCGATGTCCTCGTCGACTGCGTCAATCGGATGACGATGAACGCGCGTCGGGCCGTCGACTTCTTCTCCCGCAGTTCGCGATCGATCGCCCTGGCAGCGGCAGACCGGCCGAACGCCTCCCTGGTCTGCCTGTCGATCGCCTTCCGGCCCGAGGTCGGCGAATCGAAGCTCCTCGGCTATTACCGGGCCAAGGCTATGCAGGAACGCATCTACCGTCGCCTCGTCCCGGCCGATCAGCTGCTGATGTTCCGCTCCGCCCAATGGTTCGAACTCGTCGACTCGATGACGATCACAGCCGGGCCGCTGCGCATCGTGCCGAAGATGCGCGTCCGGGCTCTGGCCGCCGCCGAGGCGGCACGGATGATGGCCGAGGCCATCGATGCCGGCGAACACGGCACCATCGAGGTCGCCGGCCCCGAGATCACCGATTTCTCGAAGATCGCCGAACGCCTCGCCGACGAACGGGCCAGGGCCGCCGGTGAGGCGAAGGCTCCAATGGTCATCGGTGTCCCGGTGCCGGGTCCGACTGCAGGCGACGGGCTCATTCCCGACTCGCCGCGACTCTCCGAGCTCAGCCTCGACGACTGGCTGGGCACCCTCTGAACAGCTGTCGCGCCGGCTGAACCCTCAGCAGCTCGAGACCGGGCGAGCCGGCAGCGGTATCATCCATTGCGGAGGTGCCCATGGATTGGATGGAATACGGACTCGACGGAGTCGACGCGGTCAGAGTCGTCGTCTCGTGCATCGCCTTCTACTTCGGGATCATCCTGCTGCTGCGGATCTTCGGTCAGCGCACCCTCGCGAGTCTCTCGAGCTTCGACCTCGCCGCGATCATCGCCATGGGGGCGATCATCGGCCGCGCCATCCTCGGCGACACACCGACCCTGGCCGCGGGATTCCTCGGCCTCGCCACCCTGCTCATCCTGCAGGCTCTGAGCGGGATCGGCCGACGCTTCGGAGTGATCCGCGCCGTCGTCAACTCGCCGGCCGTCGTGCTCATGGCCGGCCGTGAGATTCTGGCCGACAACCTGTCGAAGACCCACGTCGACCACGCCGAGGTGATCGCGAAGCTGCGTTCGGCCGGCATCCGCAACCGCGACGAGGTCGCCTGCGTGATCCTCGAATCGACCGGACATATCAGCGTCATCCGTCGCGGCGCCCCCATCGCCGAGGAGATGCTCACCGGCGTGATCGGCGCCGACCGCGTCCCCCGCGACGGCTGAGGCCGACCTGGCTCCCGGCAAGGGCTGAGGCTCAGCCGAGGCCGAGCACCTGCGCCCCGTTGGTCCACAGCACCGAGCGCATCCAGTCGTCGCCGAGGCCCAGGCCGGCCAGCCCCGAGATCTGGTCGACGTACGGGTAGGGGATGTTCGGGAAATCCGAGCCGAGGATGATCTTCTCCTGCAGTCGGGCCAAGCGTTCCCGGTAGGCCGGCCCCACCTCGGCGGGGGAGCTGAAGTACCCGGAGGCGAACATGGTCGTGTCGAGGAAGACATGGTCGTGGGCCTCGACGAGATCGGCGAACTCCTCGTATTCGGGCATGCCCATGTGGGCGATGACGAACTTGAGGTTCGGGAAGCGTTCGAGGACGTTGGCCACGGCCTGAGGGCCGGTGTACTCGCCCGGCAGGGGCGCGGAGCCGGCGTGGATGACGATCGGCACCTGTGCGTCCTCGAGGGCCTCCCAAGCAGGGTCGAGGACTGCGTCATCAGGAGAGAAGACCCCGACCTGGACGTGGACCTTGAACAGCTTCGCCCCGGCCGCCAGAGCGGCAGGCACATAGTCGGCGGCTTCGGGTTCGGCGTAGAGGGTGCCGCAGTGGATGACGTCGTCGTGGGCGGCGGCGAACTCGGCGTTCCATTCATTCAGCCACGCCGCCATGCCGGGTTTGTGCGGATAGGTCAGCGCCGGAATCGCACGGAGGCCGAGCTCGCGGACGATGCGAAGCCGTGTGTCCGTGTCGTACCGGTAGCTGATCGGCCAGTCCCGGCCGTAGTTCGCCGCGGCGTTGTCGAAGTACTCCCAGACCTTGTTCAGCACGTTCTGCGGGAGGAAGTGAACGTGGATATCGGCGAGTCCCGGCAGTCCGAGGGCTGCGAGGTAGACGGGGATCTCGGCGTCCGAGCGTGGGGGAGCGGTCATGGTCTCGGGGACGCTGACGGTGCGGCCGAGGCCGGTCCGGTTCGCCTGTTCGGGCGGTGTCATCGGTGTGGCTGCATCATCGGAGTCGTTCATGGCCCCACTCTATGGCCTGGCACTCCATGTCTCGGTGGCGGTCCGGCGGACGCGCGATGAGTCCTCAGCGCTCGTCCATGACTGCGGCCTAGACTGCCCGCATGATGCTGAGCGATCCGTATCCGATCACGAGCCCGCCCGCGGTCGGCCCCGTGGGCGGGGAGCCGTTCTGGGAACCCGGTGACACTGTGACTTGGACGTTTCGGCGATTCGACTTCGACCGTGACCACGCCGAGGTGACCCGTCCGATGCGTGTCATCGCCGACGGCCCCGACGGGGCCGTTCTCTGGCTGGCCGGCGGCACACCGACAGGGGAGACGCGCATCGTCGGATGGGAGGAGTCGAACCCCCACGAGGTTCCGCTGCGGTCCCGATTCCGCCCGCCCGCCGAGGCGCCGACCCGGATCAGCGTCGACGGGACCTGGCGCGGGCGCGGCGTGCTCAAGATCGTCCCTCCGGAGGTTCCGTTCTCCGTCTGGGTGCTCCTCAAGGACGATGGGACCGGACCCGCACATGCCGAAGGTGCCGCGGGCGAGGGCGACGGCGGTGTGCGCGCCGAATGGTACGTCAACCTCGAAGCCACGCACAGACGCAATCGGCACGCGCTGTTCACCAGCGATCACATCCTCGACATCACCTTCCCCGTGCCCGCGATGCCCCTGCACACCGAGACCGGCGGCCTCGACGCCGCCGGAGCCGTATTCAAGGACGTCGACGAGCTCGCCGCGGCCGCGAACTTCGGGGCCTGGCCGAAGGAATGGTCGCAGATCATCCGCGCCAACGGCAGTCATCTGCTCGAGCATCTCGACGAATTCCGTTGGGCCTTCGATCCCGGGTGGGAGACAGTGGCCTGGGCCCTGGCCGATGCGGGTGAACCTGCGGACATGAAGCCTGGAACAGAAAACTCAGGAAAGCAGGAACATCGATCGATCCCGAACGGTTGCTATGAAAGACACCTTCGGTGATCCAGATCGGCGAGGGCGACTCCTCGCCGAGCACCCAGAGCTGCTGAAAGGAACCGTCCCCATGACGACCAACCACCGGATCCGCCTGAACTCGCGCCCCGTGGGCGCTCCGACCGCGGAGAACTACCTCCTCGACGAGGTGGCCGTGCCCACTCCGGGCGAGGGCGAGGTGCTGCTGCGCACCCTCTACCTCTCGCTCGACCCGTACATGCGCGGACGGATGTCGGACGCGAAGTCCTATGCCGATCCCGTCGAGGTCGGCGATGTCATGGTCGGTGCCACCGTGTCCGAGGTCGTCGAGTCGAATGCGGACGACTTCTCCGTCGGTGACACCGTCCTCGGCTACGGCGGCTGGCAGGAGTACTCGGTGGAGAGGACCGGGCACCTGCGCAAGATCGATCCCGAGCTCGCACCGATCAGCACCCACCTCGGCGTGCTCGGCATGCCCGGCTTCACCGCCTATGCGGGACTGCTCGAGATCGGTCAGCCCCAGGCAGGTGAGACCGTGGCCGTGGCCGCCGCCACCGGTCCCGTCGGTTCGGTCGTCGGCCAGATCGCGAAGATCAAGGGAGCGACCGCGGTCGGCATCGCGGGCGGCCCGGACAAGGTCGCCCACCTCAAGGAGCTCGGCTTCGACGTCGCACTCGACCACCGGACCGGCAATCTCAAGTCAGAACTCGCCGAGTCGGTGCCCCAAGGCATCGACGTCTACTACGAGAACGTCGGCGGAGACGTCTTCAAGGCCGTGCTGCCGCGGCTGAACACCTTCGCCCGTGTGCCCGTCTGCGGACTCGTGGCCAATTACAACCTCACCGAGCTGCCTGAGGGGCCCGACCGCTCGGGCGTGCTCATGGGCCATATCCTCACGAAGTCGCTGCTGGTGCGCGGCTTCATCCAGACCGAATTCGCCGAACGGCTCACCGACCGGTTCCTCACCGATATGAGCGGGTGGCTCAAGGAAGGCAAGGTCCGCTACCGCGAGGACATCCGCCCCGGTCTCGAGAAAGCCCCCGAGTACTTCAACGACCTGCTCACCGGCGGCAACTTCGGCAAGATGGTCGTCGCCGTCGGCGCGGAGAGCTGAGCGAAGCAGCCACTCAGCTCCCCACCTGCTCGTGTGCGCGACTCGGCTCCAGAGCCAGGCGCGGCCAGTCGTGCAGATCCCGCAGGAGCTGACGGTCATGCGTGGAGAGCACGACGGCCGCCGGGGTGGCTTGCAGCGCATCCGTGAGCTCGTCGACCAGCGAGATCGACAGGTGGTTCGTGGGCTCATCGAGCAGCAGCAGGTGGGGTCGCGCGGACAGTGCCAGGGCCAGGTCCAGTCGTCTGCGCTGGCCCATGGACAGTTCGCCGATCCGTCTGCCGGCCTCATAGGACCGGAGCAGCCCGAGGGAGGACAGCCCGACAGCCTGAGCGGACGGCAGCTGCCCGGCCGCGATGAGCGCATCGAGGTGTGAAGCGTAGAGTTCGCTGGCGCGTCGGTCGAGCGGCAGTTCCGATTCCTGCCGCAGGTGCGCGATCCGCGCCTGTGGTGAGCGGCGCACGCTTCCGGTCGACGGGGAGAGGTCGCCTGCGAGGAGGCTCAGCAGAGTGGACTTTCCCGCGCCGTTCGGACCGGTGATGAGCGACCGGGACCGTCCGAGGATCTCCAGCGTGATCGGTTCGGGCAGCCTCCCGGCGACGGTGAGGCCAGCGGCGCTGACGAGGGTCGCTCCCGGTCGGGCGCTGAGGTCGGGGAATCGGAGCGTCTGCGGCGGTTCGGGCATGGTCACGGCGTGGGCTTCCAGAGCGGCTCGTCGACGGTGGACGTTGGTGACGAGACCTCCGGCGCGGGTGGCACGCTGGTGCTTGCCCGTTCCCTTGTCCGGCCGCCAGCCCGAGATGAGTCGATTCTGAGCGGCGCTGAGGTCGTCCTGGAGCTTCGAGCGCTGCTCCTGTTCGCGTGCGTATTGCTGCTCCCAGCGTTCACGTTCGGCCCGCCGTCCTTCGCGGTAGCCGATGTAGCCGCCTCCGTAGACGCGGGGACGGTCGTCGGGAGTCGGGTCGAGATCGATTGTGGTCTCTGCGATGTCCGACAGCAGCGCACGGTCGTGGCTGACGATGACGACACCTCCCGAGCGCATTCGCAGCTGCTCGGTCATGTAGTCGAGTCCTGCGCGATCGAGGTGATTGGTCGGCTCGTCGAGCAGCAGGAAGTCGGCGTCGCCTCCGATGAGACAGGCCAGACGGACCCGATACCTCTGTCCGACGGACATCTGTATGAGAGGACGCGACCGATCGGTCTCCGCATGCAGAGCCTCGAGAGCGATATCGACCCGGCGGCGAGCGTCCCAGGCGTCCAGGGCCTCGGCCTGTTCGAGAGCGGCCGCGAAGCGATCGTCGGCTCCGGCCTCGCCCGCGGCGAGAGCGAGGCCTGCGGCGTCGAGTTCGTCCAGGGCGGCGAGGGAATCGGCGATCGCGTCTGCGACGACCTCACCGACGGTCCGCTGATCGGTCGTCGCCATCTCCTGTTCGGCGATCCCGAGCGTGCCGATCCTCGTGACCTGGCCTTCGTCTGGGGTCAGTGTCCCGGACAGGAGATGGAGAAGCGTTGATTTGCCGCGGCCGTTCTCGCCGACGACGGCGATCCGCGAGGTGGGTGTGACGGTGAGATCGACTCCGGTGAGCACTCGGACGGCACCGAGTGAGACGGAGACGTCGGAGACCAGGATCTGTGCGCGGGAGCGCGCATGCAGTACGGGTGGGGTGATGGGCACAGTGATGTTCCTCTGTGAAGGCGCGCCGATCGGCACCACGGACGAGGTGGTGCGGGCGCGCGGGGTGGGTGGCCTGCGAGGCCATGACGCCATGATCACCGCCGGCTCGGAGCATGCTCGACGAGGACGGTGGATCCTGGTCGCCGTCAGAGGAAATACAGATGCATGAGGCTATTCTATCAAGTCCGCGCTCGCCGGACCACGGCCGGAGGCTCGATGAAGCCTGTGCGTGACTCAGGCGAAGCCGGCGAACACCTCGGCGGGGGCGAGACCGAAGCTCAGGGCGAGGTTGAGCACGATGCGTGCCTTACGGGCGTCGAGGAGACCGGCGGGGATGAGTCCGGACTCGAGCAGGCCGATCTCGCCGCCGGGATAGCCGTAGGTCTTCGTCAGGCTCGCCCCCGACCCCGTGCGGGAGGCGAGCACCACCGGCATCGTCTCGGCCAGTCGGGCCACCGCGGGCAGCAGCTCCTCGGGCACATGTCCTCCGCCTACTCCCGAGACCACGGCACCGGCGAATCCGGATCCGGCGATGAGATCGAGCGTCTCCTCGGGTTCGCCCATCCCCACCTCGGCGAGGGCGATCTTCGACAGCCGTTCGGGGCGGGCCAGACCGGCGAACGGCGACTTCGGCGTCCGCGGTGGATGCGGCAGGTGGAGCGCGTCCTCGCTGAGCCAGCCGATCGCCCCGAGCACGGGCCCGGAGGAGAATGCGGCCGTCGACGTCACATGCGACTTGCGGGCGAACCGGGGGTCGTGGACCTCGTCATCGAATACCAGCGAGGCCGGCAGGCCGCTGACCTGATCCGATAAGGCGGTCAGTGCGGCGGCTCTGACGTTCGCCGGCCCGTCGGCCCCGGGCAGAGTGGGATTGCGCATGGCTCCGGTGGCCGCGATATGCACCCCTGAGTCGTTGAGCAGCCAGAGGCCGAACGCTGATTCCTCCAATGTATCGGTGCCCTGTGTGAGCACGACGCCATCGGCTTCGGTGCTTCGGGCGAGCTCGACGACGTCGAAGAGCATCTCGAGGGTGACGTTCGCACTCGAGACCTGAGCGACCTGGGTGAAATCGGCCTGCAGGTCCGGCCAGATCCCATCGAGACCGGCAGCCGCGGCGATCTCGACGCCCCCGAGCGCAGGCGCCACTCCGCCGGCGGCGTTCGCGGTCGATGCGATGGTCCCGCCGAGGGCGGCCAGAAGCAGGTGAGGAGCGGTCGGCGATGAGGTCTCAGGCATGGTTCGAGTCTAACGTCAGTGCCGTTTGCTAATCTCCACGCATGGATCCCGAAACAGTGCTCCGGCTGGCCCACGAGCAGGCCATGCAGTACCCCTCGGTCGAGGTCGGCCAGCCCTTCGGACCTGAGTACACCGTCTACAAGGTGCGCGGGAAGATGTTCATGATGACATATGAGCTGAGAGGCGTCCCGAGCCTCAACCTCAAGATCGATCCTCTCGACAGCGAGGTGCGGCGGGACGCTTATGCCGAGATCACTCCCGGCTACCACATGAACAAGAAGCACTGGGTCACCGTGGCCGGGTCGGGTACCCCTGCGGACGATTGCGCGCAGCTCAGCACTGCCGAAGCAGAGGCAGGCGGCTCGGCCGATAATCTCGACCCGGAGCTACTCCACGATCTCGTGCTCGAATCCTACTGCCTCGTCGTGGAGAAGCTGCCGAAGAAGGACCAGCCCGTGGACCCCCGCACCTTCGGCGGGAGGGATGCGATGAGCTGAGGCAGGAGCTCATCCGGCGGAAAAGGGCGCACAGTTTGGCACGGATTCGTCCGCGGACAGAGAATAGTCGTTATGTCAGCCCTGTCTTCCGCGCTCGCCTTTCGGCGGCTGCTCGAGTCGAACGCGACTCTGCGCATGCTCCGGGCCGACAACCTCGCCGTCATGGCCGGCACGCTCGATTCCCACCTGGGACGTCCGGGGACGCGGATGAACACCGAGGACCTGCACGAGAGCATCGACGCCGACCTCGAAGAGCTGCGCGATCATTTCGACCTCGCGCTCAAGACCGCCAAAGCCTACTGCGATGACTGGCGTCGTGCGGAGATCCTCGTTCGGCGACCGGCCACCTCGGCCAGAGGCGAGACCTACGAACTCTCCGCAGCCGGCTTCGACGCCATCCGCATGCTCGAACAGCTGCGCACTCCGCCGCAGACCGCCACCGAGTCCCGGCTGGTCAGCCTCGCCCAGTCCGTGCGCCAGCTGGCTATCGACACGGACCCCGACAGCTCCCGCCGACTGGCCGCCCTGCGCACCGAACGCGACCGCATCGACGCCGAGATCGCCCGGGTCAGACGCGGTGATCCGCGCTCGGTCGTCCTCGACCGGCGTCGTGCGAACGAACGCGTCTCCGACATCCTCCAGCAAGCCCAGGGTCTGCCCGCCGACTTCGCCCGAGTGCGCGCCCGCTTCGAGGAGCTCAACCAGGAGCTGCGGGTCTCGATCCTCGCCGCCGAGGACTCCCAGTCGCAGGTCCTCGACGAGGTCTTCCGCGGTGTCGACCTCATCGAGTCCTCCGATGAGGGCCGCACATTCTCGGCCTTCTCCGCCCTCGTCCGCGACCCCGAGCAGTCCGCGGCCTTCGACGACGACATCGCGGCCATCCTCGACCGCGACTTCTCCGCCACCCTGTCGCTGACCACCCGCCGCTCGCTGCGCACCCTGATGCGGCAGATGAAGGACGGCTCCCACGAGGTCTCGGACATCCTCACCGAGTTCGCCCGTGGTCTGCGTCGGTACGTCCACTCGCACGAGTTCCAACGCGACCGCGTCATGCGCACCCTCCTGCAGGAGGGCCTGGCCGCCGCCGCTCCGGTTGCCCGAGTGCGCAGGCCCTACGACGAGATCGGCATCGACCTCGAACTCTCGAGCGTGCCGCTCGGCAGCGTCGGCGAGGTCATCCTCCACGATCCCGAGGAGTTCGACGCCGGTGCGGAACTGGGCGAGGCCGCCGAGTCCGAGGTCGACTTCGCCGAACTCCTCGCCGTGGCGCGGGAATCCGAGATCGATTTCGCCGAACTCACAGAGAACATCAACTCCGTCGTCTCCGCCGCGTCCGAGACCTCCGTCGCCGAGGTGCTCGACCGGTTCCCCGCCACTCAGGGTCTGGCGAGCGTCGTCGGGCTGCTGTCCCTGGCCAGCACGTACGGTCAGGTCGATGAGGACAAGCGCGAAATCCTCACCTGGTCCGGCGTCGACGGCATCGCCCGCACCGCCACGATCCGTCGCCACTACTTCACCGAAGGCATCACCCTATGATCCGCACCGACCACACCGAGGCGACCGCCTCGTCGACCCCCGCTGACGACACCACCCGCGCCGAGGCGGGGGAAGGAGCCGGCCACAACCCCAGTGCCCTGTGGACCGGCGACACCGGGACTCTGGGGGAGCGGACCCGACGAGTGCTGCTCGAACTCCTCAAGGGGCCCTATGTCTCGGGCGTGCAGAGCCCGCAGCTGTGGGCGGCACTGGTGGCCGACGAGGGCCTCGTCCGCTCCCGGCTGCACGACCTGTTCCTCGACCTCGTCATCGACCGGGTCGACGAATTCGCCTTCACCCGCAAGATCGTCACCGACGAGATCGAGGCACCGGCGGCCGTGCGCAGCGAACGGCTGACCTTCCTCGACACGGCCATGCTCCTCGTGCTGCGCCAGCTGCTGCTGGCCGCTCCCGGAGAGAAGCGCGTCATCGTCGACCGTGAGGAGGTCTACGAAAGGCTCGCGATCTATCGCACCGGGGACGAGTCGACGTTCCAGCGCAATCTCAACGGCGCCTGGTCGCGCATGAGCAACCGACTGCGCGTCCTCCACAAGGCCGGTGAGGACCGCTTCGAGATCTCTCCGATGGTGAAGTTCCTCATCGATGAGGACCGGGTGCGCGAGCTCATCGACGTCTACGAACGCATCGCCGCAGGCGATACCGACGCCGGTGAGGCGGACACCGCTGCCGCAGCCGCTGCCGCCGAAACGTCCGATGACGGCCCCGAAACCTCGGCTGAGACCACCACCGACGAGGAGGACGAGTCGTGACCGAAGCGCTCTTTCCGCTCGACGCCGCCTTCGTCGCCGACCAGGCGCGCGCTCGCGGCGCGAACCGACCCGAAGTGGGCAGCCAGTGGCGGCTGTCGGAGATCCAGATCGCGAACTGGGGCACGTTCGACGCCGATATCCACCGCATCCCCGTCTCCCATCGGGGACACCTCATCACCGGACCCTCCGGCTCCGGCAAGTCCTCCCTCCTCGACGGCATCGCCGCGGTCCTCACCCCGGACAAATGGCTGCGCTTCAATGTCGCCGCACAGACGGCCGGTGCTCGTCTCGACCAGCGCAGCCTCGTCAGCTACGTCCGGGGAGCATGGACGCGGACCGCTGACTCCGACGAGGACCGGGTCGTCAGCAAGTATCTGCGACCGCGGGCGACGTGGAGCGGTATCATCCTCCGCTACGACAACGGCAGCGACCGCCCGCTGTCGCTGGCCCGCCTCTTCTTCATCAAGGGTTCGGGAACGAAGACGACGGATCTGTCCGACGCCTGCATCTTGGAGCGCGCCGAACTCGATCTCGCCGACCTCCAGCACTATGCGCGGTCCGGACTCGAGACCCGCAAGCTCAAGGCCGACCGCCCCGACGCCGTTGTCACCTCGAACGGATCGCACGGGAAGTTCTATGCGCGGATGCGCAAGACCTTCGGCATGGCCGACGAATCTGCACTCCAGCTGCTGCACAAGACGCAGTCGGCCAAGAGCCTCGACAGCCTCGATCGGCTCTTCCGCGATCACATGCTCGAAACCCCGGTGACCTTCGATCTCGCCGAGACCGCGGTCGCCCAGTTCGGCGACCTCAAGGACGCCCACGACCACGTCGTCCAACTGCGCAGACAGCGCGACCATCTGCAGCAGCTGCGGGAGGCCGCGTCCAGCTTCGAGACCGCCAATGACATCGCCGCGAAGTCGATCGCTCTGAGCGAGTCGCTGCTGCCGTACCAGAAACGCCGTGAACTCGACATCCTGCGCACGGACCTGTCCGCACTGACGAGGCAGCTCGTCGAACTCGAGGTCACCGCCGATCGGGCCAAGCGCGACTATGACGCGGCGGTGGACGAATACGACCTGGCCAGACGGACGACGCTCGAACTCGGCGGAGCGGAGGCCGAACACCTCCAGCAGCGCATCGACGCAGCCGAGACCGAACGGCGCGCCATCGCCGAACGCTGGGCCGGACTGGCTCGCCAACTCGAGCAGGCCGGCATCGAGTCGGCTCCGAACACGGCCGCGGAATTCGCCGAGCTGCAAGCCCAGATCGCGGCCAGTCTCGGCGACGACACGCAGGTGGCAGGCCCCAGCCATGCCGACCACGACCGCTTCTCGACCGCCCGCGCCCGGGTCAGGGAACTCGAAGGCGAGATCGAATCGCTGCGTCGTTCGGGATCGACTGTGCCGAACAATCTCATGGCGATCCGAGCCGAACTCGCCGCCGGCACGGGGCTGAGCGAGAAGGCGCTGCCGTTCGCCGCCGAACTCATCGAAGTCGATCCCGATGAGGCCCGATGGACCGGGGCGATCGAACGAGTGCTGCGACCCATGGCGCTGACCGTCCTCGTCCGCTCCGAGAACCTGACCGCAGTCCGCTCCTGGGTCGATGCGCACCGCATCCGCGGTCGTCTCGTCTTCGAAGAGATACCCGCTAAGGTTCCCGGTCCGCGCCCAGTCGGCAGTGAGAGTTCCCTGGTCAACAAGGTCCGTGTCGCCGACACCGGATTCGGCGACTGGGTGCGATCCACCCTGTCCGAACGCTTCGACTTCGCCTGTGTCGACCATCCCGACGAGCTCGACGACCACCCGCGTGCCGTCACCGTCAAGGGACAGGTCAAGACCTCGCGCACCAGATACGAGAAGGACGACCGCCGGCGCATCGACGACCGCAGCCAATGGGTCCTCGGCGACCGGGAAGCCAAGCTCGAAGCGCTCATCGACTCCCTCAAGGAAGCTCAGACGGAGCTCGCCGCCGCCGAGCAGATCGTCGCCGCCGCAGATGCCGAAACCGCTCAGGCGCACCGCCGCCGAGGCATCCTCGCCGGCATCCGCGAGCAGTCCTGGCGGGATGTCGACCGGGCAGGCGCGGCCGAGGTCGTCGAAACCTTGGAACGGCAGCTGGCCGAACTCGAAGACGCCGACGGCGACCTGCAGCAGGCGATCGGCGCCGAACGTGAGGCGAAGGCGACCAAGGACGCCGCCGAGACCGCGCGCTCCGAGGCCGTCTACGCTCTGCGCCGAGCCGGTGAGGAGTCGGCGAGTCTGCGCTCAGGCATCGAGCGTCTGGAAGACGATGTCAGCGCCGGCCGCATCCCCGAGGTCGACAGCCACCTCGGCGAACAGCTGGATGAGCGGTTCCGCAGGATCCAGCGCGGAATCCGGCGCGACAGCCTCGCCGAGGTGGGCCAGCAGGTTTCGCAGGCGCTGCAGGAGGAGAAGGACCGGGCACAGGCGGAGGCGAGCCGGGCCGGCCAGTCCGTGACGCGGCTGGCCGCGGAGTTCAAGGCCGCATGGCCGTCGGTGTCGTCCCAGCTCACGGCCGAGGTCGATGACCGGCGCGCGTATCTGACGATGCTCGACGAGATCGAGGCCCACGGCCTGCCCGATCACGAGAACCGGTTCCGGGAGCTGCTCCAGCAGCGTTCACGCGACCTCATCGGCGAGCTGCTCAACGAGATCCACGCCGCCCCACGCGAGATCGAGGACAGGGTCGCCCCGATCAACTCCTCCCTGCTGCGGTCCCAGTTCGACGAGGACCGCTACCTGCGGCTCAAGGTCAAGACCCGGCGCTCCGAGACCGTCAACGCCTTCATCGCCGACCTGCGACTCGTCGCCGCCGGCAGCTGGGGCGAGGACGATATGGAGACCGCGGAGAGGAAGTACGACACGCTGGCCGAGGTGATGCGCCGGTTCGCCTCGAGCGAGCACGTCGACAAGGTGTGGAAGACCCAGTGCCTGGACACACGTCTGCACGTCAGCTTCCTCGCCGAAGAGATCGACGACCACGGCCGCGCGCATGCCACCTACGATTCGGGTGCGGCGATGTCCGGCGGGCAGCAGCAGAAGCTCGTGATCTTCTGTCTGGCGGCGGCGCTGCGCTATCAGCTCGCGGACCCCGATGAGGCGATCTCGAAGTACGGCACGATCATCCTCGACGAAGCCTTCGACAAGGCCGATACCCGCTATACGCGGATGGCTCTGGACATCTTCATCGAGTTCGGGTTCCACATGGTGCTCGCCACTCCGCAGAAGCTGCTGCAGACGATCGAACCCTATGTGGGTGCGGCGACCTCGATCGAGAATCCGAGCCGGCAGAAGACCCTGACCTCGACGATGGTGTGGGACGAGACGGGCCGCGGGAAAGCCGGGGGCTCGGATGATGCGCACGAGCCGGCCGAGGCGCCCGACGGGCGATGAACATGCTCTCCGTCGCCGAGGCCCGCGCTCGGGCGCGCAGCCGTCTGAGCTCGTCCATGGCCGCCTGGGCGGCCGGAGCCGTGGACGTGGTTCGCCTCGAGATCGCGCTCAGACCGCCGACGGAGAAGCAGGTGCTCGCCGACCAGAATGCGGCCGCCGACTGGGCGGCGAGCTGGCGGGCTGTCGAGGAGAAGGGGGATGCCTCGGCGCTGCAGATCGATTGGGAGGACCGCAACTGGGCCCGCATCGGGCGCCAGCGCGTCCCGATCCGACTGCGTCTGACCACCCCCGCCGAGGTGGCCGCCTTCGTCGGCGGCGACACCGCCCGTGACTGGAGGACGCTGCGCGATCGCGCCCAGCTGATTCGGCAGCGGTTCGGTGCCGATGGCATGGGAGATGCTGACAGGTTCAGCGCCACAGAACCCGGTCCCGGTTCGGACAGCGACCCGCTCGCCTCGGCGATCCGATCGCAGGCGAAGAGGATCCTGTCGCTGACCGACGGAGCGTTCGCCACCGTCGTCGACGTCGTCGACTGGCTGCGCAGCCACCATCTCGGTTCCCTGCGGCCCCGGCAGCTGCCCATCCGCGGAGTCGACTCGAAGTGGTTCGAAACCCACCGCAGCCTCGTCACGGCGCTGCTGACCGGGATCGGGCACGCCGGGGCCGTCACCGTCCTCGACGCCGAACCGAAGCTGCGGCTGCGCATCCTCGATCCGACCGTCGCGGCCGAGATGTCCGGCCTCAACGACATCAGTGCGCCGATCTCCCAGCTGAGTCGTCTGCCCCTGGCGCCGAGCGTGGTCTTCGTCTTCGAGAACCTCGAATCCGTGCTCGCGATGCCGACCTGGCCGGGCGCGGCAGCCGTCCACGGCTCCGGCTATGCGGTCGATGGTGTGGCGCGATTGGCGTGGACCGGGCGCGCCCGAGTGATCTACTGGGGCGACCTCGACTCGCACGGGTTCGCGATCCTCAACCGCCTGCGCAGCCATATGCCCGAGGTCGAGTCCGTGCTCATGGACGAAGCCACCCTGCTCGCGCACGAGGATCTGTGGGTGCCCGAACCGAAGCCGAGCTCCGGCACGTTCCCGGAACTGACCGGCACCGAGGCCCGCGCGCTGGCCCGCATCCGGGCCGCGGGAGACGTGCGGCTCGAACAGGAGCGGATCCCCTGGGACACCGCGCTGGCCCGGCTGGCAGCCGCGGTCGGACAGCCGGCGCCGGGCAACCTCGGCGCGGGGACGGACGGTTTCGCGGAAGGGGAGAGCCGCCTCGGCGAGGGGACGGGCCGGTCCGGTGAGGGGTCGGGCCGATCCGGTGAAGGACCGCGCTGAGTGACTCCGGTGACGACCGACAAGCCGTGCGGGGGACTGACGGCGATGTGCATCGCGGAGCTGGTCTGCTGGGGCCTGCTCTACTACTCGCTGCCGGTGGCGGTCACCCCGATCTCGGCGGACATGGGGTGGAGCCACACCACGGTGACGGCGGCTCTGACCGTGGGTCTCATCGTCTCCGCACTCGTCGGGCCCGCCGTCGGGCGGATGCTCGATTCGCACGGGCCCAGCCTGATCATGGGCGCGGGGACGCTCATCGGCGCCATCGCCTTGACGCTCGTGGCCGCCGCCCCGAACCTCATCGTCTTCTTCCTCGCCTGGATCCTCGCCGGCTTCGCCCAGGCCGCAACGCTCTACCCACCGGCGTTCGCCGTCGTCACCCGCTGGTACGGGGCCGAACGGACGAAGCCGCTGACGACGATCACGCTCGTCGGCGGACTCGCGTCGACGGTTTTCGCCCCGATCATCGCCTGGCTCATCGATGCGGTGGGGTGGCGGACGACCTATGTCGTCCTCGCCGGGCTGCTCGCAGTCGTTGTCCTGCCGCTGAACCTGGGCTTCTTCAACAGGCGGTGGACCGACGAGGCGGCCGCCCGCACGGAGAAGCCGAGCCGGGCCGAACTGCGCCGGGTCACCCGCGACCCGCGCTTCCTCATCCTCCAAGCAGCGGTCGCCGTCGCGACCTTCACCCTCTTCGCCGTGACGATCAACATCATCCCGCTCATCATCGAACGCGGTGCGGGCTACAGTCTGGCCGCCGTGGCGCTCGGCCTCGTCGGCTTCGGCCAAGTGGCAGGACGCTTCGGCTATCCCAGCCTGGAGAGACACACGAATGCCCGCACGCGCACGGTCGTCCTCTTCGCCGCAGGGGCGGCCGGTCTCTGGCTGCTGGCGTTCGTGCCGGGCCCGATCTGGCTGCTCATCGGCATCGCCATGCTCGCCGGGGGAGTGCGCGGGTGCATGACTCTGCTGCAGGCCACCGCGGTCTCCGACCGGTGGGGGACGAAGAACTTCGGTGCCGTCAACGGTGTCTTCGTCGCCCCGATCACGGCCGGCACAGCCCTGGCACCCGTCGCCGGCCCGGCCCTGGCCGGAGCGCTCGGCGGCTATCCGATGATGGCGGTGGCGATGGCCGGTCTGCTCACAGCGGCGACGGTGCTGTCGGCGAAGACCTGAAGCACCGGCCAGGCCTGGGTCGGGCCCGTGACCGGCCCCGAAGCACCGTCCAGGGGAAGGCGTGAGGGTTTTCGCGTCAGGGACGTGACGCAGCTCGCGTGAGGAACCGGACAGCCTCGGCGGAGGATTCCGCGGCTAGACTGAAGACGCGGTCAAGGCCTCGCCTCGAGGCAGCCCCTGCCGGGGTTCGCACCAGCGCTTCCCTGGCGTTCGTGTTTCAACGGAAGGAACCACATGCCCACCGTCGCAAGAAACATCGTCGATACTCTCGTGGCCAGTGGAGTGGAGCGCGTCTACGGCATCCCCGGCGACTCGCTCAACGGCTTCACCGATGCGCTGCGGGTCAATCCGCAGCTCGAATGGGTCCACGTCCGCCACGAGGAGGCCGCCTCCTTCGCCGCGAGCGGCGAGGCCGCGCTGACCGGTGAGCTCGCGGTCTGCGCCGGCAGCTGCGGTCCCGGAAACCTCCACCTCATCAACGGCCTCTACGACGCCCAGCGCTCGCGAGTGCCGGTGCTTGCCATCGCCGCCCACATCCCCAGCGACGAGATCGGCTCGAACTACTTCCAGGAGACCCACCCGACGGACGTCTTCCGCGAGTGCAGCGTCTACGTCGAGCACGTCGCGAACCCCGAGCAGATGCCGCGGCTGCTGCGCATCGCCATGCGCGAGGCCATCGAGAAGCGCGGTGTCGCCGTCCTCGTCATCCCCGGTGACATCGGACTGAGCGAGATCGATGCCGCCGCCGAGGTGGTCAAGGCCTATCCTTCCCGAATGATCCCCGCCGAGTCCCAGATCGAGGCCGCGGCAAAGGCGCTCAACAAGAGCAGGAAGACCACGATCCTCGCCGGGGCCGGCACCGAAGGCGCGCACGATGAACTGCTCGCCATCGCCGAGAAGCTGCAGGCGCCGATCGTCCATTCCCTGCGCGGCAAGGAGTTCGTCGAACACGACAATCCCTATGACGTGGGCATGACCGGACTGCTCGGGTTCTCCTCCGGCTACGCCGCGCTCAAGGACTGCGACGCCCTGCTCATGCTCGGCACCGACCTGCCCTACCAGCAGTTCTATCCCGAGAATGCGACAGTCATCCAGGTCGATGTCCGCGGCTCTCAGATCGGACGCCGCACCCCGGTGGACATCGGACTGGTCGGCACGGTCGCCGATACCGTCGAAGCCCTGCTGCCGAAGATCACCCCGAACCGCAGCAGCTCCCATCTCAAGACGCTGACCAAGCACTATGCGAAGACCCGGAAGGATCTCGACGAACTGGCCACGCCCTCGAAGCGGACGATCCATCCGCAGTACCTGACCCGGCTCATCGACGAGATGGCCGATGACGACGCGGTCTTCGTCCCCGATGTCGGCTCACCGGTCGTCTGGGCGTCCCGCTACCTGACGATGAACGGCAAGCGCCGGCTCATCGGCTCCTTCAGCCACGGCTCCATGGCCAACGCTCTGTCCCAGAGCGTCGGCGTGCAGTCGGCCTTCGAAGACCGGCAGACCATTGCGCTCGCCGGCGACGGAGGGCTGGCCATGCTGCTCGGTGAGCTCATCACGCTGACCCAGAACAAGCTGCCGGTGAAGACGGTCGTGTACAACAACTCCTCGCTCAACTTCGTCGAGCTCGAGATGAAGGCCGCCGGTTTCGTCACCTTCGGCACGGACCTCGCCAACCCCGACTTCTCCACCATCGCGGAAGCGGTCGGCATCAAGGGCTTCCGGGTCGAGAAGTCCAAGGACCTGCCGAAGGTGGTGCGGGAGTTCCTCGCCTACGACGGGCCGGCCGTCCTCGACGTGGTCACCGAGCGCCAGGAGCTGTCGATGCCGCCGTCGATCACCGTCGAGCAGGCCAAGGGCTTCGCCCTCTACGCCATCCGCACGGTGCTCTCGGGCAAGGGCGACGAACTCATCGACCTCGCCCGGACGAACATCCGCCAGCTCTTCTGAGCCGGCTGCCGGAAGGCGCGCCGGTGAGTCCGCTGCGCCGAAGCCGCTGGTGCGGAAACCGCTGCGTCGAAGCCGCTGCGCCGAAGCCGACGGCGCGGATACCGCCGGCGCGGATGCGAAGCGGCCCGGCACGCCGGGTCGTGGAGCGCGGATGCTTCCTGGAGGCGGATCCGCTCTGAAATGCGCGCGGATTTCGTGCTGGATCCGCCTGCAGGAGACGCGTGTGGCGCGGGAGCGGCCAGCGCTCTCAGCCCAGGGGGTAGGACGCGAGGGCGCGGGCGGTGACGAGGGCTGCGGTCATGGCTTCGTGGCCCTTGTCCTCCTGGGAGCCCTCCAGCCCGGCCCGGTCGATTCCCTGCTGCTCGGTGTCGCAGGTGAGAACACCGAAGCCCACGGGCCTGCCTGAGTCGATGGCAACCCTGCCCAGGCCGTCGGTGGCGGCCTGGCAGACATAGTCGAAGTGCGGGGTGCCGCCGCGGATGACGACGCCGAGCGCGACGACCGCATCGAAGTGAGGGGCCACTCGGGCCGCGGCGACAGGCAGCTCGAAGCTGCCGGGCACGCGGATCAGCGTGGTGTCTGCTCCGGCCTCGGCGGCGGCGCGTCGGGCTCCGTCGACGAGGCCGTCCATGATCTGCGTGTGCCAGGAAGCGGCGATGATGGCGACGCGCAGGTCGGCGGCGTCGACGGTGAGTTCGGGTGCTCCGAAATGGGCCATGGCTGTGTCCTTCGTTCAGGGCTCCGGTGAGCCGGGTTCGTGGATGATTCGGGATGCGGGCCTGATGCCGGACTCGTGCGCGATTCGGGATGCGGGTCCGCGAATGCTGAGAGCCGGTGAATGGTGAGGACCCGTCTGCGCAGGCTCAGGCTCAGCTGGCGACGGCCCCGGGTGCGGTGGTGCCTGTGACCTCCGGCAGCGCCAGCGCATGGTGCATGCGCTCGCGCTTCGTGGTCAGATAGCGCGTGTTCTCCGGCCGCGCCGCGATCTCGAGCGGCACGACCGCTTCGACCGTGATGCCCAGCTGCTCGAGTGATTCGGTCTTGGCAGGGTTGTTCGTCAGCAGCCGGATGCGAGTGAGACCGAGTGAGCCGAGGATCGCTGCCGCGGCACGGTAGTCGCGGGCGTCGTCGGTGAATCCGAGCTCCCGGTTCGCGTCCACGGTGTCCCTGCCCTGATCCTGCAGCGCATAGGCGCGAAGCTTGTTGCTCAGACCGATCCCGCGCCCTTCGTGACCGGTCAGGTAGATCACCGCTCCACCGTGCTCGGCGATGACATCGAGCGCTTGGTCGAGCTGTTCACCGCAGTCACACCGGTGCGAATTGAAGACGTCCCCGGTCAGGCACTCCGAATGCACCCGCACGAGCGGCGCCGGACCGGCCGAAGTCGTCTCGAGGGACCCGGCGAACACGCCGAGGTGGTCGTGCCCGTCGATCGTGAATGCGCGCGCCCGCAGGTGCCCGTGCTTCGTCGGCAGCGGCACTTCTTCGGTCGACATCAGATCCTCCTCGCCGGAGTCGGGAGCGGCCGACTCTTCCGCAGCGGGCGATGGGGACCCGCCCGCGACGGGCCCATCGGTCTGCGAAGCCGCGTCGCGTTCCTCGAGGTAGGCGATGAGCTGTTCGATCGAGACCATCACGAGCTCGTTGTTATCGGCGAAGTCGCGCACCGCATCGAAGCGCATCATCGAACCGTCGTCGTGGACCACCTCGGCGATCATCGCCACCGGTCGGGCACCGGCCAAGCGCGCGAATTCGACCCCGGCCTCCGTGTGGCCGGGTCGCTCCCGCACACCGCCGGACTTCGCGACCAGGGGGAAGACATGACCGGGACGCGAGATCGCGGCGGGATCCGGGTCTGCCGCAGCGAGGACGCGACCGGTCCGGGCGCGCTCGGCGGCACTGATGCCGGTGGTCACACCCACCGCATCGCAGCTGATCGTGTAGGCGGTGCCCTTCGGGTCTTCGTTGTCGGCGACCATGGGCGGCAGCCGCAGAGCCGCGGCGTGCTCGGCGGTCATCGGGGCGCAGATGACGCCGGAGGTGTGCCGGACGAAGAAGCCCATCATGGCGGCATCGGCGAATTCGGCGGCCATGATGAGGTCTCCCTCGTTCTCCCGGTCCTCGTCGTCGACGACGAGGATGGGCCGACCTGCGGCGATGGCGGAGACGGCGTCTTCGATCGAATCGAGACGGCTGGAATGGGCGACTGATTCAGTCATGATCGACTCCTTGGTGTGTGTTCGTCGCGGGGTGGGGACTCGCCGAGGCTGGCCCCGGGTGGGTCGGGGCGGCCTCGTCGACGGCATGGAAGGACAGGAGGCGGGCGGTGTACTTCGCGAGCACGTCCGCCTCGATGTTCACGGCCGCTCCGATCTCGAGCTCGCCGAAGGTCGTGTGGCTCAGCGTCGCTGGGATCAGCCCGACTTCGACCCACGCGGCGGCCTCAGCGGGTTCGGACACGGCGGTCAGAGTCAGGGACACCCCGTTGAGGGCGATGGAGCCCTTGACCGCGGTCAGCGGGGCGAGACCGGCAGGGATCGCGATGTGCAGGGTCGACCAATCGGGTCGGTCGGTGCGGTCGACGAGTTCGCCGCGTCCGTCGACGTGCCCTTGGACGATGTGGCCGTCGAAGCGCCCCGAGGCGGGAGTGCAGCGCTCCAGATTGACCCGGTCCGAGGTCTGCAGACTGCCGAGACCGGTCAGACGCAGGGTCTCACCCATGACCTCGGCGGTGAAGAGCCCCGGCTGCTCGGCGTCCTTCCGTCTCGTCGAGGTCAGGCAGACGCCGTTGACGGCCAGGGAGCCGCCGAGCTCGAGGTCGGCGACGAGCTCGCCGGCATCGATGGTGATCTCGGCCGAATCGTTCGTGTATTCGATGGCCTCGACGGTGCCGAGTCCTTCGATGATTCCGGTGAACATATGCCTCCGTGGTGCTGATTGCTGGGTGATGGTGGCCTGGTGCTGATGGCTGGCAGATGTGTGGTCAGCGCTGCGGTGCGGGCCGAGTGACCGATGCAGGCGGGGCGATCGGCCATGGGCGGACCGGCGCGGTGGACTGCCCGCGGCCGAGCGCTGTCGCTCGGCTGTCCGGCGGCGCAGGGGCCGTGGTGAAATGCAGCAGGAAGTCCGGGCCGAGCCGCGAGACCGCGGGCACCTCGGTGTCGTCGGGGATCAGCCGCAGCGCCTCGCCGAGGGTGTCGATGTTCAAGCCTTCGACACTGGAGCGCCCGGGACCGATGAGCATCGGGGCCTGGTAGCAGAAGACTTCGTCGACGGCTCCGGCGGCGAAGAAGGCACCGAGGACCCGCGGCCCGCCCTCGACGAGCAGGTGGCGTACACCCTCGGCATACAGCTGCTCGAGCGCCGCGTCGATGTCGTGGGTGGGCAGCCGGAGAGTGTCCGGGTTGAGCGCGAGGAAGGACTCGGCCGGCAGCGGAGAGGTGCCGAGCACGACCGGTCGCGGCTGGTTCGGCAGCGGGGAGCCGTCGCCGCCGCGCGCGTTGAGTCGGGGGTCATCGGCCAGGGCCGTGCCGGTGCCGACGAGGATGGCATCGACGCGGGAGCGGATCTCATGCGCATGGGCCCGGGACTCCGGCGAGGTGATCCACTGGCTGGTCCCGTCCGCGGCAGCGACGGCCCCGTCGAGACTCTGCGCGATCTTCGCCGTGACGAAGGGCCGGAGCTCGGCCATGGTCTGCGCCCACCGGGCGTTGAGGGCCTGGGCGTCCTCCCGGTGCAGTCCCGACCGCACCTGCAGACCCGCCTCGGCGAGGATCCGGCCACCGCCGGCGGCGCGGGGGTTCGGGTCGGGGGAGGCGAAGACGACAGAGGGGATTCGGGCGGCGATGATGGCCTCGGTGCACGGTCCGGTCCGCCCCCGGTGGGAGCAGGGTTCGAGGGTGACGAACAGCGTCGCGGTGCTCAGGTCGATGTCGAGGTCGTGGGCGGTGGTGATGACGTCCACCTCGGCGTGGGCGGTCCCAGCTCCCGCATGATGACCGGTCACGATCTGCCCGTCCGCGGTCAGGACAGCGGCACCCACCAGCGGATTGGCCCCGCGGAAGCCCTCCCGTGCAGCGTCGAGGGCGGCCGACATCGCCGTGGATTCGAGTTCGGTGAACTCCGCGTCCAAAAGAAAACCTCCCGAGCCTTCGCCGGGAGGGAGGATATTGCGGGTGCAACCATCAGGGTGACTCGGATGCGCGCCGGTGCCGTCGAATGCACCGAAACACAGCGGCCGAGGCCACCATGCTCCTCCCATCCAGACTCTGACTGTCGGTTTCGGAATTTCACCGAATCAGCCGCCGGCGCGAAGCTGGCGGGTCGCGGACTGTGACCGCCGGTACGGAATTTCACCGTCCCCGGAACATGTGAGGCCAGGTTAGCACGCCGATCGCCGAGGCGGGAATGGCATCCGTTACAGACCGAGTCCATCGCCTGGTGGGCTGAACGATTTGCTGTGATGCATAACCTGGGTATATAAATAAGTTATGGATGATGTGGATTCGGCAGAGCTCGTCTCGCGGCTCGTGGTCGTCTCGTCGCGCCTGACTCGGGCGTTTCGGCGAGTGATCGGCAACGAGAACTCCTTGGCGACTCTGCGCGCGCTCGCCGTCGTCGAGCAGTATCAGCCCGTTCGGGTCGGTCATTTCGCGCAGGGGTATCTGAGTTCGCAGCCTGCGGCGACGAAGCTCCTCGCCCGACTCGAGGAGGCGGGGCTCGTGCTCCGGGAGGCGAGTCCGACCGATGGGCGCGCTTCCCAGTTCTCTCTGACCGAAGAGGGCCGCCGGCGGCTGGCCGAGAACCGGTCGATCATGATCGAGCAGATGCAGCCCTATTTCGAATCGCTGTCCCCCGATGAGCGGATGAGCGTCGATCGCGCGCTGGGACTGGTGTCGGACTTCCTCAAGGACCGCCACCCGGTCGACAGCGCCGAGGAGGCTGTGCAGGAAGCGCCCGTACAGGAGGGTTCCGTGCAGGAACGCGACGGGGCCGGATCCACGGAGGTCGAGCCCGCCTGATCCGGGCGCGACCGCGAATCAACCACAGATTTCACCACATATCGCACCACAGGGAAGGGGCCGCGGCCACCAGATGAGAGCGTCAACCGACAACGAAGCACCAGGAGACACCGCAGCGGAAGCATCCATTCTGCGTCAGCCGCGAGCCGTATGGGCCGTGGCGTTCGCCGCGGTCATCGCGTTCATGGGCATCGGCCTGGTCGATCCGATCCTGCCGGCCATCTCGGCCGAGCTCGATGCCACGCCGGCACAGTCGATGCTGCTGTTCACCAGCTACCTGTTCATCACGGGCGGCATGATGTTCTTCACGAGCTTCCTGTCCTCGCGCATCGGCGCCAAGACGACACTGCTCGTCGGGCTCGTCCTCATCGTCGCGTTCTCCGCCCTCGCCGGGTTCTCCGGCACGGTCGACCAGATCATCGGCTTCCGGGCCGGCTGGGGACTGGGCAATGCGCTGTTCATCTCCACGGCGCTGTCGACGATCGTCGGCGCGGCCTCGGGCGGTGCCGATAAGGCGATCATCCTCTACGAGGCGGCCCTGGGCGTGGGCATCGCCACCGGCCCGCTGCTGGGCGGTCTGCTCGGCGGCATGTCCTGGCGCGGGCCCTTCTTCGGCACCGCTGTCCTCATGGCCATCGGCTTCATCGCCATCGTCGTCCTGCTGCCCGGAGGCACGAGCTCGAACGGTCCCACCGCCGAACCGATCAGACTCAGCGCCACCTTCCGCGCCCTGGCTCGGCCGGGCGTGGCCGTGCTGGGCGTCTCCGCTCTGCTGTACAACTTCGGCTTCTTCATCCTGCTGGCCTACAGCCCCTTCCCCGTCGAGGCGGCCGCCGCGAAAATGGGCATCGAGGACTTCGGCGCAATGGGGCTCGGGTACGTCTTCTTCGGCTGGGGCCTCTGCGTGGCAGTCACCTCGGTGTTCGGTGCTCCGCTGCTGACCAAGCGCATGGGCCGTCGCCGCAGCCTCATCGTCACGCTCATCGGACTGGCCGCGCTGCTGGCCGTCATGTCGTTCATCGTCGAATCGTTCGTCGGCATCATCGTCTGCGTCGTGATCGCGGGACTGCTGCTCGGCCTGCTGAACACGGTCTTCACCGAATCGGCTATGGAGGTCAGCGACCTGCCCCGCCCGGTGGCCTCGGGAACCTACTCGGGCGTGCGCTTCGTCGGCGGCGCAGTGGCGCCGATCGTCGCGGGCTCGGTGTCCGAGTCGATCAGCGCCGGTGCACCCTACCTCTTCGGCGCCGGAGCCGTGCTGCTGTCGGTCGTGGTCATCTCGCTCGGCTGGAAAGCGCTGCGCCGCGTCGACGGGCACATCGACGAGACTCCCGTCGACGAGGCCTATGCGCTGACCGGTGGCGATTCCTGAGACCTGGTTCCCGCGGCCCCGCAGCGGTGTTGCAGATCTGAAACCGGGTCTTCATGTGATCGACGGGCGCGATGAGGCAGAATGGTGATCGCGCTTCCTGGTGATCGGCTGAAAGAACCCTGACGATCAGCGGAAGAGTGCCGCCGGAAATATCACCTAACGATGAAGGCCATCATGACCTACGACGCGAATGCAGCATACAACTCAGGCTCCGGAGCGCCCGACCAAGGAATGCCAGGCGCCGGGATGCCCGGCGGACAGGGGTACGGTGCACAGGGATTCGGCGGAGCACCTCGCGGAGCCGCCAGCCCCGACGACCTCTCGCTCCCGCTCTACGGTGCGACTTTCGGGCAAGCCGTCAAGCGCTTCTTCAAGAACTACACGAAGTTCTCCGGACGCGCCTCGCGCAGCGAATACTGGTGGGCGTACCTCTTTGTGGCTCTGCTGCAAGTGATCCCCGGGATTCTCTACGGTATCGGCGTGGGGATGTCGGCGGCATCGGCCACGATGTCGGCCGCGGACCCCTATGGGATGTCGGCAGGCCCGTCCGGTGGGGCCTTGGCGCTCACCGGGATCGGCGGCATCCTGATGCTCATCATCGGCCTTGCGACGATCATCCCGTACCTGGCGATCTCCTGGCGCCGTCTCCATGATGCGAACTACCCGGGACCGATGTGGTTCCTCTACTTCATCCCCGGGGTGGGTTGGATCATCGTCCTCGTGCTGATGATCATGGAAACCAAGCCCGAGGGCCAGCGCTTCGACGCCTGACCTGCCACGGTTCGAGGAGTCTGAGCGACCGCGGAGTCGGGGTGACCAGGGTGATCGTCCGGAGCGCCTCCTGACCGCTCGAACCGCCTCGTCGGTGGCAGTCTCCTCCCGTTGCGCGGCCATCACTTCCTGTCGGTGGCATCTCCTCCCGCTGTGCGGCCATCACGCCCCGTCCGTGCCATCTCCTCCCGTTGCGCAACCATCACGCCCCGTCCGTGCCACCTGACACCGTTGCAACGGTGCGAGTTGGCATCGGCGGGGCGTTTCGTCTCTCGAAAAGCGGTGCGGAGCGCCAGAGTCGCGAAATGTGATGCTGTGCCTCCGCTGAATTTGCAGAGACCCACGCGCCGAGCTCGCGGAGACTCACCGGTCGCGCAGGGAGCGGATGAACGACCAGACCATGGCGGCGAAGACGATCGCCCAGACGGTGAAGCCGACCCAGAACCAGTGCTGACCGATCCACTCGATCGCCGGCACATGGTCCGAGTTGCCCAGGTACATGCTCGCCACTGCATACATGCCCAGCGGAAAGACCATGCTCCACAGTCCCGCCGAATAGCCCAGCGGCACGCGGTGGCGAAGATGACGCCAGGCCCCGGCCAGCACGAGCGAGGGGATGAGCCACGTGGCGAAGGCCCACAGCAGAGCCGAAGAGCCTCCGACGAGCAGACGTGTCGCATCGAGGAGCGGCGTCGATTCGAGTTCGAGGATCCTGGAGCCCGCAACGATCGAGATCGCCAGCGCGCCCATCGTCACCCAGTACGGGGCGTCGAAGTCCTCCGGCTCCAGTGGGTGCAGCAGCACCCGCACCCCGAGGAAGACCGCGCAGGCGATATAGAGCGCGAGGCCGACCGACCACATCACCACGGCGAGCAGTGACAGGGGCACCACGAGCTGTGGGGCGGTGTTCGTCTTCGGCAGCGCGATGGCCAGGCTCGAGGCCGCGACCGCCACGGACTGTGCCGCGACGACCCAGACGAACCACGTGCCGTTCACCCCGGTGACGACCGGGCGGATGCTCGAGCCGAGCACGGCGGTGAATGGGATCGCATAGCCGAGCACGAGCCATAACAGGCCTCCGACGCAGAACAGGACCATCGCCACAGGTATGACGCCGAGGCCGACGAGGGCGGTGACGAGGACGTTCGTACCCGCGATGATGGTGAAGAAGCCGAAAGCCCGGTTCGGATCGTGGAGGTCGTGGCGAAGGCCCTGCCGGAAGCGCAGAACCCGCCAGAGGGTGAGCACGATGAAATAGGCGTAGAGCGCGACCGCCACCCAGAACAGCACCGCCGAGATCAGCGCGAGTCCTTTGAACTGTGCGCCGATCGAGACGATGCCCGTGGCCATGACCGAGGCGAAGCAGCCGGGGGCGAGGGTCGCCGGGTTCAGTCCCCAGTCCCTGTGCAGTTGCGAGAGATCGCCGCTGGCTGTGCTCATCCGTTCCTCGTTCTCGTTTCCCTCTTCTCCACCCTCGATACTACGACCCTCGGGCAGGTTGTGCCCTCGGGCCGCCGAGCGACTGTGTGATTGCAGACATTCGCCCGCGTGAGATTCAGAATCGCGGTCGGCTTGATTATAGTTACCTATGGGTAACTTGACCCGAATCGGGGTATGCCGCAACGAGCGCGCCGCAGTGGCGTAGTCTGCTCAGAAACGGGACGTGCGGATGCACCCCAATGCGATCGACCGACGCAGACACAGACGACGCAGGCACAGACGATTGGGAGCCAGGGCAATGGAGAGCACATCGGACACGCTCACCGAGGATGCCGAAACCAGCAGCGATGCGGTCCACCTGCAGGGCTGGGGCATGTCAGGAAAGCAGGGAAGCGTCTTCTCGGGCGTCGATCTCGACGTGCCGACCGGCGGCCTCGCGATCATCCGCGGCCCCGCCGGCAGCGGCAAGACCTCGCTCCTGCTCTCCATCGCCGGGCGGATGCGCGTCTCCGCAGGGGAGGGCCGCCTCGGCGATCTGGATATCCGGAAGCAGGCCCGCGCCGTCCGCGAGCACGTCGCCGTCGGACACGTCGAGGGGCTGACCGATCTGGAGAACGATTTCACGGTGGCCCAGCACGTCGCCGAGCGGCAGATCATGCTGCAGCCCTGGTACAAGCCGTGGGTGTCGAAACCGTCGCTGCGCGAGGTCATCGGCCTCATCCGCGATACCTTCCACTCGGCGACCGAGTTCATCGATGAGCTGCCCGAGGGGACCTTCTCGACCGAGGACGCACGGGAAGCCGATTTCCTCATCGACGAGGACGGTGAGGTGTTCGTCTCCGAGCTGAGCGAGCTGCAGAAGTTCCTCCTCGAGTTCGGACTCGCGAGCCTCAGCCGGCCGCCGCTCATCGTCATCGACAATATCGACTATCTGCGTGAACGCTCCGATCGCGCCCGGGCATGGGCTGGTCTGCTCATCTACCAGGAGCTGCGGAAATCGAGAGACCCGGACAATCCGCTCACGTTCATCGTCTCCTGCGAGGATTCCTCGGAATTCGACATCGCCCTGGAGGCTCTGCAGTCGGAGGTCTCGCCCACCGGGGTGAGCGAACTGCAGCTCAGTCCCCACCAGCCCCCGCGCCACTGAGGCCGCCGCACTCCGTGATCCCTTCACTTCGACCCCAAAGGTGATTCTTCGATGTTCTCCCTGCCATGGCTCGAGCTCTCTCGCTTCAAACGGCACACGATCACCCGTCTGGCGATGATCGTCGTCGCCGTCATCCCCGCCATCTACGGTGGCCTCTACCTCGCCTCGAACTGGTCTCCGACCGACCACCTCGACAAGCTGCAGGCGGCAGTGGTGAACGAGGACACAGGGGCGAAGAAGCCGGACTCCGACGGCGAATCCCTGCACGCCGGCGATGAACTCGTCGACGAGATCACGCCCAAGGGCGAGGGCGGCTTCGACTGGGAGGAGACCTCACAGAAGGAGGCCGATGAGGGACTGGCCGAGGGCAAGTACTTCGCCGTCCTCGAGATCCCTTCGGACTTCTCCGAGCAGCTGGTGTCCACCGGTGGCGACGATCCGGAGCAGGCAGGGCTCCAGCTGCGCACCGACGACGCCCACAACTTCATCGTCGGCCAACTGGCCGGCACGGTGCTGACCGAGATCAAGTCGAGCCTGAACGAGACCACCACGGCCGAATACGTCTCGGAAGTCTATGTCGGGTTCAACGACATCCACTCCCAGACCGAGAAAGCCGCCGACGGAGCCTCGCAGCTCAACGACGGCTCCATCGAACTCCACGACGGCACCGGCGAACTCGTCGATGGCACGACCGAACTCGACAAGGGCGTCGGCACGCTGCAGAAGGGCATCGGCGACCTCGACGACGGAGCCGGCGAACTCGTCAAGGGAAGCGGCGACCTGAAGACGGGCGCGGACACCCTGGCGAAGTCCACCACCGAGGCGAAGAACGGTTCGAAGGACCTCGCCGACGGGGCCGGCCAGGTCGCCGACGGCACCTCGCAGCTGCGCGACGTCGCCGATGAGACCACCGGAAAGGCCGAGGATCTCAAACGGAAGGCCGACGACCTCGTCGACGGTGCCCGGCCCAAGCTCGAACGGGCCGAAGGCGACTTCGACGATGCCCGCACCACCGTGCGCGGGGACATGGACGATCGGATCAAGCAGCTCCAGGAGGACTACCCGGACGATCCGAACGTGCAGCGGCTGGCCGAGGACATGAACGGCCTCGGGGACGACCTCGACTCCGCACATGAGCGCGCCTCCGATGCCAAGGACGAGGCCAAGAAGCTCGAGGACCCCGTGACGAAGGCCGTCGACGGTGTCATGGCGAAGATCAAGGCCGCCGACAAGAAGATCGGTCAGCTCGACGACGGTGCGCAGCAGGTCTCGACGGGAGCCGATGACCTGCATTCCGGCCTGGTCAAGCTCGATGCCGGAGCGGGCAAGCTCGCCACCGGTGCCGGGGATCTCAATGACGGAGCCAAACAGCTCAAGGACGGCACCTCCCAGGCGAAGACGGGCGTCGGCGACCTCAAGGACGGCTCTTCGCAGCTCGTCGACGGGTCGAAGGAGCTCGACACCGGCGCCGGCAAGCTCGTCGACGGCTCCGGCGAGCTCTCCGACGGCCTCGAGGAGGGGCTCAAGCAGATTCCGACCTATGACAAGAACGACCGTGATCACCGCTCGGACGTCGTCGCCGTGCCGGTCGACGCCGATAAGGTCAAGGACAATGCGGTCGACGCCTATGGTGAGGGTCTGGCAGCCTTCTTCGTCTCCCTGGCGCTGTGGATCGGCGGAATGATCACCTACATGGTCATCAACGCCATCCCGTATCGCGCTCTGGCGTCATCGGCGAAGTCCACTCGTATCGCCTGGGCCGGCTATGTGCCCGGTCTCCTCTTCGGCATCGCCCAGGTGGCCGTGCTCTACCTCGTGCTCACATTCGCGCTCGACTTCTCGGCCGGTGCCTGGCTCTGGACCCTGCTGTTCTCCATCCTCGTCGCCGCGAGCTTCCACTCCGTGCACCAATTGTGCGTCGCGGCGCTCGGGGGAGTGGGCAGACTCATCGCGCTGGTGCTCCTGATGATCCAGATCGCCTCGGCCGGAGGGACCTATCCGGTCCAGACGGCACCGGGGATCTTCCAGATCATCTCACCGTTCCTGCCGATGACCCATGCGGTCAACGGACTGCGCACGCTCATCGCCGGCGGCGATATGTTCATCGCGGCGCAGTCGGCGGTGGTCCTGCTGCTGATGACGCTGATATGCCTGGCCGCTACCGTCGTCGTCTGCAGCCGCAAGCGCATGGTCACACTCACTCAGCTCCACCCGAGCCTGCAGCTGTAGGCGGCGGCCGCGCGTCCGCGGATGCGGGCCCGGGGCCTCGTCTCCTGCGGAGCTGTCTCCCGAGAGCTGGTCGCGTTCGGATACCGGATCGCCGATTTCGCATCCGAACGCGACCAGTTCTCGCTGTGTTCAGTGCCGCGACAGACGACGGCGGTGGTGGTGCGTGAGCCCGGGCGGACCTGCGGGCTGGACGAGCTGCCCTACCCCAGGGCCAGCCGGACGGCGAGGATGATGAGCACGATCGCGATGATCACATCGAGGACCTGCCACACCCGGGGCCGGGCCAGATAGCGGGAGAGCCCGCGGGCGCCGTAGCCGATGCCGAGGAACCAGGTGATCGAGCCGAGCATCGCGCCGATCGTGAACGGCCCGACGCCGCCGGGACCCTGCTGGTTGGCGAGGTTTCCGAGCATGACGACGGTGTCGAGGTAGACGCCGGGATTGAGGAACGTCAGGGCCAGCGTGGTCACGATCACCGACTTCAGGCTGCGCTGATGCGTGTCCGCCTCGAGCCCCGACGCCGTCTTGGCCGATCTCAGGCTGCTCCACGCGAACCACAGCAGATAGGCCACGCCCAGCCACCGCAGGACCTCGAGCGCCCACGGGGCGAGGAGGACGATCGCCCCGATCCCCACGGTTCCCGCGCCGATGAGCAGCACATCGGCGAGGATGCAGATCCCGACGACGACACCGAGGTGCTCGCGCCGGATCCCCTGCCGGAGGATGAGCGCGTTCTGGGGTCCGACGGCGATGATGAGCGACCAGCCCGTGAGCATTCCGGTGATGAGATGAGTGAGCACGGCTTCAAGAGTAGGGATCGCCGGGAGATAAGAAAAACAACAGAATATGCAATTGATGCACAATTGCTTCATGAACATCGACCATGTCAAAGCGCTTGCCGCCGCCGTGGACGAAGGCACCGTCGAAGGTGCGGCCTTCGTCCTCGGCGTCACCGCCTCGGCGGCCAGCCAGCGCATCCGCACCCTCGAGACCCGCCTCGGGCAGGTGCTCATCCGGCGTACGAATCCGATCACCGTCACCGAGGCTGGGCAGGCCATTCTGCGCTATGCACGGCAGGTCGAGCTCCTCGAATCCGAAGCGCTCGACCGGCTGCACGGCATCGATGCCGATGCGCTCGGCGCGGATGAGGCCAGCGGCCGACGGCGCGAGCCCACAGTGCTGCGGATCGGCGTCAACGCCGATTCGATGGCGACGTGGTTCCGCCCCCTCTTCGCCGAGGCGGCCGGCTGGGACGACGTCGTCGTCCGCATCGAAGTCGTCGATCAGGACAAGGCGCTGCCGCTGCTGGCCTCGGGGGAGGTGCTGGGCACGATCACATCGGCGGAGACAGGAGGATACGGGACGAAGGTCGATGAGCTCGGGACGATGCGCTATGTCGCCGTGGCAGAGCGGTCGCTGCTGGAAAGGCAGGCCGCAGAGGGTGATCCGGACCTGACGCAGCTGCCGATGGTGAATTTCGGACAGGACGACGACCTGCAGTTCGAGTTCCTCCGTCGCTGCGGCATCGCTGCGAGGCCGCCGATCTCGGTTGTGCCGGGTTCGGCGGAATTCGCGGCTGCAGTCGCCGCCGGCCTCGGCTGGGGGATGATTCCGGTGATGCAGCTCGAGGCGCTCGATGCCGACCTCGTGGAGATCGGTGAGGACCCGCACATCGACGTTCCGCTGTACTGGCATCATTGGACGCTCGCTTCGGACAAGCTCTCCCGCCTCACCGAGGCATTGCGGCGCGCGGCCGCTATCATGCGCTGAGCCGAGGCCTGGGAGTGCGGTGCGCTCAGGTGGTCGAAACAGGCTGATTCTGCCTGCTTGGGTGGTCCAAATGGGATGAATTTTTCGCAAGAGATCCTGCCCATTTAGCCCACCCAAGGTGTTTGGGTGCCGATTCGCCTGCCCAAGTGTCCACACTCCGGAAGATCAGGGGCTCAGAAGGTCAGAGGGCGAGGATCCTGGCGATCGTCCACTTGACCTGCTCGTGGCCGGCCTCGACTGTCATGGTCTCCGGTGTGATGATCGAGTGCAGCGCGATGCCGTCGATGGTGGTGAAGAGGGCCGTGGCCGCCGGCGCCGCCTCGGCGGGGTCGAGGTGCCCCTCCTCGGCGAGCAGATTCAGCCAGCGACGCAGGCTGTCATAGGTGACTCGGTGACCGTGCTCAAGGAGCCGGCGGGACACGGCCCGCTTCTCGTCTCCGAGAGCATGCAGGTGCATGGAGAACCAGGTTTCGAGCTGCACCTCCCGATGCTCATGGGTCGGCAGGAACTGGGCACAGCACTCATAGAGTCGGTCGGCCGGTTCGAGGGTCCTATCGGCGATGGAGAAGTCATTGATGATGGTGTCGATGGAGCGCAGCGCGACCGCCTCGTGGAGGTCGGCCTGGGAGGGGAAGTAGTGACGCAGCGTCGATGGGCCGACTCCTGCTTCCTTGGCCACGGCGCGCACGCTGAGGTTCGCCTGCCCGGGCTGCGCCCCCTCGGCCAGGCGAACTGCCGCGGCGATGATCTCATCTCGCTTCGACAACCGAGCTCCTCGCTTCATTGACTACGATGCTTCTGCTCAGTGTATAGTACGGTGTACCAGTACGGTGTGCTAGCGGCGTCGAGGCGGCGTGGCTGGAGCCGTGTGCTGACCCGCCCAGGGGACCCGAACGGAAGAAGAGAGAGCCCTCATGATCGACAGTCTGCAGGAATTCGCCGGAAACTTTCCCGACTGGCTGCAATGGGCGGGCGTTCTGCTCGTCTCCGCCATCCCGTTCGTCGAGTCGTATTTCGGCTCTGTCATCGGTGTTGCCATCGGCTTGCATCCCGTGGTAGCCATCCTCGTGGCCGTCATCGGCAATGTCGCCTCCATGCTCGTCTTCGTCTATGGTGCCGGTGCCATCCGCGACAAGGCGACGAAGAACAGGCAGACCGAGGAGAAGCCGAAGCGGCAGCGGCTCAAGCGCATGTTCGACAGGTTCGGCGTGCCGGGAGTCTCGCTGCTCGGCCAGACCTTTCTTCCCTCGCAGATCACGTCGTCGGCGATGGTCGGGTTCGGGGCTAACCGCAATGCCGTGGCCTTCTGGCAGGTCATCTCGATCATCCTCTGGGGCGCCCTCTTTGGCGTGCTCGCGACGTTGGGCATCGAACTCGCGCTGCGCTGAGATCCCGTCGTCGAGGCGACGCTGGAGGAGTGCGCCGACCGGATCGCGCGGTCTGCTGTATAGGCGAGTCCGCGACGCCCACGCGTGGTCAGGGTGGCCACCATTCAGAATGGTGAAGTCAAGCGATCCTGCCGTCCATTGGTTGTGGTGAGTGCTGAAACTTACGATGTCATTACCGCCTATCCGCGAACGGCAAAGAGGTGACGCAATGATGATCCACACCTTGGATGACCTCGCAGAGGCATTGGAGTCTATCGGACGTGTGGACCGGGTCAGTCAGACGCCCTTTGCTCTGCGGGCCGTTGATCCGGTGGCTCCCAGGTCGGTGATTGGTGAAGCAACGCAGGGACCTGGAGGGGCGGATTCATGATATTGCCCGTGGTCACCCGGAAGAGGTGTGGTCGCAGCCGGGCCTAATGCCTGAAGAGGCGGCTTGGCGGCTGCTGGTCGTGCACCTGGAGGAGGCCATCGACGGCCTCGATCAGAAGGGCTTAACGGTTGTGATCCTCAAGGACGGTATTTCGGTCAAGGGCGAGTAGTCCTTCCGAGGGGTGCGGTCGACGTCAGGAGGCTCGCGTCAGTGCCTCGGCCTAGACTGGCCCCATGACGGAAAGCGCCCCGACATCCCCGCCGGTCCCTGCCGCCCATGACGACTTCACCGCCGAGGCCCAACGGATCCTCACCGAGCTCACCGCGAATCCGGACGCGCAGTTCCGCGAGGGGCAACTCGAGTCGATCCGCGACCTCGTGCAGTTCAAGAAGCGCGTCCTCGTCGTCCAGCGCACAGGGTGGGGCAAGTCCGCGGTCTACTTCGTGGCCACGCGGATGCTGCGCTCGGCAGGCACCGGACCGAGCCTCATCATCTCCCCGCTGCTGGCGCTCATGCGCGACCAGATCGCAGCGGCGCAGCGTGCCGGAGTCCGCGCCGCCAGCCTCAACTCCTCGAACGTCACCGAATGGGACTCCGTGCTCGACGACCTCAGGGCCGGCAGCCTCGACGTCCTCCTCGTCTCCCCGGAGAGGCTGAACAACCCGCAGTTCCGTGATGAAGTGCTCCCGCAGCTGCTGTCCTTCCTCGGCCTCATCGTCGTCGACGAGGCCCACTGCATCTCAGACTGGGGGCACGACTTCCGTCCGGACTATCGACGCATCGGTCGCATCCTGGCCGAGCTGCCCATGAACACCCCGGTGCTGGCCACCACCGCCACGGCCAATTCGCGGGTGGTCGCCGATGTCGCCGAACAGCTCGGGGAACACACGACGGTCGTCCGCGGCGAACTCGCCCGCGACTCCCTGCGCCTCGGCGTCCTGTCCGGCCTCGACGCCAGCGCTCGCATCGCCTGGCTGGGCTCCCATCTCGCCGATTTCACCGGATCCGGGATCATCTACACACTCACCGTCAGCGCCGCCGAGGACATCACCCGGATGCTGCGCGACCAGGGTTACGAGGTTCGCGCCTATACCGGCCGGACCGATGCCGAAGAGCGTGCAGAACTCGAGCAGCAGCTCAAGGACAACCGCCTCAAGGCGCTCGTGGCCACCTCGGCGCTGGGGATGGGCTTCGACAAGCCCGACCTCGGATTCGTCATCCACATCGGCGCACCGTCCTCGGCCGTGGCCTACTACCAGCAGGTCGGCCGTGCCGGCCGCGCCACTGACTCGGCCGATGTGCTCCTGCTCCCCGGCCCCGAGGATGAGCAGATCTGGGAGTACTTCGCCACCGCCTCGATGCCGAACCAGAACGATGCGAACGCCGTGCTCGCCGCCCTGGCCGAGGCGGACGGCCCCCTATCCGTGGCCCGCCTGGAGACCCTGGTCGGAACCAAGCGCTCCCGGCTCAACCTGCTGCTCAAGACCCTCGAGGTCGAAGACGCCGTGTCCAAGGTGCGCGGCGGATACATCTCGACCGGTCAGGGATGGACATACGATCGGGAGCGCTACGAGAAGGTCGCGGCCGTGCGGGCCGACGAGGCGCAGGCCATGCTCGACTACGAGGCGACCGAGCAGTGCCGGATGGAGTTCCTCATCCGGCAGCTCGACGACCCCGATCCGCGCCCCTGCGGCCGCTGCGACAACTGTGCAGGCGCGTGGTTCTCAGCCGAGATCTCCGAGGAGCAGCGCCGGGCCGCGGCGGGGAACCTCCACAAGATCGGCCTGCCCATCGAACCGCGCAGCACCTGGCCGAGCGGACTGGCCAATATCGGCGTGCCGCTCAAGGGGCGCATTCCGGCCGAAGAGCTCGCCGAGGAGGGGCGTGCGATCGCACGCCTGAGCGACCTCGGACAGGGGCAGACACTGCGGTCCTTCCTCGCCCCCGACGCTCCCGATGCCGAGGTTCCGGCACAGATCGGCAAGTGGTGCCTCGAGGTGCTCGGGCAATGGAATTGGGACACCCGCCCCGAGGCGGTCGTGTCGATCCCGAGCGCCCGTCGACCCGTGACCGTGCGGTCCCTGGCTGCGAACCTCGCATCGGCCGGTCGTCTCGTCGACGGCGGTGAGCTGCTGCAGGTCGGTGATCACGGCACCCCGGACGTCAACAGCGCCTTCCGCGTCAAGGACCTCTTCGAAGCCTTCGTCGTACCGCCCGAGGTCGAGGAGGCGGTATCCGGCAAGTCGGTGCTGCTGGTCGATGACGAGGTGGTGTCGCGGTGGACGATGACGATCTGCGCGCGCCTGCTGCGCCGGGCAGGAGCAGCTTCGGTGCTGCCGTTCGCACTGGCTCTTCGAGCTTGACGCACACGGCGGACTCAGCGGGCCAGGCGCAGGTCCCTGGCCAACCTCGGGGTTGACCGGCGCCCGACCTGCCGGGTCCAGGTCGACCAGGGGTAGGACAGGCGGACGTGGAAGTAGTTGATGTACTCGACGACGGCGAACAGCCAGACGAAGACGATGAGCACACTGCTCAGGCTCGACCCGGGCCAGGCGGCGACGATGCCGATTCCGCAGCCGAAGAGCACGATCGGATCGAGCACGCGCAGCCCCCGGGAGAGGCGGTCGGCACCGCGCGGAATCGTCTCCGGCAGGTGGTGCCGGGCGAGCAGCCAGTAAGTCCCGGCCTGGACGAGGACGAAGATCAGCGGTGACAGTGCGAACCACAAGGCGGCTTCGGCGCCGTCGGCGGCCACGAATGCGAGGTTCGACGGCACAACGGCGAAGACGGCCGCGGCGACGAACTCCCCGAGCCCGAGGCTGATCAGGCGTCGCCGCAGCGGTCGGAAGCGGTCGGCGACAGCTTCGGCGTCCGTCACGGGTCCTGCTGCAGCTGGAACGTGGCCCCTTCCGGATCGGTGACCGTGACGATGCGTCCATACGGGGAGTCTTCCGGACCGGCGAGCACCTTGCCGCCGAGCTCTGTAACCTTCGACGCCGCGGCATCGGCGTCTTCGACGTTGAAGTAGGTGCGCCAGAACGACACCTGCGCCCACTCTCGGGCATCGCAGATTCCGGCCACGGCATCGTCGCCGGCGCCGTGCGTGGAGTAGGGGAAATCTCCCATCGGGGTGATCTCGAAGGAGAACACGTGGCCGTAGAACTCGTTCGCGGCCGAGTAGTTCACGGTCATGAGCTCGAACCAGACGGGCGTGCCCGGCGTCAGAGGTGTGTCGAAGCCGGAGAACTCTCCGGGCTGCCACATGCCCACACCGGCACCGGCGGGATCGGTGATGACGGCCATCTGTCCCAGCGGCCCCACGGCCATGGGCTCGGCGACGGGGGCGGCACCGGCTTCGAGCGCCTTCGCATAGACGTCGGAGATGTCCTCAGTGTGGAGATAGGTCGTCCACGTCGCTGGGATCATCGGATTCGGGGTGCCGTCCATGTTGAGCGCGCGCATGGCACCGCCGATGGTCACTCCGTCCTTCGTGATCATGTTGTAGTGGCCGAAGTCGGACCCCTGGTCGTTGAACTCCCATCCGAAGATCTGCGAATAGAAGTTCGTGGTCGACTCGAACTCATGGCATGTGTAGTCGATCCAGACGGGCTGGCCCTCGCGGGGGTCGGCAGGCATTGCGGCTCCTCTTCATTGTGGTTGTCTCGGCCTGGGTTTCATCGGCGCCGGCGTCCGGTTCCCTGGTGGTTCGCCTAGTGCCAGTTCCGGGTGAAGTCTGCGAAGCAGTCCTGCAACGCCGCCTGGAGCAGGGGCCCGAAGGTCACACGCTTGACGCCGAGATCGGCGACCTGGGACAGGTCGAGCTCATCGGGGATCGCACCCTTGATCGGGTGCGCGGTGACATTGAGCGGCAGCGTGACCTCGGACAGGATGGTCGTGAGGGTTTCGGTGTCGGGGATCGCGACGGGGTACAGCGAGTCCGCACCGGCCTCGGTGCACAGCTTGAGACGGCGGATCGCCTCGGCGACGGGATCGTCGAACTGTTCGGCATTTTTGAACACATCGGTGCGGGCGTTGATGACGACGTGTACGCGCTGGGCCTCGGCGGCCTGCCGCAGGCTCCAGATGTACTCCGCATGCTCCTCGGCGCTGCGCATGCTTCCGCGACTGTGGACGGTGTCCTCGATGTTCACCCCCACTGCTCCGGCCTCGAGGAGACCGGCGATGAGATCGGGGGCGGGGGTGTCGTACCCGGATTCGAGGTCCGCGGTGATCGGCACATTCACCGAGGCGGTCACTCGCGAGATTCCGGCCAGTGCCGTCTCGAGGGACATCGCCTCACCGTCGGCGGACCCGAGGGAGTCCGCCAATGGATGGGAGCCGATGCTCAGGGCGTTGAAGCCCACCTTCACCATCGCTCGAGCCGACCAGGCATCCCAGACCGTCGGCAGGACGAGCGGTCCGTCCTGGTGGTGTCCTTCGAGCAGGGTGAAAGCACGTTCGGCGAGCACGCTGTAGTCGGTCATGGTGACTACTGTTCCACCCCGCGCGTGCGACACGCCAGGGATCGGCCTGGTTCACCCGAAGGTCTCAGGGTGGCACGTTGGTACCATGATCGTCATCCGAGGTCGTCGCACGGAAGGGGCGAGGTGACCGGTTCGGGCACCATTCGCGTTTCGCCCAAACCTGAGCGGGTCTGGGCACTGCTCGCCGTGCTCGCCGCCCTGCTCGCCGTCCTCATCGAGATTCCCGCGGCACTGGCTTCCGAAGGCACCTATTCGTTCGTGCAGCAGTCGATCAGCCACCTCGGAATGACAGGATGCGGGGAGTGGGGTGACTCCGAGCCTCTGATCGAGGTGTGTTCGCCGGCCCACCCCCTCGTCAACGGCGTCTTCATCCTCGCGGGTTCGATGCTCGCGGTGATCGCGTTCGTCTGGCACGACTGGATCGCTCCGACAGCCTGGGGCAGGTGCGGGTCCTTCCTGCTCGCCGCCGGTGGGATGCTTCTGGCCGGAACGGGAATGGTCCCGGCCGACGTGGACCCCACCATGCACGCGGTGCTGGGTTTCGGAGGCGTCGTGGTCGAGAACCTCGGCCTGCTCACGGTCGGCATCGCGATGACCAGATGGTCGAAGGAGCGCTGGATCGGGCCCGTCGAGCTGGGCGGACTGTCGATCGGTCTGGCGGCGCTCGGATTCGCCGGAACCCTGCTCATGGCCGCTCCGGAGGACTGGGGGCTGCCGGTCGGAATCATCGAGCGGGTCGCCGCCTATCCGTTCCTCGCCTGGTTCGTCCTCGCCGGATGGATGCAGCTGCGTGATGCCTCGAGGCGGCATCGCGACCTGGACGGTCGACGGCGCTAGTCCACGAGGACACGGGGAACGGCCTGATGGAATGCCCTCAGGGAACGACGTTTCACGACCCGAAACAGAGTCCTCAGAGCCGCGGGGTCCGCGGAGGCGCCTCGCGTCGGTCCCCGGTGGCCTCGAAGGCCGCGGCGATCTCGATCAGCGCAGTGTCGTCCCAGCCGCGTCCGGCGATCGTCAGCCCGACCGGGATCCCCGTATCGGCCATCGTGCCCATCGGCACCGTCACCGACGGGATGCCGAGGTGCCGGGGGACGAGATTGCCGTTGGCGACCCAGGTGCCGTTGCGCCAGCCGAGGTCCGCCGAGGCCTCGTTGACATCCATATCGGCCGGACCGACATCGGCCATGGCCGGGAAGACCACCGCATCGAGCCCGAGCTCATCCATCCACTTCTCGAGATCGAGCCGACGGGTCTCCTCGAGTCCGCGCACGCCCGTTTCGAGCTCGGGGATCTCGGTGAGCGACGAATAGCCGTTGGTGCGCACCTGCTCGGGGTAGGTGGCGATGTCGTCATCGAAGCCGGTGTACCGGTCGGGCAGTGCGCCCTGAGGATGCGGGAAGATCTGCTGTCCGTCGACCTGGGCGAGCGAGCTGAGCTTCGGGTCCCCGTTCGCGGCGAGGAAATCGTCCCAGGCCCAGGAGGAGAGGTCGTTGATCTCGCGATCGAGGTAATCGGAGCTGACGAGTCCGCGGGTGCGGATCGTCGGCGCTCCGGGACGATCGCCCTCGTAGTTGCTCACGACCGGGAAGTCGGTCTCGACCACCTCGGCGCCGGCGGCCTCGAGGTCACGACGAGCGGCCTCCCACAACTCCATCACCGAGGCGCGGGTGTCGATCCGCTGACCCGTCGGTCCGCCGATCCCTCCGTGGGGATTCGTCCCGGCCTCGGGGTCGGCGTTGATGTACATCCGCGGCACACCGAGGCGCTTGCCGGCCAGAGCCGAGGCCGCGGCCCGGGCATCGGTCGGCAGCAGAGCAGCATAGGAATCCGGGCGCACGGCGCTCGCCGCCGGGATCTCGACCCAGGGCTGGACGCGCCAGAAGTCGCCGCGGGTCTCGGCGTCGTCGGCGACGATGACATCGAGGACCTCGCACAGGTCCGCCATCGTGCGGGTATGGGGGACGACCACGTCCATGGTCGGCACGAGGGGCCAGTTCCCGCGCACGCTGATCACTCCGCGTGACGGGGTGTAGGCGATGAGCGCATTGTGCGAGGCCGGGGCTCGCCCGGACGACCAGGTCTCCTCGCCGAGGCCGAAGGCCGCGAAGCTCGCCGTCGTCGCCGTGCCCGACCCGTTCGATGACCCCGAGGCGAAGGCGCTGGTCAGCCACTCCGCGTTGTACGGGCTCTCGGCGCGACCGTAGAGACCGCGCTGCATCCCTCCGTTGGCCATCGGGGGCATGTTCGTCAGCCCCAGGCAGATGGCACCGCCGGCACGCAGCCGCTCGATCGTGAACGCGTCCTTCTGCGCCACGAGATCGGCGAATGCCGGGGAGCCCGAGGCGACGGTCAGGCCGGCGACCATGTAGCTGTCCTTCGCGGTGTACGGGATCCCGTCGAGGGGACCCAGCGTCCGGCCCGCGGCGCGTCGCTCGTCCGAGGCGGCCGCCTCGGCGAGTGCCTGCGGATTCTCCACGATCACGGAGTTCAGCTTCGTCTGCGTGTCCGGGCCGTCGAAGGCGCTGATCCGATCCTGATAGGCCTCGACGAGCTCCACCGAGGTGGTGCTTCCGTCTTCGAGGGCGGTGCGCAGCTGGGCGATCGAGGCCTCGACTGCATCGAACTTCGTCATGCTCATCCTCCGTGCACTCGGCGGTGCGTGCGCGTTGCGATTGTCTGCTCTGCCCAGGGTAGCGCCGACAGGGGGTCGGCCGGGCTGCGGAATCCGTCGCCCCGGCCCCGGAGCAGGTTTCTACTGGTTGTAGAATGAAGGCGGAGACAGTCTCCGAGCAGTTCCCCACTGAGGCAGTCGCGAGGAAGTGATGGCATGCCGCGAAGAGTGAACGATTTTCGAGGGTTGGCCGAGGTCAGCCGGGTCAAGCTCCTCGGTGCTGTGCAGAAGCGGCCGGGAAGCCGGCTGAAAGAGCTCGCCGACGAGGTCGGCCTCCACGTCAACACCGCCAGGGACCATCTGCGGATCCTCATCGAGGAGGGCTTCGTCTGTCTCGAGCCCGCCGCGACCGGCACGCGCGGGCGCCCTCCGATGGTCTATCGGCCCGTGGACGATCCCGAGGCGAATGAGGCCGCTCGTGAGCGCATCGATCGTGCCCGGGAGCACCGGCAGGTGCTGCGGAGGCTGGCCAACGGCGATGGCACGCAGCCGGCGGCACTCGATGAACTGGGCGATGACGCCGGGGCACAGTTCGATGTGCTCTATGAGCACCTCGATGATTCGGGGATGGAGCCGATGGTCGACGAGGAGGAGATGCGCATCTCCCTGGCCCCGTGTCCGCACTATCGGATGGTCGGCGACGAGCGCGAGATCGCCTGTGCGATCCACGCGAATCTCGTCCGCAGCCTCCTCGGCCAGGTGCCCGGCCCGCTCGAGCTCGATCGTCTGCTGCCGTTCACCTCGGCGGACACCTGCCAGATCCTGCTGCGCGATGCCGATTACCCGGGTGCCGCGATCCCGCAGGAACCGGAAGCCGGATCGGGCGCCGCGTCCGAACAGGGCTCCGAGCCCAGGCAGGGCCCTGAGGCGGGTTCGGACCCGGACGACGGCTCTCAGTAGTCGATGCGCTCCCAGCCGCGGCGCTCCGGCTGGGTCTGCCGGTCCTTCGAGCGGTAGATGATGTACGGCCGTGTGATGTAGCCCAGCGGCGCGGCGAAGACGTGGACGAGTCGGGTGAAGGGCCACAGTGCGAAGATGAGGATCGCGGCCATGACATGGATCTGGAAGCCCAGCGGCGCCTGCGCCATGAGCGCGATGTCGGGCTGGAACATCCAGAACTGGCGGAACCACACGGACACGCCCTCACGGTAGTCGTAGTCGCTGAGAGCCGAGTCGAAGATCGTCGAGTACACACCGGCGAGGATGACGATCGCGAGCATGAGGTACATGAGCTTGTCGAGTCGGGTCGTCGCCCCGAAGACGCGGTTGTTCGTCCGCCTGCGGTAGATGAGCAGGGCGAGCCCGCCGACCGTTGCGGCCGCGGCGCCCAGGCCCACTGTGATCGCCATGAAGTGGTACATGTGGTCGGTGATGCCCACGGCAGAGGTCCAGGACTTCGGAATCCCGAGCCCGATGACATGGCCCAGGAAGACGAAGATGATGCCGTAGTGGAACAGCGGCGAACCGATCCGCAGCAGCTTCGATTCGTAGATCTGGGTCGACCTCGTCGTCCATCCGAAGCGGTCGCGGCGGAAGCGCCAGACATGGCCGAGGACGAACACGGCCAGCGCCATATAGGGGATGATCACCCACAGGAACGTGTCCAGCACTGTCGGTGAGTTCATGATCGCTCTCCTGTCACATCGGTCAGCGGAATGAAGGTGTGCTGCCCGCCGCTCCCACAGCCGCCAGGGGCCTGTGCCGAGCCGGGCGACATCGCAGCGCCCGGTGCCGCCGCCATCGCCGCGGTCATCTCGGCCGCGCTCGGTGGAGCGTCACCGTAGCCGCCCAGTCCGTCGAGGCCGACGGTCTCGGTGGCCGGGCCCTCGGCGGCCAATCGTTCGACGGCATGGATATCGTCGCCGTCGAGGGCGGGCAGGGTGGCGCAGACGGCGCGGATCGTGCCCGCCCAGGGGGAGTCGATCTCGGTCAGGTGCAGGCGCAGCAGCTCGATCCCGGCCCGGTTGGACAGCAGGATCCGCACTCCTGCGTCGAGATCGTGGCCGGCGGCGAATTCGAGGACGTAGGTGAGATGGTCCGGCAGCTGCGTTTCGTCCATGTCCAGACCCGCCGACCGGTAGATGTCCTTGATCTGCAGCAGCGCCTGCCCGCGCTTGCGCGTGTCCCCATTGGAGAAATAGGTGAGGAACAGGCAGCCGCGCCGCCGGGTGTCGAAGGTTTCGACATAGTCGGCACGCAGTTCGATGGGATCGGCAGCGCCGAGGTGGCCGATCGTCGCGTCCAGATCCTCACGCAGGTTCTTCGGTACGTCCGCCCGATCGAGGACCGCCGAGATCTGCGGCAGCCTCCGCAGCGCCTCCTCATCGGGATAGTCGATGAGCCAGGAGGCGGCTGCATAGACGGCGCGCAGAGCCTGGCGGCTCACCCCCGGCGCGGTCTGCCCGCCGGACTCGGCATGCACGGCGGCGCGTTTCGTCCACTTGGACAGGAACTTCAGCGGTCGGTACATCTCAGGCTCCGGCCGGTCCGTCGATGGTCGGGAACAGTCCGGTGGGACGCCCCTTCCCGTCCCAGTTGAGCAGGTTGAGCCGACCGCGCAGATGCGAGCGTTCTCCCTCGTCCTCCGCGCTGCGTTCGGCCAGCGGGTCCGACATCCCGGAGGTGCCCGCGAATCCTCTGGAGGCGATGTCGGGCATCTCGCTCATCCCGGGCCCGCCCTCGGCGTTGAGCGGGCAGTCGGAGCCGATGCCCTCGAGGCTGTGCGCCTGTTCCGAGTGCCCGGCGGGGATGACGTAGCGTTCGTCGTACTTCGCGATCGCCAGCAGCCGGTACATGTCCTCCATCTCCTCGGGCTCCATGCCCACCGAGTGCGGGATGCGCTGATCCGGTTCGACGCCCATGTTGATGTCGCGCATGAACGCCCGCATGGCCGCCATGCGCCGGAGCACATCGGCCACGACATCGGTGTCCCCGGCGGTGAAGAGGTTCGCGAGGTACTCGATGGGGATGCGCAGCTCGTCGATCGCGGCGAAGAGGTTCACCGCGTTCTCCGCGTCGTAGCCGGTGTCCTTGACCACGTCGACGACCGGCGACAGCGGCGGGATGTACCAGACCATCGGCATCGTCCGGTACTCCGGATGCAGCGGCAGCGCGAGGTCGTAGTCCTTGATGAGCTTGTACACCGGGGAGCGCTGAGCCGCCATGATCCAGTCGTGGGGGATGCCCGCCTGTTCGGCGGCGTTCATGACATCGGGATCGTGCGGGTCGAGGATGAGATCCTTCTGGGCTGCGAAGAGGTCCTTCTCATCGGGCACCGAGGCCGCCTCGGTGACACGATCGGCATCGTAGAAGACCAGCCCGATGTAGCGCAGGCGGCCGACGCAGGTCTCCGCGCACACGGTGGGTTCGCCGTTCTCGATCCGCGGGTAGCAGAACGTGCATTTCTCGGCTTTGCCGGTGCGGTGGTTGAAGTAGATCTTCTTGTACGGGCAGCCGGAGATGCACATCCGCCAGCCGCGGCAGGAGTCCTGGTCGACGAGGACGATGCCGTCCTCCTCGCGCTTGTAGATCGCGCCCGAGGGGCACGAGGCGACGCAGGAGGGGTTGAGGCAGTGCTCGCAGATGCGGGGCAGGTAGAACATGAAGGTCTCTTCGAACTCGAGCTTGACCTTGTCCCCGATCGATTTGAGCATCGGATCGAGATCGCCCTTGGCATAGGTGCCGCCCAGGTCGTCGTCCCAGTTGCCCGACCACTTGATGTCCATGCGCTCGCCGGTGAGCAGGGACTTCGGCGGTGCCGTGGGGATGTGCTTCTGTTCGGGTGCCGAGAGCAGATTGTCGTATTCGTAGCTCCAGGGCTCGTAGTAGTCCTCGATGCCCGGCAGCTTCGGGTTCGAGAAGATGGACGCGAGCTTCTTGAGCTTGCCGCCGGCCTTGAGCTTGAGCCGGCCGTTCTTGCTCAGCGCCCAGCCGCCCTGCCACTTCTCCTGATCCTCGTAACCGCGCGGGTAACCCTGACCGGGTCGGGTCTCGACATTGTTGAACCACACGTATTCGGTGCCCTTGCGGTTCGTCCACGCCTGTTTGCACGTGACCGAGCACGTGTGGCAGCCGATGCATTTGTCGAGGTTCATCACCATCGCCATCTGCGCCATGATTCTCATCAGTATGCCTCCTGTTCCCGAGTCGGTGTCCGCTGCTGGTCGTCGGTGGGTGCCATCGCTGTTCAGTACTCCACGTTCTGGTTGGTGCGACGCCGGATCACGGTCACCTCGTCGCGCTGGTTGCCTGTCGGGCCGTAGTAGTTGAATGCGAAGGACAGCTGCCCGTACCCGCCCACGAGGTGGGTCGGCTTGATCATGATCCGGGTCAGGGAGTTGTGGATGCCTCCGCGCTGTCCGGTCGTCTCCGTGAGCGGAACGTTGACCGTGCGCTCCTGCGCGTGGTGCATGAACGCCGTGCCCTGCGGCATCCGGTGGGACACGACCGCACGGGCGGCGACGACGCCGTTGCGGTTGATCGCCTCGATCCAGTCGTTGTCGGCGATGCCGACGGCCTCGGCGTCCTCGACGCTCATCCAGATCGTCTGCCCGCCCCGACCGAGGCTCATCATGAAGAAGTTCTCCTGGTACATCGAGTGGATCGCCCATTTGTTGTGCGGGGTGAGGTAGCGCACGGCGATCGAGGTGCCGTCCGACTCGCCGATCTGCGGTTCACCGAACAGAGCGTTCATGTCCAGGGGCGGTCGGAACGTCGGCAGGGCGTCGCCCATCTCGAGGAACCAGTCGTGATCGATGTAGAACTGGTAGCGCCCGGTCAGCGTATGCCAGGGCTTGAGCCTTTCGACGTTGATGGTGAACGGCGAGTAGCGGCGGCCGCCGGATTCGGAGCCCGACCACTCCGGGGAGGTGATGACGGGCACGGGAGCCGCCTTCGCATCCTCGAAGGAGACCTGTTTGCCCTCATGCTCGGCGGCCAGATCGGCCAGCCTCTGCCCGGTGCGCCGCTCGAGGGTGGTGAACCCTTCAGTGGCCATGAGCCCGTTGGTCGTCCCGGACAGGCCGAGGATGTAGTCCGCGGCGCGCCGGTCGGAGTCAAGGCGCGGCTGCCCCTTGCCGGCGCCCTTGGTCGCGACTCCGTTGAGTCGGCGCAGCCGTTCGACGTGGTGGTCGACGTTGTAGCGGATGCCGCGGGCGTTCATGCCCTGCGACTCCAGCAGCGGGCCGATCGTCGTGTACTGGTCGTGGATGGCCGTGTAGTCGCGTTCGACCTCGACGAGCTTCGGCATCGTCTTGCCGGGGACGGGCTCGCATTCGCCGAACTTCCAGTCCTTGACCCGGCCGTGGGGGGTGTTCAGCGCATCCGGGCTGTCGTGCTGCAGCGGTTGAGCCACGATGTCTTTGCGCGTGCCCAGGTGGGTGCGGGCGAGCTCGGAGAACTTCTCCGCGATCGTCGCCCAGGTCTCCCAATCGTTGCGGGACTGCCAGGGTGTGGAGATCGCGGGATTGAAGGTGTTGACGAAGGGGTGCATGTCCGTCGTCGACAGGTCGTGCTTCTCGTACCAGGTCGCCGCGGGCAGGATGACATCCGAGTGCAGCGTCGTCGTCGTCATCCGGAAGTCGAGCGTGAGCAGCAGGTCGATCTTGCCCTCGGGTGCCTCATCCCGCCAGGCGACGTCGCGCGGACGCAGGTTCTCGGGCGTCTCCTCGGCACTGACCGAGTTGTCGACGCCGAGGAGGTGCTTGAGGAAGTACTGATCGCCCTTCGCCGAGGAGCCGAGCGTGTTCGCCCGCCACATCGACCAGATCCGCGGGTAGTTGTTCTCCGCGTCCGGATCCTCGGCCGCGAAGCGCAGACGTCCGCTCTTGAGCTCGTCGACGACGTGGTCGGCGCTCGACTTGCCGGCCCGTGCGGCCTCCTCGGTGAGTTCGAGCGGGTTGGCGTCGAAGGTCGGATAGTACGGCTGCCAGCCCAACCGCGTGGCCTGGGCGACGGCGTCGGCGGTCGACATGCCGTCGAACTTGCCCTGCCCGGCCCGCGCGGAGAGCATGTCGGCCCCGAACTGGTCGTAGCGCCATTGGTCCGAGTGCATGTACCAGTACGTCGTCTGCGTCATCTGCCGCGGAGGCCGGACCCAGTCGAGCGCGTTGGCCAGGTGGAGCCAGCCGGTGAAGGGGCGGATCTTCTCCTGCCCGACGTAGTGGGCCCAGCCGCCGCCGTTGACGCCCTGCGTGCCGCACAGGGTGGTCAGGGTGAGGAAGGTCCGGTAGGTCTGATCGGAGTGGAACCAGTGGTTCGTGCCGGCACCCATGATGATCATCGACCGCCCGTGCGAATCGCGGGCATTGGCGGCGAACTCGCGGGCGATGCGCGCCGCCGCCTGCCAGGGGACTCCGGTGATGGCTTCCTGCCAGGCGGGCGTGTGAGGACTGGTGGCGTCCTCGTAGTCTGCCGGCCACTGGCCCGGCAGCCCCTCGCGGGGCACCCCGTACTCGGCCAGGAGCAGATCGAAGACCGTCGTCACGAGCCGGTCGCCGAGGCGGCGGACGGGGACTCCGCGCACGACCTCGTCGATCTGGCCCTGCGTGGCGGTGTCGAAGCGCGGCAGCCGGATCTCGGCGGTCTCACCGGAACCGATGGTTCCGCCCTCATCCGTGGTCGCCTCGGCGATCGACAGCGCCGGGTCGATGTCCTCGAGGTCGAGGTTCCACTTGCCCTCGCCATCGGCTGCGAAGCGATGGCCCAGGGTGCCGTTGGGGATCGCGGGACCGCCCGTGCGGCGGTCCCAGACGGCGGGCTTGAAGTCCGCGTCCTCGGTGTCCGCCTCGGCGGTGGCGCTGCTGCCGAGCTCTGCTGCGGTGACGAAGCGTCCGGGTGAGTGGATGCCGTCCTCACCGGGTTCGAGCTCGACGATGAACGGCAGGTCCGTGTACTTGCGGACATAGCCATCGAAGTACTCGGTCTTCGCATCGACGAAGAACTCCTTGAGGATGACGTGGCCCATCGCCATCGCCAGGGCGCCGTCCGTGCCGGTGGCTGGTGCCAGCCACTCGTCGGCGAACTTCACGTTCTCCGCGTAGTCCGGAGCGATCGAGATGACCTTCTGCCCGTGGTAGCGGGCCTCGGCCATCCAATGTGCGTCGGGGGTCCGGGTCATCGGGACGTTCGAGCCCCACATCATCAGGTACGAGGAGTTCCACCAGTCCCCGGATTCGGGCACGTCGGTCTGATCGCCGAAGACCTGAGGGGATGCCGGGGGCAGATCGGCGTACCAGTCGTAGAAGGAGAGCATCGAGCCGCCGATGAGCTGATGGAAGCGGGCACCGGAGGAGAAGGAGACCGGGCTCATGGCGGGAATGGGGGAGAAGCCGGTGGTGCGGTCGGGTCCGAGGTATTTCACGGTGTACACATAGGCGGCGGCGACGATCTCGACGGCCTCGGCCCAGGTGGCGCGCACGAGTCCGCCCTTGCCGCGCACGGACTTGTAGCGGCGGGCTTTGACCGGGTCCTCGACGATGGACTTCCAGGCCAGCACCGGGTCGTGTCCGTTGGCGGCTTTGGCCTCGCGGAACAGGCGCAGCAGGGCGCCGCGGACATAGGGGTAGCGGACGCGGGTGGGGGAGTAGGTGTACCAGGAGAAGGAAGCGCCGCGAGGACAGCCGCGCGGTTCGTATTCAGGCATATCGGGACCCGCGCTGGGATAGTCCGTGGCCTGGGACTCCCAGGTGATCAGCCCGTCCTTGACATAGACGTGCCACGAGCACGAACCGGTGCAGTTGACGCCGTGGGTGGAACGGACGACCTTGTCGTGCGACCAGCGGTTGCGGTAGAAGGAATCGCCCTGGCGGCCGCCTTTGAGATGCAGCTCGCGCTTGTCCTCGCTCATCGTGGCCCGGGGAGTGAAGAACTTCCGGCTGCCGATGAGGGCGTCCATCAGCGAGTTGTCGGTGCCCGGACGGTCGGTCCTCGGCACCGAGGACTCCGCGGGCGTGTGCTGGTCCCTGCCCTGCGCCATGTTCTCGGTGGTCATGACCGTGTCTCCTTGTCGTCGTCGCTGATACGTGGCTTCGTGGGGCCGCTGTCGGCCGCGGCATGTTCGGCGCTCGAGCCGGTGCCGGGCGCGGAGGCAGCGGCGGTGCCGCCGGCGGTCGCGGCTTCGGCCGGCGGCGTCGCCGGCGGGTTCGTGCCGATCCAGAGTGTGATGAGGAGGGCGATCACCGTGAAGCCGGCGAGCAGCAGCAGCCCGAGGGAGTAGTCGTGGGTCGCCGACCACATCGCTCCCAGCAGGAGCGGCGGGACGAATCCGCCCAGTCCGCCGGCGGCGCCGACGAAGCCGGTGATCGAGCCGACCCGGGAGGGGTCCGAGCGCTGGGCGATGAGAGCGAAGGTCGCGCCGGAAGCCAGCCCGAATCCCGCCGACATGGCGATGAACTCGGAGGTGTAGACGATGAACTCCAAGGGATGGAAGGACAGTGCGATGGCGCAGATGGCGATGAGCGAATAGGCCACGCCGAGTGTCTTCACCGCGCCGAGGCGGTCGGAGAGGACGCCGCCCAACGGACGGGCGACGACGGCGACGATGACGAAGCCGGCCATGCGCAGGGATGCGTCGGCGGGTTCGAGGTCGTAGTCGTTGTTGAGGAAGGTCGGCAGGTAGACGGAGAACGCGACATAGCCGCCGAAGGCGAGAGCGTAGAGGTAGGCGGCCTGCCAGGTCAGCTTCACCGACAGGGTCTGCCCCAGGGTGGCGATGAGGCTCTGGCGCACGGGCTGCCAGTCGGGCGGATTGCGCATCATCGTGAAGGCCAGCACCGCGTAGACGATGAGCACGACGGCGGCGACCACGAAGGGAAGCTGCGGCCAGATGTTGTGCAGGGGAACCGTGGTGAAGGCCGCGATCGCAGTGCCGCCCATGCCCATGCCGTAGACGCCGATGGCCGAACCGCGGGATTCCTTGGGGAACCAGCGGTTGACGTAGGGGACGCCGACGGCGAAGCTCGTGCCGGCGACGCCGAGGAAGAATCCGCCGACGATGAGCGTGGCGTAGTTGTACTGGCCGACGAAGCCGACGAAGAGCACCGGGATGACCGTGATGAGGGCGATGAACGACATCATGAAACGGCCGCCGAGGCGGTCTGTCAGCGCTCCGACGACGATCCGTCCCAGCGAACCGACGAGCACGGGCACGGCCACGAGCAGCGCCGAGTCATCGGTGAGCTTCTCCTCGACGAAGTGCGGACCCAGCGGGCTGATGAGCGACCAGGCCCAAAACGTCACGGTGAAGCCGAGGGTCGCGAAGACCAGTGCTCGGGTCCGCTGGGCGTTCGTGGCCGAAGCGGGTGATCCGCCGGTCGCTGGTTGCTGCCTCTCAGGCTGTGACATCTTCTGCCCTCCTCGACGAATGTGCCGACTGCTTCCGATCACAGCAGAGTTGAGGGGAAAGTGGAACAGTTTCCACCGTGTTTAATCCCGAGGGCGCACAGGAGGCGTCCCTGCGGGGGTCGCAGCCGGCCTCACGAGGTCACGAAGTGATTTAGGTCATGGTTCCATGACTGATTCTACTGTTGGTAGAAAAGCGTATGATCGAGCCATGTCGATCACGGTGATGATTCTCAGCGGCGGTCGCTCCCGACGGTTCGGGGGCGTGCACAAACCCGGTGTCCGCCTCCGCGGGCAGACGGTGATCTCGCGGATCCTCGGCACTGTCCGTGAGGCCGTGCCCGAGGCCGAGGTATGGGTGGCCGGATCCACCGCGGGGCTCACGGAGGCCGAGACGGAATCCGTCGGCAGCGTACGGGAGGAGCCCGAGTTCGCAGGCCCTCTGGCCGGAATCGATGCCGCTGCCCGAGTGATGGGTGACTCCGAGGTCACTGTGATCTTGGCCGGGGACATGCCGCTGGTGCGGCCGGCCCATCTGCGGGCGCTCATCGCCGCGTGCCGGGAGACCGAGCTGCCTGCCGCCGGCGTCGATGATCGCGGCAAGCTCCAGTTCCTCTGTGCCGCCTGGCCCACCGCGTTGCTGCGCCGACGTCTGGCCGATATCGGCCAGACGCGGGACAGGGCGGTCAAGCTCCTCTTCAGCGGACTCGACGTGGCACCGGTCGACGTCGACCCCGCGGAGATCGTCGACTTCGACACCCGCGAGGAGTACGAGCGCGTGGCCCGGAAGATCGACACGGCCGATGCGGCTGTTCCGCACTCGGATGCGTCGGACGAGCAGAGGGCTGCCACGGACGCTCCCGCGAACTCGGCCGCAGCGAAGGCTGAGGCTGCACGAGGCGGCAGGTCCGTGCCGGAGCAGGTGCTGCGGATGCGGGATCTCGCTGCGGCCGAACTGCCGGGAGAAGCGAGGATGACCGATGCCGAGGTCGCTGCCGTGCTCGAGTTCGCCTCGCACATCAAGCATTCGGACTCTTCGCTCAGCCCGGTCGTCGCCGCCTTCCTCGCCGGCAGACTCCACGCCGCGGCGCCGGGGGACGACCGCGCCTCGGTCGCCGAGGCGCTGGCTCAGGTGGAGGAGATCCTCACTCGGCCCCGGCGCTGAGATCCTCGGCCCCGGCGCTGAGTCCGGACGAGGCACCGGGTCGGGCCCCCAGCCCGGGCTCGTGGCCGTGGCCGCGGCCGCCGACGAGTCCGTCGACGAAGGCAAGACCGTGGTCGTCCTCGTCCGCACCGGCGACGCAGCCGGCGAGAAAGGTCCCGAAGGGCCCGGAGGCCCGGGTCCCCGTCTCTGCCGACCAGCGGGCGCTGGCGTCCAGCAGCACCGTGACGAGTTCGGCGGGGGACTCCGCCTCCGGGAGGGGAACTCCAAGTGTCTGCGCGGCGGCGAGGAGTTCGTCCGTCATCGCCGCGATGCGGCCCGGTGAGTAGTCCATCGGCATATCGTCCCTCCTTGGCCACCGACCCTAGCGCAGGGGCCGGTGGCGGGCAGGCGGTTTCGGCCGTGACTAATCGACCAGAGGCGAGGATCAGTCGTCGATCTGAGTCTGCTCCACGGCTTCGACGGCCTCTTCGGGAGTGAGGCGGCAGGCGATGCCGACGTAGAAGACGATGATCGAGAAGACCACCGTGACGATCTCACCGACGATGAATCCCATGATGTCGAGGCCGCCGCCGTAGTGGCCGATGAAGCTGAGGACGACGAGTCCGACCATCCACAGCAGCATCCACCAGCCCGAGCGCATCTTGAGGTCCGGCAGGCGGGCCTTGTCCTTGGCGAAGATGTGGTGCGCGATCATCACGACATACCCGATGGCCACGGCGAGGAACAGCTTCCAGTTCGTCTCCCAGCCGGTCCAGTAGACGATGAGGTTCGCACAGATGAAGCCGATGATCGGCAGCGCGTCGCCGCCGGGCAGCTTGAACGGACGCTCCTGCTCGGGCAGCTGACGGCGCAGAGCCGCGACGACCACTGGGCCGGTGGCGAAGGAGAGGACTGTGCCCGAGGTGATGAAGCCGACGAGCTTCGCCCATGAGGGGAACGGCAGGAACATGATGCAGGAGACGATGAAGACCACGAGCAGCGAGACCCAGGGGATGCCGTTCCTGTTGAGCCTGGCCAGGGCGCGGGGCGCGTTGCCGACCTTCGCCTGCGAGTACGACAGCCGCGGCGCCAGTGCCGTGTAGATCAGCCCGGTGTCGGCCGGCGAGATGATGGCGTCGCCGTAGAGGATGACGGCCAGCCAGACGGCTCCCAGCAGCAGGGAGATCTCGGCCAAGGGGCCCGCATCGTTGGTGAACGCGAGGTTCGCCCAGCCGTCCTTGAGCAGATCGGTCGGCAGCGCCCCGATGAAAGCGGCCTGCAGCAGGATGTAGATGAGGCCGGTGACGAGGATCGAGCCGACGACTGCGAAGGGAACGTTCTTCTGCGGGTTCGTCGTCTCGCCGGCGAACTCCACGCCCTGGCGGAAGCCGAGGTAGGAGAAGACGATGCCCGCCGCGGGCAGAGCGGCCAGGATCGGGGCCACGCCGTTGGGAGCGAAGCCGCCGAACTGCTGCGAGGTGAAGTGGCCCGGGTTGAACGCGAGGACGAAGAACACGACGATGACGAGCAGGATGACGGCGAGCTTCCACCACACGAGGACGTTGTTGAAGCGCGCGAAGAGCGAGACGCCGTAGAGGTTGATGACGCTGAAGACGAGCATGAGCGCGATGCTCACCACGATGCCGGGACCGGTGAGGACGGCGACGTCGTCGACGGTGTGCATGAGCCAGGGAAGGTAGCTCGAGGCGTACTGGACGGCGGCCATGACCTCGATCGGCACGGTCGCGGCGACTGAGAGCCAGGTGATCCAGCCGCTGGTGAAGGACGCGAAGGAGCCGAAGGAGAAGTGCGGGAAGCGGATGACTCCGCCGGCGACGGGGAACATCACGCCGAGTTCGGCGTAGTTGAGCGCCACGAAGATCATCATGACGGCGCCGAGGGCCCAGGAGACCAGTGAGGCGGGGCCGACCATCACCGAGGCGTTGAACGCCCCGAACAGCCAGCCGGAGCCGATGATCGAACCGACTCCGGTGAAGAGCAGGCCGATCTTCCCGATATCCCTCTTCAGTCCTTTGTCGGCGCGAACGTCGACCTTCATCGGCCGGCCCGATCCGGACGCCGCAGGCCCGGAGGTCGGGGGATTCAAAATGGACATCATCGCCCTTTCGATTGTGAAACCGTTTTCGACTGTTGAAGTGTGCGCCCGCCCGATGGTGATGTCAATCACGATTCGGCCTTTTTGGGGTCGCATCAGCCGTCTCCATATACACCAGATGACCAGCACGGATACTCAGTTTTGAAGGGCGCGTCATTCTCCGGGCGGAATTGGATCCAATGATTGTTCGCACCATTGGCGCGTTTGCCTGAATTGCGCATATCGGAGACAAGGGCGCCTGGCAGATCGGATCCAATCTCCTGGAATTCTCACAGGATGCGATCAGAGGGGATCCTCGTCATAGAGGTCGGTTGCAATTGGGTTGCGATTTTTTCTCCGGCCGGCGAGTCGCGCAGAGGATAGGCTTCTGAGCGGAAGACGGAGGGAGGACGGGCAATGGCACATGATCCTGCTCGCAGCGCTGCGATCGCGGCTGAGCTGCGGGCCCGAATCATCGGCGGCGGACTGCAGCCGGGAGACCGCATCCGGCAGGAGGAGGTCGCCGCGGAGTTCGGTGTCAGCCGAATCCCGATCCGCGAGGCCCTGCGCATCCTCGAATCCTCGGGGCTCGTGACCTTGGTGGCATCGACGGGAGCCTGGGTGACCGAGTTGAGCCTCGAAGAATGCCGCGAGATCTACCTCATGCGCGAACGCCTCGAGCCGCTGCTGCTGTCATTGGCGATGCCGACGCACACTCAGGAGTCGATCGCGGAGTTCGACCAGCTCGCCGAGGTCGTCGAGCAGGCGGCTTCGCCCGGCGATTTCCTTGAGGCCGACCGCGAGTTCCACCGCGCAGTCATGGCCGTCCCCGGCACCCTGCGGCTGAGCGAGACTGTCGACCATCTGTGGAATCTCAGCCACTACTACCGCCGCCGTCTGCTCAGCCCCGAGGTGAGCCGTCGACGCGAGGACATCGTCGCCGAGCATCGGATGATCCTCCGTGCGCTCGAGCTCGGCGACGTCGACTCCGCCGAGGCGATCATGGCGGCCCACATCCGCCATACCCGCAGGCTCGTCGAGGCCCACCCGGAGATGTTCGCGCGGGATCGGAATGGTGAAGAGCGTTAGCATGGGTGGCCGAAACGGCGAGCACAGTGGGAGGCGACATGGGCGGACGCAGATTCAGGGAAGCGGTGCCGGTCATCCTGCTCACCGGCTACCTCGGCGCTGGGAAGACGAGTCTGCTCAACCACCTGCTGCGCCACCCCGATGCCCGCATCGGTGTCGTGGTCAACGATTTCGGTGAGCTCAACATCGACGCCGGCCTCGTCGTCGGGCAGGTCGACGAGCCGTTCTCGATCTCCGGAGGGTGTGTCTGCTGCCTGACTGATGACTCCTCACTCGAGGACGCGCTGGTGGCGATGACGGACCCGGAACTGCGCCTGGACGCGATCATCGTCGAAGCCAGCGGTTTCGCCGAGCCCCTGACCCTGGCGCGGATGGTCACGCGCATGGGCCGTCACCGCTTCCACCTCGGCGGGGTCATCGACGTCGTCGACGCCGCCATGCACTTCCGAACCGTCGACACGTCGCACCTCCCGCCGCTGCGCTACGCGGCCACGACGCTGGTGCTGGTCAACAAGCTCGACCAGCTTCCCGTCGCCGATCGCGAAGCCGCGGTCGAAGCGATCCGGGCCCGTGTCCATCAGCGCAATCCGCGCGTGATCGTCATCGGCACGTGCCATGCCCGCCTCGATCCCGCCCTGATCTTCGATCCGGGGGAGGGGGAGCGCGAACTGCGCGACCGGCGCCGAGGCGGGAGTGGAGCAGGCGAGGAGGCGATCCAGCCCGAGCTGCCGATCCGCGAGCTGCTGCGCCAGGCCTATGCGGAGGCCGCGGTCGAGCAGACCGGGGAGGACGAAGAGCCGGTGCCGCACCGGCATGCCCAGTCGGTGACGGTCACCGGCACCGGTCCCGCCGACCCCGACGCCGTGATGGACTTCGTCGAGGACCTGCCGCCGGGGGTGTACCGAGTCAAGGGGACGGTGCGCACCCGGGAACGGGGTCGGTGGCTGACGTTCGGCGTGCAGGCGGTCGGCCCGAACGTCTACGTCGCCGACGGCCGGCGTCGGGAAGGTGCTGCCGATTCGGGAAGCGTCCTCGTCGTCATCGGCGAAGACTTCGACGAGGCTGCGGTTCGCCGTCGGCTGCACGGTGCGCTCGCGCCGGATGAGGACGATGGGAACTCACTCGGTACCGGCGTGGAGCGGCTGCGTCACCACGTGCGTCTCCACAGCTGACCGGCTCCCGCGGTCGACCGGCTCCTATGACTGAGGCGACGGTCTGCGAGCCTGGGCGCTGACAGCGGGAGGCTCACGGTTCCTTGTCCGCGTTCAGTCGTCGGAGAGGCCGGGAAGCTCCGAAGCGGCGAAGCGGATGTGCTCCTCGGTCAGCCTCGCCGCCTCCTCGGTGTCACCGGCGACGATCGCAGCCATGATCGCCCGATGCTGAGCCTGCAGCTCGGACATGAGGCCCTGTTGGTCCTCGATCCGATTGAACGCCGCGAAGATCGAGGTGCGCAGCGACGTGCGGATCGCTCCCGTGAGATCGGAGAACAGCTGATTGCCCGCCGCCTGTGCGATGGCGACGTGGAACGCGGTGTCAGCATCGTTGAAGACCTCGAGGCTGATCCCGGGGGTGTCCATCATCGCCAGCTGAGCGTTGATCGCGGCGAGGGCGTCCTCACCGGCGCGGGCGGCCGCGAGGACGGCGCTGGAGCGCTCGAGCTGGATGCGCGTCTCCGTGACGTCGCTGAGGCTGAAGTTGGTCAAGGCCACGTGGAGGCGGAGGAAGCGGGTGAGCGCGGCCGAGGGCATCGCGGCGATGAAGGTGCCCGCACCCCGCCCGGAACCGCCGGAGGATCGGACCACGCCGAGGCTCTCGAGGACACGCAGTGCCTCGCGGACGCTCGCGCGGCTGACGCCGAGCTTGCTCGCGAGATCGCGCTCGGCCGGCAGAGGGTCGCCGACGGTCAGCGAGCCGGCCACGATCTGCTCCTCGATCGCATCGATGACCAGCTCATAGGTGTTCGCTCGGGACACCGGTCTCCATGTCGGGCCCGCGGTCGCCTCGGCGCCGGGGGATCGCGCCGATCGTGTCTCGGCGTCATCGTCACTCATGGTCGTTCCCACCGGGTCATCATGTCACGTCCCTTCTCGCAATTCCTCTCGATCCGTTCGCATCTGTTCTCCAGGCGGCTCTTGACGCAGTTCACAGACCGGTTCTATGCTCAGATTAATGGTCTGACCTCATAAAGGCCATGCTGAAACTATTCGAGTTCGGAGCGCGTTCACAGGGGAGCCGTCTCAACGTGGGCAAGCGCCGGCTGTGTTGGAGAGTTCATGTACACACCCGAAATCGCGCCGGTCGCCGACAGCCTGCTGTGGTCGTCTCTGTTGGCGATCCTGCCCCTGCTCACGATCTTCATCACGCTCGGCGCGCTCAAGTGGAAAGCCCACTGGGCCGGTCTGTCCGCTGTGGCAGTCGCTCTCATCGTCGCGATCGCCGCCTACGGGATGCCGATCGGGCTGGCCGGACTGTCGGCGACGCAGGGCTTCGCCTTCGGTCTGTTCCCGATCATGTGGATCGTCATCACCGCGATCTGGCTCTACGAACTCACCGTGCGCTCGGGGCATTTCGAAGATCTGCGGCTGGTCATCAACGTCATCTCCGATGATCCGCGCATCCAGGCCATCATCATCGCCTTCTGCTTCGGCGGTCTCCTCGAGGCGCTCGCCGGATTCGGCGCCCCTGTGGCGATCACCGGCGTCATGCTCGTGGCCGTGGGATTCACTGCCATGCGCGCCGCCGTCGTCGTCCTCGTGGCCAACACCGCTCCCGTGGCCTTCGGGGCCATCGCCATCCCGATCATCACCGCCGGCACGCTGACCGGAATCGACTACCAGGACATCGGTGCCATGGTCGGTCACCAGACCCCGTTCCTGGCCGCGATCGTTCCGCTCTTCCTCGTGATGCTCGTCGACGGGCGTCGCGGACTGCGCCAGATCTGGCCCCTGGCGCTGGTCGTCGGCGTCGTGTTCGGTTTCGCTCAGTACATCTCCTCGAACTTCCTCTCGGTCGAGCTCACCGACATCATCGCCTCGTTGGTCGGCCTCGCCGCCGTCGTCGTGATGCTGCGCTTCTGGAAGCCGAAGGGCGGACAGGACGCCCTCGACCGCATGGCCGACGAGCGTGAGCACGAAGGCGCCGATGCCCCCGACGCCGGGGGAGCGGCAGCGGCGGTCGCGACCGATGTCGAGAAGACGACCGCGCCTCTGACCGGCTCCCGCGTCTTCCTCGCGCTCTTCCCCTATCTCCTCGTGATCGTGATCTTCTCAGTGGCCAAGCTCGTTCCCGCTCTGAACAGCTGGCTGGCCTCCACCGATGTGCAGATCCCGTGGCCCGGTCTCGACGGAAGGCTCCTCACCTCCGCCGGGGAGGCGTCGGCGAGCACGATCTACAACTTCCAATGGCTGTCGTCGCCGGGAACGCTGCTGCTCATCTCCGGCATCATCGTCGCCATCGTCTACCGGATGACGGCCAAGGAGGCGCTCGACGTCTTCGTCGTCAACGTCGTCAAGATGCGATTCTCGATTCTCACGGTCGGTTCGGTGCTCGCGCTGGCCTATGTGATGAACCTGTCGGGTCAGACCATCACGATCGGCACCTGGATCGCCGGCACCGGAGCCTTCTTCGCCTTCCTCTCGCCGATCCTCGGCTGGCTGGGCACGGCCGTCACGGGCTCGGACACGTCGGCCAACGCCCTGTTCGCGACACTGCAGCAGACGGCGGCGCACGAAGCCGGCCTCAATCCGCTGCTGCTGGTGGCGGCCAACAGCTCCGGCGGCGTCCTCGGCAAGATGGTCAGCCCGCAGAACCTCACGATCGCGGCGACCGCCGTCGGCCTGCTCGGCAGGGAGGCGTCGATCTTCCGCCGGGTCATCGGATGGTCACTCGGCATGCTCGTCCTGATGTGCCTGCTCGTCGGGCTCCAGTCGACGATCCTGTCCTGGATGGTCCCATCGACCTGAGGGCCGCGGTCTGAGCCGTGGGGCCTGCGGCTCAGACCCTGAGGCAGAACAGCCGCGCCACAGCAGCCCCGCACATCATCGACAGCCCCACATACCGAACAACCCCAATTGCAACAGCAAGGAGCGATGCACCATGGTCAAGAGGCAGATCCCTCAGCCGTCCGAGATCTTCGATCTGATGAAGTTCAAGAAGTTCGAACTCGATCCGAAGAGGCGCCGTCTGGAGAACGCTCTGACGATCGAGGACCTGCGTCGGATCGCCAAGCGGCGCACGCCTGCCGCGGCGTTCGACTACACCGACGGTGCGGCCGAGGGAGAGATCTCGATGGCGCGCTCGATGCAGTCCTTCCAGGACATCGAGTTCCACCCCTCGATCCTCAAGGACGTCACCAACGTCGACACGAGCACCCAGATCATGGGCGGCAGCTCGGCCCTGCCCTTCGGCATCGCCCCGACCGGCTTCACCCGACTGATGCAGACCGAAGGCGAGATCGCCGGAGCCTCCGCGGCCGGTGCCGCCGGCATCCCATTCACTCTCTCGACGCTGGGCACGACCTCGATCGAGGACGTGAAGAAGGCCAATCCGCACGGCCGGAACTGGTTCCAGCTCTATGTCATGAAGCAGCGCGACATCTCCTACGGCCTCGTCGAGCGGGCGAAGAACGCCGGGTTCGACACCCTGTTCTTCACCGTCGACGCCCCCGTGGCCGGTGCCCGACTGCGCGACACCCGCAACGGCTTCTCCATTCCGCCGCAGCTGACCCCGCAGACGATCCTCAACGCCATCCCCCGCCCCTGGTGGTGGTGGGACTTCCTGACCACCCCGAAGCTCGAATTCGCTTCCCTGTCCGAGACCGGCGGCACGGTCGGCGAGCTGCTCGACTCGGCGATGGACCCCTCCATCGACTTCGAGGACCTCGCCGAGATCCGAGCCATGTGGCCCGGCAAATTCTCCGTCAAGGGCGTGCAGACGCTCGAGGACGCGAAGAGGCTCGCCGATCTCGGCGTCGACTCGATCGTGCTGTCCAACCATGGTGGGCGTCAGCTCGACCGCGCACCTGTGCCGTTCGAACTCCTGCCCGAGGTGGCCCGCGAGATCGGCAAGGACGTGGAGATCATCATCGACACCGGCATCCGCAACGGTGCCGATATCGTCGCCGCGCTGGCCCTCGGAGCCGACTTCACGCTCATCGGCCGTGCTTATCTCTACGGACTCATGGCCGGCGGCCGGGAAGGTGCGGATCGGACGATCGGGATCCTCGGCGAACAGGTCGAACGCACCATGCGTCTGCTGCAGGTCGCCGATGTCTCTGAGCTCAACCCCGCTCATGTGACCCAGCTGCGGCAGTTCGATCGCGACGACAGGGCCGAGATCATCGGCTCTCGCCCCGCCCGGGGCTGAGCTGCGTGCCGAGCATCTGACGAACAGGTCGGCCGGTGTCGCAGGATCGCATGATCATCGACACCGGCCGATCTCTGTCTGCCCGAAAGACTCTGTCTGTCCCTGGGGAAGCTCCGGATGCCAGAGAGATGCCTTCTGCCTTGTACGGCTCTGCTCGGATCACCGAACAATTCTTGAGTTGAGCTGATCGATGAATTCGTCGGCGGCGGCGAGCTGCTGTGCAAGTCTGTCGCGACGTTCGTGAGCATCATCGAGAAACTGCGTCAGCTCATTCGCTCCATCGGCACTTGAGGAATCGCTCCCGCGTGCACTCTCCAGCGCCCGGAGCAGGTCGCCCATCTGCTCCAGCGAATATCCCAGCGGCTTCATCCTGCGAATCAGCATCAGCTGGTCATGATCGTCTTCCGTGTAGAGGCGGAAACCTCCCGCCGACCTGCCCGAAGGAGTCAGCAGGCCTATCTGGTCGTAGTGGCGAATCGTCCGCAACGACAGCCCTGTGCGTTCAGCCAGCTCTCCGATGTGCATCATTCCGGTCTCGGGCATCGACACTCCCCTCATTTCGCGGCAACCTTTACGTTACGTTAAGGTTGGGTTCAGCGCCCGTATGACAGCGCGGCTCGTTCCCGGTTCTCACCTCCCACGTGATGTGGGGCCATGCCGATCGCGCGCAAGCGCATTCCCTTTTCAGATGGTGTCACATGACGTGCTCCCGGCCTTGGAGGCTCAAACATGACGACGAACGCGACGACCGCCGCCGCCCGAAGCCGCTATCTCCCCGATCCTTCATTGATGACCGCACTGAAGACTCCGCGTATCCTCACACGAGAAGTCCTCGCGGGGCTGGTCGTCGCGCTGGCGCTGATTCCAGAGGCGATCTCGTTCTCCATCATTGCCGGCGTCGACCCTGAAGTCGGGCTCTTCTCCTCGTTCATCATGGCCGCAGCCATTGCGTTCGTCGGCGGGCGCCCTGCGATGATCACCGCTGCCACTGGGGCGGTCGCGCTCGTCATCGCGCCGGTGGCCCGTGAATACGGAATGGACTACTTCATCGCCACCGTCCTGCTTGCCGGAGTGCTGCAGGTTGTGCTCGCGGGGTTCGGTGCCGCAAAGCTGATGCGTTTCATCCCGCGCAGCGTCATGGTCGGATTCGTCAACGCTCTGGCGATTCTCATCTTCACCGCTCAGCTCCCACAGCTGATTGATGTGCCTTGGATGGTCTATCCGCTCGTTGCGACCGGTCTGGTCATCATGATCTTGATGCCGAAGATCACCAGGGTCATCCCCGCTCCGCTGATCTCGATCGTCATCGTCACTGTCGCAGTCGTGGTCTTCGCGATCAACGTCCCCACCGTGGGCGACCAAGGGGAGCTGCCCCGCAGCCTGCCGGAGCTGTTCATCCCTGACGTCCCCCTGACCTGGGGGACACTGACGATCATCGCCCCCTATTCTCTGGCGATGGCCCTTGTCGGACTCATGGAATCACTGATGACTGCGAAGCTCGTCGACGATGTCACCGATACGCATTCGAACAAGACCCGCGAAAGCTGGGGCCAGGGAGTGGCGAATATCCTCTCAGGGCTCTTCGGCGGAATGGGCGGGTGCGCCATGATCGGGCAGACCATGATCAACGTCAAAGCCTCCGGCGCCCGCACCCGCATATCGACATTCCTCGCCGGGCTGTTCCTGTTGATTCTCGTCGTTGCTCTCGGAGACGTCGTATCCGTCATTCCGATGGCCGCACTCGTTGCCGTGATGATCATGGTCTCGGTCGGCACCTTCGACTGGCACTCCATCAGACTCGCCACGCTCAGGAGAATGCCCAAGAGCGAAACAGCCGTCATGGTCATCACGGTCGCCGTGGTCGTCGCGACCCACAATCTCGCGATCGGCGTCGTTGTCGGGGTGTTCGTGGCCTCTGTGATGTTCGTCCGTCGCGTTGCGCATCTCATCGACGTCCGCCGAGAGATCCGGATGCAGGGCGATCAGGAGGTTGCTCACTATACAGTCGAAGGGCAGCTGCTGTTCGCCTCCAGCAACGACCTGACGACACTGTTCGAGTACGCTGACGATCCGGATCGAGTGGTCATCGATTTCACGAATTCGCATGTCTGGGATGCGTCGACCGTCGCCGCTCTCGATGCGATCGAAACGAAATACGAGCAGTATGGAAAATCCGTCGGGTTCGTCGGCATGAACGACTTCACGACTGCGTTCCACGCTCGACTCACAGGCGGCCTCGGCGGCGGCCACTAGGAGCAGTCCCGTCCCCTCGCCGATTCTCGCAGGGTGCATATTCTGCAGTCGTTGTCTGCGGCTTCTCTGCTCGAGACGAAATCCGAGCGCCTGGGGCGGCCATGGAGAAGTTTTCTCTTCTCCCAGGAATAAAGCCGGCCTCAGTAAAGTTGAGTCTAGTGTACGCAACTTTGATGAAGTCGGTTTGACGACCGAAACTTCGAAGAGAATACTTGAGTCCGGTTGGCTCAATGTGTGCGCTCGAGTGGATCCGCTGCTCGCTCCATGGCAGGAAATGTCGTGGAAGCTCGGCGGCGGAGCCGCCCGAGCACACGCATTGAGCCGCAGGAACTCGCTCAAAGTAAGGAGATAACGCTATGGCACGTGCAGTTGGAATCGACCTCGGAACCACGAACTCCGTCGTCACGGTCCTCGAGGGCGGTGACCCGAAGGTCATCGCGAACGCGGAAGGCGGTCGCACGACGCCGTCCGTCGTCGCTGTCAACAAGAACGGTGACTCTCTGGTCGGCGAAATCGCCAAGCGCCAGGCCGTCACCAACATCAAGAACACCGTCTCTTCGGTCAAGCGCCACATGGGCACCGACTGGACCACGGAGCTCGGCGGCAAGACGCTGTCGGCGCCCGAGGTCTCAGCTCGCATCCTCCAGAAGCTCAAGCACGACGCCGAGGAGTACCTGCAGGAAGACGTCACCGATGCAGTGATCACCGTCCCCGCATACTTCAACGATGCCGAGCGCCAGGCCACGAAGGACGCCGGCGAGATCGCCGGCCTCAACGTCTCGCGCATCATCAACGAGCCCACTGCGGCCGCTCTGGCCTACGGGCTCGAGCGCGGCAAGGAAGACGAGACGATCCTCGTCTTCGACCTCGGCGGCGGCACCTTCGATGTCTCGCTGCTGGAAGTCGGCAAGGATGAAGACGACTTCTCGACCATTCAGGTCCGGGCCACCTCGGGCGACAACCGCCTCGGCGGCGATGACTGGGATCAGCGCATCGTCGACTGGCTCGTCGGCGAGGTCAAGAACGGCTACGGCGTCGACCTGAGCAAGGACGCGACCGCTCTGCAGCGTCTGAAGGAAGCCGCTGAGCAGGCCAAGAAGGAACTGTCCTCGGCCACCAGCACCAACATCTCGCTGCAGTACCTGTCGATGAGCGAGAACGGACCGATCCACCTGGACGAGACGCTCTCGCGGGCGAAGTTCGAGGACCTGACGAAGGATCTCCTCGAGCGCACCAAGGCTCCGTTCCACGCTGTCATGAAGGACGCGGGAGTGTCCGTCAAGGACATCGACCATGTCGTGCTCGTCGGCGGCTCGACCCGTATGCCGGCAGTGTCCGCCGTGGTCACCGAACTCACCGGCGGCAAGGAACCCAACAAGGGCGTCAACCCGGATGAGGTCGTGGCAATCGGTGCTGCCGTGCAGGCCGGTGTCCTCGTGGGCGAACGCAAGGACGTTCTGCTCATCGACGTCACTCCGCTCTCGCTCGGACTCGAGACCAAGGGCGGCGTGATGACCAAGCTCATCGAGCGCAACACCCCGATCCCGACCAAGCGTTCGGAGACCTTCACCACGGCCGAGGACAACCAGCCCTCAGTCTCGATCCAGGTCTTCCAGGGTGAGCGCGAGTTCACTCGCGACAACAAGAACCTCGGCACCTTCGAGCTGACCGGCATCGCTCCGGCTCCGCGCGGCGTGCCGCAGATCGAGGTCGCCTTCGACATCGACGCCAACGGCATCGTCCACGTGTCGGCCACCGACAAGGGCACCGGCACGGAGCAGTCGATGACGATCACCGGCGGTTCCGCGCTGCCGAAGGAAGACATCGAGCGCATGGTCCGTGAGGCCGAGGAGCACGCAGAAGAGGACAAGAAGCGCCGTGAGGCCGCCGACGTCCGCAACAATGCGGAGAACCTCGCTTACCAGACCGAGAAGCTGCTGACCGACAACGAGGACAAGCTGCCCGAAGAGGTCAAGACCGAGATGCAGGGCGATGTCGACGCCGTCAAGGAAGCCCTCAAGGGTGAAGACGACGACGCCGTGAAGACCGCCTACGACAAGCTCGTCGCCAACCAGCAGAAGATCGGCGAAGCCATCTACAGCCAGCAGGGCGCCGACGGCGCCGCTGCCGGTGAAGAGGCAACCGCCGATTCCGGTGCCGAGGACGATGTCGTCGACGCCGAGGTTGTCGACGAAGAGGACGAGGAGAAGAAGTAATGACTGCCGAGGGCAACGATCAGTCGTCCGAGGAGCCAGGCTTCACTTTCAGCGACAAGCGCCGGGTCGACCCGAACACCGGTGAGGTCCGTCCCGAGGCCGACGACCAGTCGGCCTCGGCCGGGGTCGACGAGGAGCAAGTCGCGGATCCCAACTCCGATCAGGTGTCCGACGCCGATCAGACCGGAAGCGGATCCGCCGATGCCAGCGACCTCGGGGTGGACATCCCCGCCGATGCATCGGATCTTGAGGACACCGAGCCGTCGGCCGAGCCCGAACCGGGTTCGGAGGCTGCGGCCCATCTCGCGGACCTCAAGCGCATCAACGCCGAGTACGCGGCGTACCGTATGCGCGCCGACCGCGAACGGGAACGGGCGGCCCTCGGCGGCACGATCAAGGTCATCGAGGCCCTGATCCCCGTGCTCGACGAGGTCAAGCTCGCCCGTGAGAACGGCGATGTCACCGGGCCTTTCGAGACCCACGTGAATAAGCTGATCGAGTCGCTGGGCAAGCTCGGCGTCGAACAGTACGGAGAGGTCGGCGACGAGTTCGACCCGAACATCCACGAAGCGCTCATGCAGCAGCCTTCGGACGATGTCGAGAATCCGACGGTCTTCCTGGTCATGCAGCCGGGCTACCGAATCGGGGAGCGCATCATCCGCGCGGCCCGGGTCGGTGTCCAGCAACCGGAGGACTGAACGACCACGATCGCCGAGGCGGCTCCCGGAACCCCTGCGTCAGCGAACTGACGCAGGGGACCGGGCGGCCACCTCGGCGGCGGTCCGGATCGTCGGGGCGCTGGCCCCGAAGGTGCGGATTGTGAGGAGACAAGTGAATACACTGATGACAGGATTGCTGGGAAGGAAAGGAGGTGCCAGGTGAATACCGGACCTCAGAATGATTGGTTCGAGAAGGACTTCTACAAAACCCTCGGCGTCTCCAAAGATGCTTCCGATGCTGAGATCAAGAAGGCCTACCGCAAACTCGCACGCAAGTACCACCCGGATGCCAATCCCGGTGATGACAAGGCCGAGGAGAAATTCAAGGAGATCGGACAGGCGCATCAGGTGCTGTCCGACAAGGAATCGCGTGCTCAGTACGACCAGGTCCGAGCCATGGGCGGCGGTGCCCGGTTCAGTGCCGGAGCCGGAGGGCCCGGCGGTGCTGCAGGCGGCGGATTCGAGGACGTGTTCTCCGACCTCTTCGGAGGCGGGGGAAGGACACGGACCCGGACGACCTACGGCGGCGGGGGAGACGTCCCCCCGGATCTCGCAGATCTGCTCGGCGGATTCGGCGGAGGCTACGGCGGCGGGTTCGGCGGTGGCTACTCGCCGCCGGTCAAGGGGGGCGACATCAGATCGAGCACGACCCTGTCGTTCACCGAAGCGATCGACGGTGCTTCCGTCAAGCTGAATATGCCCGGCGGCAAACCGCTGACCGTGCGCACACCGATCGGCGTCAAGGACGGACAGAAGATCCGTCTGACAGGCAAGGGCAAGGCCAGTCCCAACGGCGGCGAGCCCGGCGATGTGATCCTCACTGTGCATGTGAAGCCACACCCGGTCTTCACCCGGGACGGTGACAACCTCCGCATGGACCTGCCCATCAGCTTCGACGAGGCGGCTCTGGGAGCGGAGATCAAGGTCCCGACGCTGGGCGGCATGCCGGTCAAGGTCAAGGTCGCGCCCGGGACTCCCTCGGGCCGGACCCTGCGCGTGCGCGGCAAGGGAGTGAAGACGAAGAAGGGCACCGGCGATCTGCTGGCGACGGTCGAGATCGTGGCGCCGAAGAATCTGTCCAAGGAGGCCAAGGAAGCGGTCGAGGCATTCAAGTCCGCGACCGAGGGCGAAGATCCCCGCGACGGCCTGCTGGACAAGGCAAAGGCCAGTTGAGGTGGTGAAGCACGATGCACATTTCATCGAGTGCGGCGGTGTATGTCATCTCGGTGGCCGCGGATCTGGCGGGAATGCATCCGCAGACTCTGCGGCAGTATGACCGCCTGGGTCTCGTCACTCCAGAGCGCACGGCAGGCCGGGGACGGCGTTACTCGGGACAGGACATCGCCAAGCTGCGGATGATCCAGCAGCTGTCGCAGGACGAGGGAGTGAACCTCGTCGGGATCAAGAAGATCATCGACCTGCAGAACCGGGTCGATGCGCTCCAGCACCGGAATGAGGAGCTCGAGGCCGAGGTCCGTTCGCGGATGTCGGCGCAGGAGCGCGAGGCCCGAGTCTTCGCGGCCGGCACCGTCGGCGGAGACGTTGTTTCGATCTCCCGTGGGCGTCGCCCGCAGGGCAGACCCGAGCCGGGCGCGCTGGTTCTGTACAACAGGTTCCGGCGCCGTTGAGTAGACCGGAGACGAGAAGAGCGCGGACCCGGCTG